>JBBDXE010000028.1:0-77048 GCA_040902505.1 Dehalococcoidia bacterium | reverse complement strand
CGCGATCGCATCCGCGATCGCCGACTCCACCTCGAGCGGCATCCCGCGCGTATCGTCGTAAATGTGCGCCACCCGGTCGAACGACTTGATCTCCGTCATCGTGCGTTTCTCAGTCATCAGTTGTCAGTTATCAGTCGTCAGTTGGGTAACTATACCCTCACCGCACGTACGGTTCACACGCTGCTTTAGCAGCCTGAACCAATCGACCTAAGTAGTCGATGGCTTCACTGCTACTTCCACCAGCACGATCGAAGTTTGCCGCCGCTGTCTCGGCCAGACCCGACAGAAACTCGCACGATACGGGTAGGGGCGGAGAGGTATCGTTATGTGACGATTGGTCGGTCGATACTGATACGTCTCGCGTCAAGGCAACCGCCCCGAGGATGACCGCAATGACAGCCAGGACGCCTATTCCAGCGACTAGCGCATTCATGGGCTAAACTGTAAGCGTGAACCGCAAGGCTGGCAACAAGCGCCCGCGCCCGTCCTACACGGAGGGGAAATTACGGAGCAAGGGTCTGGCTGAGAAGCAAGACCCCAAGTTCAAGCGGGCCGAGTTATCGGCGCTAATCAAGAAAGCCGCCACGAAGGAGCAGGGACGCCCCTCTTGATAATTATGATCGGAACCCTTATCATTTAGGCGTCACCTGTTCTGCCGCATGGCCGAACAAAGACAAGAGGCCCGGATTGCTCCGGGCTTCTTGTCTTTGTGGAGCCAGAGGGATTCGAACCCTCGACACGGCGATTTAGAGTCACCTGTTCTGCCGCTGAACTATGGCCCCATGCTTCATACCCTACCACACCCAACCCACGTCGTACAGGCGCGTTGGCAAAAGTGGACGGGTGCGGCGTCCATCGCCACGGGCCGATGGCAAAAAGGGAACGAATGTCCTCCCCACGTGGTTGATCCGATCTTGAGTCGTGGTGTAGAGTTAGCCCTGGAGGCAAAGATGGCAGACACACCGAAGGCGATTCAAGAGGCCAACCGGAAGGTTGGTGACCTCAAGCAGCAATTGGAGTTGGCGGAGGCGAGGGCCGACGAAATCCGCGCGAAGCTCAACGACTACGAGTCATTCATGAAAGTGTGGAAAGAACTGAGTCCGGAGGAAGCCGAACCTCTCGTCACACTCAATGATGACGTGCGTTCGAAGCTGAGTCGGAAAGTGAAGGGGAAGACGCTTGCGCAAGCTGTGGAGCTGGCGCTTCATGAGTCTGGGGGCATCCTAACCACCAAACAGCTTGCCTCGCTGCTGGTGGAGGTCAAGGCCATCAAGGATAGCAAGTGGGCGTATAACACCGTTCACAAGACTCTCAAGAAGGAAGCGAAGCGGTTCAAGCAGATTCGGAGCAGTCCCGCAACGTGGGGGCTGACACAATCATAAATTGGGGGCGGAGGGCCGAATGGGTCAGGCTTGGAATGGGACCCGGCAAGACCAGGCAACCTCCGCCCCCGGAGGTAACGACTATGCAACGGGCTGATCTATCGCTCCCGTTGCGCCTGTTAAGGCGCTGAGGCCTCGCGAGGCCTCTCGGATCATCTTACTCGATCGGCGCGTACTGCCCATAGCGGCCGTGCCTTACCTTCTTGACGCGGTTCCCGACCGTCGCATACATCGCCTGAACATCGTCCCGGTGGTTGTACCGGAAGGCGTACTCATTGACGTACGACTGTAGGTGCTTCGCGCTCACCGAATGATACACCCCGGCGATGCCCCGCTTGAGCAGCGACCAGAAGCCCTCGATCGTGTTCGTGTGGATGTTCCCCATAACGTAGACCTTCTCGGAGTGCGCGATGCGGCGGTGCACGTAGCCCTTCGCCGTGAGCAGGTTGTAGCTCTGGTACTCGTCGGTGTAGACGAGCGACCGGGGGAGCACGCGCTCCTCGATGATGGGCATGACGCTCTGCCGCTTCGCATCCTTCGTCACTAAAGCGGCCACCTTCCCGCCACGTTGCACGACACCGACAACCGGCGTCTTGTCGCCGAGGCTGCGGCCCCGGTGGTTCTGCTTGTGTTGGTGGCGGTTCTTGGCCTTGCCGCCCACGTACGTCTCGTCAACCTCGACCTCGCCGCTGAACTTCTCCAGCTCTTCGCCCATCAGCTTTCTGATCTGGTTGAACATGCGCCATGCCGTCTTGTACGTGACGCCTAGCTCACGCTCTAGCTGCTTGGCGCTGATGCCACACCGGGTAGACGAGATCAGGAACATCGCGTAGAACCAGGACTTGAGCGGAGTGGTGGACTTCTCGAAGATTGTCCCGGCCAGCGGGTAGACATGCGTGCCGCAGTAGTCGCAAGACAGCGCCTTGCGGTTGGTCAGCTTGTGGTGCTGGCGCACCTGCTGACACTTCCGGCACTCGATCCCGTCCGGGTAGACCAGCCGGACGATGTGCTCAAGGCAGGCTTCCTCGTCCGGGAAGTCGCGGTTGAAGCTGTGGATGGTGTACCGTTCCATGCGTCCATAGTAGCCGAATCTGTACGTGCTGTCAAGGGATAGTTACCGTCAGTTGTCAGTGCGGGAGTTGACCGTCGCGAAGCTGCTCACGCCGGATTCACCGTTCCCGGAGCAACGTGCGTGCTCGTCACGATGCACAGCAGCCGCCCGGCCTCGTCGTGGACGCGCGACTCTACCACGGTCAGCGTCCGGCCGCGATGGACGATCCGCGACTCCGAGATCGCCTTGCCGGTGTTGGTGTTCCGCAGCAGGTTCACGCTGATCTGCACCGACAGCGGGAATGGCGCCGGGTTCTCCGGCGTCGACCCCGACGCCCGCTGGATGATCATCGTCGCGCCGACGTCCGCCAGCTGCATCAGGGGCCCCGCGGCGAACACGCCGGTGCCCTGCCGCACATTCGGGCCCATGGGCATCTCCATCACCACCCGCTCCGCGCTGGCTTCCACCGGCCGCAGTCCCAGAGCCGCGATAACGTTCCCGCCGCCCTCCACCATCTGGCGGATCCACTCCTCGTACCAAGCATCATCAAACTCCGGCATCTCATCCTCTCCGTTGTCATCCTGAGCGAGGCGAAGGATCTGATCCAACGCGTCCTAACGCCCGCATGTTGGGGTGGGCGTCTAACCGTTGACAAGGTGACCGGCTGACTCCCTCGACTCTAACCCGCCCACACCCGATAGTGCCCGCTGTCCGGCGATCGCGAAACGGGAGCCACAACATGCCTCGATACAAGACCATCACGGTCCAGCGCGACCGCGAGCTGCCCGGCCTCATCACCATCACCCTCAACCGCCCGAAGAAGCTCAACGCCCTCAGCGTCCAGCTCCACGATGACCTGCAGGACGCCTGCCGCCGCCTCCAGGACGACTTCGAGACCCGCGTCGTCATCCTCACCGGCGCCGGCCGCGCCTTCTCCTCCGGCGCCCAGCTCGGCGACCGCCGCGACACCCCGCCCGCCAACGACGTCGACCGCCGTGCCCGCGCCAGCCTGGGCGGCAAGACGAGCGAGATGCTGGAGCGCCTCGAGCAGGTGACCATCGGCGCCGTCAACGGCCTCGCCGTCGGCGGCGCCGTCGTCTTCCTGAGCTGCCTGGACATCCGCCTGGCCGCCGAGTCGGCGTGGTTTTCCATCCCGGAGGTCGAGTTAGACCTCCCGATGACGTGGCAGGCGCTGCCGCGCCTCATGCGCGAGCTGGGCCCCGCCCGCACGAAGGAACTGGTCATGGCCTGCGATCGCTTCACCAGCGACCAGGCGCTCCAATGGGGCTTCGTGAACCACGTCTACCCGGACGCCCGGGTGATCCCCGAGGCCCGCAAGCTCGCCGCCCGCCTCCTGTCGATGGACCCCCTCACGCTCGCCATGACCAAGAGCGCCTGCTCCGCCCTCCAGAACATGATGGTCCCCATCGAGGTCAACTGGAGCGACCGCGAGCTGATGCTCCTCGCCTACCGCCAGGGCGCCCTCCGCCAGCGCCCCGCTACCACTCTGCCGTCCACCGCCCGCCAGCCCGCGAAGAAAGCCCCACCACGCGCGACACCTCGCCGCAAGCGCTAGAGAGCACGATCCGCCCCGATGCCATCAGGCCGAGGGGTCGTTCGTGAGCAGGAGAGTGCCGGCGGCGGAGAACATCCCCCCGACCCCGTGCGCGATGCTGATGCGCACGTCCGGAAGCTGGGCCGCCGCCTCGCCCCGGAGCTGCCGCACCGACTCCTGGATCGCGAACATGCCGTACATCCCCGTGTGCGTGTAGCTCAGTCCGCCGCCGTTCGTGTTCAGCGGGAACTCGCCCCCCGGCGCCGTCCGCATCTCCTCGAAGAACGGCCCGCTCTCGCCCTTCCCCACAAACCCCAGCGCCTCCAGCGCGAACATTGGCGTGTGCGCGAACGCGTCGTAGAACATCGCGTGGTCCACGTCCTTGCGGTCGATCTTCGCCTCCGCAAACGCCCGCTCGCCGGCCACACGAAACGCGCGCGACTCCGTGAAGTCGTGCATCTGGCTGATCATCGAATGCTCCGACGACTCGCCCGCGCCGACAAGGTATACCGGCTTCTTCGGGAAGTCCTTCGCGCGGTCCGCTGCCACCACGACGAGTGCGCCACCGCCGTCCGTCACCAGGCAGCACTCGAGCAGGTGCACCGGATAGGCGATGATCCGCGAGTTCAGCACGTCCGCGACGGTTATGGGGTCGCGCATCATCGCCCGGGGATTCTGCTCCGCCCACCGCCGCGTGGCGACGGCGACGGACGCCATCTGCGCGTGCGTCGTGCCGTACTCGTGCATGTGCCGCAGGATCGGGATGGTGAAGCGCGTCGGCGGGCCGGCGACGCCGTACGGCTCCTCGAACTGCCCCATCAGCGTCTGGCGCGAGCCGCCCCATCCCCCCATGCCCACCCGCGAGCGGCCACTCTCGCCGTGCGTGATCAGCGCCGTCCGGCACAGCCCCGCCTGGATCGCCGCGGCGGCGTGACGGACGTGGATCATGTAAGAGCAGCCGCCGACGCTCGTCCCGTCGAGATACGTCGGCACAATCCCGAGATACTCGGCGACCGCCACCGGCGACTGCCCCGCACAGAGCACGCCGTCGACGTCGTCCTTTGAGATGCCGGCGTCCGCGAGGGCGTTCAGCGCTGCCTCGGCGTGGAGTTGGATAGCGGAGCGGTCGGGCAGCACGCCGACTGCGTCGGTTTCGGACGCCCCGGCGATCGCGGCGCTCATGCGCAGGCTCACGGGGCAACTCCCGCGGGACGGAACATCGGGAGGGCGATATCGTCGCCGACGCTCTCCCACGTGACCTCCACCGGGAGGTCGACCGGGAGCGCCTCCGGCGTGGGGTCGACCCCGACGATGTTCGTCATCATCCGCGGCCCCTCTTCGAGCTGGACAACGGCGATGACGTACGGCGCAATATCGTCGAACCCGTGGGCCGGCCGGTGGTTGATGACGTACGTGTGCAGCGTTCCCCGGCCGCTGGCCGTGAACCACTCCACGTCCTTCGAGGAACAGTGGGGGCAAAACGGCCGGGGGAAGAAGTAGGCGCGCCCGCACGACCGGCAGCGCTGAATGCGCAGCTCACCGCGCTTCGCGCCGTCCCAGAACTCGCGGGTCTCGGGTGTGGGTTCGGGCAGGGGTCGCCGGGGCATCGGGGGGGAGTATGGCAGCGGCGCCGGGTTAGCGGAAGATTCGCCGCGCCTCGCTCAGGCGGCCAGCTCCTCTGCAGCTGACGCCGGTGCCCGGCGCGCGACGAGTCCCAGCGCGGCAGCCGCCGTCTGCAGCTCGTCGATCAGCTCGGCCATCGTGACATCCCCCGCCATCTCCATGATGAGCGAGCGGTCTTCCGCCTCGTGCTGGGTAGACGAGAACATGTCCAGGAGCGCGTCCGGGGCCGGGGCGGCAGGCGCGGCGAGCGGGTCCGGTGCAGCCTGCGCCTCCGGCTCAGCGGCGGCGTCGATCGCCACGGCGGCTTCGCCGGGTGCCCCCGGCTCGTCCGCGGGCGGGGCCTCCGCTTCGAGGGGGGTGGCCGCAGCCTCGGCAGGCTTTTCGTCCTTCTTCAGCAGTCCCATCGGAGGAAGTGTCGGCACGATCCGGGACGGCGCCTAGGGGCGGACACCTACCTGTAGCTTGGAGCCTGATCGGGGCTCCCCCTCCAGCCTCCAGAGCGACCGTCGCAGCAGCTTAGAACAGTCCTTGCCTGGACGCCTTCGAGAGCAGCTTGAACAGCTCGTAGAAGTTCGTGACCCCCGACTCGGCAAGCTTTTGCAGCAGTGCGCCTCGCCGGTCGACTTCCTTGTAAATCTCGCGGCGACGCTTGTCCGGCAGGCCGCGTTGGGGCGCGATGCGCTGCTCGAGCAGGTAGCTGTTGTTGAACCCCGTGAACTCGAAGATGTCCTCCGTCGGATTCCAGCGGAAGATCTCGACGAAGGAGAACGATCCGCTGCTCGGGTCGTACCCGATGATCTCCGAGATGCTCAGGATGCGCCGCCCTGGCCGCCCGTCCGGTAGCCGTACGGCGCTGCAGATGACGACGACGTTGAGGTTCTCGACGTACGTCTTCGGCACGTTGATGGGCGCACCGGTGACGCGCTGGATCAGCTTCTCGACCGAGGCGGCGTGGAACGTCGCGCAGACCGCGTGGCCGGTCATCATCGCCTGGAAGGCGATGTTCCCCTCCTCGCCGCGGATCTCACCGATGATGATCTCGTTCGGGCGCTGGCGGAGGGCAGCCTTCAGCAGGCTGAACATGTCGACGCTGCCGCCCTGGGCGCTCATGGCGCCGCGCACCACCTCGCGGGTCCAGTTAGGATGAGGGACCTGCACTTCCGGCGTGTCCTCGATGCTCACGATCTTGGCGGACGGCACGATAAACGTCATCAGCGCGTTCATCAGCGTCGTCTTCCCGGACGCGGTCTCCCCGGAGACGAAGAAGTTCATCCCCTCCTCCACGATGAGGGACATATACCCCGCCATCTGGTACGTCATCGCGCCGGACTCGCAGATGTCGATGATGCTCAACGGCGTCCCCATGAACTTGCGGATGGTGAAGTTGGAGCCGTTCTTGGACACGTCGCCGCCGTAGACGATGTTGATACGCGAACCGTCCGGCAGCGTGGCGTCGACGATGGGGTTGCGGAAGGTCACTGGCTTCTTGATCTTCTCCGCCAGCTTCAGGACGAAGTCGTCGAGCTCCTGGTGGGTGTCGAAATTGATATTGCTCTTCAGGCCGCGGAAGACTTTGTGTTCGATGTAGACCGGACCGACGCCACTGCAGCTGATGTCTTCGATCCACTCGTCGCTGATCAGCGGCTCTAACGGGCCCATGCCGATCTTGTCACGGATGACCATGTACTTGAGGGAATCCATCTCCTCTGCCGTCATGCGCAGCTTGCCCCCGCCCGCCCCCGTCTTCGCCCCGAACGGCAGGCGCAGGAAGCCGGCCTCGGCAGCGGCCACGGCGGGGGTGGCCGGGACGGCGAGTCCGCCCCCGGTGATCTCGCAGCTGTCCTCGATGGCGCGGAGGAGCACTTCGGTCTTCTCCTCTGCGGTCGTGGCGTCGGCAAGCACCTCGACGAAGTCGAGGAGGCGAAACTCGATCTGCTCGAGCAGGTCGCCCAGGCGGTCATTCGTGGGTTCGAGGGCGATGTAGTAGTTCCGGGCGTCGCCCTGGTCGGGGAAGATATGCACAAAGATCCGCTCGTTCGCCTGATAGATGAGGTTGGGCTCTTTCAGGTCGCCCATCTTGCGTGTGATGCGCGGATAGAACTCCGGCATGCCAAGCTCGGCGATCGGTACCTTGTGCAAGTACGCCATCAGGTGCGGAGCCTTGTCGGCCGCCTCGCGCAGGGGCGGCGGCAGGATGTTGTGGATGGGGCACTGCGCGGCGGCGCCGCCTTCGTGTTCGGTGCTCTCGTCCGCCTCGAAGGGCAGGCGCTGCGGCATGGCTCAGGCCTTCGCCTTGGAGATAGGGACGATGCGCATGCCCAGCCCGGGCTCCACGTCGAAGGTGATGATGTTGCCGGTGGTCTTCTCGGCGCCGCGGACCTTCGCGACCTCCAGGACTTTCACCAGCTGGTCACCGACCTCCTCCACCCGCAGGCGCAGGTGAGCGTCACAGATGGAACGCATCCGGATGAACATCCCCTCGTCGAAAGCGTACGAGTGGATGGTCATGAAGATCGTCATGTTCTCGTCGCAAAAGCGCTTGAGCGCCGAGAGGAACGAGAGCGTCGCGTTCTCCGGGACCTGCGACACGAACGACGTGATCGAGTCCACGAAGATGATGTCGAACTTCCCGTGCAGCGCGGCAATGTGCTGGATCAGCATGTCGAAGACGCCCGTCGCCGCGCCTTCCGTCATGGCGGCCGGCACGGGGTACACGTTGAACGCCCCGAGCAGGAAAAAGTCGCTAACATCCAGCGACAGGCTCTCCATCTGCCGGAAGAGGCTGCGCGGCGTGTTCTCGGTCGTGAACAGGGCGCAGCGGCAGCCGCTTTCGAGCGCCCCGTTGACGAGCTGCTGTGTGACCACGCTCTTGCCGGCATTGGACTGCCCCTCGATGAGAATGAGGGAGCCCTCGGGGATGCCGCCGCCCATCTTCTTGTCGATCTCGATGCTTCCGGTCGAGATGAATCTGTGTTTGACGGCGGCGGGCAGGGTGGACATCGTCGCTCCTGACGTCGTCCTCCGGTCCGGGCGGAAGGCGAGCGGGACGGGCCCGGCTCGGCGCCAGGCTCCGAGTCTGTTGTCGGTTGCGGCCGCGCCGAATTTAGGTGCGGGCACCTGACGCTCCGAAGCTGGATTCCGCCTCCCGAGCCCCTCCCGTAGACTCGCGAGGTGTCCGGAGTGCCCGCATCCCTGTTCGCGCCGCGAAGCATCGCTGTCGCCGGGGCATCGGCGAACGTCGACAGCCCGGGCCACGACTACGTGCGCTCCCTGCTGGACTTCGGGTTCGCGGGCCCCATCTACCCCATCAACCCCCGGGCGACCGAGATCCTGGGCCTGCGGGCCTACCCGTCGCTGGCGGAGGTGCCCGGTGATGTCGATCTCGTGATCTCCTGCATCCCCGCCGAGGGTGTGCTCGACCTCATCGCACAGGGGCGCGCGAAGCGCGTTTCGACGTTGCACCTGTTCACCGGCCGCTTCAGCGAGACCGGGCAGGCCGGCGCCGCCGCCCTCGAGCGCGAGGTGAAGCGCCGCGCCGCCGAGGCGGGGCTGCGGGTGCTGGGCCCGAACTGCATGGGCGTGTACGACTCGTCGACGGGACTGTCGTTCCGCCCTGACCTGCCAAGAGACCGCGGCGACGTCGCCTTCATCTCCCAGAGCGGGAACAACTCCGTCGAACTGATGCTGCACGGCGCCGCGCGCGGTCTGCGCTTCAGCAAGGTCGTCAGCTACGGCAACGCGCTCGACCTCGACGAAGCGGACTTCTTCGACTTCCTCGCCGGCGACGCCGGCACGCGCGTCGTCGGTGCCTACATCGAAGGAACACGCGACGGACGGAAGCTCCTCGACGCGCTCCGCCGCTGCGCGCGTGCCAGGCCGGTCGTCGTGCTGAAGGGCGGCCGCACCGGCGCCGGCTCGCGGACCGCCGCGTCGCACACGGCGGCGCTGGCCGGCGCCCGCCAGGTGTGGAGCGCCGCCTTCCGGCAGGCGGGCGTCTGTGAAGTGGACACCTTCGACGAGCTGCTCGACATGCTGGTCGCGTTCGCCTTCCTCCCCGCCGCTTCCGGGCGGAACGCCGGCGTCGTCGGCGGCGGCGGTGGGCGCGCGGTGCAGTCGGCCGACGTGTGCGAGGAGGCGGGCCTGGCCGTGCCCCGCCTGCCAGACACGATCCGCGCCATGCTCCGCGAGAAGGCGCCGCAGCTGGGAGACTGGGTGGACAACCCCGTCGACCAGTCCATCCTCGCCGGCAGCCCGGTCTCCGGTGCCCGCGTGCTGGAGATGATGGCCGAGAGCGCGGTATACGACGTCCTCATCGCGAACGTCGGCGAGGACTGGGTGCTCGGCCGCCCCGACGCCGCCGAACGCCTCGCGCATCTCGTCGACCGCTTCGTGCGGATCGGACTGAAGTCGCCGAAGCCCGTGGCCTTCGTCCTCGGCCCGGCCGACTCCCCCGACGAGGCGAAGTGGCGCGCCGTCGAAGGCGCCCGCGGCCGCCTGACCGACGCTCGCCTCGCGGTCTACCCCAGCGTCGACCGCGCCGCCCGCGCCCTCAGCCGTCTCGCGTCACACGCCGAGAACCGCTAGCGCGGCTGTTCCCAGAGCCGAAGCGGGAGCGCCGTGCGGTCGGGGTCGGTCACGAACCCGACGATGTAGCGCTGGCCCGTCGTCGCCGTCAGCCCCAGCTCCGGCAAGTCGTCCTCCAGGTTCTCGTTGGCGAAGGACCCCGTCGCGGCGCAGGAGATCTCCGACAGCACGCCCGCATCGTCGCGCCAGATCACCATCGCCGTGCCGGCATCCAGCGGGTGCGATCGCCCGCGCAGAACGGCGTACACGTCTTCGTCTGGCACGTAGTGATAGTGCATGAACGACAGCGGCTGCCTGTCCCCCCGTACGCACGACGCCGTGAGGGGCAGCCCGGCGCGCTCGGCGTCGGGCGGTGGCGCCACGTCGCCTGTGAACCGCACGAGACCGGACCCTTCGACGCGCGACCCCGCCGGGAACTCGTACGTGCGGTACAGCAACCCGAAGCGGTCGCGGCGCTCCGTCACCGTTCCCCCCGTGTAGCGCGCCATGACCCGTGGCAGCGTCTCGAGGTAGCGGTCCATGAACGTGTAGACGAACGGCGGATCGCGGTCCGGCGCCATCGAGAAGACGCCGAACTCGTGCGACCGGTCGATCCCTTCGTCGAGCTTGGGCGCCAGGAAGCGCCTGATCTCGCTCCCCCGCTGCGCGCGCAGGCTGTAGAAATACAGATACGTCCCGTCGGGGAGCGTCGCGAGGTGCTCCGACAGCGTGGTCATCTCGGCGAAGAACACCACGCGCTGGTGCCGCGACTCCTCGAACGTGTTGAAGTAGAGGTTCAGGTTGCTGAAGGCCATCATCCCGAGCAGCACGCCGATCAGCGCCAGCGCCGGGACGCGACGGAAGGCCGGCAGCGAGTCGGCCCGCTCCCACAACAACCCCAGCGTCGTCCCGGCCAGCAGCGCGATGAACGGCACCATGCCGAACGACCGCCGGTACGTGCCCACGTACGTCGTCACCGGCCCCACCGCCATCAGCGCCACCATGAGCAGCGCGATCGCGTACGCCGGCTGCCGCCAGCGCCACAGCGCGATCGCCCCGCCCAGCACGGCCAGCGCCACCGTGATCGCGTCGATCGGCGGCTTCACCCCGAGGCCGTCAGCGGCGTCGGGCAGCGGGCTCCACGCGATCGCCTTGTAGAAGTCGCGCGTGCGGCCGCTGAAGAACTCCAGCTTCTCCCGGGGCGTGTTCACGCCCTCGTACTCGGGGCGCTTGGTGATCGAGACGGCCCGCCGGTGGCTCGAGAAGTCGTTCACCGGATCGCGCGCGTAGTCGAGCATCGGCCAGGCCGCCGCCAGCGCGCTGACGCCGAGCACCGCGTACAGCACCAGCTCGCGTCGCCGCGACATCCCCCGCTCGAAGACGAACCGGAAGGCCAGGTACGCCGCGATCCCGATCGGATAGAGCAGCGCCGCGTCGTACGTGTACCAGTTGAACGCCGTGGCCGCCCCCGCCGCCGCGTACAGGTACCAGCGGCCGGTACGCAACGCCGCCAGCAACAGCCCCAGCGCCACCATCTCGATGAACGGCCAGGCGCCCACCAGGAACGACAGCCGGCTCAGGTGAATGTGCCAGTCGGAGACCGCGATCAGAAACGCCGCCACGGCGCTGATGCGCCAGCTCACCGCCTGCCGGAACGCGACGTACGCCGCCGGTATCGACGCCGTCCCTAGCAGCGCGATCGCCAGCCGCACCGAGAACACGCTGTCGCCGAACAGCTTGAGCGCGGGCGCGATCATGTACAGCGGCCCGGAAGGAAACCCGGCGGAGATCGTCACGTACGGCCCGATCCACCCCTGGTCGAGCACCCGGTGCGCTTCCAGCGCGATCAGCGCCTCGTCGCCGTGGATCCCGAACGGCAGCTCGCCGAGGCGGTAGAGCCGCAGAAACGCCGCGAGCGCCGTCAGCGCCACCACGATCAGCGGCTCGCGCCAGCGTACGGCGGCGCGGATCACGCCCTGCGCGTCGATCCGGCGACGCGTACCCGTGGCTGTTGGAGCGGCCGTCATGCGCCGGGCGTGCCCTGCGCTGCCGCCATCCGGGCCAGCTCCTCGCGGCCGGGGATGCGGCGCAGGCGCAGCCGCACCAGCCGCGAGCCCATCTTCCAGATGTCCTGCGGGAAGCGCACCCGCGAGTCGGGGTCCTCCACCCACCGCACCGGGATCTCCTTCAGCCGGTAGCCCGCCTTCTCGGCAAGGATCAGCAGCTCCGTGTCGAAGAACCACTCCCTGTCGCGCACGTGCGGGAGCAGCTCGCGCGCGGCGTCGCGGGTGATCGCCTTGAATCCGCACTGGGCGTCGGAGAACTTCGTCCAGAAGAGCGCCTTGATCACCAGGTTGTAGCCGCGCGAGTTCACCTCGCGCCGGAAGGACCGCTCGATGTCCGCCGACCGGGCGAGGCGCGAGCCGTACGCCACATCGCAGCCCTCATCGACGACCGACGCCAGCAGCGGCCGCACGTGCTCGAGGTCCGTGGAGAGGTCGACGTCCATGTAGCACATGGCGTCGGCCGGGCTTTCCAGCCACGCGCGCTTCAACGCCCGCCCGCGCCCCTTCCGGTCGAGATGGATCACCGCCACGTCGTCCGCGTGGTCCGCCGCCAGCCGCTGCGCGACTTCGAGCGTCGCGTCGGTGGAGGCGTTGTCCGCCACCACCACGCGCCAGCGCCACGGGAGGCCCTCCGCCGCCCAGGCGCGCAGCTTCTCCACGCTCTCGGCGAGCACCCGCTCCTCGTTGTAGACGGGGATGATCAGGTCGACGGACGGCACGGCCGCATCCTACAGCGAACCGGAAGCCGGAAGCGAGAGGCCCGGAAGCGGCAGCGGCGGGACGGAGCGAAGCCGCTCACAGCTTGACAGGCAACAACAGAGGCGCCCAGAGATGAGCGCCTCTGTCGTCTGTCTTCTGCTGTCTGTCCTAGTCCAGGCTAGTAGTCCATCGGCGGCGGAGCGGGCGCGGACGACGGCGCCTCCGGGATGTCCGTCACCAGCGTCTCCGTCGTCAGCACCATGGCCGCGATGCTGGCGGCGTTCTCCAGCGCCGAGCGCGTGACCTTCGCCGGGTCGATGATCCCCGCCTTGAGCAGGTCCACGTACTTGTCGTCGCGGGCGTCGTAGCCCCAGGCGTCGCCCTTGCCCGCCCGCACGTTCTCCACCACCACCGAACCCTCCTGGCCGGCGTTCTCGGCGATGATCCGCAGCGGCTCTTCGAGCGCCCGCTCCAGGATGGCGGCGCCGGTGCGCTCGTCGCCCAGGAGCTTCTCCTTCTGCTTGATCACCGCCGGGACGGCGCGCAGCAGCGCCACCCCGCCGCCGGGGACGATCCCCTCCTCCACCGCCGCCCGCGTGGCCGACAGCGCGTCCTCGACGCGCAGTTTCTTCTCCTTCAACTCCACCTCGGTCGCCGCGCCGACTTTGATCACCGCCACGCCGCCGGCCAGCTTGGCCAGCCGCTCCTGCAGCTTCTCGCGGTCGAACTCCGACGTCGCCTCTTCGATCTGGGCCTTGATCTGCTTGATGCGGTCCTGGATCGCCCGGTCCGTCCCGTACCCCTCGATGATCGTGGTCTCGTCCTTGCTGGACGTCACCCGCCGGGCGCGCCCGAGGTCGGCGATCTGCGTGGAGTCGAGCTTCAGCCCCATCTCCTCGGTGACGAACGTGCCGCCGGTCAGGATGGCGATGTCTTCGAGCATCGCCTTGCGGCGGTCGCCGAAGCCCGGCGCCTTCACCACCAGCGCGCTGATCGTCCCGCGCAGCTTGTTCACCACCAGCGTGGCCAGCGCCTCGCCGTCGCAGTCGTCGCAGATGATCACGAAGTTCTTCGTCACCTGAAGCACCCGCTCGAGCACCGGCAGGATGTCGCCGACGGCGGAGATCTTCTTGTCGGTGATGAGGATGTAGGGCTCGTCGAGCGAAGCCTCCATGCGCTCCGTGTTGGTGACGAAGTACGGGGATACGTAGCCCCGGTCGATGGCCATCCCCTCGACGAACTCCGTCTCGAACTTCAGTCCCCGCGACTCCTCGACGGTGATCACGCCGTCCTTCCCTACCTTCTCCATCACCTCGGCGATCATCTCGCCGATCTCGAAGTCTGCGGCGGAGTTGGCGGCCACCTGGGCGATCTGGTTGCGGCCGGACACCGGCCGCGAGATCTGCCGCAGGTGCGCGAGCACCGCCGCCACCCCCAGCTCCAGCCCACGCTTGAGCGCCATCGGGTTGGCCCCGGCGGCCACATTCTTCATCCCCTCGCGCACCATCGCCTGCCCGAGGACGGTCGCGGTGGTGGTGCCGTCGCCGGCGACGTCATTCGTCTTGGTGGCGATCTCCTTCGCGAGCTGGGCCCCCATGTTCTCGAACGGATCCTTCAGCTCGATCTCCTTGGCGATCGACACGCCGTCGTTGACCACGGCCGGCGGGCCGAACTTCTTGTCCAGCACCACGTTCCGGCCGCGCGGGCCGAGCGTCACCTTCAGGGCGTCGGCGAGCGCATCGACGCCGGCCTTGAGCGAGCGCCGCGCCTCCTCGTCGAACACCAGTTGCTTTGCCATCGTGTGATCTCCTCTTCTGGTTGCTGGCGACTGGTTATCGGTGACTGGTCACAGGCGGCCGTTGGACCGACGCGCGCCTCGGGCTTCGCAGCCCGCGCCTCGGCTCCCCAGCAACCAGTAACCAGTGACTACTCGACCTTGGCGAGTACGTCCTTCTCGGAGATGACGATCAACTCTTCCTGGTCGACCTTCACCTCCTGGCCGGTGTACTTCGCGTAGAGCACGCGGTCGCCGACGCGCACGTCCATGGCGATGCGCTTGCCGTCGTCGTCAAGCCTGCCGGGGCCGGCGGCGACGACGACGCCCTGCTGGGGCTTCTCCTTGGCGGTGTCGGGGATGACGATCCCGCTCGCCAGCACCTCCTCCTGCACGACCGGCCGGATGACGATGCGGTCGTGCAGCGGCACCAGCCGGGTGCGCGAGCCGGAGCGGGCGCCGTTGCGCGGAGCCGGCTTGGGCTTCGGGGCCGCCTTGCGGGCGGCCGGACGGGACTTGACTGCAGCCTTGGCCACGTGAGTACCTCCTGTATGTGGTGTATCCGGGTCTGAATGCGTTCGGGAGCGCTTAGCACTCTGCTTGGGAGAGTGCCAACACCCAGATGCTACAGCACGATCCTGACATGGGCAAGTCCCCTCGCGCGCGTACCGCCGATGGCGGTGGGTCACCCCGGACGGTCTCATCGACATGATACACGGAACCGTGTATCATCCGTCCACCATGACGCACAGAAAACCGGTGTGGGACGCGGGGCTGGTGCGCGGGCTGCGCCAGCACCTGGAGCTGACCCAGGAGGAGCTGGCCGGCGAGCTCGGCGTCCGCCAGCAGACGGTCAGCGAGTGGGAGACCGGCGCCTACCGTCCCCGCGGCGCCAGCGAGCGCCTGCTCTGCATCGTCGCCGACCGGGCGGGGTTCGCCTACGAGCCGGGGCAGCCGGCGGCAGACCACGAGCGCGAAGACTGAAGACTGAAGAAGGAAGACTGAGCCCCCATGACCGTCAACGCCGCCCGAGTCCCGCGACCGCCCGCCGCGGCGCCCACCGCGCCGCTGAGCGAACGGCAGCTCACGGCGCTCTGGCGGGGGCGGCGCTTCCCGGCCGGGGCGCTGGTCACCCGGCAGGGGGTGCCGGTGACGGTGATCTTCCAGGGGCGGCCGGGACGCGGGCCCGGCCCCGACTTCCGCGACGCCCTGGTCGCCGGGCCGTCGGGCGTGCCGGTGCGCGGCGACGTCGAGTTGCACGTGCGCTCGTCGTCGTTCCGCGCCCACGGCCACGAACGGGATCCAGCCTACGCGCGGGTCGTCCTCCACGTCGTCTTCCACGACGACACCGGCGCCGACACGGCCCTCCGCGGCGGGCGCACCGCGCCCGTCGTCGCCCTCGCCGGCTGGGTGGCGCGGCGGGCGGGCGAGCTGGAGCGCTGGCTGGAGCGCCCGCTGCTCTGCCGCGAGCCCTGCCACGACGCCGCCATGCGGCTGGGCGCGGACGGCGTGGCCCGGGCGCTGGAGGGGGAGGGCGGCCGCCGCTTCGACGCCCGCGTCACCCGCACGCGCGGCCTGATCGGCGCCGCCGGCATCGAGCAGGCGCTCTGGGAGGGGCTGCTGGAGGCGCTGGGCTACGGCGGCAACCAGCCCCCGATGCTGGCCCTGGCCCGGCTGCTGCCCTGGGGCGCGCTCACCGCCCGCCTGCCGCAGGGCCCCACCCGCCGTCCCGCCGCCGAGGCGCTGCTGCTGGGGTCGGCCGGCCTGCTGCCCTCGCAGCGCGGCCACCGCGGCCCCGTCGAGCCCTATGTGGAAACACTCGAACGGTCCTTCGCGAAGACGCAGCTGCCGACGCTCCCGGCCGGGTCCTGGAAGCTCTGGGGCGTGCGGCCGGAGAATGCGCCGGCGCGCCGGGTGGCCGCCGCGGCTGCGCTGGGGGCGCGGACGGCCGCGCCGTCGCACCTCCTCGGCACCGTCGGAGACCGCATCGATGACGCGCTTCGGCCGCTCCTCACCAGCGCCGAGGGCTACTGGCTCTCGCACCACGACCTCTGCGCCGGACCGGCGAGGCTCCCGCCGGCGCTGGTCGGCCGCTCCCGCGCGCTCGAAATCCTCCTGAACGTCGTCCTGCCCGCCGCCTGCGCCTCCGGCGACCAAGCCCTCGCCGCCCGGGCACGGGCACTGCACACGCGGCTGCCCCGCCCCGCCTCCTACGGCGTCACCCGCTTCCTCGAGAACGCCCTGGCCTCCGAGGGCGTGCGCGTCCCGCTCAACGCCCGCCGCGCGCAAGGCCTGCTCGCCCTGCACCGCGACTGGTGCACGCAGGGCGGCTGCGGGCGCTGCCCCTTATCGTGAGCGCGCTCGCGCGCACGCTCACGGCGAGAACGCTACACGAACTGCAGGCCCGAGTCGGGGTCGAGGTCCCATCCCGCCCGCTGCGCGTCGAAGCGATAGTGCGCGCAGGCCGCGATCATGGCGCCGTTGTCGGTGCAGAGGACGGGCGGCGGTACGAAGACGGGGACCGGGGAGCGGGCGGCCAGCGCCTCTCTGAGCGGCCCGTTGGCGGCGACGCCTCCCGAAAGCAGCAGGCAGAGGGCGCCCTCGCGGGCCGCCGCGACGGCCGCCTTCTTCGACAGCACGTCGACCACCGAATCCTGGAACGCGGCCGCCACCTCCGCCAGCGGGGGCGGGGCACCGTGCTCCCCGCGCACCGTGTGCAGCACGGACGTCTTGAGCCCGCTGAAGCTGAAATCGTCGCTGCCCCGCAGCCAGGCGCGGGGCAGGCGAAGGACCGGGCGGGGGACCGCCCTCGCCGCGCGCTCGACGGCGGGCCCGCCAGGGAAGCCCAGCCCGAGCAGGCGCCCCACCTTGTCGAACGCCTCGCCGGCGGCGTCGTCGCGGGTACGGCCGAGCCGGCGGTAGTCGCCGTGCCCGCGCATCAGCACCAGGTCGGTGTGCCCGCCCGAGACGATCAGCCCCACCGCCGGGAGCGGCGGCTCCTCGTACGGCACCGCCCGTCCCTCCACCTCGATCCAGTTCGCGTAGAGGTGCGCCTCGAGATGATTGACGCCGAGCAGCGGCAGGCCGTGCGCCCAGGCCAGCGTCTTGGCGGTGTTCACCCCGACCAGCAGCGCGCCGGAGAGCCCGGGCCCGGCGGTGACGGCGACCGCCGCCGCGTCGTTCCAGCCCGCGCCCGCCTCCGCAAGCGCGGCGTCGACGACCTGGAGGATGACCTCAAGGTGGTGGCGGGAGGCGACTTCCGGCACGACGCCGCCGTAGCGGGCGTGCAAGTGCGTCTGCGAAGCGACGACATTCGAGCGCAGGTAGCGTCCGTCCTCGACGACGGCGGCCGCCGTCTCGTCGCACGACGTCTCGATGCCCAGGATGAGTCGGGGCGCAGTCATGAGTGGTCAGCCATCAGTGGTCAGTTATCAGTCGAGTCATCAGTGGTTAGCCCGCAGTTGTCAGTCAGGCCGAAGTAACGCGCGATGTCGGGCAGGCTACGGTCGAGCGCGCAGAAACAGCCTCGATCATGCTCTCGCGCGGCCGACAGGCCGCCCACGAAGGCCACTCCTTGACCTGCGTATCACACCGCGCGCCTGGCGAGAAGGGGACTGAGAGCTAACAACTGACAACTGATAGCTCACCACCCACAACTCACGACTGGCCGCCTCACACCGGCAACGGCAGGTCGATGGCGTGCCGCCGCAGCTCGCCCGCGATCCGCCGCGCGGACGCCTCGTCCGGCTCGCACAACGGCAAGCGATAGCCCCCCACCTCGAAGCCGGCCTGGTTGAGGGCGTACTTCACCGGGATCGGGTTGGTGAGGCAGAACAGCGCGTCCACCAGCGGCAGCAGCCGCCGGTGCGTCGCCGCGGCGGCGTCGACGGCGCCGTCGAGCAGCGACGCCACCATCGACGCGATCTGGCGGCCGACGAGATGCGTCACCACCCCCACCACCCCGTAGCCGCCCAGCGACACGATCGCGAAGGTGTCCTCGTCGTTCCCCGCCCAGATGCGATACCCCGGCCCGGCCTCTTCGATGATCCGGGCGATCTGCTTCATGTCGCCGCACGCCTCCTTCACCCCGGCGATATTGCCGGCGTGCGAAAGGCGCACCTGCGTCTCCACCGTCATGTTCACGCCGGTGCGCCCCGGGATGTTGTAGACGATGCAGGGCAGCGACACGGCATCGGCCACGGCGGCGAAGTGCCGGAAGATCCCCTCCTGCGTCGGCTTGTTGTAGTACGGCGTCGTGAGCAGCAGCGCGTCGACGCCCGTGCGCTGCGCCTCGAGGCTCAACTCCACGCTGTCGGCGGTACAGTTGTCCCCGGACCCGGCGATGACCGACGCCCGGTCACGCAACTCGTCCTTGATCTCCTCCCACAGCCGGAGCTTCTCGGCTGGGCTCAGGGTGGGCGCCTCGCCCGTCGTGCCGGACACCACCACCCCGTCCGACCCGGACGCCGCCAGCGCCGAAGCCAGCCGCCGGGCCTGGGCGTAGTCCACCGCGCCCTCCGGCGTGAAGGGGGTGACCATGGCGGTGATGATGCGTCCGATGTCCATGTGCTGTACCGCGAAGGCGATTCGTGCGTGCCCGCGCGGCGATCATACGCCCGCGGCGGGGGCGGAGGCTAGACCAGGCTGCGCTTGATCATCTCCTCGGCGATCTGGATGGCGTTGAGGGCGGCGCCCTTCCGCAGGTTGTCCGAGGAGATCCACATGGCCACGCCCCGGGGATGAGACATGTCCTCCCGGATCCGGCCCACGTACACCGGGTCCTTCCCGGCGGCGCTCCGCGGCGTCGGATAGAGGTTCACCGAAGGCTCGTCCTGCACCACCACGCCCGGGGCGTCCCGCAGGACGTCCCGCACATCCTCGGCGGACATCGCGCGGTCGAACTCCACGTGGACGGCGAGGCTGTGCCCGACGAAGACCGGCACCCGCACGCAGGTCGCCGAGAGCGGCAGCTCCGGCTCGTGCATGATCTTGCGGGCCTCGGCCGTCATCTTCCACTCCTCCTTCGTGTAGCCGCTGTCCATGAACCCGGCGATGTGCGGCAGCACGTTGAAGGCGATCTCGTGCGGGTAGACGTGCGGGACGCTCTCGTGCCCCTGGGTCCAGCCCCGCGACTGCTCCTCCAGCTCCTGCACGGCGGCGGTGCCGGTGCCGGAGACGGACTGATAGGTGTCGGCGATCACCCGCCGCACCGGGTTCACCCGGTGCAGCGGCCACAGGCACATCACCAGCGGCGTCGTCGAGCAGTTGGGGATGGCCAGGATGCCCCGGTGCGCCTCGACGTCCGCCGGGTTGACCTCGGGGATAACCAGCGGCACCTCCGGGTCCTGCCGCCAGACGCCCGAGTCGTCGATGGCGATCGCCCCCAGCTCCCGGGCCAGCTGCCCGTACTCCTTCGAGGCCGCGTCGGACGCCGAGATGAAGACGAAGTCCGCCCCCCGGATCGACTCGTGCGTCGTCGCCTCCACGGCGATCTCCCCCTCCCCGAAGGCGATCCGCCGGCCGGCCGACCGCTCCGTCGCCAGCAGCTTCAGCCCCTTCAGCGGGAAGTGGCGCTGCGCCAGCACCCGCAGGAACTCCGTCCCCACGCTGCCCGTCGCGCCGATCACGGCGAGGTTATACAGCTTCTTCGTCTGCGCCATCCCTGCCCCTGGAGAAAGAGACGCGGCGCGGTGCGCCGTTCGCCGCATGATACGAAATCGCCCCATCACCCGACAACCGGACGGGACGGCCGCCGGTGGTCTCCGACTAACGACGGAGGCGACGATCCGCCGGGAGATCGACGACGGCGGCCCCGGCGAGAGCGTAGCGTGTCCCCAGGCCGGTCACGTGCCCGGCGACAGATGACAGAAAACGGAGAGGAGACAAGCGAGATGAGACACTGGTTGGTGGTCGGGACCATGGCGTCGGCGCTGGCGGTGCTGGCGGCCTGCGGCGGCGGAGACGGCGAGAACGTGGTCCGGGTGACGGCGACGGAGTACGCCTTCGCCATGCCTGACGAGATTGAAGGTGGTCTGGTGACGTTCGACGTCTCCAACGACGGCGAGCAACTCCATGAGTGGGCGCTGGGGAAGGTGGACGAGGGCAAGACGATCGAAGACGTGCGGGCGGCAGCGCAGGCGGGCGAGGAGCCGCCGCCGTGGCTCGAGGACATCGGCGGCATCCCGATGATCGACCCCGGGCACGGCGAGCGGCTGACGCGCCGCCTCGAGCCGGGTAGCTACGTGTACCTGTGCTTCATGCCGGGACCGGACGGGACGCCCCACGTTATGCTGGACATGATCAAGATGTTCACCGTGACGGAAGCGTCGGACGCCGAGGCCCCGGACGCGGACGCCGTTATCACGGCGACGGACGACGGGTACGAGGTCCCCGAGATCGCGTCGGGGAGCCAGACGCTGGAGCTGAAGAACAGCGGGACGACGCCCCACGAGTTCCTCTTCGTCGCGTACGACGAGGGGAAGACGCTGGACGACGTCGGGGCGTGGTTCGAGGGTGGACTGCAGGGAGACAGCCCGGCGGCGTTCGTCGGCGGCATCCACACGGTGCAGCCGGGCGAGTCGGTCTACGTGACCCTGGACCTCACCGCCGGGACGACGTACACCGTCATCGACTCAGATACGGGGACGGCCGAGGACTTCACGGCGTCGTAAGCGCCGGAAGCGTCGCTGGTGAGAGCGCGGGCGAGAGGGGCCCGCGCTCTCTGGCGTGGCGCTGCACATCCTTCGGTGGCGACGGAGCCTGGCGTCGGGCCGGCCGGCCGTCCGTGGGGTGCGACGATCGCCCGGGCGCCTCGGCACTCGTCGCGGTTCCTGCCGCTCGCTTCATACGACCGCCGGGGCTCAGCCCTGCTTCAACGCGGCTCGGGGGGATCATAGCTGGACACTAAAGCCCATGCCCGCGGATAATGAAAACCCACATGCGAAACTGTATCGGGGAAGAATATTGGAAGCCCAACAAACGACCCTCCGAGCACTGCTGAATGGACAACAGCAATACGTGGTTCCTCTATTCCAGCGAATTTATAGCTGGCGCCAGGATCAATGGGTGACACTTTGGCGGGACATCGCTGAACTCTACGATGCTGAGCCCGAAGGCGAGCATTTCCTGGGGTCGATTGTGACGCTGGGCCAAATTGGGCACGGCCCGGAGTTGATCACGCCGTACGTCCTCATCGATGGCCAACAGCGCATGACAACCTTGTGCATTCTCCTAGCTGCGATTCGCGACGCAGCGCGCGCGACAACACCAGATCTGGCCGAGCAGATTCAAGCGCTCTACCTAACCAACCAGCTCATGGCCGACCTCGACCGGTTCAAGGTTCTGCCGACGCAGGGCGATCGGGAGAGCTTCTTCGAGGTCATCGACAGCCCGCGAGAGACATCGAGTTCGGATCGCACAGGCACACACCTATTTCTTGGGAGTGCTCCGGGCAGAGTCTGCAACTGGTGAACGACTAGATCTTGGCCGGCTCCAACGAATCGTTCTCGACAGACTCAACCTCGTCAGCATCAAGCTCGCGCCGAGTGACAATGCGTATCGTATCTTCGAGAGCCTCAACGCAAAGGGGATGCGCCTGACGCAGTCCGACTTACTCCGGAACTACTTTTTCATGCGACTGCCGCCGAATTCGCACGACAAACTCTATACCAGCGTCTGGAGCCCCATGCAGCGGCGGCTCGACAGGTCCGGTGACCAAAGAACCTCGAGAGCTTCATTCGAGACGCGCTCGTCAAGGACGGGGACTTCACGCGAAACGACGAGGTGTACCAAGGTTGGAAAGCCAAGCTCGACAAGCTCCCTGATACAGACGCCATCTCGGTCGCGATGAGTGAACTCGCGACCTACAGCTGTTACTACGCTCGGATCATCAACCCCAATCTTGAGGAATCGGCCAACGTCAGCGTGAGGCTGCGACGCTTAAACCGATGGGGCGGCACGACGATCTACCCCTTCTTGCTGAACCTCTATCGCGATGTCGACAACGGCCGGATCGATTCGGCAGGCTTGGCGGAAATACTCAGCATGATCGAGTCGTACTTGGTGCGCCGTCTGTTCGCTAACGTTCCTACCAATGCATTGAATCGCATCTTTATCCGGCTCTACCGGCAGCTTCCCGAGGCGGCGTCGATGGTCGACGCGACGCGCGAGGCGCTATCCGCGCCAGGGCTACGCTGGCCAGCCGATGACGAATTCAAGACGAACATGCTCACCTATCCTCTCTTCTTGGACAGTCGGCCGGAACAGCGGAAGCTGATCCTGGAGCGGCTCGAAGAGGATTTCGACGACAAGGAGCGCGTCGACTTCGCACCGCTCGAGATTGAGCACATCATGCCGCAGACGTTAACGCCGGAGTGGCGCGAACTACTCGACGGTTCTGAGGAGAAGCACAGACGCCTCATGCATACGCTGGGAAACCTCACGCTCACCGGTCATAATCCAGAGCTCAGCAACTTCCCGTTCCGGCGGAAGCAGGAGCTATACGAGAAAAGCAGGATCGCCATGAACAAGGAGGTTGCAGAGACATCCTCCTGGGGAGAGGCAGAGATACTAGCTCGGGGCCAAACGCTAGCGCAGCGGGCCGTCCGCCTCTGGCCGGGGCCAACCCGAGATGGCGGAACCTGAATAGGCGCGCCATCGAAGACGGTCGCGCCGAACAACATGTCCGCCGACGACCCTATCCGGTGGTGCCGACGCCGATCAGGCGCCCGATGCCGTAGGTGACCGCCGCGGCGGCGCCGCCGATGAGCACCTGCCGGCCTCCGCTGAAGATCGCGCTCTTCCCCGTGAACAGCGAGACCCCCGCCCCCACCGCGAACAGCGCCAGTCCGCTCAGCCCCACCGCGAGGCCGAAGTTCAGCCACGACGATCCGAACAAGAACGGCACGAGCGGCACCACCGCGCCGGCGGCGAACGCGGTGAAGGAGCTGATCGAGGCGCCCCAGGGCGACCCCAGCTCATCCGGGTTGAGCCCCAGCTCCTCCCGCGCAAGCGTCTCCAGCGCCACACCCCGGTCGCTGAGGATACGCGTCGACAGCTCCTCGGCGGCCTGCTCCGAGAGCCCCTTTGCGCGGTAGATCAGCGCCAGCTCGCGGCGCTCCTCCTCCGGGTCGGACTCCAGCTCCTCCGCCTCCAGCGCGATCTGTCGCTCGAACAGCTCCCGCTGAGACGTGACAGAGACGAACTCTCCCGCCCCCATCGAGAACGCCCCGGCGAGCAGCCCCGCGACTCCAGCCAGGACGATGAAGCGCCCTTCCGGGTCTGCGCCCGCGACGCCGATGACAAGGCTCAGGTTGGAGACCAAACCGTCGTTCACGCCGAAGATGGCGGCGCGGAGCGAGCCCCCGGCGTCGACGCGGTGCCAGCGCTCGCCGCGGGCGATCCCGGCGACCGAAGCGTCGGCGCCCGCGCCCTGCCCGCCGAGCGCGGAGACGGTCCGGGAGTGAGACCGCTCGTCGCGGGCCATCGCGGGCCCGGCCTCCGCCTGGGCCATGTAGTTATCGAACCCGCCGGACTCCATCGCCGTAACCATGGGCAGGACCGCGCGGGGCCCCAGGCGGTCGGCGAAGAACCCCATGATCCGCACGCGAAGCGACGGCCGGGGCTCCCCCGGGTCGACGCCGGCGTCGCGGAGCCTGTCCTGCCAGACACGGACGTGCCGCCGCTCCGTCTCCGCCAGGTCACGGAAGATCTGGGCGCGGTCGGGGTCATGCTCGGCGTTGGCGAGGCGGAGGTACAGCTCAACGCCGTCGATCTCGCCCTGGTAGTTGCGGCGGTAGCGGCGGATGTCGGCTGCGGTCGGCTGGGCCTTTGGTTGCGTCCCCGTTTCCATCGCCGCCAGCTTAACGAACAGCGGCCACATCAGCCGGAGCCGAAGCTCCCGCGGCTACAACGGGGGCGCGCGCAGCTTGCGAAACAGGTCCCTTGGCGGCGCATAGGATGGCCGATTGACCTCGGCGAAGACCGCTACATACACTCGCCCACGACCTCCCACTCTTCCGCAGATACAGGAGACTGCCATGATCGAGAGGCTGCTCAACATCAACCCCGAACGCATCGCCGTAACGGAGCTCTTCGGTACCATCGGAGCGCCCGCCCGGACGACCGAGTACGTGCGGATGTTCAAGGCCCTCGAGGAGAACAAGCGCATTCGGGCTGTCGTGATCGATATCGACTCGCCCGGAGGCTCGGCGGGGCCCTCGGAGTACATCTTCCGCTCCGTCGCCCGGCTGGCCAAGCAGAAGCCCGTCATCGCCTTCGTGCGCGGAATGGGGGCGTCCGGGGCGTACATGGTCGCCTGCGGCGCCACGAAGGTCGTCGCCATCCCGACGGCCCTCGTCGGCTCGATCGGCGTCATCTCCATGCGCCCGATGCTCTATGAACTGCTGGAGAAGATTGGCGTCCGGGTGGAGATCGTGAAAGCGGGCCGGCTGAAGGACATGTTCTCCTTCTTCCGCGAGCCCACGGCCGAAGAGCGCCAGAAGGAGCAGGCCCTGCTCGACAGCTTCTACGAGCGCTTCGTCGACCTCGTCTCCGAGGCCAGGGGCATGCCCGGGGAACGGGTCCGCGAGCTGGCCACCGGCGAGCTGTTCACCGCCGAGCAGGCGAAGGGCAACGGCCTCATCGACGAGATCGGCGACCTCGAGACGGCTATCGACCAGGCTCAGTCCCTCGCCGAGATGGGCGAGCGCCGCGTGACCTACGTCCGTCCGCACCGGGGTCTCCGGGACCGCCTGCTAGGGAACTCGGCCATGGCGCTGGTCGACCGCGCCGCCTGGGCGCTGGAGGGTGGCCTCCGGCGCGGCATCTCCTACCGCGCCTAGTCGGCGCCCGCTGCCTTCCGGAGGACCTGTCTCTGCGCATCACCCGGCGTCAGGCCCTTGGCCACCACCGCCTGCCGCCTCCAGCTTCCTTGGAGATTGTTATGTCGAGCACAGCTTCGGCTCACCCGCCGAGGGTTGCAGTTCCGGGGCCTGATGACGTAGAATCCGCTGGTTGACATCCCGCGGGACCACTTGTATCTTTACAGCAGGCTAGACAGAACCCCCTTGCCTTGGCATCCCCATCGCAACCCACCCCTTCCGGAGGGGCTTTTTCCGTCATCGGGTGACCACCGTTCGTAACGCATCGACAGGAGCGCGCAGGATATGACTGTCTCCACGGACATCGTCAGTAACCGCACTATGGTCCCTACGAGCAAGAAGTCCTACGCGAAGATCGCCCACGTCCTCGACATCCCCAACCTCATCCAGATTCAGCTGGACTCGTTCGAGTGGTTCAGGGAGGAGGGTTTGCGGGAGCTGCTGGACGAGATCTCCCCCATCTCCGACTTCACCGGGACCCGCATGGAACTGCGCTTCGGCGAGTACGCCTTCGGAGAGTCGAAGTATTCCGAGATGGAGTGCCGCGAGCGCGACATGACCTTCTCGGCGCCCCTGCGCGTGAACGTGCAGCTCGTCGTCCGGGAGACCGGGGAGGTGAAGGAGCAGGAATTGTTTATGGGCGACTTCCCGCTCATGACGCCCAATGGCACGTTCGTCATCAACGGGGCGGAGCGCGTGGTAGTGTCGCAGCTGGTGCGCTCTCCGGGTGTGTACTTCACGGTCGACACCGACCCTACGAGCGGGCGGGACCTCTGCTCCGGGAAGCTGATTCCCAACCGGGGCGCCTGGCTGGAGTTCGAGACCAGCAACAAGAACGTCCTGTCCGTGAAGGTCGACCGGAAGCGTAAGATCCCGGTGACCACCCTCCTCCGCGCCATCGACGAGCAGGACGGCGTGCCCGAGGCGCAGCTGGGCACGAACGAGCGCATCCTCGCCAAGTACGCCGAAGCGGATACCAACCCCGACCACGCATACATCCAGTCGACGATGGACCGCGAGCCCTCCACGAACAAGACGGAGGCGCTGCTGGAGTTCTATCGGCGGCTGCGCCCCGGCGACCCGCCCACGCTGGAGAATGCGCGGGGGCTCCTGAACTCGCTGTTCTTCAACCCCCGCCGCTACGACCTCGGCCGCGTCGGGCGCTACAAGCTGAACCGCCGGCTGGAGCTGAACGCAGACCAGAAGCACCGGATACTCGCCCCGCGTGACCTGGAGACCATCGTCCGCACGCAGATCCAGCTCAACAACGGGACGGGCCACGCCGACGACATCGATCACCTGGGGAACCGCCGCGTGCGGGCAGTGGGCGAGCTGATTCAGAACCAGTTCCGCATCGGCCTGCTGCGCATGGAGCGCGTGGTCCGGGAGCGCATGACCATCATCGACCCCGACCAGGCAACCCCAAGCGCGCTCATCAACATCCGGCCGGTCGTGGCGTCGATGAAGGAGTTCTTCGGCGGCTCGCAGCTGTCGCAGTTCATGGACCAGACGAACCCGCTGGCAGAGCTCACCCACAAGCGGCGCCTCTCCGCCCTGGGGCCCGGCGGGCTCTCCCGCGACCGCGCCGGCTTCGACGTGCGCGACGTCCACCACAGCCACTACGGGCGCATCTGCCCGATCGAGACGCCGGAGGGGCCGAATATTGGGCTCATCGGCTCGCTGGCGACGTACGGCGTCATCAACCGCTACGGGTTCATCGAGACGCCGTACCGCCGCGTGATCAAGGAGCTGCCGGCAACCTCGCCCGAGATCCTGGGCCGGTACCTGGCGGAGGACGTCGAGGGGGCGGCGGCTGGCGAGCAGATCACCGACGCGCTGGCGAAGCGCCTGGCTCGGCGAGGCGATAAGCCCGTGAGGCTGCGCCCGTTCGTCAGCTCCCAGATCGAGTACCTGGCCGCTGACGAAGAGGACCGCTACGTCATCGCCCAGGCAAACGCCCTGCTCGACGAGCGCAACCACTTCCTGGAGAACCGCATCGAGGCCCGCGCCGGCGAGCGCTTCATGCTGGAACCGCCGGACCTCGTCGACTGGATGGACGTCTCGCCGAAACAGATCCTTAGCGTCGCCACCTCGCTGATCCCGTTCCTCGAGCACAACGACGCCCCCCGCGCCCTCATGGGCTCCAACATGCAGCGCCAGGCCGTGCCGCTCGTGCGGCCCGAGGCGCCGATCGTCATGACCGGTGTCGAGGCGCAGGCCGCGCAGGACTCGGGCCAGGTCGTCATCGCGGAACGCGACGGCGTGGTGCTCTCCGCCGACGCCCGCGAGATCGTCATCCGCTACGACGACGAGGAGGAGAAGACATACGCGCTCCTGAAGTTCGTGCGCTCCAACCAGGGGACATGCATTAACCAGCGGCCGACGGTCTCTCGCGGAGACCGCGTCCGGAAGGGGATGCCCCTGGCGGACAGCTCCTCGACCAGCAAGGGAGAGCTGGCGCTGGGCCAGAGCGTGCTCTGCGCCTTCATGAGCTGGCAGGGCTACAACTTCGAGGACGCCATCATCCTTTCCGAGTCCCTCGTGCGAAACGACAAGTTCACCTCGATCCACATCGAGAAGCACGAAGTAGAGTCGCGCGACACCAAGCTGGGCCCCGAAGAGATCACCCGCGACATCCCGAACGTCGGCGAGGAGTCGCTCCGCGATCTCGACGAGAACGGCATCATCCGCATCGGCGCCGAAGTGAACTCCGGCGACATCCTCGTCGGCAAGATCACCCCGAAGGGCGAGACAGAGCTGACCGCCGAAGAGAAGCTCCTCCGCGCCATCTTCGGCGAGAAAGCGCGCGAGGTGAAGGACACGTCGCTGCGCGTGCCGCACGGTGAGCGCGGCAAGGTGATCGACGTGAAGGTGTTCCGCCGCGACACTCACGACGAACTGCCGGCGGGCGTGAACGAGCTGGTGCGGGTGTCGATCGCCCAGCGCCGCAAGGTCTCCGAAGGCGACAAGATGGCGGGGCGCCACGGCAACAAAGGCGTTGTCGCGCGCATCCTGCCCGTAGAGGACATGCCCTACCTGGCCGACGGGACCCCCGTCGACATCGTCCTGAACCCGATCGGCGTGCCCAGCCGCATGAACGTCGGGCAGGTGCTGGAGACCCACCTCGGCTGGGCGGCGAACGCGCTCGGCTTCCGCGCCGTCACGCCCGTCTTCGACGGCGCCAGCGACCGCGTCATCGAGGATGAGCTGGCCCGCGCCTGGCTGGCCGAGCAGGCGGACGCGCTCATGCCGCGCGCCAACGGACACGGCGCTCTGGTCTACGAGAACATCGACCTGCAGAAGCTGGAGCCGTGGCTGCGCGAGCGCGGCCTCGACGTCCGCCAGGTCTTCGATGACGGCGCCATCGGCGTCGCCAAGCAGGCCTGCCTGGAGCTGTGGCTCGAGCAGGTCGGCGAGAAGCACGTGCGCGGCCTCACGCTGGAACAGCTGGACGAGCGGACGAACAAAGTGGCGTTGCAGGGCCTCGCCCCCCCGACCTACGGCAAACAGACGGTCTACGACGGCCGCTCCGGCGACGCCTTCGACCAGCCCGTGACCGTCGGGCACATCTACATGCTGAAGCTCGTGCACCTGGTCGAGGACAAGATCCACGCCCGCAGTACCGGCCCGTACTCGCTCATCACCCAGCAGCCGCTCGGAGGCAAGGCGCAGTTCGGCGGCCAGCGCTTCGGCGAGATGGAGGTGTGGGCGCTCGAAGCCTACGGCGCCGCCCACATCCTGCAGGAACTCCTCACCGTGAAGTCCGACGATGTCGTCGGGCGCGTAAAGGCCTACGAGTCGATCGTCAAGGGCGAGGACGTGCTGGAGCCGGGCGTGCCCGAGTCCTTCAAGGTGCTCGTGAAGGAGCTGCAGTCGCTCGGGCTTTCCGTGGAAGTGCTGAACGAAGACGAGGAGTCGGTGGAGTTCGTGGAAGACGGAGACGCGGTGCCCGAGTTGGGCATCAACCTCTCCGGGTTCGAAGGTGAGGATAAGCTCAGTGCTTGAGGTAAACGACTTCAACGCCGTCCGCATCTCGCTGGCCTCGCCGGAGCAAATCCGGTCGTGGTCCTACGGGGAGGTGACGAAGCCGGAGACGATCAACTACCGAACGCTGAAGCCGGAGAAGGACGGGCTCTTCTGCGAGAAGATCTTCGGGCCAACGAAGGACTTCGAGTGCTACTGCGGAAAGTACAAGCGCGTCCGTTACAAGGGTATCGTCTGCGACAAGTGCGGCGTAGAGGTGGCCCGCTCGAAGGTGCGGCGTGAGCGCATGGGCCACATCGAGCTGGCTTCGCCTGTGAGCCACATCTGGTTCGTGAAGGGCACCCCCAGCCGCCTCGGACTGCTCCTGGACATCTCTCCTCGCTCGCTGGAGCGCGTCCTGTACTTCGCGCAGTTCATCGTCACCAGCGTGGACGAGCACGCCAAGAAGCGCGCACTCGAACACCTCAAGGAGGAGATGGAGCGCGAGGCCGACCGCCGCCAGAAGCAGTGGGCTGACCGCGTGGAGGAGCTCCAGGGCCAGTTGGCCGAGGCCGAGAAGCAGATCGCCGCTGACAAGGAGAAGAAGCTCGCGCAGCTCGAGGAAGGGCGCCGGGACGCGGCCGACGCGATCATGCAGCAGGCCGTCGAACACCAGGAGGAGCTGAGCGGTCTCATCGGGAAGTCGGCGCGCAAGAACTACCGCGTCGCCGACGCACTGGTCGTCGAGCGCGGCGCCGTGATCGAGAAGAGCGTGGTCAGCGGACTGAAGAAGGTAGCGCAGGAGCGCGTCGCGGCGGCGGAGGCGGAGTTCAAGAAGAAGCGCGAGGATGCCCTCCTGATGGCGGACGCCGCGCTGGAGCAGAAGCGCACGTCCCTCCTGGAGGAACTGAAGCCGCTGCAGGAGCGTGCGGGCGGTGAGCGTCAGGCCGTCTACGCCGAGTTCGACGAGCAGATCCACGAGCTGGACGAGCTGGTCGACCCGGCGGAGAACGACAAGATGCTCCTTCTGACGGAGGCGAAGTACCGCGAGCTCCTGGACCGCTACGGGAACGTCTTCGAGGCGGGGATGGGGGCGGAAGCGCTGCTCCGCATCCTGGATCGGGTGCAGTTGGAGAAGCTGCGCGAGAAGCTGCAGGGGGAGATCCATTCCAGCTCGGGGCAGCGGCGCAAGAAGGCCACCAAGCGCCTGAAGGTCGTCGAGTCCCTCCGGAGGTCGGGCAACCACCCGTCGTGGATGGTTTTCACCGTACTGCCCGTGCTGCCGCCCGACCTGCGCCCGATGGTGCAGCTGGACGGCGGGCGCTTCGCCACGAGCGACCTGAACGACCTCTACCGGCGCGTGATCAACCGGAACAACCGCCTCAAGCGGCTGCTCGACCTCGGCGCGCCCGAGATCATCGTCAACAACGAGAAGCGGATGCTCCAGGAGGCCGTCGACGCGCTGTTCGACAACGGCCGCCGTGGCCGGCCGGTGACCGGCCCGGGCAACCGTCCGCTCAAGAGCCTGTCCGACATGCTCAAGGGCAAGCAGGGCCGGTTCCGTCAGAACCTGCTCGGCAAGCGTGTCGACTACTCCGGCCGCTCGGTCATCGTCGTCGGCCCGCAGCTCAAGCTGCACCAGTGCGGCCTGCCCAAGCAGATGGCGCTCGAGCTGTTCAAGCCGTTCGTCATGAAGCGGCTGGTCGACCTCAACCACGCGCAGAACATCAAGAGCGCCAAGCGCATGGTCGAGCGTGCCCGCCCCGTCGTGTGGGACGTGCTCGAGGAGGTCATCACCGAGCACCCGGTGCTGCTGAACCGCGCACCCACGCTGCACCGCCTCGGCATCCAGGCCTTCGAGCCGCAGCTGGTCGAGGGCAAGGCGATCCAGATCCACCCGCTGGTCTGCACGGCGTTCAACGCCGACTTCGACGGCGACCAGATGGCCGTGCACGTACCCCTCTCGCGAGAAGCGGTCGCGGAAGCACGACAGATCATGCTGTCGACCCGAAACCTGCTCTCCCCGGGGTCGGGCGAGCCGATCATCGCCCCCACGCTGGACATGGTGCTCGGCTGCTATTACCTGACCATCGATAAGCCCCACGGGCGCGGCGCCTACAAGGCCGCGAAGGGCAGCCGCCCCGCCGAGGGCATCTACGGCAGCCCCGAAGAGGCACGCCTCGCGCACGATCTCGGCATCGTTGAGCTGCAGGCGAAGATCAAGGTGCGCGTACCGTACGAAAAGCCGCGGCGCGCCCCGAAGTTCGAGACACCGCTGCTTCCGTCGGGAGAAGCTGCCATCGAGGGTAACGGCGCAGGCCCGCTCCTTGAGGACGAAGGCGCATCAGAGGCAGCGCTCGCCGTGCCGATGCCGGGCGAGACGCTGCCCGGCGCCGCCCGCCCGCAGACCGAAATCGTCGAAACCACCATTGGCCGGCTGATCTTCAACGAAGTCCTGCCCGCGGGCGTCGCCGCGGCCGTCACCGGCGGCATCGACTACATCGACGACAAGATGGACCGGAAGATGCTGAAGACGGTCGTGGCGCGCTGCTACGACGTGCTGGGAAACGAAGATACCGCCGAAGTCGTCGACAACATCAAGCGCCTGGGCTTCGAGTATGCCACCCAGTCGGGCATCACCATCGCCGTGAACGACCTGCAGGTGCCGGCGGAAAAGGAAGAGCTCATCGCCAAGGCCGAGCAGTCGATCCGGGAGATCGACGACGAGTACGCGACGGGGCTCATCACCGACCAGGAGCGCTACGACGCGACCGTGGAGGTGTGGAGCCGGACGACGGAGGAAGTGAAGCGCACCATCCAGGAGCACTTGGACCGCTACGGCTCCGTGTTCATGATGGCAACATCCGGGGCCAAGGGTAACATCAGCCAGATTACCCAGATGGCCGGTATGCGCGGGCTGATGACCGACCCTTCCGGGCGGATTATCGACCTGCCGATCCGGTCGAGCTTCCGCGAGGGATTGACCGTCCTCGAGTACTTCATCTCGACCCACGGCGCGCGCAAGGGTCTCGCCGACACCGCGCTCCGCACTGCGGACTCCGGGTACCTCACGCGACGTCTCATCGACGTCGCGCAGGACGTGATCATCCTGGAGGATGACTGCGGGACGCGCATGGGAGTCTGGCTGGACCAGCCGGACGCGGGTGTGCTGGAGTCATTCACCGAGCGCATCGTGGGGCGGTACTCCGCGATGGACCTGGAGGACCCCAAGACGCACGAGACCCTCGCTGCGTTCAATCAGGAGATCGACGACGCGATCGCCGCGCGGGTCGAGGAGCTGGGCCTGCAGCGCGTGTACGTGCGGTCGGCTCTGACCTGCCAGGCGAAACGCGGGATCTGCCAGTTGTGCTACGGGCGCAGCCCCGCGCGAGGGAAGCTGGTGACGCTCGGCGAGGCCGTGGGGATCGTCGCCGCCCAGTCGATCGGCGAGCCCGGCACACAGCTCACCATGCGCACGTTCCACACCGGAGGCGTGGCAAGCGGCGTCGACATCACGAGCGGTCTGCCGCGTGTCGAAGAGCTGTTCGAGGCGCGCGTGCCGAAGGGCCAGGCGTTGATCTCGGAGATCGACGGCGTGGCGGAGGTGTTGCGGGACGGCGATGCGCGCCGGGTCCGCGTGCGCAACACCGAGCTGTACAGCGATGTCTACGAGATCGAAAAGGGCACGAAGATCCTCGTCAAGAAGGACGACATCGTGGAGCAGGGCACGATCCTCGGACGGCTGCCGGACGCCGAGGCTGGCGCAGTCGCGGCCGAGGAGCCGAAGAAGCCCCGCTCGCGCAAGAAGGTAAAGGAGGCCGACAAGCCCGCCGTGCTTGCCGGAGACGTCGTAGCGCGCATCGGCGGCCGGGTCGTGATCGACGGACGCAGCCGGATCTCCATCGTGTACGAAGAGAAGGAGGAGCGCGAATACGCCGTCCCCGCGGCTGCGCGCCTTCGCATCGAGAACGGTGATCCCGTGCACGCCGGACAGCAGGTGACGGAAGGCTCGATGAACCCGCAGGACATTCTACGGATCATGGGCCCGGAGGCGGTCCAGCTGTACCTCGTGGAGGAAGTGCAAAAGGTCTACCGCTCGCAGGGCGTGACCATCAACGACAAGCATATCGAAGTGATCGTGCGCCAGATGCTGCGCAAGGTACGCGTGGACGCCCCCGGCGACACCGGCCTGCTGCCCAACGACATCGTCGACCGCTTCGAGTATGAGGAGATCAACGGGCGGGTGCTGGCCGAGGGCGGCGAGCCCGCCACCGCCGTGCCCGTGCTGCTCGGCGTGACCAAGGCCTCGCTGAGCACCAGCAGCTTCCTCGCCGCGGCGTCCTTCCAGGAGACTACGCGCGTGCTCACCGAGGCCTCCATCAGCGGCCAGACCGACCGGCTGCTCGGCCTCAAGGAGAACGTGATCATCGGCAAGCTCATCCCCGCCCGCGCGGCGATTGACCTGCCGCCTCCGCCGGTGAAGGAGATTCCGCTCCCCGAGTCGATGGCCCTCGACGAGGGCGACGAACTCTTCGACGACGAAGAGGGCGCCATCGCCGGCTTGCTGGGATCGCTGGCCGCCGACGAACCCGAGGAGGGCCTCGCCGTCGCGGACGGGCTGGAAGCCGACGACGACGTAGTCGACGAGATCAGCGAGCCCTCCGCGGAGGACCTCCTCGACGATGAGGACGAGGTACTGGAGCTGGACGACCCGGCGCCCCCGGCGCTGCCGGAGATCGCGAAGGGCTTCGTCGCCGAACCGGACGAGGAGTAGCTCGCGCCTGCGCTGAGATGCAACAGGGGAGCCATGCGGCTCCCCTGTTCTGTTATCTGTCTGACCGACGTCGCTCCGGTCAGTAATCAGGCGCGCCGGTCGGGTTGCCCGAGCGGGGCTGCTCCAGCTGCCGCCGATTCTCCTCCGCAAGCAGGTCCAGCGCCCGTAGCGCTTCCTCCACCGTGAAGTCGCTGTCGATGCCGCGCAGCGCTTCCGCCAGCGCGATCGCGCGCTGCTCGTCCGTAAGCTCGTCCGGGTCGCCCGGCACCGGGCTGCCGTCCTCTCCCGGATCGGGAGTGGAGAGTCCGCCCGGGCCGCCGGCGCCGGGAGTCGGCGTAAGCCCCCCGGTCTGGCTCCCGTCGTCGTCGCTGCTGTCCGGCGCGTCGATGGGCGTCGGCAGTGGCGGGGTGGGCGTGGGGCTGGGCGTCGCGTCGAGGCGGCGGCTGATCACCTCCAGGTTGTGCTTGGCGTCCGCGTCACCCGGTTCGGCGAGGAGCGAGCGCTTGTACGCCTCCAGCGCCTCGCGGAGCATCGATGCGCCCGCGTAATGATTGCCGCTCGCGTACTCGACCAGCGCTTCAAGCGATTCATCCGCGGGGAGCGCGCGTTGCGCCTCTTCGACTGCTGCCTGGAACTCGCCCCGCCGCGCGAGCGCGTTGCCCGCATTGTAGTACAGCTCATCCCGCGCCGGGTCGACGTCCTGCGCCTCCCGGTAGCTCTCCACCGCCCCGGGATAGTCGCCGCCGACGTAGCGTTCGTTCCCCTCACGGTTCAGATCGGCCACGCCGGAGCTGCACACGGCCCCGACCAGCAGGCCGGCGCCCGCAAGCGGCAGCAGCCCAAGCCGCGCCCGCCCCCGCCGTAGCATCATCCGCACAGCCGCCGGGAGCAGCGTTGCCGCGACGGCGAGGCCAAGCGCCACCCCGGCGAAGATCTGGAACCGCTCGATCGGCTGCGAGCGCCGGCCCGCGTCGAACGTCGTGCGGGCGAGGCTGTCGAACTCCGCCGCCAGGTCGGCGAGCCCGCCCGAATCTCCGCCAAGCTCGACGTACCGGCCACCCCCCGCCTCCGCGATGCGCCCCAGTGCCACCGCGTCGAGCCGCGTGATCACGAGCGCCCCGGACTCATCGAAACGCTCGACGAGCTGCCCGGTGACCGCGTCGACATCGCGAACGGGCGCCCCTCCGGAAGTGCCCACGCCCGCGGTGTACACGCGGATCCCCGCCCCCCGCGCCTCCTCGACCGCCTCCGCGATCGAGGTCCCGTGATCCTCTCCGTCGGAGATGATGAGCATCGCCTTCGTCGCCGCTTCGCCGCCAGCGAGCACCTCCTGCGCCGTCCGTATCGCGCGCCCCAGGTCGGATCCGGCGCTCACCAGTCCCCGCTCCTGCTCGACCCCATCGACCAGCACACCGAGCGACCGCAGGTCCGACGTGAGGGGAGATCGGACGAACGGGGCGCCCGCGAAGATCACCAACCCCACCCGATCCCCCGTCATGCGGTCGAGCAGCGCGTCCGTCTCCGCCTGGGCCTGCCCCAGCCGCGTCGGTTCCGCATCTGTCGACTCGTCATCGGTCGACTCGACATCGGTCGACTCGACGTCAGTCGACATCATGCTCTGCGATACGTCCAGGACGACCACGAGATCGATGCCGCGGTCCTCGAACAGCGCCTCGTCCGAACCGGCCTGCGGCCGGGCCGCGGCGAACGCCGTGAGCGCGAGCGCTGCCAGCAGCAGCACCGGGACGGCCAGCGTGGATGCCCTTGCGACGAACCTCTCGCGTGCAAATGGGCCGAAGCGGGCGGCAGCCCCCGCGCGCCACGCGGACCACCAGACCACCAGCCCAGCGCAGCCGGCCGCGATGAGCAGTAGCGCCAGGTACCCGGGCGCGCCGAAGCTCATGCTACCCTCCGCAACAGCGTCGAGCGGAGCGCCAGCTCGATCGCCAGAGCCGCCGCCGCGGCGGCCAGCAGCCATGGCGCGAACTCGTCGTACCGCGTGAAGACGCGCCCCTCGACGCGCGACTTCTCCAGCTCGTCGATGCGAGAGTAGATGCCGGCGAGCGCTTCCTGGTCCTCCGCGCGGTTGTACGCACCCCGCGTGACCTCAGCGATACGTTCGAGCGCGCGCTCGTCGACGTTCGTCGTCGACCGGGTCTGGCCGAAGACACGGCTTACGACACCGATCGTGTAGACGCGCACCCCCAGCCGCTCGGCGATGCGGGCCGCGGTCAGCGGCTCGATCTCGTGGACGTTGTTCTCGCCGTCGGTCAGCAGGATGACGACGCGGCTCGCGGCGTGCGACTCGCGAAGCACGTTCACCGACTCGGCGATGGCGTTCCCGATCGCCGTCCCGTCCGCGAGGTCGATCGTGTCCGCCCCCTGCACCGCCCCTTCCACCGCCGCATAGTCCGCCGTGAGCGGGCTCAGCGTGAGCGATGACCCCTTGAAGATCACCAGCCCCACCCGGTCCGTCCCCCGCGACGCGATGAACTCCGACAGCACCGACTTCGCCGCGTCGAGCCGAGACTGGGTGCGCCCGAACGGCTGCGTCATGCTCGACGAGACGTCGAACGCCAGGACGATGTCCACCCCCTCCCCGGCCTCCACGGACTCCGCCTCCCCCCGCTGGGGCCGCGCGACCGCGAAGACCAGCAGCGCGACTGCCAGCAGCCGGAGCACAATCAGCGCCAGATCGAGGCGCAGCTTCCACGTGCGCGGCACCGCCGCCGCGGCCGCCGCCGACCCGATGCGCAAAGCAGCCGAGGCATCGCCGCGCCGCCACCGCGCGGCGAACGCCAGCGCCGGCACCAGCGCGAGCAGCACAAGTAAATAGGGGGACGCGAAGCGCAGTCCGTCCATGGGCTGTCATTCTATCCCGCGCGCCATCGCCCGGCGGCTCCCGTACATTCGCGGTCGCCTACGACTCACCCTGGACGCGGTGGGAGACCGGCTGGACATGACCGATACTTCCGGTGTGACCGAGTATGAGTACGACGCGCTCTACCGCCTGACCGGGGTCACCTACCCGGACAAAGACACCACGGACTACACCTACGACCCGATGGGCAACCGCCTGACGCAGGTGATCGACGGCACGACCACCCTCGACTACACCTACGACGACGCCGACCAGATGACCGACGTCGAGGGGGTCTCGTACGACTACGATGACAACGGCAACCGCACGGACGCTGACTCCGACACCTTCGATTGGGATGCCGAGGACCGTCTCGCCGGTACGGACATCGACAGCGTGGCCGGCAGCTACGCCTACAACGGCGACGGGCTGCGCATGTCCCGGACGATAGACAGCGTGCCGGTCGACTACGTCTGGGATCAGAATGCGGCCCTGCCGGTGATCCTAGAGGACTCCGACGGGAATCGGTACGTCTACGGGCTCGACCTGCTGACGCGCATCAACAGCACGGACGAGGAGTGGTACCTGACCGACGGCCTGGGCTCGACGACCGCGCTGGCGGACGCTAACGGCGACGTCAACGGCACCTACACGTATGACGTGTTCGGCGCCGAGCGTTCGCACACGGGCGACGCGACGGAGTTCTCGTACACGGGCGAGCAGGTGGACCCTAGCGGGCTCCAGTACCTGCGGGCGCGCTACTACGACCCGGGCGTGGGGCGATTTGTGTCGAAGGATCCTCTGTACCTCGATAACCGGTACGCGTACGTGAGCAATACGCCGACCAATCTGGTCGATCCTTCAGGGCTGATCGGGTGCGGAATCTTCAAGAAGGTTTGTGAAGTAGCGGCTGGGACAGCCGGTTGCGTCCTCGGACCTACCGCATGCGCGTTCGACAGCTTCACGGGATCTTGGCCTGACAAGCAATTGGTGAACATTGGTGGCTCCGCCATTGCCCAGCTCGCGGCCAGACCGTCGGTTTGGATCAACAAGGAAGGCGGCTTTAGGCTGATCGAACGATGTAGCTCAACATTCTGTGATGCGCTCTTCACGGTCGCTGGGCACAGCGTCGTGACTTTCGGGAACACGGTCCTGGCCCGCAACACGTGCGACTTTAGATGTCAAGCGCACGAAGCTACCCATGTCGCGCAATACCGCGAACACGGCCTACTGGGGTTCCTTGAGCGCTACTTTGGGCGCGAGACAGCAAAAGCCTTCTTCCAATGTCTCGCGAGCGGACAGGGGTTCAGCAAGGACTGCATCTATGAGAACAACAACTATGAGGAAGACGCTAGGCGGCGAGCGAGCCAAGACTAGACGGCTAGCGTTGATCCTTGCTGCCGCCGTGTTTGTCGCGGGACTTGCCAGCTGCGTGGCTGACCCGAGCGAGGTACTCGAAGTTCGGAACGAGCGGAGCGAGCCTGTTGAGATATTCTCAGCAGAACGACTCGTCGCGAGCGTTCCCGCCAGCCCACAGGATGGGGCTAACGTGCGCTTCGATATCGTGGCGTTCGACGGAACCATTACCTATGAGGCAAGAACTCTCTCCGGAGCCGTGCTAGCGACCACGAGCTTCACGTGGGATGAAATACGGAGCAAGAAAGGCATTACGCTCACAGTCGACTGACGTAAAGCAGCAGACGCGACGCGCCTCGATCACTCGACCGGCTTGATCGTCGCCTTCGATTGGACACCCCTGTCCAGCCTCATGGATGATCTCTCGGTTAGATGCCGGCGGGACATGACCGCTGGATTCGTCTGCGCTGTGTGCGCATGTTCTCCTCACGCAGATACGGGTTGACCGAGGGAGACGGGCTGATCCAGTTCGCAGCTTTGATCCGTCGGTCGCGTCGATTGCGACATGGCCATCGGATCGATGATCGTGATTGGACGGACGCTACGCACAGACCTACAATGCCCCGCTCAGCAAGCGGCACTCCGCTGCTGGCAGAGGGCTCTGGCCATCGTCGGCAGAGGGTCAAGACGGGCTGAAATCGCCTCCGTGAGCTTCAGATAAGTCTGGGCAACAGCGCGGGGTCTTCCCAAGCAGAGGGTCGTGGGTTCGAGTCCCATCTCCCGCTCCAGATTCCCCTCCACATGACGGGCATGATTCGGGACGGTTTCATCCCGGCGGACGATCCCGGGAGGTCCGCCACACCCTTCCCCCGTCCCTCCCCGCACACGGAAACCGTGGCGCCGCCCGCCTGAATCCCACACCCCCCTCGGACCACCCCGGCGCGCATCACATCCACGCAACGCGCACCCACCCACAACCTGCCCGCCCCTCGCGGCTCACGGCTGACAGCTCACCACCCGCCACCACCGCCTCCCGACTGTCACCAACCGCTAAGACCTCCGCCTCCCCGCTTCCTAAGATGGCGCCATGGCTGCTACGATCCGCCCCGCGACTGTCCCCGGCCTCCACCCCTCCTCCGCCCTCTCCGTTCTCCAGGTCAATCAGACAGCTGCGCGCACCTTCGAATCCGGAGCGGCGGGAATGGCCCAGATTTTTTTTCGGACAACTCTTCAATCACACGCTCTGTACACGCCGTCGTGCCGTCGCCCGTGCGCGCTGCCGCTACGCGGGCTTCTCCTCGCGCTTCGGCCACATGTTCGTGAGGCCGGACGTGACCTGCTCCGGGATCACCTGGTCCAGCCGTTCGAGCGTCCAGAGTTCGCCCGTCGTGTTGTCCGCCTTCTTCACGATCTCCGGCAGGCTGTACAGCCCGATCGTCGTCCCGCTCACCAGGAAGTCCCGGCCGTTGACGTTCGCGGCCGCGTCGGTACACAACCACACCACGAACGGCGCCACGGCCTCCGGCGGGTTGGCCCGGCCGAACGCTTCCAGCTGCTGCATGCCCATGCCCGCCGCCCCCCCGCGTGCCGCCGCTTCCTTCATCTCATCGCTGATCACGAGGCGCGTGCCGGCGCGGGGCCGGATGGCGTTCGCGCGCACGCCGTAGCCCCCCATGTCGCGCGCCAGCGTCCGCGTGAGCCCGACGATCCCCTCCTTCGCCGCCGCGTAGTTGCCCTGCCCGCGGTTCCCCAGCCCCGACTCCGAGGCGGTGTTCACGAACACGCCGCTCCGCTGCTGCCGGAAGACCACCGCCGCATGCTTGCTCAGGTTGAAGTGCCCCTTCAGGTGCACGTCCAGGACGATATCCCACTCCTCCTCCGACATGTTGAAGATCATCTTGTCGCGGAGGATCCCGGCGTTGTTGATGACGATGTCCAGGCGCCCGAAGGAGCTGAGCGCCTGCTGCACCATGCGGTCGCCCGCCGCGAAGTCCGCCACGTTGTCGTAGTTGGCGACGGCGTCGCTGCCGAGCTTCTTGATCTCGCCCGCCACCTCGTCGGCGGGACCTTTCTCGCCGCCGGTGCCTGCCGCCGTTCCGCCGAAGTCGTTGACGACCACGCGCGCGCCTTCGGCCGCCAGCGCCAGGGACTCGGCCCTGCCGATGCCCCGGCCGCCGCCGGTCACGATCGCGACTTTCCCTTCCAGTCGGTTGCCCACGATGCCGCCTCCCTCAATTCGCTCGGATGGTCGTTGGTGCTGCAACCGCCGCTGGCGCGGTGCGACTGCGTCCATGCCGGGATCTGCCAGAAACGAGCGCAGCGTAGGGCAGCCTTATGTTAGAGGCAAGGTGGCCGCGCCAGCCTTCCCGGACGCACTTGAACCCGGTGTTAATCAACGATAACCCGTGCTTAACACCCCGGCCTTATGCTCGGGCCCGAAACCACGTCGGCGCAAAGGGGACCGCGCGTCGACGTGGTTGAGAGGTCGGGCGACTGCGGGGACGCTCGACCTCTCTTCGCGTCCGCCACCATCACACATAATTCGCCAGACGCTGACCCATCGCGCGTCACCCGCGCTGCTCCTCCTCCTGCTCCCGCTCTTTCTCCTCCTTGCGCCGATCCGCCTCCTCCTCCTCGCCGAGCTGTGCGACGCCCGCCTCGACGTCGCTCTTGATGTCGGTGGGCTGCGGGATGCGCGCTTCGAGACGTTCGCCGAGCACGCTGTAGTAGTTCACGCCCAGATAGTGCAGCGGTGACAGTTCCTTATCGGCGAGCAGCCACGTCTCGTCGAACGCGTCCTGCTCGACCGAAGCCGCCGCTACCTTGCCGACGAACAGCGTGTGGTCCCCGATCTTGTACGCGTCTTCGACCCCGCACTCGATCCAGCCGATGCAGCCCTCCAGCAGCGGCGCCTGCACCCGGCGCGCCCGGAAGGACGGCAGCCGCGTCAGCTCCAGCTTGTTCAGCTCCGCTCCCGTCACGCTCCCCAGGTACTGCACATGGTGCAGCAGCTCCCGCGTCGGGACGTTCAGCGCGAACTCCTCGCTGAAGCGGATCATGTCGTGTGTATGCCGCGCGGGATGCACAGCCACGCCGATCAGTGGCGGGTCGATGCTGATCGGCGTCGTGAACACCGCAGGCATCACGTTGGTGTTGCTGTGCCAGGCGGTCGTCAGGAGCACCACCGGCCCCCCGCCAAGCAGGCGGCGGGCATCCCGTTCATCGATCGAATGGCGCATAGGCGATCCTCCGCCGCATCCTACCGGGCCTCCGTCGTCGACGTCGACGCGCCGCGGGAGTCGTGACGAACTCCTCGTCGAGCTCGTTCACCCGGCCCTACGGGCCCTCCCCGGCGCCGGGAAGGGATCGGCGCTGCGCACTGCTAGGATGTGGGGCACAAACGGGAGGGCGTTTGACCCGCATCGCCTATCTGGACTGCTTCTCCGGCATCAGCGGCGACATGCTGCTCGGAGCCCTGCTCGACGCCGGGCTGGACCTCGACGCCCTCCGCGACGAGCTGCAGAGGCTCGGCGTGGCCGGCTGGTCGCTGCGTGCCGAGCGGGTGTCCCGCGGCGGCATCGCCGCCACCCGCGCCCATGTCGAGCTGGCCGAGGCGCCCCAGCCCCATCGCCGCCTCCCTGACATCCTCACGTTGCTCGAACGCTCTTCGCTGGACGCCACCGACCGCGCCCGCGCGTCCGCGATCTTCCGCCGCCTCGCCGCCGCCGAAGCCCGCGTCCACGGCGTCCCCGCGGACGAGATCGACTTCCACGAAGTCGGCGCCCTGGACGCCATCGTCGACATCACTGGCGCCGTGGCAGGGCTGAGGCTCCTCGGCATCGACCGTCTCACCTGCTCCCCCCTCCCCGCCGGCGGCGGGACCGTCCGCACCGCCCACGGCGAGCTGCCCGTGCCCGCCCCTGCGACCCTGGAGTTGCTGGCGTCCGCAGGGGCGCCCATCGCGGCGTCGTCCGCCGACCGCCCCATGGAGCTGGTCACCCCGACCGGCGCCGCAATCGTCTGCGAGCTGACGACCTTCGAGCGTCCGCCGATGCGCGTGACCTCCGTGGGCTGCGGCGCCGGCGGACGCGACCCCGCGGGCTGGCCCAACCTGCTCCGCATATGGGTCGGCGAGGCGATCGAGCTTACGCGCCCGCCGATGCTCCTCGTCGAGACCAACATCGACGACATGAGCGGCGAGATCTTCGGCTACGTGCAGGAGCTGCTCTTCACCGCCGGCGCCGCGGACGTGTGGTTCCAGGCCATCCAGATGAAGAAGAACCGCCCCGGCGTGCTGCTCTCCGTGCTCTGCGACGCCTCGCGCGAGCAAGACGTGACCCGAGTGCTGCTGCGTGAGACGTCGACGCTCGGTGTGCGCGTGACGCCGGTCTCGCGCCACGAGGCGCAGCGCGAGACCTTCGAGTTTGTGTCGAGCCTGGGCGCGGCAGCGGTGAAGGTGAAGCGCCTGCCCGGCGAGCCCCCGCGCGTCGCCGCGGAGTACGAAGTGTGCCGGCGCATCGCGGAAGAGCGGGAAATGACGTTGACCGAGGTGTTTCGGATCGTGGAGAGCGAAGCGCTCGAGCGCCTCAGCGCGTGACCACGCGCGTGTCCTTGCCCTTACCTTCGAGCGTGACGCCACCCTCCGACTGCAGCTTGTGCAGATGCGCCAGCACCTGACCCGTGGCCATCGTCAACAGCCGCTTGTCCAGCTCCGGATAGATCGCCTTCACCAGCGCCTCGACGCTGTCCTTGCCCTTCGCCAGCAGCCCCACGATCTGGTCCTCCCGCTGCTGCCGGTGGTCGATCAGCTCCTGCAGCTTCCGGTGCGGGTCCTTCACCACCGGCCCGTGGCCCGGGCACAGCAGCTCCGCCTCCAGCGCCTGCATCTTCCGCAGCGACCGCACGTACTCCGCCATGTCGCCGTGCGGGGGCGGCGCGATCGCGGCCGTGCCCACCCCCAGCACGTTGTCCCCCGCGAACAGCACCCGCTCCTCCTCCAGGAGGATGCACAGGTGCCCCGCCGTGTGGCCCGGCGCGTGCACGCAGCGCAGCCGCAGCGAGCCGACGCGCAGCTCGTCGCCGTCCGACACCCGCACGTCCGGCACGGCCTTCGCCGCCTCCTCGCGCCACTGCTTCGCCCGCTCCCGCCACTCCTTCGCGTCCTCCGGGATCTCCACGTCTCCGGTCTCGTCCTCCGGCGCCCGCAGCAACAGCGGCGCTTCGTCTACGTGCGTGACGATCCGCGCCCCCGTCCGCTCCCGCAGCCGGTGGGCGCCGCTCGAGTGGTCGTAGTGGTGGTGCGTGACGATGATGTACGTCAGCTTCACCCCCGCCAGCGCGTCGAGCGCCTCGGTCCGCTTCGCGATCGACTCGTCGTCTCCGAACCCGCTGTCCACGAGCGCCGCCTCATCCCCGTCCCGGATCAGGAAGACGTTCGGCGGATACGGTTGCGGAAACCACGATAGGTCGACGTGCAGGCTCGTAACGTGCGGCGTAATCTCGATGCTCATGGCGGGCACAGCGTAGCGGGGAGGGGCTGACCCCGAAAGCGGGAGCAAGCCCGATCAGCCGCTCTCCGCGAAGTCGGAGGGGCAGGGGGGTGGGCTGCTATCCTGCACCCGTGCTGATCGGCGTGATCTCCGACACCCACGGCTACCTCGACCCGAGACTCGAGACGGCGTTCCGCGCCGTCGACGCCATCGTCCACGCCGGTGACGTCGGCGGAACGGACATCCTCGACGCCCTGCGCGCGATAGCGCCGCTGTACGCCGTCCGCGGCAACAACGACGAGCGCCTCGGAGGGCTCGGCCTCCCCCTCCACCACGACTTCAAATTGGCGGACGTGCTCTTCCACCTCGTGCATCAGCTCTCCCACGCCCGCCCCGCTCCCGGCACCCGTGTCGTCGTCTACGGCCACAGCCACCGCACGCTGGTCGAGGACCGCAACGGCGTCCTCTACCTCAACCCCGGCGCCGCCGGACGCACCGGCTTCCACCGCCTCCAGACCGTCGCGCTCCTCGACCTATCGACGCAATCCTACGAAGCGCGCATCGTCGAGCTGGGCCCGCGGGAAGCCCGGCCCCGTCGCCCCGCCGTGCGCGCGAGGGAGGGCTGATGGTCCGCACCATGACGCTGCTCGACGAGCTGGACCGCGAGGCCGAGGCTTTCGCCGAGGCGAGCGACCGCGAGCAGTACCTGAACGGCTCCGGCCAGAAGGACGATCTGGAGCTGACGCCCATCTTCGCCCGGCACGCCCGGCTCTTCAGCCGCGACACCATCGCCGAACTCGAACGCGCCGAACGGTCGGACGAGCGCTTCCCCGAGCTGCGCCGCCTCATCGTCGAGGGCTACCTCGACAGCGCCGCGAACGAGGCGACCGAGGCGATCGCCGCCCGCGAGACCAAGGACGTCATCGACTGGGACGGCGAGCCGGCCCCGTATCGCTCCGTGTCGCCGATGATCCGCAACGAGGCGGACGCCGCCCGCCGCCACGCCCTCGAACGCAAGCTCTCCGAGGCCACCGCGGCGCAGAACGGCCTCCGCGAGCGCCGCTGGGACGTGCTGTACACCGCCGCGCGCGAGCTCGGCTACCCGTCCTACCGCGCGATGGTCGAGGACGTCGGCCGGCTCGACATCGACGGGCTCGCGCGGCAAATGACGTCGTTCCTCCGCGACACCGAGCGCACCTACAAGGCGCAGCTCGCGTCATATCTGCGCGGCATCGGCGTCGACCCCATACGCGCCGAGAAGAGCGACATCGGCTACCTATTCCGTCAGCCCGAATACGACCGCTACTTTGCCGCAGACAAGCTGGTCGACGTCTACCTGCGCTCGATGCGCGCACTCGGCTTCGACGATGAGGCGCAGTCGCGGATCATCCTCGACGTCGACAACCGACCGAAGAAGTCGCCCCGCGCATTCTGCTGCGCCCCGCGCATCCCGGACGAGGTGTATTTGGTGATCAGTCCCCAGGGCGGCGAGTACGACTACGGCGCCATGTTCCACGAGGGCGGCCACTCGCAGCACTTCGCCCACGCCGACGGATCGCTCCCGTTCGCTCTGAAGGGCCTCGGGGACAACTCCGTCACCGAGGGCTTCGCCTTCGTCCTGGAGCACATCATCTCCGACCCGACGTGGCTGGAGCGTGAGCTGGCCTTCGGGGACTCCGCGGCCTACCTGGCGATGCACAACTTCAACCGGCTGTACATGTTCCGCCGCTACGCCGCCAAGCTCCTCTACGAATCGGAACTGCACGCCGGCGACAACGTGCGCGGGCACCAGAAGCGCTACGCGGACCTGCTCACCGTCGCCACCGGCGTGCGCTACTCCCCCGAGGATTACCTCTTCGACGTCGACGACGGCTACTACTGCGCGCGCTACCTGCGTGCGTGGATCTTCGACGCCCAGATGCGCGCCATGCTGCGCCAGCGCTACGGCGAGGCATGGTTCGCCAGCCGCGACGCGGGCGCGAAGCTCATCGAGCTGTGGACGCACGGCCAGCGCTATGACGCGCCCTCGCTGCTTGCCCGGGAGGGCCTGGGCGGCCTCGACCCGTTGGCGCTGGCGTCGGAGCTGACGGCTTAGCCGTTCGCCCGCCGAAGCAGCCGGGTGGTGGTTTAGACTGACGTCAGGGTGGGCCCCTAGCTCAGTCTGGCAGAGCAGCGGACTTTTAATCCGTCGGTCCTGGGTTCGAATCCCAGGGGGCCCACCAAACCCCCAAGCCGAATCCAGAATTGCCTCGGAGGCGGGCACAGCGTCCTACAAGGTCCGTTCGCGACCGATGGATTAGTCCGTCGGTGTCCGAACGACAAGGCGAATCTTTCGGTCTTCTTGCCGGGCAGTCCCAGGCAGCCCGCGGAGGAAGCACGCACCATGGTCAAGAGGATTCGCCGAGGAGAGATGGACAAGAGCACGACGCCCTTCCGCACGCTCAGGCAGGCCTTCAAGGTCTACAACCAGACCACGGGCAAGTCGCCCAAGACCGTCGGCTGGTACGAGTTCCGGCTGGAGCTGTTCGAGCGCTGGCTGGGCCCGGACGCCAGCCTCGCCGACGTCACCATCCCCAACGTCCGCGCCTACATCGCCGAGCTGCAAGGCCGCACGGAGCGCTGGACCAACAACCCCTTCATCAAGAACAAGGACGGCCAACTCTCCAGCTCTTACATCAACGGCTTCGCGCGGGCACTGCGAGCCTTCGCGAGCTGGCTGTACGAGGACGGCTACACCGAGGACAACGTCCTGCAGCGGCTGAAGCCCCCGAAGATCCAGCAGAAGGTCGTGGAGGTGCTGACCGACGAAGAAGTCGCACGACTTGTCGCGGCCTTCAACCTAGAGGATGCCTTTGGCGCGCGTGACTACGCCGCCGTCTGGACGCTGCTCGATTGCGGGCTGCGTGCGTCCGAGCTGTGCGAGCTGACGCTTGAGAACGCGCATCTCGCGCAGGGCTACCTGAAGGTGCTCGGCAAGGGGAATAAGGAGCGGCTCGTCCCAATCGGACGCCGTTGCCAGGAAGCACTTCTCCGGTGGCGCGACCGCTTCCGCCCGCTCTTCGAGTTGAACGAGACCGCATACCTCTTCCTCGGCTCGAATGGCGTCGCCCTCTCGGTCGATGCCCTGGATGCCCTAGTAGATCGAGCAGGCCGACGTGCCGGCATCACGCGTGTGTACTGCCACCTCCTGCGCCATACGTTCGCGACGAACTATCTGGTAAAGGAAGTCGGCGACTCGCTGCGGCTGCAACAGATACTTGGTCACACCAGTCTGGAGATGGTCCGCCGCTACGTCGCGATGGCCAATGTGCAGCAGAGTCTGATTGAAAGACGAGCATCGCCAATGGATCTGATTGCTCAGGACGCGAGACCGACGATAAGAAGCCGCCGCGTACAGCCTCGCCGGCCGCGGCGAGGCTTGATGCTCGTGAAGTAGCGCTCCCAAGATGGCTAAGGGAACAGGATCGCGTGTCGAGCGTCCAGCCCGGTCTTAGTGTCGAGCGGCGCAGACGCGAGCCAAGAATCAACCATGCCTCGCAGCGCCCGCCGACCAATCAACTGACCGACGTAAAGTTCATAGACGAGCATGGTTGAGGAAAGCAGCAGTCGCATGTTCCGATGGACGGCTCTGGACTCGCTGATGTCTTCGGGCCCCTCGATGAACATCTGAGCGTCCTCGTAGTTCGATCGGATGCGGAGCCGATACAGGTAGTCCATCAGCGTGATAGGGCGCAGACCTCGGCGAACCGAGAACTTCTCTTGCGACGTCAGCAGCGGGAGTGCGAAGTCTCGTTTCGGTAGCGCTTTCCTGCCCTCCGCTAACCGCTCCGCTTGCTTTGCCGCGAACGCTTTGCGGTTCGCTGACTGCTTCTTGGCCCGTTCCTCGCGAAAACGTTCGCTGACCTGATCTTGACGTGTTCCTCGCATTGCCTGGTAAGCGATACTCCAGCAGGTGTCATCGTCGCAGGCGGACCACTGATGGATACTCTGGATCGTTTGACCACCCGGAAGATTTAAGCAGGAGACATCGGAGGCTCCTAGCGACCAGGGAGGCAGGTCAGCATTCCGCGTAACCCACTGGTCTACGAAGATTCGTTGTGTCGCAGGGTGACTCTGTGGGCGCGGTTGCCCCTTACAAACGGCCAACGCTTGCACGGCGTGATAGAGCGCATAATAGCCTTGGACCGCAGCCCAGTTGTTCGCGACCCCAACCACTTCGTCTTGATCAAAATTACTTGCGAGTGACAGCATCATTTCGGTTGCCCAAGCATTGCCGAGGATGCGTCTGATCGACTCGGTGTCGATTGAAGCATCGACTTGCATCTTCTGAAACGTCGGCTTCGCGCGGACCGCCGACGCCAACCCGTTGAGTACATCGCCGTGGCGCCGCAGGAACGATTTCGACGGCCCGTAGGTGCTCGCCACAATTCGTTGAAACGCGTTGAGATAAGCGGCGTGGGATTGAAATGCGCCACGGGCGTCGTTGTGGGTTGCCATGGAGCAAGTGTAATGAGTTTGAAGAAGGAGGGAGGGCGGGGGCAGGCAGCCTCCCTCTTCGCCTACCTGAGGCTCTGAGGCAGGACTAGCTGTTTGTAGTCCGCCGCGAGCAGGACTTCGTCCACGTCCGGGACCACGAGGCCGAGCCCGAATCCTGCCAGCAGGATCAGGGCATCCCGGCTCGGGCTCGTCCGTTCGCCCGAGAGGAGTCTCGACACGTAGCTCTCGTCGAGCCACGCGTCCCGGGCGATCTCCGCTTGCGACTTTGTAGCACCGTCCCGGTGGCGCCGGAGCACCTCGGTCAGAGGGCTTCCGCCTGGTGCCGGCGCACCGTTCCGATGCAGAGCTCGAAAGGTCATGGTCACCTCCGCTTCACTTACAGTCGAAGGCTGACCTGACCCGGGCTCGGATTATCCCCGCCCTCCTTGAGCCGATCATCCGCCAGCGCCTGCCTTCTCGTCAATGACCCCGAGGCAACTCGCTGATCCACTTCGATACGGATCGACCGTCTTGAAAATGGCGACCAACCGGCCCAGGATAGAAGGCTTCGGGTCGGGTGGTACCTGTCCGTCGCGAAGGGACGGTATGAGGCGAGACCCTTCACCGGGAACGCCGGCGTCGCCGACGCCTGGGGTGAACCAGCCGCCGGCACGCTCCGCACCGGCCCAGCACTTATGGACCGTAGCGCTTCCTTCACCATCGTCATCGTCCGGACACCGGACGGCTATAAGGCCGTCGCTCCAGCGTTCCCGCGGCTCATCGTGGAGGCCCACAGCTCGCGCGCTGCTTACAAACAACTCAAGGACCGCATCACGCGCGAGGTGGGGGAGCGTTTCGCCATCTCCCAACCCATCCCCTCCGACCCTGTCGTGCAGACACGGACGCTGCGGCTCGACCTCTGGCATCTTCGCCAGAAGGAAGAGCTGCAGTGAGACCCTGGCCAGCGCCCTTGGCTACTGCTCTTGGCTTTCACAAGCCTGGGGCTGCTCGCTCTGCTCGCCATTCGCGCCCGCGGGCATCGAGCCCTCGGCACGAACAAGGGGGAAGCCTGTCCGCCTCCGCGAGGGAATCGGCGAGGGCCAGCTCGCCCTCATCCCGCACTCGTCGGACAGCTGTTGTCGGTCTCGCGGCGCCTCCCTACGGGCTACCCTCCACGGACCCGACCACCCCCGCCCCGGTTGCGCAACTGCGTTGCACAGCCGGGCCGTCGTCGCTCTGCTCCTTCGGTCCGCGGGTGTGGTCGGCTCACGCCGACAACAGGACGCGCTCGGAATTCCCCCTTGACCCCCTTCCATCGCGCGGGACGCGGCCCCGGAGGCCGCAGGGCTTTCGGACCGACGCCTTCCTCTTCTCGCTGCTCATTCACCCCTCAGCGTTCCGCTCAGCGCCCGGGAGACGTCCATGACGACGGACCCGGCGTCCGACCGAAAGCCCAACCGACTGCCGCGCTATAAGCGCGCGGAAAAACCTCCGGCCATGCTCCTGACGGAGCGGGACGAGCAGATCATCCGCTGGGTCTACCAACTGCGCTTCGCCACCCAGGACCAGCTGCAGCAGCTCCTCTTCTCGGACACGACCGCTTCCTCCTGCAAGCGCCGCCTGACGCTGCTCTTCCACAACCGCTACCTCGACCGGCGCCTTCTGCCGCTGCGTTCGTGGTTCGGGGCCAATCGCGCCGTCTACTGTCTGGACAAGCGAGGGGCGGAACTGCTCGCCTTCCGGGCCGGGACAGGCCCCGCCCGGATCGGCTGGCGTCCGGTGGACAATGACCGGGAGCTGTACTTTCTCGAACATCTGTTGGATACCAATGAAGTTCGGATCTGTGTTACGATCGCTGCCCACAACCAGGGCTACGACCTCGTCTGGACGGATGAAAGGACACTGAAGAGCCGCACGATGCGGGAGCTGGTCAAGGATCCGAAACGCCCCGGCGAACGACTCGCCGTCATCCCCGACGGCTACTTCCAGTTGGCCGCTGACGGGCGGCCCCTCGGCTTCGCTGTCGAGCTCGACCGGGGAACGGTCGAGGAGAAGCCCTTCAAGACCAAAGTCCGCGCTCTCGGGGAGTGGAAGGTCAGCGGCGCTTACAAGAAGCGCTTCGGCACGGACAGTCTCCGCGTCCTTTTCGTGGTCGCTCCGACAGACCGCGACCGCAGACGCCTCGAGCGCATCAAGGCCTGGACAGAAGCCGAGGGCGGACAGAGCCTCTTCTGGTTCGCAGCACTCCCAGACCTCACCCCGCAGTCAATCTTCGAAGCGCCCATCTGGCACGTCGCCGGACGTTCCGGCCCAGTCGCCCTCTTCGGCTAGGAGGTCAGCAATGATCTGGTGGTACACCTCGACCCGGCACGAGTCCTCGATCGGGAGTTTCGCGCGAACCTGGATCGGCGGCTCGCTGCTCGACCGCCTCGTCATCGCGTCGATGTACGGCAGCGTGACGATCGTCGTGGCGATGGGCCTCGGCCTGCTCTCGCGCAGCCCCGAGGCCTTCGTGTTCTTCTTCCTCGCCGGCACGACACCCTGGTGGTTCTGGGTGTACGACACGATCATCGACCACTATCACGTGCGAGGAGACCTGGCGAAGTACCTAGCCCAGGACGACGTCGTCCTCGCCACCCGCTGCGAGTACATCGGCGGTCATCCCGAGCTTCCACACGGACGCTTCGCTTACCTGCTGTTGGAGGGTAGCCGCCAGAATCCCAACCTCACCCTCGGCTTCCCGGCCCCGCCGGGACAGCCGATGATCTTCTTTTCGATGCCGGTGCTCGACCTCACCAAGACCAAGGCCGACACGGAGGAGGCGCCGTCGATCGCCGCGGCGATGATCTCCGGCATCAACGAGAAGGCCGGCGGGCTCCTCAAGAGCGAGCAGGTCACGCTCTCCGTGGACTACCAGGGGGCGGCCGGACGCCGCCAGAAGGTCGAGCTCACCCACTTCTTCGGCGGCGGCGGCGAAGTGCGGAACTGGCGCAACTATCTCATCTGCGCCCAGGCGGAAGCCGACACCGGCAAGAGGCCCTTCGGCCCCTGGAAGAGCCTCAAGGACACGCCGGCGGCCATCGAGGTTATCGAGGAGGTGACAGGAGTTGGTGGATCTCGGAACGGACACGAAGTCCGCAAACCCAGTAGCGCTTTCGCCCGACGGTAGGCGCCAGGGCACCTACGTCCTCGGCATCAACGGCACCGGCAAGTCCAACCTGCTGCTGGACATCGCCCTGCAGGACATCGCCGCCGGCGACGGACTCTGCTTGATGGACCCGCACGGCGACCTCATCGACGCCGTGCTGGAACGTGTGCCCGAGCGCCGCGTGGGCGATGTCATCCTCTTCGACCCGGCCGACACCGACTTCCCCTTCGGGCTGAACATGTTCGAATGCCCCGACGTGACCAACCCGAGGCTCGTCGACCGGGTGTGCTCGGAGGTCGTGCTCACCTTCAAGAAGCTCTTCGAGGACTTCTGGGGGCCGCGCATGGAGGATCTGATCCGTCACACTGTCCTGACGCTCGTGGCGACGCCCGGCTGCACCATGCTCGACATGCTGCCGTTGCTCACCGACTCGGAGAGCCGGGCCGAGTACGTAGCCCGCACCACCGACCCGGTGCTGCGCCACTACTGGGGACAGGCCTTCCCTGACAACAAGAAGACACAGGGCGAGTGGGTCAGCTCGACCCTGAACAAGATCGGCCGCTTCCTCACGAACCCGGTCATCCGCAACATCGTCGCCCAGCCCAAGAGCAGCTTCGACTTCCGGGAGGTGATGGACTCGGGCAAGGTGCTGCTGGTCAACCTCTCCAAGGGGAAGCTCGGCGAGGACAACGCCTCGCTCCTCGGCTCGGTCCTCGTGGGCAAGATCCTCATCGCCGCCCTCTCGCGCTCCGAGGTCGCCCAGGAGAGTCGGCGGCCGTTCCACCTCATCGTCGACGAGTACCACAGCTTCGCCACGGAGAGCTTCCCGACGCTCCAGAGCGAGGCGCGGAAGTTCGGCATCGACACCATCGTCGCCCACCAGTACCGCGACCAGCTCGACATGCTCAACCGAGGCTCGACCTTGAACGTGGGCAACTTCATCACCTTCCGCATCACCGGCCGGGACGCCCGGGAGATGGCGATGCAGTTCGACAACAGCCCGCCCGAGGGAGAACCCAAGCTCCAAGCCGTGCCGTACCGCACCGGCCGCGACGGCATCTACCGCACGGCGGGCGACAGGGTCTACGCGGCCGGCAACTCTCGCAGCTTCGGCGACGTGGCCAACGAGACGGCCAACTTCCTCACCAACACCCCGAACTACCGCGCGTACTGCAAGTTCATCGAGGGCGGGGAGCTGGCGGAGTATCACATCGCTACCCGCCGTGTCGAGACTCCCGCCGACACAGCCATAGCCGAGCGGATCAAAGAGAACTCACGCAAGCTCGCGCAGCCGCGTGCCGACGTGGAGGCTCGCGTGCTGGGCCTGTGGTCGTCGCCGGAGAAGTCGAGGACGTACAGCGCGGACGGCAACGGCCGCCAGCCGACAAGACAGCCTCGCCGCTCCTGAAGTTGACAGCCGGGCGTAGAATGGAATCAACGACACAACGATGAACAAGCAAGTGCAATTGGACGTCTTCGGCCAGCCGTCCTGCCGGGTTCACCTCTCGCGAAACGGCAGCCTGCACCTGCCAGCCACGTTTCGTCGCGCGCTCAACATGCAGGCGGGTGATCTCTTCATCTTTCATGCGGACGAAGACGGCGACCTGAACGCGACGAGCATGAGTTCCGGTCGTATGAAGGCCCGCCGCTAGGCAGAGTTCTCCGCAACAGATCCCAGCCAGTCATCCTCGAGTTCTCGCGGTGTGACCTTGACAATGAATGCAATAAATGATATCAATGCAATGTAATGCCAACGCGTCGCCAGCGCCCCGAAGAACAGCAAATCCTGACCCTGGATCGCACGCGGGCGTCCGAGTTCTGCACCGTGGCAGAAGCCGCCGAGCTGCTGGGAGTCAGCGTCTCGACTATTTGGCGCTGGGTGGACTCGGGTAAGGTCCCGGCCTTCCGGGTTGGACCCAAAGCCATCCGCATCCGACGCCAGGACGCTGAAGCAGCCGTGCAACCAATAGCGCATCGAGAGGAGGTGACCATGATGAACACAGTATTCGTCGATGTCGAGGCCGCAGTCCGGCCTTTGACCCGGGAAGAAAAGGAACGTGGCTTCGCCGCCCTCACGGCCGCGGACAAGCTCAGGGAGGAGATCCTCAAGCGCCGTAAGGGCAAGCCTCTCTCCGACTCCGCCATAATCATCAGGGAAGCTCGCGAGGAGCGTTCACGCCGCATATGACAGACCCGCTCGTGGTCGATGCCAGTGCGGCTCTGAAGTGGGTGCTGGCTGAGGAACACTCGGACAGCGCCCGCTCTCTTCTCCGCGGCGCCCTCACCGAGGATCGCTCCATCGTGGCTCCGCCACTCTTGCCAGGTGAGGCGACCAACGCGATCTATCAACGTCAGCGCCGCAAGCACATCTCGCCTCGCGAAGCCGATCGCGCCCTGGCAACGTTTCTCGCCTTTCCCATCCACCTTCTTTCGCCGGTCGATCTTCACAATCAGGCCCTCGAGCTGGCTCGCCGCTACCACCTGCCGGCCACCTACGACGCGCAGTACCTTGTCGTCGCTCTGAGCCTCGGTGCCGACTTCTGGACCGCTGACGAGAAGCTCTACAACGCCCTCCCGCGCTCACTCCGCTGGGTCCACTGGATCGGCGAGCTTCCGGCTACGCCTTCGGCCCCGACTCGCTGATCAGCCGCTTCCCTGTTGACGGTCGTGAGAAAATGGAGGGATGGACTACCCTTATGAAACGATCACCTATCTCGCGCGGCTCTCGTTCCGCGACGCCCACGGTCTCGATGCCGTCTTTGACCGCTACCAGCGGCTCCGTGTACTGGCGCCGGAGCTAGCGACGATTACTCAGCGCGTGTGGGGGGATGGAGACCCACTCCATTCCTTCTTCTCACCATCAGCCGAGCTGATCGACCAACGCCACGAGCAGGGCAAGCACCGCCTCACGCTCGCCCTGAACAAGCCCGCGAGCAGAGGCGACGAGATCGAAATCTACTCAACGTGGCGCATTCATCACGGCTTCAAGGACCGCCACGGCGCCTGGGAGTTCGGACCTTCGACCCCGCATGCCAGTGCGCGTGTCGCCATACGCTTCCCCATCGGCCGCGAACCAGAGGGCGTCACCGTCGACGCTTCCACCGGCACAGGCTCGCCGTTCGTCTCACGGCCCGGCACCAAAGAACTCATCCTCAACATCAAGTCACCGGCCATCGGTTCGCTCTACCGGATCGATTGGGACTGGTAGCAGGGAGCCGGGCTTTCGCCCGGCTCGCGCCCCTAGTCGCCATCGCCGCCCATGCGACACCTCCACTTGCAGGCTCACGCATCGCGTGGCGGCTCACTCTACCCGCTATCGGGCCTACTTATCAACGCCTCCCCTTGTAGGGATCCCGGCTTCTCTTCTGCGCATCCCTCAGATATTCGAGAACGGCGCTCCGCGTCGTCACCCAGTTGCGCCCGATCTTCCGGGCCTTGAGCGCCCCACGCTGCGCCAGCTTCCGCAGGTGGTCCGGGTGAAGCTTTGCCACGGCCGCCGCCTCGGCGAGCGAGATCAGCTCGTCGTTCAACGGCCTCCTGGCCCCTTTGCCAGCCCGAAATATATAGCGGGAGACCCCTCCGCGCTCTACCTGTTCACGCCAAAACACTCCCAGAACAGCTTGACGAACGAGCGTAATCGCACTAACATCGAGTCTACTTATCTAGAACAAGGCAATCAGGAAGTGATCCGTCTTCAGGTCTTTGGCCTAGTTGTTCTGGTGATCGCTACAGCGTGCGGAGCTGAGGAGTCATCGTCAGTACCGACGCAGGCCACTGAAGCCATTTTCGAGCAAGCTTCTCCAGAGCCTCCTCTAGCGACGTCGACCGACGTTCCTGTCCCTCCAACTCCGATTCCCCCTCCGCCCTCTACGAGCACACCTGTTCCTCCACCGCCACCTCCACCTCCACCACTGCCGAGCCGGTGCCACCCATCCTACGAGGGTGCCTGCCTCGACCAACCGGGCGACTACGACTGCGCCGGCGGCTCGGGCAATGGCCCCAATTACACGGGTCCGGTTCGCGTGGTGGGCCCAGATGTGTACGACCTCGATCGTGATGGAGATGGCTTCGGTTGCGAATAGCGGCCAGACTCGGCCACTTGAATTCGCAATTAGACGAACTAGAGTGAAATGGCTGATTGGACAGTTCCAGCTCTTGTCGCCGTCGTTCCGGCGGTCGTAGGATTCATCGCTAGCCTGTTTGCGCGGGCAGCGTTCACACATCTGATCGAGAGGCTTGGGTGGGACTTAAGACCTTACTCAGGCCGAATCCTAATCATATCGGTGGTTGCGCTAGTAATCGCGATTGGTGGCATCGCTATCATCGCGGTTCAGAGCCTTGATGAGAATCGGCTCTCTCCAGGTGACTACGCGAGTAAGCTTAGCCCAATCGCCTGCGAACTCGGGGATCCCCGCAAAGCCGAACTAGCCCGACTCGACAAAGCTCGCGAGAGCTTCCTCAGAGATCCGAATAACTATACTCGGCCATATCTCGACGCCGTCCGGGCATTCGCGGACGATGAGGCTCATCGCATCGAGGAGCAGCTGGAGAACCTAGATGTCCTCACTAGGCTTGGTCCTCCAAAGAAGTACTCCAGCGACCACGATGATTACGTGGCGATTTGGAAGACGTACCACCGCCTCCTCAGGACAGTCGAAGAAATCATCCCCGATGGCGCTGATCACCTCTCAAACGCCCAGCTAGCTGCGAAGATCATCCCTGACCTAGAGAAGCTCATTCGAAGCATCAACGCCGTCTGGGACGCGGCAACGATCGCGAAATTCAATCAAGAGTTCGCGCAGATCCTCTCTTGCACCACTCCGAACCCACCGGCCACGCCGGAATCGGAGCCGACGCCCTTACCGACGAGGTCGGCAGGGCCTAGCCTGTTGACGCCGCCAGAGCCTAAGCGACCGTCGAGCTCCTTCGATCTAGAAGGCCGCTGGCAGTATTTCCAGGAGGCTGACTACTTCGTCTTCTCCAACCTCCGAACGCTGGAGGACGGCAGCGTCGCCTACGGCTACCGGGAGATCTGCCAGCCGAATGAACGTGTGAAAGGCACCGGAACTGCCATCGTAGCCGGGGACAGCGTTTCAATGGACGGGCACGACGATATCGGTACCTATCTGCTGCTTCTGACTGCCTTGCCTGACGGCGCGACCTTGAGCGGCGTTAGAACTCGGACAGGCTTACCTGACTTCCGTGTCACCCTCGTTAAGGGGACCTTCAACTGGTCCGACACAGCTTGCGAGTCCGTGCCGCCCGAGGGTCTCCCAACGATAGGTCAGTAGAGGTTGTACGGAGACTACACGAACATCTGACGGACGCTGCCCAACCCTAGAAGGAACCTCAGGCAGAACTATAGGAGTCCGGGAAGGGCCGGCCAACAGACCAGCCCATAGTCCAGGCACGACCCCAAAATGAGCACGCTTCGCGTGAGTGCGCGCGACCTATAAGCGGTGCGGGCTGAGGAAGCAACTCGGATCTCGTTAGGTTCGGATTGGGGATTGGTGAGGAGGGGAGGTATACCCCGCGACTATGGGCCGCCCCACCAACCCGACCGCAACGAAAACTGGCGTCCGCACTGTGGGCCCCAGTTGAGGCCCTAGGCTTCTAGGGGGTTTCTCGGCGAGACTTAGGGGTTTCGCCTAACGACTCGGACAGGGATTGACTCCTACGATCCCTATCTATGGAACACGTAGTGATGTTCAGCGGCGGCATCGGATCATGGGCAGCTGCCAAACGGGTTGCTGCCATACACGGGACGCGTAACCTGACGCTCCTATTCGCTGACACCCTGATCGAGGATGAAGATCTCTATCGCTTCCTGCGAGAAGCCGCCAAGAACGTTGGGGGAAAGCTGACGCGCATCGCAGAGGGCCGCACGCCATGGGAGGTCTTCAAGGACGAGCGGTTCATTGGAAACTCGATGGTCGATCCCTGCTCGAAAATCCTCAAGCGAAACTTCATGCGACGGTGGTTGGAGGAACATTGCGACCCACGCCAGACCGTCGTCTACTTAGGCATTGATTGGTCAGAGATCCACCGACTTGAACGCGCGGCGAAACGATGGTCGCCCTGGAAGGTCGAAGCGCCGTTGTGCGACCGACCCCTCAGGTCAAAAGAAGAACTCCTCAAAGACCTGCGTCGGGAACGCCTCAGGCCTCCTAGGCTTTATGAACTCGGCTTCCCGCACAACAATTGTGGCGGTTTCTGCGTCAAGGCCGGCCAGGCGCAGTTTCGCCGCCTCCTTGAGGTCATGCCGGAACGATACGCCGAGCATGAACGGAAGGAAGATGAACTGCGCGTATTCCTTGGCAAGAATGTGTCCGTGCTTAAAGACCGGCGGGGTGGCCAATCAAGGCCCATCTCTCTCCGCCAATTTCGCGAGCGCGTTCACGCGGATGCCAATGCCTTCGATCCGTACGAGTGGGGTGGGTGCGGGTGCGCTGTTGATTGAGTCGAAGGCCGATCTCCTACAACATGTGGCTGAGCACCAAGAGTTAAAGGGGCACACTTATCAAGTACGCCTATGGCCGAAAATGTGGCTCGAGTATGCTGGCGTTGCCACTGTGCCGTGGACGATTGCGAAACTGGAGCAACCGAAGCGGGCGACGATTCCCACCAGATCCGGGATCTACACGCTCGTTGTGCAGCCCGGTATTGCCGCGCATCCTCTGAATGCGTATCTCTTCTACGTCGGCAAGGCTGAGGCGTCGTTGCGTTCGCGCTTCGCAGCATACCTCGACGAAAAGAGGCGAATCGATGGGCGCCCCAAGGTTTATACGATCCTGAACCAGTACCCTGAACACACCTGGTTCTGCTACGCCGAGTTCCCGAAGGCGGGGCTAGGTGTCGTCGAGGACGGCTTCATCGCAACGTTCCTGCCGTTTGCGAACACAAGGTTCCCGGCACGCGTCAGTGCGATCATCAAGGCGGCGTTCGGATGAAGGAAGCAGTGACAGCGCCTCATGGTCTCGTACTTCCGGCCATCCGCGCGCGGATGGGTGACTGGACTTACTATGTGAGTTGGTTGAAGCTGGGTGACGTTGCCACGCAGGTGAGCGCTGCTCAGGAGATCCACTCGAGCTCGGCGCTCCAAGACTTGCTACAGCGAGAGCTGACCGCGCGATCGCGCACAATTCGCGATTACCTTCTGAATCAACCCCAGCGCTTTTTCAATGCATTGATTCTCGGCACGTACGGTGGCCGTCCGGAGTGGGCTGAACTCGAAGTGAGGGAAGGCCCTGGAGGAGTCGAGCCGCCGGAGTCACTCACTGGCTACCTCGGCTTTCTAACCTTTGATGCCACGGTGAAGCTGTTCGCGATCGATGGCCAGCACCGAGTCGTCGGTATACGGCAGGCAGTCAAAGTGGATTCGACCCTCGCTGATGAGGAGGTCTGCGTCCTACTGGTTCCCGGCGTGTCTGCCAACCGGCGGGCCGACGACAAAAGGGGCTTTGAACGAACGCGACGGCTATTCTCGACCGTGAACCGATACGCGAAGGCCGTCAGCAAGATGAATATCATTGCCTTGGATGAGGACGACGTGTTGGCGATCACGACCCGCCGGCTCGTCGAGGAGAACCCTCTCTTTCAAAACGAAAAGGTCGGGCTACACAAAGGGAAGAACATATCACGTTCCGATGTCACAAGCTTCACGAACATCATCACGGTTTACGACGTAATGGATAGTGTGTTAAAGCCTCCCGGCGGTTGGGGCCACCTTAAGAAATTGCGCGGGTCAGACGATGAGTTAGAGACGTACTTCCGCCGTGCTACCGAACTGTGGGACCTGATTGCTAAGAGTTTTCCACCCGTGAAGGAGTTCGCGCGCTCGGCCCCGTCGGACCTCGTTGCTGCTCGGTACCGGAACACGCAAGGAGGCCACCTTCTGTTCCGACCCATCGGACTAATGATTCTCGCCAAAGCGCTGAAGATGCTGCTGGCGGATGGCAAGTCTCTGAGCAGCGCTATGCGGGGACTGAAGAAGGCCCCGATGGAACTCGCGGGCATGCCTTGGAGAGATCTGCTCTGGGATGCGGGAAACGAACGCATTCTCTATGCGTCCGAAAACCAGAAGGTCGCGACCAAGGTTCTCTACCATCTCGCTGGAGGCCGACTAACCACGCAAAAGACATCGCGAACGAAACTCTTGGCCGAGTGGGCTGGCGTGCTGGGCGTAGAGCCCTCGCAGGTAAAAATGCCCAAGATCGCGCGAGGGTAGTCGTTTGCGCATCTCCGGGATGTGCCGTTTCGACCGAGTGACGTTCGCTTCCTCGGGCGCGTCGGCGTCCCATAAACCCGTCAGGGCGGCGAGCCGCTGCTTGCGCCCTGGCGAGCGTGAGTATTGGACTAGGCCACCGTCGTACTTGGCGCGTCGCACAATCTACGTTCTGCGACGTGGCGGGCCAGCCTCCGCCAGCCTCGCGTCAGCGCGTGCTTCTTGGCCTCGCGAGACCCATAAGCGACCGATCCGACGACTATCGGCTCGAACCGCTGGCCCATAGTGCCCGCTGCGTATCGGCGCGATACTGCCACCATCATGGCCATCCCAGAGCTCACCCGCCGACGTGCCGAGCGGCTCTTGGAACAGCTCATCGAGCGGCGCATTTCGCCCCGTGTCCGGCACCAGGTTCGGATGTCGGTCGAGACGCGCGGGAACAACGTCACGCTTTTCGAGCACCGACCCGTCTGGCGAATGCCGGACAAGTGGACCGACGGGAAGGTCGCCCAGTTCCGCTACGACCCGGCGTCTGCCCGATGGACGCTCTACTGGAGTGACCGGCGTGGTCGATGGCTGCATTACGAGGGCAAACGCCCAGCGGCCGATATCGCGGCACTCATTCGCGAAGTCGACGAAGATCCAGCAGGCGCCTTCTGGGGCTGATCCGTCCTGTAGTCGCGATCAGCACAGCTTCAACCCATCGCTAACTAAGGAGAGTTCGGTAACGCTTGCCGACACCCCACCCCAACCTCAGAGAGCGCCGAGGGTTCCCCTCTTCGGTCAAGGGTCAAGATGAACTCGCTGCGCTCGCCCTTGACCGAATTCACCCCTTGTCCCGTGCGCCACTAAGGTTTTGCGCAGCAAACCTGTCGCTCCACTTCCCTCTCAAGGCGTTGCACACTCGTCGTATAATTGACTAACACTGCCCGTCCCGCGCGGCCAGTCGTCGCACTCCACAACTGACGTCCCCAACCAACTCGCCCCATCTCAGCCTGGAGCAACCCGGGAGGGCCGTGCCTTCTCCGGTTCTCGATCGTCACGGCCTGCTTAGCGAAAGGAACAGCATGAACAGCAGAGCCACCATCACCCACGCCAAGGTCAGCGGCAGCGAGTACGGCACCGAGAGCATCCTCACTCTCACCCTCGATGTGCGCCTGCCCACGCCCGTCGAGGTCAAGAGCGTCAACGAGTGGGCCGCCTCGGAGCTGGACTTCCAGAGCCGGCAGCAGATCTCCCAGGCGCAGGTCCGCCGGCGGGAGGCCAAGCACCCGAAGAAGCTCACCAAGGCCCAGCAGAAGGAGCAGGCCGAGGCTCACGAGCAAGGGGTCACGTGCGAGGTCGCCAGGTGCGCGACCTGTCGGGAGGATGAGGAGGTCAAGACCTTCATCTGTCTCGCCCACGGGGTGCCGCTCCTCGACTGCGGCGAGTGTGACGAGGAGAGCGCGGTCTTCCTCGACCCCGAGGACGTGGAAGTCTTGCGGGAGAGGCATGACCGCTACGTCGCGGAGAGGACGGCCGCCAACCAGGAAGCTCTCGCCGCCGCCCACGAGGCAGCCCTCTTCCTGCTCCTCATCAAGAAGCCGGTGCTCTTGAGCATCGCCCCCGCCCAGCAGGCCTTCGCGGAGATGCTGCAGCTCGCGGCGCCGCGGCCGGCCCAGGAGGTGCGCTGATGCCGGCGAGAGACGAAGGGCGCCGCAAGGGAGACCAGGAGCCGCCGGAGGACTGGAGGGAGGAGCTGTCCGAGGCCATCGAGGAGCTCGACAGGGCCTGTGCCCGAGCCCGTCAGCTGATCTATCAGCTGCGGCCGCTGCTCCGCTCAGGAGGGACGGACGAAGGACAGCCACGAGAAAGGCGAGAGCCCTCACGCTTCAGCGGACAACGGGAAGGGAGAGATCGTGGACGATCCGGACGCTGAGGTCGTCGTCTGGTCCTGCACGCACCGCTTCGTCTCCTGGGAAGATGCCGGCAACGCCTACGAAGCCTGCCGAGACATCGTCTTCGCCACCGAGATGGACGGCAGCGCTTACCGGATCCTGGTCAACGACCAGGGTCACGTCGTCGTCGTCGCCTTTGGTCTGCCGGAGCCGTCACTGGTGCATCGACTGACAGACGCCTGTTCGAAGGGAGAGAGTGTCATCATCCCGGACGAGGTCATCTTCACGCTCGCGCTGCGACACGAGGAGATGCGCGTTCCGGGGAGCAACATCGAGCACCGCTCAGGTCTCTGAACGGTGCATCACGCCCGCCTTCTGCATTTGATTTGCGGCAGGCGGGCTTCTCTTCCGTCGATTAGCCCAGCTAACGGCGCCTCGGCGCGCGATTAGGTCAGCTAACCGATCAGCAGTATTGACATTTCTCTGTCCGCCGTCGTACAGTCTTCACATAGCCCCGAGGTATGTACGAATCGTTTTTCGGCCTCCAGGAGCGGCCGTTTTCCATCTCTCCCGACCCGCGCTTCTTCTTCCTCAGCAGCCAGCACAAGGAAGCGCTCGCCAAGTGCCAGTACGCCGTCCAGGAGCGGATGGGGCTCGCCGTCGTCTTCGGCGACGTCGGGACCGGCAAGACCACCATCGCCCGCAGGCTGTTCCAGACGTTCAGCGACAACCCCGACTACCGCACGGCGATGCTCATCAGCCCCAACCTCAAGACCGAGAACGCCTTCCTGCGCGAGATCATGAAGGAGTTCGGGGTGGCGACGAAGCGCGAGTTCGCCGAGTCGCGCTCGTTGTTCCAGGCGTTCCTGTCGGACCAGTTCCGGGAGGGTCACACCGTGATCCTGATCGTCGATGAGGCCCAGACCATCCGCAACCGCAACTACGAGCTCATCCGCAGCCTCCTCAACTTCGAGACCGACCGGCAGAAGCTGCTCAACGTCATCCTCTTCGGCCAGAACGAACTCGCCGCCAAGCTCGACGCCCGGCCCGAGCTGAAGAGCCGGGTCACCGTCTTCGGCGCCCTCACCTCCCTGTCCCACGAGGACACCGAGAGCATGGTGCGCTTCCGCTACCAGGTGGCCGGTGGCAGCCGCCTCCCCTTCTCCAGCGCCGCGCTGGAGGCGATCTTCCGCTACTCGAAGGGACTCCCCCGCATGATCTGTACGCTCTGCAACACCGCGCTCACGAAGGCCCTGGTGGCAAAGAGCAAGACGGTGGACGGCGACCTCATCGACCGGTCCGCGGCCGAGATGAGGATCGAGGACCAACAGGACGCAGTCGAAGGGAGCGCGGCATGAAAGAAGCCGAAGGCACCTACTCGCAGCTCGTCGAGCTCTCCCAGGAGAAGGCTCCGGCGACGAGACCCGCTCCGCGTGAGCCGGCCAGGCCGAAGGCCGAGGCGGCCGCGGACTTGTCCGCCGAGGACCTCTCCACCACCCCCTACATCAGTCAGAACTATCGCTTCACCGAGGACGAACTGCGCTGGCTGCGGCGCCAAGCCTACAACCTCACCGAGCGCCTGGGGGCGAAGGTCTCCCAGAACACCATCCTTCGCGTCGCTCTGCAACTGCTGCGCGATACCTGCTCCAAGAGTCCCAAGGACAACCCGCTCTCGGAGGCGCTGAGCAAGCTCAAGAAGTAGCGGTGCTCCCATCCACCCGTGCAACTATGCACCCGTGGGAGGATGGTTGCGTCCACCCACCCGTCCACCCACCCACCGTTGCGTCCGTCCACCCGACGTTGCGACCACCCGTCCACCCAACCATGCTCCCATTGTTGTAGACACGTTTGAGACAATCGGTCTATGGACAACCCGACCATCCGCCGGCGGAACCGGCTCAAGCACCACTACACCATGACTTCGAACGTGCTCATCTTCGGCTACAAGCAGCTCACGGACCCCGTAAAGTTGACCTACCAGGCGATCGACAGCTTCGACTGGAGCGACGCAGACGGGAAGCGTAAAGGCTATGCGTACCCGAGCCTAAGCACGTTGGCACGACTGAGGAAAGTGGACGAACGAACCCTGCGTCGCCACCTGGCGGCGCTTGAAGACGCTGGTCTATTGCGACGCGAACTGCGTGCTGGGCAGCCGAGCCTGTTGTGGATCGAGGAGCCGTCCGCAGAGGAGTGCGAAAGCTACTTATCCACAATCGCTATGAGTCCAGACAGGGATGTCCGGGGGACCCCGGACAAAAATGTCCGCCCCCTAGATGAAGAATCAGAAGAATCAGAAACAGACAAAACCGTTAACGGGGTTAAAGCCTTTAAGGGGAGAAGGGGAGGGAAGCGATTCCTATCGGCTCAGGAGCGAGCCAAGCGCGACTACATCGCCCGAGAGATCCTGAAGGTCTGCGGCGATGAGCACAGCCTCCCGTTCTACCGAACGGTAGCGAGTCGAACCCCGAGCAGTTCGATCTTTGAAGCTCTCAGTGAGCTGCGCCAGCGTTTACGGTCGCAACCGCCCGTAACGAATAAGGGGGCGTTCCTCACCGCGATTCTACGTGCAAACACAAACGGCTCTAAGTAGGTTCCCTCCTCAAGGACACCTGCTGATAGCCGACCAAAGTTGGGGGTTGACACCCGGAGCTGATGGCGTAGAATACGCGCTACGTCGGAGCTGTCTCCTCGTATAGGAGTCACTATGCCCTTAACATCGCGCTCTCAAGGAGTGAGCCGGATCAGGGTTGACGAAGCAGGTCAATGGGTCGAGTGGAATGACTGGCCCATCGAAGGCCTCTCGCCCAAGGAATTCGCTCTACTTCGGTGTCTCTACCGCCGCAAGCACCAAGTCTGCACGTACGACGAACTCCTCAAAGAGGTGTGGGACGGCCAGGAAGCTTCGGAGGCCCTGGTCCATACGACAGTCCGGCGCCTTCGACGTAAGCTTGAGCCCAACCCGAGCAACCCGATCCACATCGTTGGCGTTCGGGGCCTCGGTTACAAGCTCATCCCGTCAGTTGCCCTTCGGTAGCCACCCGAACGAATAGCAGGAGACACAACCCGACGTCCGCCGGCCCTTACCCCTTGGTACCAGGGCCGGCATCTATCCAGCCGAGAACTTGCTATCCTGCGTCAGATTTGTCAGAATTCGCCTCAGAAACGTCTCGTTCGTCACATGCCGGGGCAACGGAGACGGTGATCCGTGCCTGTCTGTAAAACAGGTGCCAAACGGCTAAGTGGGTTCAAATCCCATCCCCGGCACCACCCACTCCTACGGATCGATTCAATTGAACACGGGATCGTCAGCCTCAGACAATTTCCTCGCTGAGATGAGTTGGGACGCCCTCTGCGCACGCGGACTCGTGGAAGATGTTGTCGTGGCTGGGGAATTCGCCGACCTCATCAAGCGGCGTACGCTACGCATCTACCAAGGCTTCGACCCGACTTCTCCAAATCTCCACCTCGGTCACATGGTCTCACTACGCATTCTTCGGTGGTTCCAACTGCACGGTCACCACGTCACGATGCTCCTCGGCGATTTCACAGGCCGCATTGGTGACCCTACCGACAAGGAAGCCACACGCCAGCAATTGACACACGAGCAGGTCACCGACAACGCCAGCACTTACCAGGCGCAAGCGTCGCGGTTCCTTTCCTTTGAGGGAGACAACGCTGCGGATGTCAGATTCAACAGTGAATGGCTCGACCCCCTCTCTTTCAAGGAGGTCATAGAAGTCGCTGCCACTTTCACCGTACAGCAGATGCTCGAACGAGACATGTTCCAAGACCGACTCAGAGCGCACCGACCAATCGGACTTCACGAATTTCTCTACCCCCTAATGCAAGGTTACGATTCGGTCGCTCTGCGGGTGGATGTCGAACTAGGGGGCAGGGATCAGCTCTTCAATATGATGGTCGGCCGACAGCTCGTACGAACGATGCAGGGCCGCGTCAAGCACGTAATCACAACTCCTCTACTGCCCGGGCTTGACGGCAAGAAGATGGGCAAGACGGAACGGAACAGCGTCCACTTGACGGAGCCCGCTCTAGCCATGTTTGCCAAGCTGACGCTTGTCGATGATGATCTCCTGCCGCTGTTCTTGTCGCTCCTCACAGATGTCCCTGACGACGACATCGTGCGAGTTCGCGCTCGCCTGCAGAGCGCCGAGGTGGATCTCCGGGACACGCGGGAACTGTTCGCCCATCAACTCGTTTCCCAACTCCACGGAGTTCCTGCCGCCGACGATGCTCTTGCTGACTTCCGGAGATCCCAGAGCACCAGGAGCGCTGACGAGAACTTGCCGACAGCCAAGGTCGACGACCAGAGTCTCTCGCTTGCGGAAGTGGTCGTCCGTTCAGGTCTAGCGTCGAGTCTAGGAGACGCGCGAAGGGTAATTGCGCAAGGCGGTGTCAGGATTAATGGAGTCAGGCAGGATGTCGCGAACGGACCGATCGAGTGGTTGTTGTTGGACGGGAGCCTCCTGCGAGTAGGCCGGCGCGGGTCGGTCAGGTTACTCGTGTCAGGCGAGCGCGATTCGCGGCACGCGGACACTACTTCACTCGACTAATGGCATCTTCCAGGGCAAACTCACTAGCGACAAGGGCCGCGCACATGTCTAGTGTGGTCAACTCATCCGACGTGAAGTTGTCACGCTGAAACGATCCCGCGTAAAGGACACCATAGTTGCGGTCAGCCTGAACGAGCGACGTGAGCGCCGACTTCTCCCTCATCGGAACGACGGCTTCCGCCGAGATCTCGCGCTCCGTCCATATTCTCGAAGTTCCATTCGCCCACGTTTCCCAGACCAAGCCTTGTCCAACACGCACAATCGTCCCTCGTCCAGATCGAGCCATCCTCCCCTCCTCCAGAAGTTCTTTCCAATCTGATGTGGCCACTATTGCCTGTCGAGACTTTCCGACATGAACGAAATCACGCACCTGCATGGATTCGTTAGGTCGGCGATCAGAAGGCGTAAGGAGCGCGACGAAGTCCGCACCAAGCATGGATTGCGCCGACTCTAGCAACTCACTCATCTTCGGAGCGGTCCATCTCGCCGTCATTCTTGGCATGCGCTGCTGAAGGTCGAGCGAGAACGGCGCTTTCCGTGAAGCCCTTGACGCTTCGGCAATGAGCCGGATACACCGGCTGAGCGCCGTGTCAGCTTGAAACAGATCGACAGTCTCGCCACTTAGCAGCAACACGCCGTCCCCGATGACGCCCTCGGAAGAACCAGTGAGTGAGTTCAGTATCGGTCCGCCGGGTGCAAAGAAGATCGTGAACCGACTGTCGTCTGCGACGAGAACCCCCGAGACTCGCCCGAATTTGAATCGCGCTCGCCAATAGCGATCGGGGGTGCGCCTCTTGACGAGTGCCCTGACGACTAGAAGGAATGGTCGACAAACCGCTTCCTCGGGCGGGGCACCCAGAGGTCGCGAATGTACCAAGAGATCAGTTTCGGTTTCACCTCTCGTCGCGCTGTCTAGGACCCGGCAGGCGTCCTTCAGGCTGTTAACCGGAAGTAGCTTCTGAAGCTCGAGAGCTGTCGCAATTCGGCCGAGTTCCTCGAAACCGATGGTTCTTGCGCCGCCTGCGTCTCTGCCGGTTACAATCAGGCCTTCCTTATCCCAGTTCCGCAATCGGTACGTCGGGATTCCTAGCGAGGCAGCCGCGTGGTTGATTCCGATGGCAGCCCTGCCGCAGGTTCGTCCCGCTTCAATAAGTGCCTTGGACATGGGAACCTTACGACCTTCGGACATTTTGCTCGCATCCCCCGTTCTCTGTCAGCTTTCTTAACACGGCTCGACGCCGACGACAACTAGGCTATCGCTGGATGACGACGGGTTTGACAGACTTGACAGAGAACATGGCCACGCATAAGCTATCTTGGTGAACGTGATTCCTGACCGCAACGTTCGACGTACCGGATGGCGTGGCCTCGTCGTCTCCGGCTGCTACACGTATTGGTGCCCTGGCTAGAATGAGTTCAAGCCAGGGCACTGCGCTTCCTTCCATCACTCTCTCGACTTAAGGAAATCGATCCAGACTGCGTGTTCCACCAGGAGGAGCGCCGTGAAGACCCGTGCATACCAAGATAACCGTTCGATTGTCCTCAAGGAGCTTCCGCCCTTTCTCTGCGAACTCCTCGCCACGAGACAGTTGGGAGCTCGACTGCACGAGCTAAATCTTTCGGTTTCTCAAGCTAGCGGACTTCTAGGCGTTCGTCCGGCTCAACTCCGTGCTACTCGCAAACGCCCTCTAAGACCCGGTCGACGGACGATCGCTTGGTCTGAGCTAGTTCGTCTAGCGAGCGCTGAGGAGGCGAGAACCCTAGGGGTGAGGCAGCCAGTTGAGGAAGGGACCGGGGGCAGAATACTTGCTCCAGTTAAACGACTTGAGCTAACGAGATGGATCTTCCTCGCGCTTGCAGGCATCGTTGAATCGGCCTTAGCCACGGATCTCAGTCAACTGGTCCTTAGGACCGTTCCTAGTGGCGATGCGGACGAGGAGAAAGAGGAACCCGCTTGGCCAACGAGTTACGAACTCGTTTGGCGTGCGGGTTCGGACCACGGTGTCGAACTGCGCCGACGTGCGGAGATACTCTTCGACCTCGATGTGCGGTTTGCGGATGTGTCCAGCGGCCTTCAATACACGTTAGGTATCGTATGTCGATCCGCCGAACCCCCACCCCAAGCTGACTTTGACGTCGAAACCAACGCTTTGGTCGGCCGCCTCTTGCGGGTGGCTGCCTTGGCCCTTGTCTGTGACTTGGGAGCCCGGGGCCAGTCCTTGTCGGCACTCGCGCGCCTGGTGCTTCTCGATGGTGAGGGGAAATGGCAGCACTGTGACTTTCTAACCCCTAAGATCACTGGCGGGTTCGACGTTGTTGCATCTCACCCGCCTGTTAACGCGATCAGAACTGCGGAAGCAAAGGATGTCGCCGAGTGGTGCTTTTCGAACGGAGTAGACGTCTGGCCCATTGAGGATTCTCCGCCCCTGAAAACACGGGGCCGCGGAGGTCGCTTCGCCTGCCTTGTAGTCCGAAGTCCGCAGAGAATAGCACTCGTGTTGTCTGCGACACGCGATAGCGGTCCGATAAGCGAGGCCCTTGGCGGAACCGAAGCGCAGCTGTTGAGACTCTTCGCTAGTCTCGCTGGGTTCCTGCTCTTCTCAGACAACCATCCCCTTCGACTGTTCTCGGACGTTCCCAGCTTGCCCCTCGACGCGCTCGTTCACCGAGAAGCAATGGATGTCGTCGATCGGGCCGAGAGTCATGCGACGACCGAAAAGAGATTCTCTCAAGGAGTGAGCCGGATCAGGGTTGACGAAGCAGGTCAATGGGTCGAGTGGAATGACTGGCCCATCGAAGGCCTCTCGCCCAAGGAATTCGCTCTACTTCGGTGTCTCTACCGCCGCAAGCACCAAGTCTGCACGTACGACGAACTCCTCAAAGAGGTGTGGGACGGCCAGGAAGCTTCGGAGGCCCTGGTCCATACGACAGTCCGGCGCCTTCGACGTAAGCTTGAGCCCAACCCGAGCAACCCGATCCACATCGTTGGCGTTCGGGGCCTCGGTTACAAGCTCATCCCGTCAGTTGCTCTGTGAATTCTTCGAGCACGGTATGACTCTTCCGCGTCGTTCGAAGATCTTGCCGAGAGTTTGCCCGGAGAGCCGTAGGGAGAACGTGTTTCGCCCTGCCCCGCAATAGACCTGTTCGTTTTGAAGGACTAATGAATCCAGAAAGTACTCGAAGCTGGGGATGACCGGAAGGGGACTCATGCCCCCGTGCTCTATCTGCGCCCCGTTCTCTATCATGCTCAATTCGTTGCGATCAGCGATGTGAGCTTTGACGCCGAGCGCCATCGAGATGGCTTTGATATCGATACGCCGATCCGATGTCGTGGCAACGACGCACTTCACGTTGCCAGCGACAACCGCCATAGCCTTCACTATGCAAGAGGGAGGGGCTTGCACGACTCGTTCTACGTCTCGTGATGTGAAAACCGGCTCGTGTTCGAATACCTGCGTCTCACCAGACCAGGGCACAAGGAACTCAGCGAATGCCGCCGGGAGAACCTGACGAGGAACTTCACGCAACTGCGGACCCATGTGTATTAGGCAGCCTCAGCCTTTCGGGTCAAAGCGATCAAGTAGAGACCGTAAGGAGAGAGCCCGGCTCGACGCTGTGCCTTCTCGAAGGTTACCTCGCTCTGCTTCAGGCGCCGTCGGTCCGAGGGTGAGAACGGCTCCGAGCAGATCGGGCAAGTCTTTCCGGCGCAGAGATGCCTCGGCCTCAATCGTCTCTTCGTCTCAGCCACCGTCCGCATGAGTATCTGGCTTGGATAGCACCGAATGCCGAGAACGTCGAAGCCGTTCGCTTCTAACTCACGACCGAACTGTGCGCGATCGGGAAGTGAGAAGAGGCTGATCCTTCTTCCGCCCGGGATGATCAAGTTGCGCCCTGCCTTGTCGATCCTCACAGCAACGGCGTCTGTCCCCCCTGAACCAAGCTGCAGGCTGCGCACAATCCCCTCGCGGTTGTAAGCCGTGAACACGGCGATGCCGTCAGGATGGAGGACGCGGTGCACTTCATGCATTAGCTCAGGTTGGTGCACGTACGAATAGACGCCGAACGCGCAAATCACCACTCCGAACGTTTCCTGGCTGAATGGAACATGTTCGCCTGCGGCCTGCACCAACTCTAAACGACGACTCCGGCCAGACGCGCGACTAGCAACGAGCGGCGCCCGCGCGAAATCCATACCCACGAGGCGAATCGGACCACGTCCCAGGCCGACATCTCGCCTCAACAACTCGTCGAGCATCACGCCGTCTCGCGTTCCAATATCGAGAATCGACAACCCATCCGGGGACGTACCGTGTTTTATGAAGTCAGCAATTGCGTCTCGCTCTAATTCCCGATAGAGACTCGTTCCAATATACGCCTCTTCATCGATCTCGTAGGTGATGTTTTCTTCGGCTAGCTCCAAGTGCTTGGTGTCGACCGTGTCCTTGGCCACCAGTGACCTCCTTGAGTTGGTGATTCTGACATTTTGGCCTGGATCCTGTCAAATCTGTCGCCTAAGGGATCATCGTCGCTGAGTTTATCCCCTTCAGTAGACGAAGGCGGAGCAAGGTGAGTCCGGGGCAGGCATCGGAGGCAGGAGATCAGATTCTGGCTCCTTGCCTGAACAGCGCGCGCCATGATCTAATCTCATGGTCAGGTGCCTAACGGGCACGGCTATCGGACTCTTCGCGGTGTTGCGCGATTGGAGTTCTTGCCCAGATTCAGCACTGACTGTTGGACATGAAGATTCGTAGCGGGACTTCTAATCCGATGGTCGCTGCCCGCCGAGCCGGGTTCGATCGCACGCCGATTTGTGGATCGAAAGGTTCAATTGGACGGCGTTTGCCACTGGTCATACAATCCCTCGGTCAGATGCCGGCGAGGCATGACCGCTGGATTCGTCGGCGTTGTGCACTGAATTTCTGAGACACTAGATTCAGTTCGGGCCCCTAGCTCAGCCTGGCAGAGCTGCGGACTTTTAATCCGTCGGTCCTGGGTTCGAATCCCAGGGGGCCCACCACGTCTCCATCGCGCTGCCGGGGCCGCCCCCCGCACGAGCGTTTGATTGAGGTGCTGTTCCGAAAAAAATCGCGGGGGATGGGGGCGGTGCAGATTCGGGGGCGGGGTACATTGTCCGATTGACCCGGAGAACCGGAACGGGCGGAGCGGGGTGGGGGGCGCAGGCCGGGTCATCGTTTCCATGGGGGCGATGGTAGTTGGGGGGAGGGGGAGGGCCAAGCGTTTCACGTCACCGGCGGGGCGGTGGTGGCGGCCGGCGGGCGTTGGTGGCGGCCGGCGGGGCGTTGGTGGCGGCCGGCGGGCGCGGTGGTGGCGGCCGGCGGGCGTTGGTGGCGGCCGGCGGGGCGTTGGTGGCGGCCGGCGGGCGCGGTGGTGGCGGCCGGCGGGGCGGTGGTGGCGGCCGGCGGGCGGTGGTGGCGGCCGGCGGGCGTTGGTGGCGGCCGGCGGGCGTTGGTGGCGGCCGGCGGGCGCGGTGGTGGCGGCCGACGGCGCGGTGGTGGCGGCCGGTGGGCCGAGGACGCGTCCGTGGCTGTCCGTCCGTAAGTGATGGCGCGGATGGAGGGGCGAGTGTGAGGAACGGGCGGGGCGTCCGCCCATCCGTGGGGCGCTGCAGCCGCGTTCGATGGCGCCGCGGGCCGTAAGGTCACAAAGCTGACATCTGACCGCAACACGCTGTTCACGCGAGGCCGGTCCCTTACGGCGGCCCCGATGAGACACTGGCCCAGACTGATACGCCAAGGAGCGGGCACGAGATGCCCGTCCGCTTCGTCCGGGGAGCCTGATGCTGCTACGCGGCCGCTACGTGCTGTCCCTGCTGGGGATTGCCGCCATCTTCGTGTATTCGGTCGCCGGGAGCGTGCGGGCGGCCTGGCCGAGCGATCAGGCGGAGGCCTACGCGGCCACGCGACCGGCGGCCACGCCGACGGCGGCCACGCGGCCGGCGGCCACGCCGACGGCGACCACGCGGCCGGCGGCGACGCGGACGGCCACTCGCCCGGCACCGACGCGCACGCGGACAGCGGCGCCGACGGCTACGGCCACCAGGACGCCCACGGCCACGCCGACGGTCACGCCGACACACACGCCGACGCCAACTCCAACCGCGACCGACACGCCGACGCCCACACCGACGGATACACCGACGCCGACGCCGACTCCGACGGACACGGCGACGCCAACGCCGACGCCAACTTCGACGCCGGTCTCGTTCACGGGGGCGGTTGGCGTTGGCGCGCCGAACCTGACGGCCGAGGAGGAGGCCCCGGTGCCGCCGCCTCTCGCGCCGTTGCCGGACGTGGCGGAGGTGCAGGCCGGGGCGCCACCGCGGTTGCTCCCGGTGCGACGAGCGGCGACCTCATCGTCGCCGACGCCGACCGCGACGAGCACGGCGGAGCCTGTCAGGACCGTCGCGGGGATCGTCCGCCAACCGGCCGCGCCTCCTCCGCCGCCGCGCGCGATCCCGGAAGGGGCGACGGAAGCGCCGGGGCCGGCGTTCACGCTTTCGATCCCGGCGCCCAACGACATCTCCTTCGACAGCGGGGTGATCGCGACGAACCTGTCGCTCATGGGCATCACGGTGCTGGTGGTCCTGCTGACGGCGCAGCTGTTCAATGAGACGATCAGCGAGAACCGGCACGAGATCGAGGCTCTGCTGAGGCGGTCGGTGGCGCCGCTGCGCCCCGCGCTGGACGGGATCACCGGCTCACTGGGCTCATCGCTGCCGGGGATCGGGCTGGTGCGCTCGTTCGGGCTGCCGGTGGTGGTGCTGGGGCTGACGGCCGTGATCTACGGGGCGGCGGAGCCGAACTTCGGGCTGAATCAGAACAGCCTGATCGTGGCGGCGAGCGTGCTGGTGTGCGTGGGCGGGACGACATACCTGACGGAGGGCGGGGAGGCGTTCCTCGCGCGCTTCCGTTACGGACAGGCGACGGGCCTGCGGCCGTTCCCCTTCGCCATCCTGATCGCGGCGGCGAGCGTGGGGCTGTCGCGGCTGGCGCAGTTCGAGCCGGGGGTGATCTACGGGTTCGTGGGGACGGCCGTGTTTCTCCGGCCTTCGACGATGACGGTGGAGCAGGCGGGGAAGACGGCGTTCGTGCCTTCGGCGGCGCTGCTGGCGGTGAGCCTGGGGGCGTGGTTCCTGGTGATCCCGTTGCGTTCGCTCACCGACGGGACGGACGCCACGCTGCCGCTGGTGGCGGAGAGCGTGGCGGCGGCGGTCTTCGTGGTGGGGGTGCAGAGCCTGTTCTTCAACATGATCCCGATGTCGTTCATGAACGGGGAGAAGATCTGGCAGTGGCACAAGGGCGTGTGGCTGGGGCTGACGGCCATCTCGACGCTGCTCTTCTGGCACGTGTTCCTGAACCAGGACGAAACGTTCGCGGGGGCGTTCACCAACGCGACCTCGCTGGGGGCGCTGGCGGTACTGACGGGCGGCCTGGTGCTGAGCGTGGGGACGTGGGCGTACTTCCGCAGCCGGGCACACGGCGCGGCGGTGGCGTGAGCTCTTCGATCCCGATTTGATTTGCGGATCCCCTGCATGTTAGCGTTGCTTTCGCTTCGAGGGAGGGAGGAGACACGATGCCATCGCGCGAGGTGATGCGGCGGGTGCTGGAGGAGCACGTGGCGGCGGAGAACGCGCACGACCGGTCGCGGGTGCTGGCGACGTACTGCACGCGCGACCCTGTGTTCGAAGACGTGCCGGCGGGGGTGCGGTACACGGGTGGCGAGGAGATCATCGGGAACTACGGGCACCTGTGGGACGGCTTCCCGGGGCTGGTGCGGCGCATCGACCGGTGGACGTTCGGCGACTACAGCTGCGTCATCGAGCTGACGCTAACGGGCGCGCACGATGGGCAGTTCCGGGGGGTGGCGGCGACGGGGCGGACGATCGCGTTGCGGATCATCGCGCACTTTGCGTTCGACGAGGAGGGGTTGATCACGCAGGAGACGGCGTATTACGACACGGCGTACTACGACACGCTTGTCGTTCATGAGTCAGCCGGGAGTCATCCGGGCGCAGGGCCCAGCGACGCGTGGGAATGGACCACCTTCCAGACGCCGTCCTCGCGGCGCCAGACGAGCGAGAGGCGCAATCTCAGGACCTCTGCGGAAGGAAGGTAGAGGGTGGGACGGTCGACGGTCCAGCCGACGGAGCCCTCAACCAGCGACAGTGCGTCGCCGGGGTTCCAGGAGATGACGCCGGAGCGACCGTCGAAGAAGTGGCGCACGTCGGCGTTGTGCCGGGCGGAGTCCGTCCAGAACTCCGCGTCGCCGGTGCCGATGAAGACGCTGCCCGCTTCCAGCGAGTAGAACGCCTCGACGGCGTCCGCGTCGCCGCTGGACATCGCTCGATAGAGGGCGAGCAGCCGGTCGCGGAGGTCAGGGCTGGGGTTCATGGATCGATCCCGTCCATGACGCAGAGGCGCCGGGGCGGCCCCCATCGACAATGCGTCTCAGACCTCCCGGTATTCGCCTTCGACGGTGCCCTCTTCGGCGGGGGCCTCGGCCCCTTCGGGGGCTTCGGCGCTGGCGCCGTTCTCGCCGGGGGGGGCGGCGCCCTGTGCGCCGTAGACGGCGGCCCCGATCTTCTGCATGGTCTCCGAGAGGTCGTCGACCGCGGAGCGGATGGTGGTGGCGTCGCCTGACTGGAGCTGGCTGCGGACGGCGGCGATCTTCCCTTCGACTTCGGAGCGGAGCGCATCGTCGATCTTGTCGGCGTTCTCGCGCAGCGTCTTCTCGGCGGTGTAGGCGAGGCTATCGGCCTGGTTACGGACCTCGATCTCGTCGCGGCGCTTGCGGTCCTCGTCGGCGTGGAGTTCGGCTTCCTGCCGCAGCTTCTCGACCTCTTCCTTCGAGAGGCCGCCTCCGGCGGTGATGGTGATCTTCTGCTCCTTGCCGGTGGCCTTGTCGCGGGCGGAGACGTTAAGGATGCCGTTGGCGTCGAGGTCGAAGGTCACTTCGACCTGGGGGACGCCGCGGGGTGCGGGGAGGATGCCATCGAGGATGAAGCGCCCGAGCGACTTGTTGTCGGCGGCCATGGCGCGCTCGCCCTGGATGACGTGGATCTCGACACTGGGCTGATTGTCGGCGGCGGTGGAGAAGACCTGGCTCTTGCTCGTCGGGATGGTGGTGTTGCGGGGGATGAGGGGGGTGGCGACGCCGCCGAGGGTCTCGATGCCGAGGGTCAGCGGCGTGACGTCCAGCAGGAGGACGTCGCGGACTTCGCCCTTCAGCACGCCGGCCTGGATAGCGGCGCCGATGGCGACGACCTCGTCGGGGTTCACGCCCTTGTGGGGCTCCTTGCCGAAGAACTGGCGCACTTTCTCCTGGACGAGGGGCATGCGGGTCTGGCCGCCGACGAGGACGACTTCATCGATCTGGGCGGCGGCGATGCCGGAGTCCTGCAACGCCTGCTTCAGCGGCTCCAGGGTGTGCTCGACGAGATCGCCGACGAGCTGCTCGAGCTTGGCGCGGGTGACGTTGATGGCCATGTGCTTCGGGCCGGCGGCGTCGGCGGTGATGAACGGGAGGTTCACCTCCGTCTGCTGGGCGGAGGACAGCTCGATCTTCGCCTTCTCGGCGGCTTCCTTGAGGCGCTGGAGGGCCATGCGGTCCTGCTTGAGGTCGATGCCCTGCTCGCGGCGGAACTCATCGACCAGGAAGTCGATGACGCGCTGGTCGAAGTCGTCGCCGCCGAGGTGAGTGTCGCCGTTGGTGGCCTTCACCTGGAAGGTGCCTTCGCCGAGCTCGAGGATGGAGATGTCGAAGGTGCCGCCGCCGAGGTCGTAGACGGCGATGACCTCCTCGCCCTTCTTGTCGAGGCCGTAGGCGAGGGCGGCGGCGGTGGGCTCGTTGATGATGCGCAGGACTTCGAGGCCAGCGACGCGGCCGGCATCCTTCGTGGCCTGGCGCTGGGCGTCGTTGAAGTAGGCGGGGACGGTGATGACGGCCTCGTTGACGGACTCGCCGAGGTAGGACTCCGCGTCGGCCTTGAGCTTCTGGAGGATCATGGCGGAGATCTCGGGGGGCGAGTAGGAGCGCCCGCCCATGACGACGGAGGCATCGGCGTTCGCGGCCCGCTCGATCTTGTAGCTCAGGAGCTTGAGGTCGCGCTGGACCTCCGCGTCCTCGAATTTGCGTCCCATGAGGCGTTTGACGGAGTAGACGGTGTTCTCGGAGTTGGTGACGGCCTGGCGCTTGGCGACGGTGCCGACGAGGCGCTCGCCGGTCTTGCTGATGGCGACGACGGAGGGGGTGATGCGTCCGCCCTCGCTGTTGGGGATGACGACGGGTTCGCCGGCTTCCATGACGGCGACGACGCTGTTGGTGGTGCCGAGGTCAATGCCGATTACTTTTGCCATGTCGCTTTCTCCTCTGTGTAGTTGGTGAGCGCACGGTGGGGTTGCGCGAATGCTTGAATCTGCCGGGTGACGTCTCGTCTGAGGTCAGTCATGCGGGTCCCCGCGGTCCCTTGGGCTTCTGTGTGAGCGGGAGGCGCTGCGCATCCCTGCGGGCTGCTCCGGTGGTGGTATCGGGGAAGGTGGGGGACACCCCCACCCCCCCCCGGCAGCCCTGCGGGCTGCACGCGCTTCTCGGCGTTCTTGTGGCGCGGCAGCAGCCACCGGGACCAGCCTCGCGCGTCCGGTTCTCTGGCGCAGAGATAATGCGCTCTTCACTGCTCCCTCCGGGGCAGCGCTGAAGC
>JBBDXE010000027.1:19088-78454 GCA_040902505.1 Dehalococcoidia bacterium | reverse complement strand
AGGCGGAAGTCGTCGAGGGCGTAGGGGCGGGGGGGGCGTCGGCGGTCATGGGGGGAAGGGTAGTGCGGGGGCTGGGCGTACGGAAGCCGGAGGTCGGAGGGCGGGGATGCGACGAAGAAGGGGGAAGCGGGATGCGGGATGCGGGAGGGGATCTAACCCCCGGTCCTTGGCTCGGGAAGGGGAGCTAGCGGAGGCGGATGTCTGTGAGTCAGGCGGCTGTGGCTACGTGGGGTCGAACATCGCGTTGATCTCGCGGAAGGAGAGGGCGCCCTCGCCGAAGGTGAAGGTGCCGTGCTCGCGCATCTCGCGGGAGGCGCGGAGGAAGGCGCTGATGGCGACGCGGGCGAGGGTGCTGCCGACGCTGACGCGCTTCACGCCGAGCGCTTCGAGGTCCGCGAACGTGAGCGTGATGCCGGCGATCCCGGCGATGACGTTCACGGGCCGATCGACGGCGGTGACGACGGCGGCGATCTCCTCGCGGGTGGTGAGGCCGGGGGCGTAGAGCACGTCGGCGCCGGCCTCCTGGTACGCCTGCAGGCGCTTGATCGTATCGTCGAGGTCGCGGCGGCCGACGAGGAAGTTCTCGGCGCGGGCAGTCAAGGTGAAGGGGAAGGGCAGGGCGTGCGCGACGTCAGCGGCGGCGCGGACGCGCTCGGCGGCGAGCGCGTGATCGTAGATGGAGTAGTCGCCCTTCATGTCCTCGACGGAGCAGCCGGCGAGGCCGGTGGCGGCGGCGAGGCGGACCGTCTCGGCGACGGTCTGCGGCTCGGAACCAAAGCAGTCGCCGAGGTCGGCGCTCACGGGCACGTCGACGGCGGCGGTGAGGGCGGCGCAGTGGGCGAGGACGTCGTCGCGGCTGACGGTGTTGTCGCGCTTGCCCATGGAGAAGGCGAGGCCGGCGCTGGTGGTGGCGAGCGCCTCGAAGCCGAGGGCGACGAGTATGCGGGCGGTGCCGGCGTCCCAGGGGTTGGGGATGATGAATGCGCCCGGGCGCTGGTGGAGCGCGCGGAAGGCCTCGCCGAGCTGGTGCTGCGTCTTCATGGTCCACCTCCGGGCACAGGATGACACGCCATCGTGCCGGATGACGGACAGATGCGGACGGGTGCGCGGGAGTTGGTCTGGCGCGATGAGGGACAGACGAGCGTGAGTACGCGTCGAATGTGAGGAGGGCGAGGGGAGCCTCCCCCCTACAGCTGGGTTGCCGGCATGGGTGAGTGCTGTTGGTGATGAGAAAAGGGCGCGGAGGGTTTCCATAGCGTAAAGCGGAGCTGCTTTCGCCGGGGAGGCCAGATTCCGTATGATTGCGCCGTTGTCCGCCGCGAGGCGGAATCTGCCGGTTGCGGCGCGAAGGATTCGGCGAAGGACTCGGCGCGTGATCAATCCGCTGACGGCCCTGCTGGGGCTGTTTTCCCACGACGTGGGCATCGACCTGGGGACGGCCAACACGCTGGTGATGGTCAAGGGCCGCGGCATCGTCATCGACGAGCCGTCGGTGGTGGCGATCGACCGGCAGTCGAAGAAGATCCTGGCGATCGGGGCGGAGGCGAAGCGGATGGTGGGGCGGACGCCGTCGAGCATCGTGGCGGTGCGGCCGCTGAAGGACGGGGTGATCTCGGACTTCGAGGTGACGGAGCGGATGCTGGCGTACTTCATCCGGTCGGTGCACGAGCGGTTCGGGTTCGGGATCCCGCGGCCGCGGGTGGTGATCGGCATTCCGAGCGGGGTGACGGAGGTGGAGAAGCGGGCGGTGCACGACGCGGCGCTGAACGCGGGGGCGCGGGCGGCGTTTCTGGTGGAGGAGCCGATGGCGGCGGCGATCGGGGCGGGGTTGCCGATCATGGAGCCGAACGGGTGCATGATCGTCGACATCGGCGGGGGGACGACGGAGGTGGCGGTGATCGCGCTGGGGGGCATTGTGGTGAGCACGTCGATCCGGACGGCGGGCGACGAGATGGACCAGGAGATCATGGCGTACGCGCGCCAGGTGCATAACATGCTGATCGGCGAGCGGACGGCGGAAGACATCAAGATGGAGGCGGGCTCGGCGTTCCCGCTGGAGGAAGAGGGGACGGTGGAGATCCGCGGCCGCGACCTGGCGACGGGGCTGCCGAAGTCGGTCGAGGTGAGCACGGTGGAGATCCGGGACGCGCTGTCGGGATCGATCAACGCGGTGATCGACGCGGTACGGTCGACGATCGAGGTGACGCCGCCGGAGCTGGTGGCGGACCTGATGTACCGGGGGATCGCGCTGGCGGGCGGGGGTGCGATGTTGCGGGGGCTGGACCGGCGGCTGGCGCAGGAGACGCGGTTCCCGGTGTACGTGGCGGAGGACCCGCTGCTGTGCGTGGTGAAGGGGACGGGGGAGGTGCTGGAGGAGGCGAAGATGCTGGAGAAGGTGCAGGCGTCGCTGGCGGCGCGGAAGCCGCCGCGGTAGGGGGTTGGTCGTTCGTCGTTAGCCTTTGGGCTTTGGTGGTTGGTCGTTGGAGGAGAGAGGGCGAGGCAAGCCTCGCCCCCACGTATAGTCAGTCGGGGACGTACTTGATGGTGCCGCGGACGAGCAAGCCGGCGGGGTTCTGCTGGTACTTGCAGCCACACACCGTCTCGTTCTCTGTGTGGAACGAGACGCAGTTCTGGCCGCTGTGCAGCTGGGCGGTGATGTCGACCGAATCGGCGGAGGTGTGGCCGCCGGACCAGTCGACCCAGACCCAGTTGGCGTAGACGTTCACGCCGAGGTCGGCCGCGATCTCGACCAGGCCGCTGACGGGCGTGCCGGGGACGTTGAAGCACTTGCGGTAGTAGGCGGTGCTGCGCTCGGTGTCCCAGGAGCCGGCGTTGACGCCGGGCGCCCAGATCCAACGGGCGGGTGAGAGCGAGGCGGTCCAGCCGCTGTTGCCGCTGTTCCATGAGGTGGCGGAGGCGGGGCAGTTCGCGGGCACGGGCGAGGGCGTGCGGCGCAGGCAGACGATCTGGGCGTTGCCGAAGAAGTTCTGGAACTGAGCGTCGGCGTAGACGCTCCAGCTTGTGTCGGAGACGAAGGAGAGCGTCGCCGGCTCGGGAGTCGGCGTCGCCGTGGGCGGGAGCGGCGTGAACGTCGCGGTGGGGGGCAGCGGCGTCGGCGTCGGTGGCACCGGCGTAGGGGGCTTCGGCGTCGCTGTCGGCGCGGGCGCACCGCCACCACCCCCCGATGACGGGACGGTTGTCGCGGGGACGGCAGTGGGCGCGCCGGGTACGGTCGTGGGCGCCGGGGCGGGCGGCGGCGGGGGCGGAGGTGGCGGCGGTGGAGGCGGCGGCGGGGACCCGTCGCGGACGGGGAGGATGCCGGTGCGCGGTGAGACGGAGAGCGGCCGGGACGGGCTGCTGCCATCGGCGGGGGTGACGGCGGCGCCGGCCACATCGGCCGCGGGGGCGGTCGCGGTGGGGGCGGCGACGCTGGCGGCGCGCGTCGCGGAGGCGCGCGGGGGTGCCTGCGTGGGTGCGTCGACGGAGGGGGCGGGGGCGGACACTCGGGCTGGCGTATCGTCGCCACCATTAGCCCAGTAGGCGACGCCGGCGGTGGCACCGGCGGCGAGCACGAGGACGGCGACGACAGCGGCCATGGCGATCTCTGACGGGACGGGAAGGGCGCGGAGCTGGCGGCGGGCGGCGTCGAACAGCCAGGCGGGGGCGGCGAGCATTGCGGCGAGGGCAGACCCGGACATCCGGGCGACGATGCCGGCGGCATCGCGCAGGCGGGCGCCGGCCGAGCGGCCGCCGGCGCCGATCGCGGAGCCCAGCGCACCCCCGGCGCGCATCATCTGGTGGAGCAGTGCGGCGGCGAGCCCGAGTACGGCGGCGCCTCCCCGGCGGAGCGGCGTCAGGGGCGCGCGCAGCAGCGCGGCGGCGAACGCGAGTGCCGCGGCGCCTCCGCGGCGAAATGGCGTGACGCTCGCGGCGAGGGCGGCGGCGGCGCGTCCCGGAGCGGGCGGTTGCGGCGTGGTGTCGCGCTCCGGCCCGGGGGCGCGGGGCTTGCGCCGGAGCGGCCGGGCGATCGATGCGAGTGCGTGCGCGGATGGGCCGGCGACGGCGGCGAGGGCGCCCCGGGAGCGGCGTCCGGCGTGCGCGAGGCCTCTTCCTGCGAGCCCGAGCCCTCGTCCGAGAAGCGCGATCAGGCGTGCGGGCAGGCGGGCCAGCCGGACGGCCCCGCGCAGCATCGACGCTCCGCCGACGCGGAGGCGGCCCATGCCGGCGACGAGCATCGCAGCAAGGGCGGCGAGCATCGCGGCGGCACGGAAGGCGATACCGGCAAAGCGGCTACCGGCGGACTCTCCGGCTGCCTCGAGGGCATCGATGGGGACGAGCGAGGGGTTGAGGTCGGTGACGGAGCGCAGAGCGGTCACGAGCTGGTCGGGCTCGCGGTAGCGGTCCTGCGGGTCGGGGGCGAGCAGCCGTCGCGCGATGGCCGCGAGTCCGGGAGAGACGCGACGGGCGGCGCGCAGGCGGGCGTCAGGGGTGCGGCGGCGGGCGGCGTCGTCGGCCGGTGCGTCCGGGAAGGGGACGGCGCCGGTCAGCATCTCGACCATCATGACGGCGAGGGCGTAGAGGTCGGAGGCGGTGCGGCGGATGCCCTCGCTGGCCTCGGGGGCGGTGTAGGCGAGAGGGGTGGCGGCGCCGACGGCGCGGGCGAGTTCGAAGTCGGTGATGATGACGTGGCCGCCGGCCGCGAGGACGATGTTCTCGGGGCGGAGGTCGCCGTGCACGACGCGCTGGGCGCTGGCGGCGTTCAGGGCGTGAGCGACATCTATCACGATGCGGTGGGTCTCGGACTCGGGGAGGCGGCCCTCGCGGTCGAGACGATTGCGCAGCGTCTCGCCGTCGAACAGTTCGGCGGCGATGTAGAACTGGTCGCCGTCCTGGCCGTGGTCGAGGACGCGGGCGATGTTGGGGTGGTGCAGCATGCTGGCGATGCGGGCGGCGTGGCGGAGGCGCTCGATCAGGCTGCGCTGCTGGAGCGGGCGAGCGGGGAAGACGCGGAGGCGGACGATGGCGCCGGTGCGGGTGTCGCGGGCGCGGAAGACGAGGCCCGGCGCGCCGGTGCCGAGCGTCTCCAGCAGCTCGAAGTGGTCGATGGAGGGGGGCACGATGTCCTCACGCCGGGGCTGGCGGGGTTCGTCGCGCGGGGGTCTGAGTGATCATAAGGCCAGAGGGGCGGCGTGCCTAGCGGGGAGGGGGCGGAGCTTGACGGTTTCGGGGGGTGGTTGAGGGCTTGTGTGGCGCGGGTGTCAAGGTGGCGGAGGGGCGGAGGGGGGATGGGGCGCGAGGGCGAGGCGAGCCTCGCCCCGGCGACGGGGGTGGGGACCTCTCCCGGCCTTCGGCCACCCTCCCCGTCGCGGGGAGGGGAAGGTGGGGAGGAGTGGTGCCTGGCACGCGCGTGCGCGCGGGGCGGGGTTGGGCGAGGCAAGCCTCGCCCCTACGGGGTGGCTTGCGGCGTCTCGGCGAGTTGTATACGGAAGATGCTTCGCTGCGCTCAGCATGACAGAGATGGCGAAGGCCCCGGCGGGTTGCCGGGGCCTCGGTGTGGCGGTGTTAGGGAGGGTCAGGCGGTGACGGGGGCGGCGAATTTGGTGTCGATCCTGGCGGAGGCGTTGAAGAAGTCCTGGAGGGACTGGTTGAAGCGGTAGAAGGCGTCGCGGCGGTAGCCGTCGGCGGAGCGGGCGAAACCCTCGGGCATGCTGAGGTCGATCGTGTTGAGGGTGTGGGTGAGGTCGGCGGCGCCGTGCTTCTTGATGTTCTCGATCATCTCCTTCCAGCTCTCCCAGGGCTGCTCGAGCCAGAAGTCCATGTCACGAAGGTCGTTCTCTTTCACTTCCTTCACGTCGGTGCACTCGAAGGCCTCGAAGGTGATCTGGATGATCTTGTCGCCGGCCTTCACGCCGAGGACGGCATCGACGGTGCCCAGCTGGCGGAAGCTGGGATCCTTGTTGACAATGTCCTTGATGGCGTTGAACCAGTCGACGGACGGAAATGTTGGCATGGCGCTGTGTCCTCCTGCTCTGTCGGTCCGGCCTTATGCTTCGGCTTCCGCTTCCAGCGATGCCCGCAGTTCGGGGGCGAGCCGGTCGACGCGGTCAAGGGTAGCCCACTTGAGGCGGGCAAGATACTGCTCCAGGAAGCGCCGGCGCATGCGGTCGTGGACCCGCAGACCTTCGCGGATGTTGGCCTTCCCGCCGGCGAAGTAGATGGCGAAGGCCTCGCGGGTGGCGGTGTCGCGGCGGTCGTCCTGCACCATCATGGCTTCGCCCTTGTCGAGGTAGCGCTGGACCTCCTCGCGGCGGTCGGCGCGGTGGAGGAGGGCGTAGCGCATGTGGGTGATGCCGTAGGCGAGGTGGCGCGCCTTGTCCTGCATGGAGTGCGCGAAGATGAACTTTTCGGCGGGGTTCTTCGCGTACATCTCGCCGTACTCGTACTGGGCGAGGGTGAGGGAGTCCTGGAGGACCATCTGGATCGATGTCATCTCGGTGAAGTTGCGGGCGTCGACGACGGAGCGGAAGCCCCAGCCGGGCGACTGGAGTCCGAGCCCGCCGCCGTTCGAGAGGGCGCGCTTGCGGAAGACTTCGAAGGCGCGGGCGGCCTCGAAGATGACGGTGGCGAGGTAGAGCTTGACCTCGTGGTAGCCGTAGCTGATCTCGGGCTCCCAGCGGCCGAGGATGTCGGCGTGGAGCTGCGCCTTCTCGCTGAAGTGGGTGCAGATCTGGCCGACGGCGCGCTCCACGTCGTCCGGGAGCGGTCCGATGGTTGTCCAGGGGACGTCGGTGGCGGGGCGCCAGCGGCGCTGGATGGCTTCTTCATAGAGGGGGGCGCAGGCGTCGCTCCAGACTTCCTGCTTCTGGAAGATGGAGTAGCCCATACCCTCGACGCCGGGGATGGGGATGGCGCCGCGGGGCATCTCTGTCTGGTACTCCCAGACGTCGGGCACCTCGCCGTACTTGCCGATGTTGATGGCGTCAAGGGTGAGGCCGTGCTTCGTGGGGCGGGCGCGTGTGTTCCATTCGGTGGGTACCTGCATCCAGCTGAGGTCGAGCTGCGGGCCTCCGCCCCCGCCGCCCATGAACTGCGCGGCCTGCTCGGCGGTGACGCCCATGTCGATGTAGCGGATGAGGTCGGCCTCGGCGCCTCCCATGGAGAGCGCGCGCTTCACGAGATCGAGGGGCCAGCCGGCGGCTTCGGCCTTCGACTTCAGCTCGTCGGAGGGGTCGGGCCCGCCGCCGGGCTGGGCGGCGAGGAACTGGCGGGCCTGCTCGGCGGTGACCCCCTGGTCCATGTAGCCGGTGATCTGGTCGGCGAAGGCGCCGGCGGCGAGGGCCTGCTGGACGAGGTCGTCGGGCCAGCCCTTCTCCCGGGCCTTGGCGCGGAGGGCGTCGGGGATGGTGGTGGTCTCGTTGGCCATGAGACGCTCCTCTGAGATGAAAAACTTAGCGATCGCTAAGGTGGGCTCATTCTCGATCGGGGGCGGGCGGCGGTCAAGCGCGGAGTCAGCCGCGGGTGCCGGTGCCGTGTGGGATCATGGGTGATGGCTTCGGATTACGTCAAGGTTTGTTGGGGTGCGGAAAGCGCAGATGCCACTTGCGGGCGACCAAACCCGAATCACCGTCCACGTGTTGATTCTTTGCTCCTCTTCTCGATAGGGTGACGACCAGCACTACCTCGTGGGGGGCAACCCGTCACGAGCCAACGAGGCCGCCGGAAGGCGGCCTTGTTCCATCCTCAGAGGGACGATGTTCGTGCGGGTGCGGAAAGCACAGGGGGCGGGGGGACACCAACCACAATGCACGGAGACATTGAGGGTTGGGGGCGCGCGAGGCGCAGGGCTCGAGTTGCCAGACGGCGAGGCGGTCCGCAGCCGGGTCGCGGGGCGGGAGTTGCCGGTTGATGCGGTGTCTCTTCCACCAGATGCTTCGCTGCGCTCAGCATGACAGCCGAGCGGTGCGTTGTCGACAGACTAGACGCAGCCTGCCTACGCTCTTAAGAAGAAGCTGAGAACTGACGACCGTCAACAGTGGTCAGGCGACGTCTTCGCCGTGGGGGCGTTCGCGGGGGCGGACGATGTGGGTGATGATGCCGGCGACGCCCTGCTCCTCGTCGTACTCGATGACGTCGAACTCCGGGGTGAGCAGGCAGTCGAACGACTGCGAGAGGAAGGGGAGGGCGCGGCGCAGGCGGTCGATGAGGGCGAAGGTCTTGAGGCGATCGAAGCCGGCATCGAGGATGACGACGATGCGGGCGTCGCCGTAGGTGAAGGTGTCGCAGCCGCCGGCGGCAGCGGAGACGGCGTTGACGGTCGCGTCGCGGAACTTGTCGAGGCTCTCGACGCCGTGGATGCGTTTGAGCTCGCCGGCTCCCTCGAGGTCGATGATGAGGAACGCCGGCAGGGTGCCCGCGGCGCGCATGGCGTCGACGACCGCGGCGAGCTGGTTGCGGAAGTCATCCATCACCGTAGTATCGGCGGGAGGACGCAGCGTCCAAAGGCACAGAATGCGCGCGGCTGGGTGCCAACCCCTCGATCCGGGTGCTAGCCCCCGGAGACGCCGCTGTGCTCGCGTTCGGGCGTGGCCGAGGCCGCCGGGGCGCGATCTTCGCCGGCGTGGCGGCGCTCAGCCTCTTCACGCCACATATCGAGGATGCCCATGCGGCGGAGGACGGGGCCGCGGGCGCCGGGCGCCATCTCCATGGCGGCGAGGAGGGGGCGCATGGGGCCGTTGTTGACCAGCACTTCGCGGGCGCCGCGGACCGCCTTAAGCACAGCCCGCGCGACCTTCTCGGGCGAAACTTCGCTCGCCATGCGCGGCGCCTTGCGGCCGGCGTTGGCCCACATACCCGATTCGCTGACGAACGTCGGGCAAACGACGCCGGTGTGCACACCGGTGCCCGCCAGTTCCATCGAGAGCGCGTTGGTGAAGCTGATGAGCGCCGCCTTCGATGCGCAATAGGTGGTGATGTAGGGGTTCGGGACCTTCCCGGCCATCGACGCGACGTTGACGATGACGCCGCGCTTCCGGGCGAGCATGCCGGGCAGGACGATCTTCGTCAGCCACATGGGGGCGTGGACGTTGGTGGTGAGCAGGCGGTCGATCTGGTCGAAGGAGTTTTCGGCGAAGGGCGCGGCGACTTCGATGCCGGCGTTGTTGATGACGATGTCGATCTCGCCGAGTTCCCGCTCGGCGGTGTCGACGAGGCGGCGGAGGTCGTCGATGGAGGTGACGTCGGTGGCGACGGCGATGGCGCGCACACCGGCCGCGGCGCAGGCGGCGCGGACCTCCTCGAGCGACTCGGCGGAGCGGGCGGCGAGGGCGAGATTCACGCCCTGGGCGGCGAGCACCTTCGCGATGTAGGTACCGAGTCCGCGTGACGCGCCGGTGAGTATCGCGTTCTTGCCTCGCAGGTCGTCCATGTTGTCCTCCGTGCGGGTAGGCTGTCTGAGGGCACGATCATACCACCGCGGAAGCGTCTGGCGCGCGCAGGCGAGCGCTTCGGCGAAGCGGGCGGTGACGGCAGGTTGGAGCGATGGGATCACGACGGCAGGCGGTGAGCGGCGGCCGGATGGCGCGGTCGCTGCGGCCGGTGCGGCTGGCGGGTCGGGCGGCGGTGCGCTGGGCGGGGACGTACGCCTCGTGGGGGGAGGGGCGGCGGCGGAAGCGGGAGCAGTTCGTGCTGCGGACGGCGGACGACGTGGCCCGGACGATGGGTGACATGAAGGGCGCCGTGATGAAGCTGGGGCAGATCCTGTCGCTGATGACGGGGGTGCTCCCGGAGGAGCTGACGGCGCAGCTCCGGACGCTGCAGTCGGACGCGCCGCCGATGTCGTACGGGCTGGTCGAGCAGGTGTTCGCGGGGGAGTTCGGGGAGTCTCCGCAGCGGCTGTTCCGGTCGTTCGAGAAGGAGCCGTTCGCGGCGGCGTCGATCGGGCAGGTGCACCGGGCGCGGCTGCGGGACGGCACGGCGGTGGCGGTGAAGGTGCAGTACCCGGGCGTGCGGGAGGCGATCGAGCACGACCTGGCGAACGCGGGGATGCTGGTGAGGTTCGCCGGGGCGTTCTCGCCGGGGCTGGACGCGGGGGCGATCGTGCGGGAGCTGAAGGACGGCATCAGCGGGGAGCTGGACTATGTCCGGGAGGCGGCGTCGCAGCAGCGGTTCCATGACCGCTTCGAGGGGCACGCATTCATCCGGGTGCCGCGCGTGTACCACGAGCTGACGACGTCGCGGGTGCTGGTGCAGGAGTACATCGAGGGGCGGCCGTTCGCGGCGGCGCTGGAGTTGCCGCAGGCGGAGCGCGACCGCATCGGCGAGATCATCTTCCGGTACGCGTTCGGGTCGATCTACCGGCACCGGCTGTTCAACGGCGACCCGCACCCGGGCAACTACCTGCTGCTCAACGACGGCGGCGTGGCGTTCGTCGACTACGGGTGCGTGGCGGAGTTCTCCGACGGGTCGATCGCGGGGTTCAAGGGGGTGCTGCGGGCGCTGTTCGCGGGGGAGCGGGAGGGGTGGCGGGAGGCGGTGGTGGGGATGGGCATCCTGCGGGCGGACGCGCCGTTCTCGACGGAGGAGCTGTACGAGCACATGCACTGGTACTGGGAGCCGGTGCTGCACAAGGAGCTGGCGTTCACGCCGGAGCTGGCGGCGGAGATGGTGCGGCGGAACACCGCGACGATCGGGCGGGGCGGTGAGATCAACCGCTGGTGCAACGTGCCGGAGGGGATGGTGTTCCTGACGCGGATCAACTTCGGGCTGGCGGGGATCCTGGGGAGCCTGGGGGCGCGGGGGCCGTGGCGGGCGATCGTACGGGAGTACATTGAGGATGCGCCGCCAGCGACGGAGTTGGGGCGGTTGTCGGCGGCGACCTCGCGGGGAGCGGCGGTGTAAGGGGGCCACTGCCGGCCTTCGGCCACCCTCCCCGTCGGGGGGTGGGGATGGTACGGCGATCGGTGCACTGCACGCGCGGGCTGGAAGCCCGCGCTCTGATAGAGGATGACGGTGGGGCCGCGCCTGTGCGCGCACGGGCGGGCCGAAAGCTGTGGCGTTATTCCGTGGCGAGGGGGATCTGGGGGCAGCCGTTGGCGACGGCGTCTGAGACGACGTCGAAGACGAGGTCGATGCGGGGCTCCTTCGTCGTAAGGCGGGAACCGTCATCGAGGTCGATCCAGACGTCGAGGCTGTGAGCCTGCATGATCATGGTGGCGCGGCAGTCGCGGATGAGCTGGACGGCTTCGTCCCAGGCGACGGCGGTGGGGTCCGGGGGAGGGGCGGGCGTGGCGGTGGCTGCCGGCCGTGGCGGGGTTGGCGTCGCACCGGCGCCCGCATCGCCGCACGCCGCTGCGAGGAGCGACGTGCTGAGGAGTGCGGCGGCGAGCGCCGGGCGGATGCGGTTCATGGGAGTGTAGACGACCGGAGGGTGTGATTGGTTCCCTCCACTGTTACTGGTCACTGGTCACCGCCCTCCCCGTCGCGGGGAGGGGATGGTACGGCGATCGGTGCGTTGCGCGCAGTGGCGGGGACCTCTCCCGGCCTTCGGCCACCCTCCCCGTCGCGGGGAGGGGATAGTGCGGCGAGTTGTGCGTTGCACGCGCGGGCCAAGAGCCCGCGCGCGCAAACACTGTCCCGAACTGCGCAGGGCTGAAAGCCCGTGCCACAACGCAAGACTGCTCCGGACCTCTGCGCGGGCCGAAAGCCCGCGCTCTGCTTCGTGGCTACTCGCCGTAGCTCCAGCCCATGGCGCGGAGGGTGAGGGGATCGCCTTCGCGGTTCTCGCCGCCGTCGAGGACGCGGCCGATGACGAGCTCGTGGTCGCCGGTGAGGACGAACTGCAGCACTTCGCACTCGAACCAGGAGAGGGCGCCGGCGAGGATGGGGCAGCCGGTCTGGCCGGTGCGGAACTCGACGTCGCCGAGCTTGTTACCGGCGCGGGTCTGGGGCTCGACGAACTTCTCGATGAGGCTGGTGTCCGCCTCGGCGATGACGTTCACGCTGAAGACGTTCGAAACCTTGATGTTGGCGAGGGTGCGGGCCTGCAGCTCGACGGCGATGGCGACCATGCGGGGGTCGAAGGACACCTGGGTGAGCCAGTTGGCGGTCATGCCGTTGACGTCGTCGCCGTTGACGGAGCCGACGACGTAGAGTCCGTAGCTGATCTGTTCGAGGGCGGGCTTTGCGGCGTCGGGTGGCATGGGCGGGCCTCCTCTTTCACGGTGGCTGTTGCGATTGCAGTTTCGCGCGGCGCGGCGCGGCGGGCGGTATGGGCCGGGCGAGGCAAGCCTCGCCCCTACGCCCGTGCTCGCGGGCATGATGCGATCGCAGTATGGCGCGCCGCAAGTGACAGAGAACCACGGGGACGAAGAACGAGGAACCCAGTGCCCAGCAAAGGGATGTCAAGCCTGGCGGCGAGGCGCGGGCGGGCTGGTGTAGAGTGTGATCCCTGACCTTTAAGGAGGGCTTCATGGCCACGTATGCATCGACGTTCGACGTTGCACAACCGAAGACGTACAACCGGGCGCAGGTCGCCCTGCGGCTGGTCATCCTCGTCGTGGGGTCGATCCTGGCGGGGGCGATCGGGTGGATCCCGGGGCTGGTCTGGCTGGGCATCCCGGTGGTAGCGGCGGTGCTGATCTCGCAGCGCGGGCCGGAGAAGTACATCGCCGAAGCGGGCGAGGGGATGATCAAGTGGCTGCGGTACATCATCGGTTTCTATGCGTACCTGCTGCTGCTGACGGACGACCTGCCGTCGGATGACGCGGCGAACGCGGCGCGATTCGACGTGACGGCGTCGGGGACGCCCTCGGTGGGGCAGGCGCTGCTGCGGATCATCCTGATCATCCCGCACGCGATCGTGCTGGGGCTGCTGAGCATCGTCGCGGGGCTGCTGGCGATCATCGCGGCGGTGATGGTGCTGGTGCAGGAGACGTACCCGGCGGGGATCCATGACTTCCTGCGCGGGTACGTGCGCTGGCACGCCCGCGTGCTCACGTACATGGGTTCGCTGACGGACGAGTATCCGCCGTTCGCGCTGGACACGGGCGGGGAGGGCGAGGCCGCCACAGCAACGCCGCCGCCTGCTTCGCCGGTCTGAGTCGCGACGACACCATGCCGGAGCAATCGGATGCGCTGCGGCCGACGGGCGGGAGCGGGCGCAGCTTCCTCGGCGTGCGCCGGATGGAGCCGCATGACGACGGCGTGCATCTCTTCGACGACGCGGGGGCGGAGGTGGGGGTGGCGGCGTACGGGGAGAATGTCTACATCAACGGGCGGGTGATGTCGTTCACAGCGCCGAAGGCCGGCGGAGGCGCAGCCGGGCCGGCGTAGCTGTTGCGCCAGCCGCGGTTCAGCTGAGGATGCCGGGCGGGGAATCGAGCGCCTTGTCGGCGCTGATGGCGACGATGTATCCGGCGAAGAGCAGCAGCCCGGTGACGAGGTGCAGGGCGACGTTGCGGCCCATCGACGGCATGAGGGCGTAGGGGTCCCCGTAGTGCTCGCGGATGCCGCGGTAGACGCTGAGCGCCATCGGGGCGGCGAGCAGCACGAGCAGCGTCGGGCGGGGGAGGAGTCCGGTGGCGGCGGCGGCGACCACGAAGACGAACGCCGAGAGCGCCGCCAGGCCGAAGCCGCGCACGACCGCATCCTGGGGGAGGCGGACGGGCAGCGTGCGCTTGCCGACGGCGGCGTCGCCGGCGCGGTCGGGGATCTCGTTCACATAGAGAATGAGGGCGATGAAGATGGCCACGGGGACGGATGCCGCGAAGGCCTCCCACGACAGCTCCTTCGTCTGCACCACGTAGGCGCCCAACACCATGATGGGGCCGAAGCCGACGGCGGTGGCGATCTCTCCGAGGCCGCGATGCACGAGCCGCAGCGGCGGCGCCGTGTAGAAGACGCTCACCAGCATGCCGGCGATGCCGATGGCCAGCAGCTCCACTGACGCGCGGTCGACGACAAGATACAACCCGACGCCGATGCCGACGGCGTAGGCGCCGGCCGAGATCGCGCTCATCTGCCGAAGAGAGACGAGGCCGCGCTGGATGACGCGCGAGCCGCCGCTGAACTGCGTGGGGTTGACATTCGCTTCGTCCGCGCCGGAGAGGGAGTCGAAGACGTCGTTGGCGGTGTTCAGGCCGATGTGGATGGCGGCGCCGCCGACGAGGGTGACGATGGCAAGCCACCAGCTAAATGCCCCGTGATACGCCGCGACGGCGACGCCGAGCAGGATGGGCACGAAGGTCGCGGTGAGGAAGGGGAGGCGCGTGGCGACGAAGACCGTCCAGAAGCGGGAGAGGCGGGGCTTCACCGGCTCGCCGCGTTCCTTCGACAGCTCCGCGAGGTAGCGGCGGGCCTGCTCGTTGTTGCGCTCGGAGTACTCGAAGAACGGCACCTCACGCTCGTCCCATCCCCAGGCGCGGCGGGGGCGGAGGACGGCGGCATCGCCGTCGCGGACGAGGGTGCCCCAGAGGGTGAGGTAGCGGCGCTGGTCGTAGCCGGTGCCGGGGCGGGCGCGAATGTGGCTGGCGATGAGGTTGACCTCGCGATCAGCGGGGAGGGGGATGCCGGTGGGGGCGAGGCGGACGGTGCAGGCGCCGGGGTCGGCGGTGAAGTGCGCGGGCGTCTGCATCGGGTAGCCGTCGTCGTCGACCCAGGAGACGACGACGTGGTCGTAGGCCGCGAGCTTCTCGAAGAGGGTGCGGTCGATATCCATCGTTACGCTCCGGGCGCCATCGCGGACTGTGGCGGGGCCTCGGGGCGGCCGTCGTCCCACCAGAAGGCGCGGCGGGGGGTGATCTCGATCAGGGAGCGCTCGAAGAAGAGGGGGAGGGCGAAGCGCTTGCCGAGGAAGAGGTCGATGGCCGGTTCTTTTTCTCGCCAGAGGGGGACGACGCGCTCCCAGGTCTCGTGGGGGTCCTCCTCGAAGATGCGGGCGTCGCCCTGGACGGTGCAGCGGGCGGTCATGCCGCCGCAGGCCTCGGGGTCGGTGATGGCGATGCTGACGCGGGGGTCGCGCTTGATGTGCTCCATCTTCCGGGAGAAGAGGACGCTGGAGGTGACGTAGATGCGCTGGCCGTCCCAGAGAGGGAGGACGGGATGGGTGACGGGCTGGCCGCGACGGCCGACGACGGTCATCTCGGAGACGAGGGCGCGGCGGAGCAGCTCATCGACGGTGGTGGGGATCCAGTTCATCCTTGAAACTATCCGGCGCGGGATAGTGAGGCGCCAGTGCGCGTATGCGGCGATCGCATAGGGGGTGTGAGCGCTTCGATGCCGAAGCCGCAAGCCGGCCGCTCGATGCTGTAGGGTCAGGGCGCGCGCCAGAAGCGCCGGAGGGCGCGGATCTCCGGTGTGCCGACGTTCTCCCAGACGGCCGTTCCAGCTTCCTGGAGGTCGTACTCGAACAGCCACTCGACGTCTCTGATCACCAGCGTCCCGCCGCCGGGCAGCACTGTGCGGGCGGCCGTGTCGACGACCATCGCGCGAGTCTCGTGGTCCGTGGTGCGCCTCGCCCGTCCGCGTATCCAGAACTCCGCGTCGTGTTCGCCGGGCAGCATGTGCAGGGCGTATCGGCCGTCGCGCAGGAGATCGAACCGCTTAGGGGAGGCCGGGTCGGTCGCCACGAAGACGCGTCCGCCAGCGATGACGGGGCAGACTGGATGAAGCCGGGCCGAGCCGTCGCGGCGTGTCGTCGCCAGGTATGCCAGCTCGAACTTGTGCAGCAGGCGAAGGCCGAGCGCGGCCATCTCCGGTTCCGCCTGCGCGAACTCCCCCCAGGTCGCCATGCTCCCCCTTAACTCCGTCGCCAGCGGGCCAAGACGCGCCCGCGCTTCGGCCGGGTTGTAGCACTGTGACGCATACGGGCAACCGTGCTGCTCTGAGGAAGAACTCCCACGGACACAGGTGGGTGACCCCCGGGCCGTTATGCTTGCGGAGGCATAACGCCTTAAGGAAGCGCTTGCTTTATAATCACCAGCGCTCTGCCGCGATTCTGTGAAGAGGCGGCGGTGCATCTACGGCCCATCACCCGCGCATACCTCCTGAAGGAGCTCTTCGATGATGAACGGCGCCATCAACGGCAAGATGCTGAACGTGTGGCTGAACTCCGGCCGGACCGAGGCGGAGCAGATCCCGGAGGAGACGTACCGGAAGTACCTGGGGGGCTACGGCATCGGCGCGCGGCTGATGTTCGACCGCATCCCAGCGGGGGCGAACCCGCTGGGGCCGGAGAACGTGCTGGGCCTGTTCCCGGGGCTGCTCACGGGCACGCCGTTCTTCGGTATCCGCTACCAGGCCGTATCGAAGTCGCCGAAGACGGGGGGCTGGGGGGACGCGAACTGCGGCGGAGACTTCGGGCCGTACATGAAGAACGCCGGGTGGGACGGGATCATGCTCTACGAGAAGTCGAGCGGGCCCGTCTACATCTATATCGAAGACGAGAAGGTGGAGATCCGGGACGCCGCCGACCTCTGGGGCATGCAGGCGATCGACGTGGAGATGAAGCTGAAGGAGCGTCACGGCAAGAAGGCCAGCGTGGCGTGCATCGGGCCGGCGGGGGAGAAGCTCTCGTACATGGCCGGCATCTGCAACGAGCGGGGGCGGCTGGCGGCGCGGAGCGGCCTGGGCGCGGTGATGGGCTCGAAGAACGTGAAGGCGATCGTCGTCAACGCATCGAAGAACATCATCGGGTCGTCACCGGAGATCATGAAGTCTGTGCGGCAGTCGCTGGACGAGTTCGCGAAGCCGATCACCAACTTCTTCCGGACGTACGGGACGACGGGGATCACGAACTCGTCGGCGATGTCGGGGGATGCTCCGGTGAAGAACTGGGGCGGGGCAGGGATGGTGGACTTTCCGCAGGGGATGCAGATGAACGGCGACAACTTCAACCGCCGGATGGACAAGACGTACGCCTGCTGGCACTGCCCCGTGGCGTGCGGGGGCGAGTCGCACGCGTGGGATGAGCAGGAGAACAAGGCGAAGGTGCGCATCGCGAAGCGCGAGGGCGAGATCGCAGGGCTGCGGACGCAGCTGGCGACCGCGGCCGACGACCAGAAGCAGCCCATCGAGGCGAAGATCAAGAAGGCCGAGAACGACAACGCGGCTGACGGGCAGGTGAAGGACGACGCGCGCTTCCCGTACCCGCACCACACGCACCGGGCGGAGTACGAGACAGCGACGTCGTTCGGGACGATGATGCTGAGCAACGACATCAACGCGTTGCAGTACGCGAACCACCTGTGCAACCAGTACGGCATCGACACGATCGCCGCGGGGGCGACGGTGGCGTTCGCGATGGAGTGTTTCGAGAACGGGCTGATCACGAAGGAAGACACAGACGGGATCGACCTGCGGTGGGGCAACACCGAGGCCATCATCGAGGCGCTGCACAAGATCGGGACGAAGGAGGGCGCGCTCGGGGAGCTGTTCGGGGACGGCGTGAAGCCGGCAGCGGCGAAGATCGGGCCGAAGTCCCTGGAGTTCGCGATGGAGGTGGGGGGCGAAGAGCTGCCGATGCACGACCCGAAGCTGCAGCCGGAGTACTTCACGACGTACAAGCTGGACCCGACGCCGGCGCGGCACACGCAGTACGAGGGGGCATCGCGGCCGGGATGGGCTCTGGCGGCCCCGGTAGGGGACCGCACGGTGGCGGCGGGGCGGGGGCAGCACCACAAGGACCGCTCGGAGTACATGCACGTGGTGAATTCCGCGGGCATGTGCATGTTCATCATGATGTGCGCACCGAACGACCGGATCCCGGAGTGGATCAACCAGACGACAGGCTGGGACACGACGAAGGAAGAGATGATCAAGACGGGCGAGCGCATCGCGAACTTGCGGATGGCGTTCAGCGTGCGGGAGGGTGACATCGTGACGAAGCGGCGGCTGCCGGGGCGGCTGTGGGGCTCGCCGGCGCTGGAGGCGGGGCCGCACAAGGACGTGTCGCTGGACGTGACGACGCTGGAGCAGGAGTATCTGGCGGCGTGCGACTGGAATGCCGAGACGGCGGCGCCAAGCAAGCGGAAGCTGGAGGAGCTGGAGCTGGCGGACGTGGCGGCGGCGATCGGGGCGAGGTAGCGTCGAGAGTTGTCAGTCGTCAGTTGTCAGTCTTCAGTTGTCAGTCTTCAGTTGTCAGTCGTCAGTTGTCAGTCTTCAGTTGTCAGTCTTCAGTTGTCAGTTGTGAGTTCAGGGGGGCGCCTTCGGGCGCCCTTTCCTCATGCGGGGAGGGCGAGGCAAGCCTCGCCCCTACAGCCGCGGCAGATCCCGCGGGGCTTCGAACCTCGCCCCTACAGCCGCGGCAGATCCCGCGGGGCTTCGGACCTCGCCCCTACAGCCGCGCCAGATCACGCGGGGCTTCGGACCTCGCCCCTCAGAATGACAACGATGCGTGGGGACCTTCTGCAGGCCGGCACATCTGTTACCGTCCGGTGATGGGAACGGCGATCCGTGGCGACGTGCGGGCGTTCATCGAGGCGCGGCGGGTGGGGCGGCTGGGGACGGTGGATGGGGCGGGGCGGCCGCACGTGGTACCGGTGTGCTTCGCGGTCGATGGGGACGTGGTGTACGTCGCGGTCGACGAGAAGCCGAAGGCGGGCGACCCGCGGCGGCTGCGGCGGATCCGTAACATCGAGGCGGAGCCGCAGGTGCAGCTGCTGTTCGACGCGTATGACGACGCAGACTGGTCGCGGCTTCGGTTCGCGCAGCTGCGGGGGCGGGCGCGGATCGTCGAGGGCGGGGAGGAGCACGCGCGGGCGTTGGGGCTGCTGCGGGGGCGGTATGCTCAGTATCGCGCGATGGCGCTGGAGTCGCGGCCGGTGATCGCCGTCGACGTAGAGCGCGTCGTTGCGTGGAGAGCGGACGCGACGTGAGTGACCACGCGGTCCCGGCGGACCTGGCGGAGCTGCCGAAGGCGGAGCTGCACTGCCATCTGGAAGGGGCGGTGCGGCCGGCGACGCGGGAGGAGTTCGCGGCGCGAGCGGGCGTGTCCATCCCGACGTCGTTCGACAACCTCAACAGCTTCATCGACATGTACACGCTGGCGTGGCAGACGATGACGTCGCCGGGGGACTACGCGCGAATCGTGCGGGAGTACTGCGAGGACGCAGTGCGCTGCGGCGTGCGTTACGCCGAGCTGCAGCTGGCGACGGCGTTCCGTCCCTACGATTGCCTCGGCGAGGCGGTGGAGGCAGCGTCGCGGCAGCGAGACATCGCCGTGCGGTTCATCATCGACGCGCCGCGCGGCCTGCCGATCGAGATCTCGTGGAGGATGCTGGAGGCGGCGAAGGGCGTGCCGGAGGTGGTGGCGATGGGGCTGGCGGGACAGGAGGATACGTTCCCGCCGGAGGCGTTCGCGGAGATCTTCGCGGAGGCGCGGCGGCGGGGGCTGCGGTCGGCGCCGCACGCGGGGGAGGACGCGGGGCCGGCGTCGATCCGGGGCGCGCTCGATGCGCTGTGGGCGGACCGGATCATGCACGGGGTGCGCGCGGTCGACGACCCGGCGCTGCTCGCGGAGCTGGCGGAGCGGCGAGTGCCGCTGGCGGCGTGCCCGACGTCCAATCTGCTGACCGGTGTCGCGCGGTCGGTCGAGGAGCATCCACTGCGGGCGCTGTGGGAGGCGGGCGCCTGCGTATCGGTGAACACCGACGACCCAGGGTTCTTCGGCTGCGACCTGACGGGCGAGTACGCGCTGGCGGGGCGGATGCTGGGGCTGGACAGGGAGGGGTACGGGCGGCTGGCGCGGAATTCCGTCGAGGGAGCATTCGCGCCGGAGGAGTTGAAGGCGGCGTTGTATGCGGAGATTGGCGATTGGGTGGGGCGTGGCGCGTAGCAGCTAATCGTTAGACGTTGGAAGTTAGAGGCTAGAGGTTAGAGGTTGGCGAGGCTTTCGTGCACAAGGATCCCTCGCTGCGCTCGGGATGACAACGAGAGGGTCCGCGCCGGAAGGCCGAGCGTGGGGGCTGAAGGTCAGGGCGATATGAAGGTGAAGCTGGAGCGGATCACGGTGCGGACGCGAGGGACCGGTGAGTTCGTGGAGATCACGGGGGAGGTGGGGGAGGCGGTGGCGCGGAGCGGCGTGCGGGAGGGGATCGCGCTGGTGCGCAGCCGCCACACGACGGCGGCCATCACTTGCAGCGAGCCAGACCCGCGGCTGCACGCGGACATGCGCGACGCCGTGGAAGCGACGTTCCCCACATCGCGGCCGTACCGGCACATCGAGGAGGGGGCGGAGAACGCCGTGGCGCACCTGGCGACATCGCTGCTGTTCGGGGAGTCGACGTGGGTGCCGGTGCGGGGCGGGCGGGTGGACGTGGGGACATGGCAGCACCTGTATCTCGTCGAGCTGTGCGAGCCGCGGCAGCGCGAGGTCGATGTGGCAGTGCTGGGGGAGTAGCGACGGCGCCATCGGCCAGACCTGGCGGCGGGATCGGCGCTGCTATACTCGCGCGAACGCCGTCCGGACGAGGATGCCGGTGGCAGTATCGATGGAGTCCTCATGATCAGGAGACTGGCCGGGATCACGGTGGGCGTGGCGCTGCTGCTGGCGGTGGGCGCCGGCGCATCGGCCTGCAGCAGCGGCGGGGACCAGCTGACGCTGGAGGAATACTTTCAGGAACTGGACGAAGCGGACAACACGGCAGAGGAGCGCTTCGGCGAGGCGGACGAGGAGCTGGGGAGTGCGGCGGACCTGGAGACGTTCCAAGCCGCGTTCCCACTGTTCCTCGAGGTCCTCGATGACTTCCTGAGCGACCTGGACGGGCTGGAGCCGCCCGACGAGGCGCAGGAAGCACACGACGAGGCGGTGGCGGCCGGCCAGGGGTTCCGCGACGAGCTGGCGCAGCTGATCGAGGACGCCGAGGACGCGACAACGATCGAGGAGTTCTTCGGGGGAGCCGGCGAGGGGTTCGAGGCGGCTGACGCGCGGTTCACACAGGCCTGCGTCGGTTTGGAGGAGATCGCCACCAGCAACAGCATCACGGTGGACCTGGACTGCGACGACGAGGGAGAGTAGCCCCGGCGGACCGTAGCGAACATGGAGGAGTCCTCATGATCAGGAGACTGGCCGGGGTCACGATCGGGCTGGGGATGCTGCTGGCGGTGGGCGCCGGCGCATCGGCCTGCAGCAGCGGAGGTGACCAGCTGACGCTGGAGGAGTACTTCCAGAAGCTGGAGGAGGCGGACAACCGGGCACAGGCCGGCTTCGACGACGCGGGGCAGGAACTGGGAGAGGACGCGGACGTGGAGGACTTCCGTGCCGGGTTCTCGGCGCTGCTGGAGGTCGTGGACGGCCTGCTGAGTGACCTCGGCAAGCTGGAGCCGCCGGACGAGGTACAGGAGGCGCATGACGAGGCGCTGGACGCCGGCGAGACGGTCCGCGACGAGCTGGCCCGGTTGCTGGAGGAAGGCGAGGACGCGACAACGATCGATGAGTTCTTCGCGGCAGGCGGCGAAAGCTTCGAGGCGGCGGACGCGCGGTTCACGGAGGCCTGCGTCGGCCTGGAGGAGATCGCCACCAGCAACGACATCACGGTGGACCTGGACTGCAACGACGAGGACGAGTAGCGAGGCACCGCGGGAGGACGAGGAGCAACGATGGGCGACCGGCTACAGGACAAAGTGGCGCTGATCACCGGCGCCGGCGCGGGCATCGGGCGGGCGATGGCGCTGCGCTTCGCGGCCGAGGGCGCGAAGGTGATGGTGTCGGACATCAACGAAGAGACGGCGAACGCCGTGGCGTCCGCGATCGACCGAAACGTTGCGGTCGACCGGACGGACACGTCGGATGAGTCGCAGGTGCAGGCAGCGGTCGCGCACACGATCGAAGCATTCGGGACGATCGATATCCTGGTGAACAACGCAGGCGTGGCGGGCGGGGCGGACTGGGACCGGACGATCGCGGTGAACCTGAGCGGCGTGTACTACGGCTGCAAGCACGGGGGAGAGGCGATGGCGGCGCGGGGCGGCGGTTCGATCGTGAACCTGTCGTCGATGTTAGGGCTGATCAGCGTGCCGTTCCCGCCGGTGGAAGCGTACACGGCGGCGAAGCACGGGGTGGTGGGGCTGACGCGGCACTACGCGACGAACCTGGGGGCGCGGGGGGTGCGGGTGAACTGCATCAACCCGGGGTGGATCGAGACGGCGATGACGGGGCCGCTGATGGCGAGCCCGGAGCTGACGGCATACATGAAGCAGCATGCGGCGCTGGGGCGGATGGGGAAGCCGGAGGAGGTGGCGAACGTGGCGCTGTTCCTGGCGTCGGAGGAGGCGTCGTTCGTGACGGGGGCGGCGTACGTCGTCGACGGGGGGTGGACGGCGCGGTGACGGCGGGCCACGACGTGACGATTTCCATAGAGGGGCCGTTCAAACGAGTAGCGTAGCCCGCCAAGGGCGAGGCAAGCCTCGCCCCTACGTTCGGCGCGCGATATGCCATAACTGACCCATTACTGATCACGTGCGTTGATCTATTGTCGCTTGTGGCGGGGGTGCGTATACTCGTCGCTAAGTGATTACACAGGTGAGCGCAATGAAGGTAACGTGTCTCCAGGAGAATCTGGCGCGGGGGCTGGGCATCGTCGGGCGGGCGGTAGCGCTGCGAAGCACGCTGCCCATCACCCAGAACGTGCTGATCGCGACGGACCACGGGCGGATCAAGCTGGCGGCGACGAATCTTGACATCGCGCTGAGCTGCTGGATCGGCGGCCAGATCGAGGATGAGGGCGCGATCACGGTGCCGGCGCGGTTGCTGGCGGACTTCGTGAACTCGCTGCCGTCGGAGAAGATCGAGCTGACGCTCTCGCCGCGGGCGCGGCAGCTGAAGGTGGTCTGCGCGCGCAACGAGGCGACGATCGGCGGGATGGACGCCGACGACTTTCCGCCCATCCCCGCGATCGAGGACGGCGGGACGCTGGAGATCGACGCGAAGATGCTGCGGGAGGCGATCTCGCAGGTGGTGTTCTCGGCGGCGACGGACGACTCGCGGCCGGTGCTTACGGGCATCAACCTTGCCGTCGAGGGCGACCAGCTGACGCTGGTGGCGTCGGACGGCTTCCGGCTGGCGGTGAAGCATCTGAAGCTGAAGAAGAAGACGGCGGAACGCCAGGAAGTGATCGTCCCGGCGAAGGCGCTTGCGGAGCTGAACCGCCTGCTACAGGACCAGGAAGAGCCGGTGGTGCTGACGTTCAACGCGAACAAGACGCAGGTGTTGTTCAAGCTGAAGGACGTGGAGCTGGTGGCGCAGCTGATCCAGGGGACGTTCCCCGACTACAGCCGGCTGCTGCCGAAGGAATGGGGGAGCCGGGCGGTGGTGGAGGTGCGGGACTTCCTGCAGGAGACGAAGATCGCCTCGATCTTCGCGCGCGACGGCAGCGGCATCGTGCGCATCACGTTCGAGGCGGGGGCGGACGGGGCGCCGGGGAAGATGACGATCTCGGCGCGGGCGGAGGAGATCGGCGACAACCAGGGCGAGATCGACGCGGCGGTCGAGGGGGAACCCTCGAAGATCGCGTTCAACGGGAAGTATCTCCAGGACGTGCTGGCTGTGCTCGACGGCGGGCGGGTGGCGCTGGAGACGGGGGGGCCGTCGTTGCCGGGGGTGATCCGGCCGGTGGACAGTGACAACTACGTGCACGTTGTCATGCCCATGTTCGTGCAGTGGTGATCTAACTCACAATCCCATGTCCGGTTGAGTCTTGCCGACGCCGTTCCCGGGCCGTACAAGGGCGAAATCCGCTATGAGACTTCGTTTCCGCATCACCTTCACGAACTGACCCACCGAGTACGAAGGAGCACCAGCCATGTCACTCGCCCGGGTCCAATTCTTCTCCATCTCGCTCGACGGTTTCGGGACCGGCGAAGGTCAAAGCCTCGACGCACCGTTCGGCCATGCCGGCGAACGGTTGCACGAATGGATGCTCGTCACGCGGTGGTGGCACGAGATGGTTGGCCAGCCGGGCGGCTCCGGCGGCATCGACGACTCCTTCGTGCGGCAGCACGATCCGGGGATCGGTGCCGAGATCATGGGTGCAGGGAAGTTCGGCTATCCCGGATGGCACGAGGACCGAGAGTGGAAGGGCTGGTGGGGTCCCAATCCGCCGTTTCACACGCCGGTCTTCGTCCTCACCCATCACCCCCGCCCGTCACTCGAGATGGAGGGGGGCACGACGTTCCACTTCATCGACGCTTCGCCGGGCGAGGCGCTCAGGACGGCCCGCGGGGCTGCGGGCGGCCAGGATGTACGCATCGGCGGTGGCGCCACCGTGATCCGCGACTTCCTTTCTGGCGGGCTCATCGACCACATGCACATCGTGGTGGTCCCGATCCTGCTCGGCCGAGGCGTACGGCTCTGGGATGGACTGGAGGGCATCGAGAAGGACTACGCGATCGAGACCATCTCCTCGCCCAGCGGAGTCACGCATGTGATGTTCACCCGTGAGGTCTCTGAACCGCTTCAGTAGAGGGGCCTGGCGCGGCTAAGGGTCGAGGCCGTAATCCTCCACAAGTGGGGGGAGTTGAAGAGCCGCCTTGAAGCTGGAGGGTGGCTGCCTCACTTTCGCAGAGCAGCGCAAGGCTGAATCTCTACTCAAACCTCAGCTAGTTAAGCGCATCCTGAACGTACATGCCGATGTTCTTGCAGTGGTGAGTGAGCCTGTCCGGGCTCGCAGGACGCGCGGCTGATCGCCGGCACCTACCCCATCACCCTTCGGGCCACCCGAGGTCTTGAGCCTGCACGACGGCGGGGTTGCGCCCGAACGTCAGCGGGGTGAGCCCATCTTCGACTCGCGAAGCACGAGCGCCGGGATCACGCAGGGGGCGCGCAAGCAGGCGTCGCGAGACGGCTTCAAACGCGTTTGAGCACACGCCGCGCAGATTTGATGGACGAGTGAGGAACTCTGGCGTGGTCTCCGAGCTTCCTGTTTCACAGCGCACCTCCCACATCCAGCATAGGGGAGGGGGCGTGGACGAACAGAGCCATCTGGCCTGTCGACGCCGGCGGACCGGCATCAGGCGTCCCGTGACAACGCGCCGCTGCCGGCCCGGTCGTCCCATGAATGCGCCTCTGCGATGTCACGATCCTCGATCCCCGGCCGTGGTAAGCCAGCGACTCTATGCTTGCTCCCCGCCTGGACGATCGGTCCACATCCACTCGCGGATCTCCGGCATGTCCTCGCCGTACTCGCGCGTGTATTGCCTCGCGCGCAGGCGCGTGTCCTCCATCAGTTGGCGTACGTGGGCGGCCCTCGGGCCCAAGCCTGGCACGCGGTCGATGACGTCCATGACCAGGTGGTAGCGGTCAAGGTTGTTCATCATCACGATGTCGAACGGGGTTGTGGTCGTCCCCTCCTCGATGAATCCGCGCACGTGCATGTTGTCGTGGTTTGTGCGCCGGTATGTGAGGCGATGGATCAACCAGGGATATCCGTGGTAGGCGAACAGGATCGGGCGGTCTTGCGTGAACAGCGCGTCGAACTCGGCGTCCGGCAGACCGTTCGGATGCTCGCGCTCGGGCTGCAGCCGCATGAGGTCAACAACGTTAACAACGCGTACGCGGAGGTCCGGCAGATGCTCGCGGAGCAGCGCGGCGGCAGCGAGCGTCTCAAGCGTCGGGACGTCGCCGGCGCACGCCAGGACCACATCGGGCTCGGATCCGCCGTCATTGCTCGCCCAGTCCCAGATGCCGATGCCCCGTGCGCAATGCGCGACGGCTTCGTCCATCGTCAGGTAGTTCAGGCCCGGCTGCTTGCCGCCGACGATCACGTTCACCTTATCGCGGCTCCGCAGGCAATGATCCGAGCAGCACAAGAGCGTGTTAGCGTCGGGCGCCAGGTACACGCGAATGACCTCGGCCTTCTTGTTCACGACGTGGTCGATGAAGCCGGGGTCCTGGTGCGAGAACCCGTTGTGGTCCTGGCGCCAGACGTGTGATGTGAGCAGGTAGTTGAGCGAGGCGACGGGGCGCCGCCATGGGATGCCGCGACTGACCTTTAGCCACTTCGCGTGCTGGTTGAACATCGAATCAACGATGTGGATGAACGCCTCGTAGCAGCTGAACATCCCATGACGCCCGGTGAGCAGATAGCCCTCGAGCCACCCCTGGCAGGTGTGCTCGCTCAGGATCTCCATCACACGCCCGTCCGGGTCGAGGTGGTCATCGGCATCTGTGCGTTCCGCGTCCCATGCGCGGTCTGTGACTTCGAAGACGGCGCCTAGACGGTTGGATGCGGTCTCATCGGGGCCCATGATCCGGAAGTTGCCGGGGTTCGCGCGGACGACATCGCGCAGGTAGGTGCCGAGGACGCGCGTCGCCTCACTTGAGGTCGTTCCGGGCCCGGGCACGTGGACGGCGTAGTCGCGAACGTCGGGCAGCGTTAGGTCGCGTAGCAGCAGGCCGCCGTTGGCGTGCGGGTTCGCGCTCATCCGGCGCTCGCCGTGAGGTGCCAGCGCTGCGATCTCGGGCGCGAGGCCGCCTTCGGCCGTGAAGAGTTCGTCCGGCCGGTAGCTGCGCATCCAGTCTTCGAGCAGTCGGACATGAGCCGGCTCTTCGGCGAAGCCCGTCAGCGGTACCTGGTGCGCGCGGGCCGTCCCTTCAATCGGGACGCCGTCGACCTCCTTAGGTCCGGTCCAGCCTTTTGGGGTCACGAGCACGATCATTGGCCAGCGCGGCGGCTCATGCCGGCCTGTATCGAGTGCGTGCTCCCGGATGCGGGCGATCCCGCCGGCCACGTCATCCATAACGGCAGCCATGCGGTGATGGAGCTCCATAGGATCGTCGCCTTCGACGAAGTGCGCTTCATGGCCGTAGCCTTCGAGAAGCGCTTTCAGGTCGTCACGTGGAATGCGCGCCAGGACCGTGGGGTTGGCGATCTTGTAGCCGTTCAGGTGTAGAACCGGGACGACGATGCCGTCGCGCGCGGGGTTGATGAACTTGTTCCCGTGCCAGCTCGCCGCCAGTGGGCCCGTCTCCGCCTCGCCGTCGCCAACGACGCAGAAGATCGTCAGTTCGGGGTTGTCTAAAGCGGCGCCGTACGCGTGGTCCAGCGAATAACCGAGCTCGCCGCCCTCATGAATCGAGCCGGGAGTCTCGGGCGCGACATGGCTGGGGATGCCACCAGGAAAGGAGAACTGCCGGAGGAACTTCCGCATCCCGTCCTGATCCTGCGTGATATGCGGGTAAAGCTCGGAGTACGTCCCTTCGAGATACGTGTTGGCGAGGATGCCGGGCGCGCCATGGCCGGGCCCGATCACGTACATGGCGTTGAGGTTGTGAACGATGATCGCGCGGTTGACGTGCGCGTAGATGAAGTTGAGGCCGGGGGTGGTGCCCCAGTGACCAAGCAGGCGCGGCTTGATGTGCTCGAGCCGCAGCGGCTCGCGCAGCAGTGGATTATCAAGCAGGTAGATCTGCCCCACGGACAGGTAGTTGGCCGCCCGCCACCAGGCATCAATGCGCCTCGTCTCATCGGGTGAAAGCGGACCTGGCTTGAACGCGGCGGATGCCGCCTCCTGGCGCACGGGATTGGTCTCACTCATGTGCTCCTCCCGCGCTGCGCCCGGACAAGCAGGTCGTACGTGTCCCTGGCGATGATGCGTTCCTCGTCGCTCGGGATCACCCAGGCGGCGATGCCGCTGGCGTCGGCGCTGATACGTCTCTCAGCGCCGCTCAACGCCGTATTCCGCTCGCCGTCTATACGTACGCCGAGCGGCTCGAGCGGCTCGCAGATCCGCCGACGAATCTCGGCGGAACGCTCGCCGATGCCACCACCGAAGACCACGGCTTGGACCCGTCCGAGAACGGCCATGTAGGCGCCGATGTACTTGCGCGCCCTGTAGCAGAACATCTCGATCGCGTCGTGAGCACGAGGGTGGCCCTGCGCCTCCTCCGCGAGCAGCGTCGCCATGTCGCCGCTGCTGCCGGAAATACCGAGAAGGCCAGAGCGCCGGTTGAGGATATCGTCGAGCTCGCCGGCTGATACGCCTGCATCGCGGAGGAGATAAGACAGCGCCCCGGGATCCAGGTCTCCGGGCCGCGTGCCCATCATCAACCCTTCGAGGGGCGTGAATCCCATCGACGTGTCGACCGAGACGCCGTCGCGCACGGCGGTCGCCGAACAGCCGTTACCGAGTTGCAGCGTGATGAGCGAGACGCGTTCGAGAGGCGTGCCGGTCAGCTCCGCGAATCGTTCCGTCATAGAGCGGTGGGCGATACCGTGGTACCCGTAGCGCCGGAGGCCGTGCTTCAACGTCAACTCCTGAGGAAGCGCATAGTGGGATGCGTAGTGAGGAAGCGTGTTGTGGAAGGTGGTGTCGAAGACGGCGACCATGGGGATGTCCGGCATCTCCTCGCGCGCCGCCACGATGCCGTCGAGCGACGGCCGGTTATGCAGGGGCGCGAGCCGCTGGCCAGCTTCGATCCCGCGGATGACCCCATCATCGATGACGGTCGGGAGCCCGTACGCGCCGCCCTGGACGACCCGATGGCCGACGGCGTCAATCGAGCGTCGCGCTTCGCCGGGCAGCAGTTGAAGCGTCGCGCGGAGCGCCGCCCGGTGGTCCGGCGCGGCGACCGGCGCGCGGCTCTGCGCCGCATCCCCAAACTGAAACGTCATCACGGCACCCGGGCCGATCGCTTCTACGGTGCCCGCGCCAAGCGTGGACGCACGCGACGAATCGACCGTACAGAGCCTTAGCTTGAGGCTCGAGCTGCCGCAGTTGACCGTCAGCACGTTCATAACAGCTTCGCCTCTGGCGCGGATCGGACTCCGGCCATCAAACCAAGCTCATCTTCCAGCAGCCGCGTGATCAGGAACTGCTGGCGCACGCGCTCTCGGCCCAGACCGCCGATGCGGCGCGCCTCGTCGAGGTCGGAGAGGAGCGCGTCGATCCGCGGCACCCAGTCTTCCTCCCGCGACACGAGAAACCCGCCCTCGCCGTCGGACATCTGCATCGGGATGCCGCCGGTGCGTCCGGCGACGATCGGCGTCCCCTTCCAAAGCGTCTCCGAGACGATCAGTCCGAACCCTTCGCGGATCGACTTCTGGATGACGACGTCGGACGCCGACTGAAATGCGTTCACCTCGAGGTTGCCGATGCCGGTGAAATTGCTGGCGACGTGGATCTCAGGATCGCCCTCGACATCCTTCGTGATCTTTTCGTAGATGCCCCAGCCTTCGGGGTCGTCCAGCGCCATCGAGCCGAGCAGCGCCAGTTGCAGACCCTTGTGCTTCTGGCGCAGCTCCCGGTAGACGCGGATCACCCCCAGAGGATCCTTCCACGGGTCGAAGCGCGAGACCTGTGTGAGGAGCGGCCGGTCGAGTTGCACACCGGTCCAGCGCACGATGCGGTCCCGCAGGCCGGCCGGCAACACCATGTTCTTGGGGCTGAGCGGGTCGATCGCCGGGGCAAAGCAGCGCACGCGCGAGCGATCCAGGGGCTCCGGCACGAACTCAGGCATGGTGAAGACGAATGCGTCGTACGGCTGGACGAACTCGTCGAGGAACCGCCATGCCGCGCGGTTGTAGGCGGAGAGGTCGATGTGGACGCGCCAGACCCAGCGAACGTCGCCGTCTTGCGCCAACTGGCGTACGGGCGCGGGCTGCGGGTCATGAACGATGACGATGTCGTACTTGCCGCGGATGGCCTCCGCGACGTGGCCGTTGTGCTTCAGGTACGCGGAGAGCTCATCAGGCGCGACATCAAACAGCGGCGCGCCCTGCAGCGCGTTGTGGAGCCGTTTCGTCAGCGCGAAGAACGCGGGCTCGGCAACGATAACGCCCCAACTCACGTCCAGGCCGAGGCCCTTTTCGAGCGGGACGAGGGAGTTAAGCAGCTCGGCCACGCCACCGCCGTACCCAGTCGCGTTCAACTGCAGGATCCGCGCGCCGCGAAGCTCGCGGGCCAGGGCCTGCACCCGTTCGATCTGCTTCGCTGGCGCATACTCCACGTAGGCGTCGATGCTTTGAGTCGCGGTGTCGACGAAGCGCAACATCAGGCGGTGTTCTTTCCGGGAGCCTTACCAGGAGAGCGCTCGCCAGCTCGCGGTGGGACAGGCCGAAGGATATGGAGTGGTGCTGTTCGTGATCGGCCGGTTCGCTGCCGCCATCGTCGCCACGAATCGCAGGTCCTATCCACAGCGTCGAGACCGTGAACATCGCAGCGAAGATACCGAGGGCAACTGCTGGCGCCAACCAAGTACCGAAGCGCCGCCTCAGCGCCAGGAGCATCGGAATTGTGAGCGCGAAGCCGATGGCTCCGAACAATGCGGTCCCGCCGGCACCACTTATCAGCGCCGCGCCCGCTAGCGGCCCCACATGGTGCAGGACGTGCGGCGCCAACCCTGCGGCAGCACCGATCGCTCCGGAAAGCGCCGCCCAAGCGCGACCGAACACCGTCCGATGCGGGAACGAGGACTGGCTTTGCAGATTGGGTGAAGTCGACGCTGACACGTCAGACATCTCTTTATCCAAAGCAAGACGGGCAGACACAGTGCACATCGCGATAGTACTGGAGCAACTCGGCGAGGAGGCCAGCCGGTCCCTCGCCGTAGATGATGTGCCCGCCAGTCTCCTTCTGCACGATCCGTTCGAGCATTTCGACTTCGTCCGCGATGCCACCGGTGCCGCGCAAGACGCCGATAAGTTTCCCCTCATCGTAGGCGATGGCGAACTCGCCCAGCGTGCCGGAGCGCCCTCCGGCGATGACGACGATGTCTGAGCTGCGGATATTCTCGACCTCACGGCCCATGAGCCCACTGCCGGTGTAGATCAGAACGTCGAACCCCTGGCATGGCGACTGGTACTTCTCGATATGTTCCGTGACGCTAAGGCCGAGTGAGATCCCGACCGTCATGCCGCCCTTCGACTTCGCGCCGAGGATCGCGCCATATGGAAGGCCGGGGCTGGCCCCGGTGATAAGGACGCAGTCGCGTTCGGCGATAGCCTGGCCGAGCTCGTACGCCTTGTCGCGGGCATAATCGCTGATCGGCTCACTACACGAGCCCATGACGCCGATCTTTGGCTTCATGCCGTGAAACGGGTCAGCTGCGCGTGTATCGTCGGACAAGCTCCATCACCTCGTCGATCTCCGCCGCTCCATCGCCGCCTTTGACCGCCCTGCGGACGCAGCCGTCGAGGTGGCCCCGCAGAAGTTTCAGCGCCACACCATCTGCGGCTGCGCGCAACGAGGCGAGCTGTTGAATCACTTCAATACAATAGCGCTCCTCTTCGACCATGCCAGCGATGCCCCGTACCTGCCCCTCCATTCGGCGCAGACGAAGCAGAAGCTTTTGCTTGTCGGCGGCATACGACGCGCTGCCAGTGGTCGCTGTCTTCATACTCCTCCCCACCATAGCCGGACGAGCCCGACCCATGCAGGGCCGATCGGCACTCGGGCCGACCCCCACCCGGCCCTTCAATCCGGCGATACTCCCGCCCACTATGGAGCTGACAGCAACACCGGGAGGGCCAACCATGAAAGACCGAGAACCGGACAACCCGAGCAGCGGCGACGGCATGACGGCGATGATGGTGATGATGATGGCGATGTGCTTCGGCGTCGTGCTGTTGTTTGCCGTTATCCCGTCGATCGGCTGGCCACTCGGCATCGTGGTCGGCGTAGCCGCGGGTGGGTTGATGTTGTTCCTCCACCAGCGCTACATGCGGCACGGATCGCAGTGACGATGCACCTGCATCGATCACGCCCCATGGCTGCTGCCGCCGCGTCCCCAGCGGAGCATGTGTCGATACCAACGCCGGTGCCCGGGCAGGCGAAAGACCCGATCTGCGGCATGGTGGTGGACAGATCGACCGCGGTGACCGCGGAGCGCGGGGGGCGCGTCTACTACTTCTGCAGCACGAACTGCCTTCGCACCTTTGAGTCGCCGGAAACCGAACTGAAGGCGATGCGCACGCGCGTCACGATCGCGCTCGCGGGGGTGCTGATGCTCGCGATCCTGCGGGCAGCGGCGTTCATCGCCCTCGCCGCCGGCGCAACGATCATCACCTGGGCACCGATTCCCGCCCTGCCCTGGATGACGTGGGGCAAATGGTTGTTCTTTATCGTCACGCCCGTGCAGTTCATCGGCGGATGGTCGTTCTACCGCGGCGCCTGGACGGCGGTCCGGACGCGATCGATCAACATGGACTTCCTGATCGCGCTCGGCACAAGCACGGCCTACTTCTACAGCGTCGCGGTCGTGTTCTTTCCGTCGGTGTTGCCGGTCTCCGTCGACGAGCGTGCCGTGTACTTCGAAGTCTCAGCCGTCATCATCGCTTTCGTGCTGCTCGGCAAGTTCATGGAAGAGGCGATCAAGACGCGTTCCTCGGCGGCCGTGCGCAAGCTCCTTGACCTCAGGCCGGCGACCGCGCGGGTAGTTCGCAACGGCGCCGAGGTGGAGGTCCCCGCCGAACAGATCATGGTTGACGAAGTTGTGGTCGTTCGCCCGGGCGAGAAGGTCCCCACGGACGGAGTGCTTGTGGACGGCAGCTCCTCCATCGATGAGTCATTGCTCACGGGGGAATCCATGCCGGTCGAGAAACACGCTGGAGGTCAGGTTCTGGGTGGCACCCTGAACGGGACCGGCGCCTTCAGCTTCCGTGCGACGCGCGTCGGTGCTGACACGGCGCTCGCGCAGATCGTCAAGCTCGTCGAGGACGCTCAGGCGACGAGCGCGCCGGTTCAACGGCTCGCGGACAGCGTGACGCGCGTGTTCGTTCCGGCCGTGGTCGGAGTCGCCGTGCTCGCGTTCGCCGGTTGGTGGATCGCCGGCGACTTCCCGCAGGCGCTGCTGGCGTTCATTGCCGTGCTGATCATCGCCTGCCCGTGCGCCCTCGGCATCGCCACGCCTGCGGCGCTGATGGTCGGCGTCGGCAAAGGCGCCGAGGCGGGCATCTTGATCCGGGGCGGTGACGTGCTCGAGCGGGCGGAGAAGCTCAACACCATCGTCTTCGACAAGACGGGCACGCTCACGCGCGGGCAGCCAAACGTTACGGACGTCGTCGCATACCCGCCTCACGACGAAGATCATGTCGTCCAGCTCGCCGCCGCCGCAGAGGCAGGATCCGAGCATCCGCTCGCGCAGGCCATCGTGCGCGCCGCCGAACATCGCGGACTCCGCAGTGATCCGGTCACGCAGTTCTCGGCGATTCCGGGTCACGGAATCGAAGCGTGCGTCGGCACCGCGTTCGTCCTGATGGGCAATCGCCGGCTTTTCGGCGACCGCGGCATTGATGTTTCGGACGTCGATGAAACGATGCAGAGGCTGGAGGCGGCCGGAAAGACCGCGATGCTCGTGGCCTGCGACGGGCGCCTGGCAGGCGTCATTGCCGTCGCGGACACCATCAAGCCCGAGGCACGCGAAGCTGTCGACGCGCTCCGGCTTGACCGCGTCGAGGTGATCATGCTCTCGGGTGACAACGAACGGACCGCCCAGGCTATCGCCGGCGAGCTCGGCATCGAGCGAGTGATCGCCGAGGTGCTGCCCGCGGACAAAGCCGATGTGATCCGCGAGTTGCAGGGCCAGGGACGTATCGTGGCGATGGTCGGCGATGGCGTGAACGATGCGCCGGCGCTCGCGCAGGCCGATATCGGCATCGCGATCGGTTCGGGATCCGACGTTGCGAAGGAGACCGGCGGCATCATTCTCATGAAGGATGATGTCCGAGACGTCGTAACGGGCATCCGCCTCTCGCGCGCGACGATGCGCAAGATCAAGCAGAACCTCTTCTGGGCGTTCATCTACAACAGTGCAGGCATTCCGATCGCCGCGCTGGGGTTCCTGAATCCGATCATCGCCGGTGCAGCCATGGCGCTGAGTTCCCTGTCCGTCATCGTCAACTCGGCGACGCTCAAACGCGCGCGTATCAACTCCTCACCGAAGGCATGACGATGAAGACACATCCGCCGGACCGCGTTGCTTTTCTCGCACTGGGAGCGATGCTCTGGGTCTGCATCGCGGCGGTCGTCGGATTGATGGCATACGCCCAGGCCGGGATTCTGCCCGGCCTCATCGCGGTGGTTGGCGCGACGTTAGTGGTCGCGGCACTGGCCCTGGCCCTGTTCCATCGGTAGTACGAGAATTGAAGGGAGTCTGAGATGAACACGCAGGCAAGAATGATCATCGGTGCGCTCGGCGCGCTCGGCGTCGCCCTCGCTGTGACGCTGGGTGCCGTCATCGCGATGGACGACGATGACGGCACAATGGCCGGGCGCGGCCACATGAACACTGATGACAGCTACGCAGGAATGATGCAGTCGATGGGCGACATGGACTCCAACGCGATGCTGAGTCACATGCAGGAAGTCCTCGGAACGGACGGCTATCAGCGGATGATGGACCACCTGAACGACCATCGCAATGGCGGACCGATGACTGCGGATCCAAACGTCGACCAGATGATGCACTCGATGATGGACGGCATGATGCAGCACATGCCTGCGGACGCGGACAACATCATGCCGCCGGGGCGCGACGAGCATCACGAGACGCCAGCGACGGATAGTACGCCGCAATCGTAGGGGAGCCAAGGAGGTAACGTGGAACTGACGAACCGGGAGGCATGGACCGCCGCGCACGGCGTGATCTTCGGCGCACTGTTCCTGCTCGCATTTGCTGGCGGGTTTGCCGGCCTGTGGAGCCTGCGGCCCGAGTGGGTTACGAAAGCGGGCTTGCGCGAGCGGATGATTCGGCTCAAGGTCGGAGTTAGTGTCATGGCGTTGACGGCCTGGGTGACGGTTGTGACGGGAACTTATGTCGTCTACCCGTGGTACCGCGAGCCGACCCTGGACAGCCCTCGGTCACTTCTGCTCGCCGATCCCGACACGGCCGAATGGCACACGTTCGGCATGGAGTGGAAGGAGCACGTCGCCTGGATCTCTCCGCTGCTGGCGACCGCAGTGGCGTTCATCGTCATCTATTACGGGAATCAACTGATCGTCGACAGGCGCCTGCGTTGGACCGCCCTTGCGCTCTTCACGCTCGCGTTCGCCGTCGTCGCCGTTTCCGGGTTGTTGGGCGCCTTCATCACGAAGGCCGCGCCGCTCACGTAGGAGGATGTAATGGCTACCAGTTATGAGTTCGAAGATCGCGGACGACGGGTCGACGAGGTGGTGTGGACCCCGGAAGAGCTGGACATCGTCGAACGTCCAAATGGGCCGGCGTTCGCAGCAGTGCTGGCGGCTGGGGCTGGAGCGCTCGTGCTTGGCATCGTCACGTCGTGGGCCGAGGCATCGGAGTCTCTCAGGGAGAACCTGCAGTTCCAGGATCGCGTCGGGCCGCTGTCGGGAAAGACCACCGTCGCCGGGATCGCGTTCGTTGTGGCTTGGGCGGTGCTTGCACCGGTTCTCTGGCGCCGCAACCTGCCATGGCTGCCAGTCCTGGTGCTCGCGGGCGCCCTGATCGCTGGCGGTTTGGTCGGCACATTTCCCAAGTTCTTTGAACTGTTCGCCCCCGACTGATGCGACACCCATAAGAAAGCAGAGGAAGACGATGGAGACCAAAGTCGCGAGCGTCATGGACACGATGCCCTACGGGCTCTACATCATCGGTTCACGTTCTGGCGACGACGACGGCATGATGGCCGACTGGGTGATGCAGGTTTCGTTTCATCCACGCCTAATCGCCGTCGCCTTCGAAAACGACGCGCGCACACTCGAGAACATCCGCAGCCTCGGCGTATTCACGGTCAATATGTTGTCAGAGGATCAGCAGAGTATGACGCTGGCCGCCAGGTTCGCACAGCCCTATTCCGATTCGAAAATCGGCGGCCGCGCGAGCGGTGTGACAGCCAGAGCGCACCACAAATTGGCCGACGGGACGTTCACAAGAGCCGACAACGGCTGCGCCGTGCTCGATGGAGCCATGGCCTGGCTTGAATGCCGCGCGCGAGAGTTCCTCCCTGCCGGCGACCACACGCTCGTTGTAGCCGAGGTGACCGGGGGGGAGAGCCGGCGCGACGCTGAACCGCTGACTTCACGCTATACCGGCTGGAACTACAGCGGCTAACAAACGTGCCCGTTGGCGCTCTCATGAAAGGGACGGTGGTTGCGGACGCAGGCGGCAATGGGAAGAACTGCGTGTTGGCCACAGCTGATTCCTATGAAGACTGCAGTTCGCCTTCCACGCGCTTGAGGAGGACTGCGTTCGTCGCAACGACGATCGAGCTGACCGACATCAGCAGCGCGGACCATTCCGGCCGCAGCTCGAGCCCGAGCGACGGGTAGAGCGCGCCCGCCGCGACCGGGATGGCCAGCACGTTGTAAACGCTGGCCCAGAAGAGATTCTGCTTCATCTTGGTCACGGTGGCCTTGCTCAGACGAATCGCGCGCAGCACGTCGAGCGGATCGCTTTTCATCAGCACGACCCGCGCGGTTTCGATCGCTACGTCCGTGCCGGCGCCGATTGCAATCCCAATGTCCGCCTGCGCAAGAGCCGGCGCATCATTGACCCCATCACCCACCATGGCGACAAACTTCCCCTCGTCCTGGAGCTGCTTCACGTAGCGCGCCTTGTCAGCGGGGAGGACGTCCGCAAACACGCGTTCGATGCCCAACTGCGTCGCCACGGACTTGGCGGTACGCTCATTGTCTCCGGTCATCATCACCGGTTCGATGCCAAGCTCCAGCAACCGCTGGATAGCCGTACGAGCCGTCGGCTTAATCGTGTCCGCCACCGCGACGATGCCTCCCGGGCGGCCGTCGACCGCCACGAACATCGGCGTGTTCCCCGCTTCCGCCAGCTCGGCTGACCGCGCAGTCAACCCGTCCAGAGTGACCCCGCGCTCTTCCATCAGCCGCTTGTTCCCGACGAGTAGCTGGTGGCCATCGACCGTGGCCTCCAGTCCCTTCCCCGGTATCGAGGTGAACGAAGAACTGGCCGGGATCTCGATGCTCCTCGCCGTAGCACCCTCGACGATCGCCTCTGCGAGTGGATGCTCGCTGTTCCGTTCAGCGGAAGCAGTCAGCCGTAGCAGCTCGCGCTCATCGAAGCCGTCACTGGTGACGACCTGCATCAGCTGCGGCTTTCCCTCTGTGAGCGTGCCGGTCTTATCGAGCACGACCGCCTGCACGCGTGACATTCCTTCGAGCGTGGCTGCGTCCTTGATGAGGATGTTGTGGCGGGCGCCAAGTCCCGTCCCGACGGCCACGGCCGTGGGGGTCGCCAACCCCAGCGCATCGGGACATGCGATCACTACCGCCGAGATCGCGAACGTCAGGGAAAGGAGGGCGGTTGCGCCACCGATGAAGTACCAGACGACGAATGTGATGAGGCCGGAGCCTACGGCGAGAATGACCAGGTATTGAGCTGCACGGTCCGCGAGGCGCTGGCCGGGCGCCTTGGAGCTCTGCGCTTCTTCGACCAGCTTGACGATTTGTGCGAGGGCCGTCTCGGCACCGACCCTGGTAGCGCGGAAGGTGACGGCGCCGGTCTTGTTGATCGACCCGCCGATGACCTCGTCACCAGGACCCTTGTCCTTTGGCACGGACTCACCCGTTACAAGCGCCTCGTCGATGGCGGTCTCGCCGGATTCGATGACGCCATCCACCGGCACCTTGTCGCCGGGCCTAAGCACGACGCGGTCATCAACCACAATCTCGCTGGTCGGGACCTCGACCTCCTGGCCGTTTCGCAAGATCGTGGCCTTGGGCGGCACGAGGTCAAACAGTGCGCGCAGTGCATCCGTTGTGCCGCGTCGCGACTTCATCTCCATCCAGTGCCCGAACAGGACGAACGTGACGAGCATAGCCGCGGCCTCGAAAAACGTCTCTCCGAGGTCACCCAGCGTGATCACGAGGCTGAATCCCCAGGCCGCGAGCACGCCGGTTGCGACCAGCACGCTCATATTGAGAGAGCGATGCCGCAGCGAGCGTATTGCGCCGCCAACGAAGATCCAGCCGGCCCACCAGACGACGGGCGTCGACAGGACGAGCATGATCCAGTTGTGGCTGAATGGTCCGGTTGGCGGATCGATGTTGAAGAAGTCGGTGCCGAGGGGCGAATAGAGCACTGTGGGGACGGTCAGCAGCAGCGCGACGAAAAAGCGGTTACGCAAATCCGCTTCCATCGCCTTCGCCATGCGCGGGTCCGACATATCGTGATCCATGCCGGCGTGCGACATTGCCGTTCCGTGCTCGGTTTCGTGCGCGGCGTGAGCTCCGCTAGACGGCAGCTCGTACTGCATACGATCGTGGGTCGTGCCCATCGTGATCGGCGCCATCTGGGCGCGATGCTCGAGATGGCCGGCATGCGTTGAAGGGCGCTCACCGGCGCACGAGCAGCGTCCGCTGCGGTCGATCAATGCCCGTAGGTCCTCGCTGCTCAGCGCATCGCCGTCGTATTCGACGTGGACGATGGCGCCGGTGAAGTCGACGCGCGCGCTGTTCACGCCGTTGGCGCCACTGAGCGCTCCTTCGAGCTCTTCCGCGCAACAGATGCAGTAGAGGTCCTCGACCGGAATCGCCTCGTGAGCGAGACCATTCCCTCTGGTTGGAGTGTGCTGCTGGTGAGTGTCGTGCACGCGCGTCGCTCCGGAATCGCTTACAGGATCACTCGACGGTCAGCGTTCCGACCATGCCGGAGTCCTTGTGACCGGGAATGGTGCAGTAGAACTCATAGGTTCCTCGCTCATTGGCGACGAACGTGACAGACGCGGTCTCGCCGGCTTCCGTATGCACGGTGAGCGCCGCGCCGGTATGCTCTTCTCTGTGCTCACCGCTTCCGGAACCGCCTTCGATGATCTCAGCGTCGATCTCATCAATCTGGAAGTCGTGCTCGACGTCATCGAAATTCTCGAGGGTCAGCTCCGTCGTCACGCCGGTCGTCGCGGTGAGGTCCACCGGCACAAACCTCACGTCGTTCGTCTGAAGGCGCAGTTCCTGCGTCTCGTCGCGGCTTTGATGTTCGAGTGGGTCAGGATGACCGGGCACATCGACATCGCCGCATCCGGCTCCGAACAATCCGGCCAGCATCGCCACAGCGAACGCCGCCGCCGTTGACCGAATCATCGAAGATCCCCCTCTCTCTCGAACTGCATGAGCGCATCTTTGCGTGCGGGCCAGCCTCAGGGCAGTGCCGAATGGCCCTTGATAGCCGTACGCCCTACCCCTACCATACGGGACATGAAACGCAATGCCAACTCCTACGCGGCCGATAAGGACAACCTGCTCTTACGCCTGAACCGCATCGAGGGGCAGATCCGTGGCGTCTCGCGGATGATCGAGGAAGACAGGTACTGCGTCGACGTCCTGCAGCAGATCGCATCGATGCAGTCCGCCGCGGACGCCGTTGCCATGATCCTCCTTGAGAACCACGTCAAGGGCTGCGTCGCCGATGGCCTGCGGTCGGGAAACGAGGAGCGAGTTGAGGAAGTCGTGGGCGTCATCCGCAAGTACCTCAAGAGGTAAGCATCATGGGCGTGCCCGTCGCGCGGCGCAATCTGTTCGCCGAGAAGGGGCGCTTCGCCATCTCCGTGGCCGGAGTGGGATTCGCCGTACTGCTGATCCTCATTGTCCTAGCGCTCTATCGCGGCTTCAGCCGGTCTGGCCAGACCTTTAAGGACCTTCCGGGCCAGCTCTGGATCGTCCAGCAAGGAACCACGGACCCTTTTCACTCCATCTCACTCGTCAGCCGAGTCGAGTTAGAGGATGCGCAAACCGTCGACGGCATCGCGGCAGTCGTGCCGGTGCTCTCAAGGACGCAGGAGTTCACGGTGAACGGGAAGACCGAGAGCGGACGGCTCATCGCGCTGGACATCGATTCTTCTCTGCCGCTGCCTGACGAAACGCGCCGCCGCTTTCTGCCGTCCGAGGGGACCATCGTCATCGACGGAATCCTCAGCGACAAGACCGGCCTGAGTTCCAACGAGACCGCCGAGTTCAACGGCGTGCGCCTCGTCGTCGGACATGTTGAACCGGCGAGCTCGGAGGCCTTTACGCCGTTCATCTTCCTCAATGCAACAGATGCTACCCGCATCTTTGCGCGCGACGATCTCGTGAGCTATGGGATGGTGATCTTGCAGCCTGGGGCTGAGTCGGGCGGCGTCGCGCAGGCGATCCAGGCTCGCAACCCTAATGTGCAAGTGTTCACGTCCAACGAGTTCGCGACATCCATCCGCAAGGAGATCGACGAGAGTTTCCTGCCGATCATTACCGTGTTGCTGGTCATCGGATTCGTCGTGGGAGCGGCTGTCGTTGGCCTCACCATCTACACCGCCACGATCGAACGCTCGCGCGAGTTTGGCGTCATGAAGGCAGTGGGCGGTTCAGCCGGCTTCCTCTATCGGATCGTCCTTTCTCAGAGCTCGATGCTCACGGCCGCCGGGTTTGTCATCGGCCTCGTGGCCGCCTGGAGTGTCGCGCAGCTCGTGCGCGAGCTCGTGCCTGACTTCGTGACCATCTTTCGTGCACAGGACGTTATCGCGGTCTTTGGCGGCACGGTACTCATGGCGCTCGTCGCGTCGTTCGTTCCGGTGCGGCGGATCAATTCTATCGACCCGGCCATCGTGTTCAGGGCGTAACGATGAGCGAGAACGAGCACATCATCCTGCAAGCAAGAGGCGTCACGAAAGTCTTCGGGGAAGGTGAGACTGCCGTGCATGCGGTAGATAGCGTCGATCTCGACGTGTCAGCCGGCGAGATGGTGCTCATCATGGGACCGTCCGGTTCAGGCAAGACTACGCTGCTAACGATGCTGGGCGGACTGTTGCGGCCGACGTCCGGCTCGATCCTGATCGATGGTACCGACATCACTAAGCTGAGCGACGCCCAACTCACCCCGGTCCGGCGCAAGAGCGTCGGCTTCATCTTCCAGTCCTTCAATCTGTGGGAGACCCTCAGCGTCGAAGAGAACATCGAGCTCACTCTCAACATGGCGGGCGTGAGCGGTAGTCAGGCGAAGAGTCGAGCCCGCACGCTGCTGGAAGAGCGCGGACTCGCGAGCAGGCTGCGGTTTCGGGCGCGTGAGCTTTCAGGAGGCGAGAAGCAGCGCGTTTCGATTGCCCGCGCTCTGGCCAACGAACCACAGCTCGTGCTGGCCGATGAGCCGACGGCGAACCTCGACTCGAAGCATGGACGGGATGTCATGCACCTCCTGCGCGACATTTCCCGGAGCGGCGAGCGGGCTGTCGTCGTCGTCAGCCACGACCAGCGAATCCGCGAGGTCGCGGACCGGGTGCTCTGGCTGGAGGACGGCCGCATCAAGGACATCGGTTCGCTTGTTCGCGATCCTGTCTGCGGGATGAGCGTAGAGCAGCAGAACGCGGCGGCCTCACTGGAACACGCAGGTCAGACGTACCACTTCTGCTCACGCGGCTGTAGCTGGGAGTTTCAGGAGTCACCCGAGAAGTTCATGCTCACGCATGGACCGGCCAAAGTTCGCGGCGGATGATGCTGATGATGCTATGGATGGTCCCGTTCTGGGCCGGCGTGATCGCCGGGGCCATCTGGTTCGTGTTCTCGCTCAGGAGGCGCGGCAGCGGGCGCGATGCCCTCGAGATCCTCCGCGCACGGCTGGCCAGCGGCGAGATCGGTGGCGACGAGTTCCGTGAGCGAGAAGCGGCGCTCAAACGGCGCACCGGTGCACGCGCGCTCCCCGCGCGAGGGCTTATCGTTGCCGGTGCGGTCGCCATCGCAGTTCTCGTCGTGATACCGGCAATCGTCATGGCTGCTAACGGCTGGGACATGTGGGACATGCACGGCCGCGGCCGCAACACATCGGATGCGCCAGCGGTCCAGGGCGGCTCGCAGGCGAACGTCCGCATCGAAAACTTCTCGTTCGAGCCAGGGAACGTCGAGGTACCGGCCGGCGCGGCGGTGACCTGGACCAACGAAGACTCGGCACCGCACGATGCCACAGCACGCAATGGCGACTGGGAGACGGAGCGACTCTCGGAAGGCCAAAGCGATACGCTGACGTTCGATAGCTCGGGCGAATACGACTACTACTGCTCGATCCATCCGAGCATGAAAGCCAGGTTGGTCGTTCGGTAGGTCGAGGTGGCGTCTGGTCGTGGTTGAACAGTGATGCCGATGTTCGTGCCGTGGTGACTGAGCCCGTCCCGGCTCGCCGGCCGCGACGCTGATCGCCAACATCTGCCATCAAGCCGGGACCACCGAGATCCTGAGCCTCGGCGACCGCGTACCCACGGTGGCTGAGTCCTACGCCGCGCGCCAGACAGGCTGCATCGTCAACATCTGAGACAGCGCTTCGACCGCGCGCGCGTCGAAGAGCGTCCCGGCGCCGTTGTGGAGTTCGCCGAGTGCTTCGTCCGGCGTGCGCGCGGGCCGCCACGGCTGAACCCGCGTCAACGAATCGAACACATCGGCGACGCGGACGATACCGGCGGTGAAAGGGATCTGTTCGCCCGAGAGCCTCGCCGGGTAGCCGTTGCCATCAGGTTGCTCGTGGTGATGTGCGACGCAGTCGACGATGGGCCGCGGCAGCGTACGTCCGAGGATGGTCCGGCCTATCGCTGGGTGGGTGTGTATGCGTGAAAGCTCGGCGGGATCGAGGAGCCCCGACTTGAGGAGCACGCGATCCGGCACGCCGATCTTGCCGACATCGTGCAGGAGGCCTCCCAGACGCACGGTCTCGGCTTCGGCGGGACTCATGCCGAGCTGTTCCGCGATGAGGGCGGCGAGCGTACTGACAGCCTCGCAGTGGCGCAGAAGGTCTTCGTCCTTCGCCCCGACGGCGGCGGTCACGGCGATCACTGTCCGGCGGACCGCCTCATCGCTGGCGTTGAGGCGGTCCAGGGTCTGGATCGGTACGTCATCGCCGGCAACCACGACCGTGTCTTTCCCCCGGCTCTTGGCCTCGTACATGGCCGAGTCGGCAACGGCGAGCACGTGGTCCTTGTCGGCGCCGTCATCGGGGTAGGCGGCGATACCAACGGAGATGGTCTGGCGCGGGTGCGGGCCGAACTGCATATCGCGAATGGTCGTCCGGGCCCGTTCCATCAGGTCGCTCGCGGCAGCCTTGGTTGTATCGATAAAGATGACGGCGAGTTCGTCGCCACCGATGCGATAGAGGCGGCCGGCGTCTCCGATCGCCTCGGTGAGCGATCGTCCAAGGTCTTCGAGGAGCCGGTCGCCGCTGGCATGGCCGCGGAGGTCGTTCACCAGCTTGAAGTCGTCGATATCGAGGATGGCGACGGCCACGGTGCCGCTCCGGCTCTCCGCGGCAGCGATGAGCTCTTCGGCTTCCTCGTGGAATGCGCGGTGGTTGCGCAGGCCGGTCAAGTGATCGCGGGTTGCCGCTTCCTGGTAGAGATTCGCCTTGCCTTCGAGTGCTTTGGCGTGCTCCACCTGTGCGTCGTAGAGCTGCCTCAGGTCGTCGAGAAGCGCGCGCGCGATCTCGGGCTGGAGCACGGCGTGGCCCAGTTGGGCAGACCGAAGCGCATCGAGCAGGCGTTCGCCGCCGCCGCCCTTCAGGATGTACCCGCGGGCACCGGCGCCGATCATGTCGCGCACCAGGCTGACGTCCTGATAGGCGCTGTGGGCAACCACGACCGCCTCGGGAGAGGCGGACACGATGGCGCGCGTGGCCTCGATCCCGTCCATGCCGGGCATGCGGATGTCCATCACAATGAGGTCAGGCGACGTTTCGCGAGCGATGGTCACGGCCTCGCTGCCGTCGGCGGCCTCTCCGGCCACCGAGAACTCCCCCGACGCTTCCAGCAGTTCGGCGATGGATGCGCGCACGTCTGCCACGTCATCGACGATGAGGACGCTCGGTATCACGCTGCCACCTTCCTTTGGGTCTGCATCGGGACGCGCGCCACGAAGTCCGTCCCGGACGGTTGGCGTGGCGTCCACTCGCACCCGCCGCCGAGCAACTCCGCCCGTTCGATCATGCCGAGGAGGCCGTACTGGCCGGCAGCCGCCAATGCCGAAGTCGCCTTCACCTCGAAGCCGCGGCCGTCGTCGGAGACGCGGAGCACGAGGACATCCGATTCGACACCAAGCGCCAGCTGGACGGCCGAGGCGTTGGCGTGCTTCCTGACGTTGGTCAGCGCCTCCTGGCCAAGCCGGTAGATGATCGACTCCATGGCGCGATCCACACGCAGACCGGGTGTCCCAAGGACCTCGATGCGGAGGCCGGACTGACGCGCGGTCTCCGTGGCGAGGTCGCGCAGGGCGGAGTCGAGCCCGCGTTCCTCGAGCGCGGGGGGGCGCAGGTCCATCATCAGCTCGCGGATCCCCTGCACTTCCTTCGTCACGCTGGCCTCGACATCGTTGAGGATGCCCGTGGCCCGCTCGGCCTCGCCGCGCTGCAGGAACTTCTTCGCGGAGCCGAGGCGGGTGGCGAGCAGGCTGAGCGCCTGCACCGGCCCGTCGTGGAGATCGAGGGCGACGCGATGGCGTTCGTCCTCCTGGGCCGTCACGACCCTGTCGAGCAGGGCGCGGCGGGCATCGCTCTCGCGCTCAAACTGCCTGAACAGAGTCAGGTTCTCGTTGAGCGTGAGGAACTGCCTGGCTCCGATGAGGACGGCCGTCACGAGGGCCGCCATAGCCAGCACGTCCGACCGCGCGCCGAGCGTCTCGTTCGCGATGGCCAGGCCGAACATGGGCGTGGCTACGGTGTAGGGAAGGAGGATGCCCAGGAAAGACTGGCGCTGCGGTGCGGCTTCAAATGGTTGTTCGCGAGGAAGGACGAAGCACACGCCCATCAGCAGGTACGAGCCCAGCCAGAGCGGGTCGAGCGGGTTGCCGACGGTCTCGTACCCGACGGTGCTGAAGAGGTAGGTGTAGATGCCGTCCGCGACGACGAGCAGCACGGCGGAGCCGATGAGCAGCACGGCGCGACGCTGCAAGCGCCAGCCGGAAGCGTAGACCGCAAACACCAGGATCGCCAGCACGACCAGGTCCAACAGCGGGTATCCCAGCGAGATCGCCGCATCCCCGGGAGTGTAGCCTCCGCTCTCGATGATGGGCGCGATCAGGTAGACCCAGCTCAGGGCGCCGGCGACCACCATGACGATGCAGGCATCGATGATCCAGCGGCGGTCGGTCACCCTCCCGCGCGGGTAGACGAGCAGGACGATCCCCGCAACGAACCCGGCGTACCCGGCATAGTAGAGGACGTCCGTGACGCCCGGGAACGGCGGCTCCGTCGCGTATCGCGCATCGTAGTAGGTGTACGTCCAGTCTCCGAGATCCCAGGTGAGGAGGACGAAAGCCAAAGAGAGCCACCCGAGCCGCTCACGGCCGGTGCTCCGGAAGATGGGGATCATGGACAGGAGGAGCGCCCCGACCGGCGCGATGTGGTAGATCCAGTCGCTCTGGAAGCGGATGTACGCATCGCTCGGGCGAAGCGCCTGACCGGCGCCATAGAGTGCGATCAGTGCCAGCCCGCCGAGGGCGAGCACCCAGGCGGCTCGCGTCGCGTGCCAGAAGCGCTGTGGTGCGGCCGGAGACGTCATTGGCAGGTAGCTCCCTCTCGTAAAGATCGGTGACGTGCCGTTGCGCCTGCATTACCAAGCGGCTCCCCTGAATGATCCTGGCCTCACTGAGATGCGACTGTGACCAGCGCGGGTACGTCGCTTCTTCGCCGGTACGACTGCGGACGAACGGCGACCGTACCGCGGATGCCGCCCACACCGGAGGGCCCCGGCGGCCCTTCTGGCGTGAGAGCGTGACTCCGGGTCTGCATCTTCGATGCAGTTTGCGACGGCTGAGGCATTCATCGAGGTCCCGTAGGAGCCGACTCTACTGACAGAGGGCTCTCCTCTCGGTCTGCGACTGTCAGTCCCGACGTGCAATACACAGACGAGAGCAGCGTTCGAATCTAGACAGAGGACACTCAAGCTAGACGGGAGGAACCAAGCCTATGCAGATCGCGAGTCCGATTCGCTTGTTTATCGCCGCAATCGCCGTCGCCGCCGGCCTCGGAGCCGCTGTGCCGGCAAGCGCCACACCAGGCAACGGCGAGGGCCACACGCCGATCACGCTCTGTCACTATGTGCCGGCGCACGGTGGCAGCTACGTGATCATCACCGTCGACGATGACGCCGCCACGGGCAACAAGAACGGCCAGGGCCACATGGGCCACGACGACGACATCATTCCCGTCAACGCGGACGGGACCTGCGGCACGCCGGACGGCGAGCCAGACTAACCCCAAGGCAACTCTGGATGGAAAACGGTCGCATCAGGATGCGACCGTTTTCTCTTCTTAGCGTCACATTCACGCTCGCTCGCCGCGACGCCACTGCACCAGGAGCCGCCCAAGATGGACGGCAACCGCCTGGCGATGCGCCTCGGAGATCCCGACGTCCATGGCAACGGTCCCTTGGCATGACTCGCTCTTTGTGAGCGCCTCAATGCCGGGCGTCGCAGCATCGGCCTAACGTGGCTGACATTCGAGGGCCGCAAGCGGCGCCCCGCGCGTTGATGCACTTCCGTGATGCCCCTCGACAGCTACTTGTGATGCTGGGGAGGCGGGCGGTCAGCGGCGACCTAGCAGGGTGCTGAAAAACCCGAAGAGGAACAGTTCACGTTCCCACCCGCCCGCCCAGTTGGATGGTTGTGAATCCGGGGGATACCCCCCGGAGCCCCCCGACAAGGGGCTCTGCCCCCTGTACCCCCTTTTTCAGCACCTTGCTAGAGCACGGTGAGGGTGCCCTGCATCGTTGTAGGGTGAGCGCATCATGGGCGGCACGCCGTGGGCGCGGCGCCGGCCGGGCAGCTGAACCGGCGCCCGCGGGGCCATTCGGCCCACGGTTCCGGTCCTGGCGGCACTCCGTACCGAACCGCTCTCGCGCGGTAGCCTGACCGGGCCGGCCACAGCCCACCCCGGGAAGCCGCACCGGGCGGCGCAGAGGCGCCGGCGGGAACGAGGAGCAGATGTCCTTCACGTCATTCATTCTGAACAATCTGCTGCGGCAGAAGGTACGGACCCTGTTGACGGTCCTGGGCATCAGCATGGGGATCACAACGGTGGTTGCCCTGGGTGCTGTCATCGGCGGCATGAAGCAGACCGCCGCGCAGATCCTGCGCGCGTACGATGCCGACTTCCTCGTCGCGCAACGGGGCGCGTCAGACTTGACCTTCAGCACGGTCTCGGCGGAAGAGTGGGCGGCGGTGGACGAGCGGCCGGACGTGAAGCGCACGCTGGGCGCGCTCCTCTACGTCTCCAGAGTCGCCGGGAACCCGTACTTCGTGACGGTCGGCCTGCACGCCGAGGACCTGGCCGCCGCAGAACCAGACGTGACCGAGGGCGCGTTGCTCTCGCCCGGTGCACTCGACGAGATCATGCTGGGCGCGGGAGCCGCCGGAAACCTGGGGGCGCAGGTGGGCGAGACGGTCTCGATTGACGAGACGGCCTTTCGCGTCGTGGGGATCTATCGGACGAACAACCTGTGGGCGAACAACGGCGCGTACGCGCCGCTGGAGGCGGTGCAGCTGCTGGCCGGCAAGCCGGACGTGGTGACGGTCGTCTACGTCGAGGCTGCCGACGGTTCCGACCCATCGGAGGTCGCGGCAAGCATCGAAGGGGAGTTGAAGGGTCTGGCGGCGGTCGAGAACCTCTCGGACTACGGCGAGGTGGACCAGGGGATCCGCATCGTGGACGCGTTGAATCTTGCCATCTCAGCCCTGGCGGTCGGCATCGGCGCCATTGGCGTGATGAACACGATGGTCATGTCGGTCTTCGAGCGCACACGGGAGATCGGCGTGCTTCGCGCGGTGGGCTGGAGCAGCCAGCGCATCCTCCGGATGATCGTGGGGGAGGCGTTGTTCCTGTGTCTGATTGCCACGGTCACCGGCGCGCTGCTGGGTGTGCTGCTCTCGCGGGCGGTGCTCCTGATCCCGCTCGTGCGTTCGCTCCTGGAGCCGCAGTACAGCGTGGACATCTTCGTACGCGCGCTCAGCGTGGCGGTGGTCGTCGCCCTCGTGGGAGCGATCTACCCGGTCATACGAGCGCTCCGCCTAACGCCGATGGAGGCGCTCCGGCATGAGTGACGGCTACGCGATCGAGGCCGTGGGCCTGGACAAGACGTTTGAAGGCGGCCTGATCCCGGCGCTGAAGGGGGCTGACCTCCGCGTAGCGCGCGGCGAGTTCGTCGCGATCGTAGGGCCGTCGGGGTGCGGGAAATCGACGCTACTGCACCTGATCGCGGCGCTGGACAAGCCCGATGCGGGGAGTCTGCGCGTGCTCGGGCGGGACGTCGCGGCCCTCAAGAATCTCAGCAACTACCGGGCCCGCGACGTCGGCATCGTGTTTCAGCTCCACAATCTCATCCCGTCGCTCAGCGCGATCGATAACGTCCAGGTGCCCATGTTCGAAGCGGGCTTGACGGCACGGAGGCGCCGCGAGCGGGCGAAGGAGCTTCTCGGGGTCGTCGGCATGGCCGGCAAGGAGCTACTGCGCCCGACCCAGCTTTCCGGCGGGGAGCGTCAGCGCGTGGCCATCGCGCGCGCGCTCGCGAACGAGCCACCCGTCCTCCTCGCCGATGAGCCCACGGGAAACCTGGATTCAGAAGCGGGAAAGCTGGTGCTGGACCTGCTGGACGACATGCGCAGGCGGCGGGGGCTGACGATCGTGATGGTGACGCACGACCGCGACGTCGCGGCGCGCGCCGACCGCATCATCCGGATGCTCGACGGACGGGTCCTGCCGGACCCGGACGAACGGGCGGCCACCATTGCACGGAGCGCACCTCCGGCGGACTGAGAGCAGGAAGGCGGCCGTTACTGGACGGTGAGGGCGGCCTGCATCGTCGTGGGGTGGGCGTCGCAGACGATGTAGCAGGTGAAGCGGAGGCCGGGCTTTTGCGTTGTTTCGGCGCCAGTGGATACACTATGCCTGCGCGATACGGTCGCGTCCTGTCCGCGGAAAGGGCAACGCCCACCGCCTCGTTGATATCGGACGAGTACAACCTTCTTTCGGCCTGAATTGCGGACGTTGTCAGGCCCACGAGAGGAGGGTGCATGTCCGCCGAACTACCCGACCGCCGTCCCAACCTCGAGCACCTCAAGAACGTCGCCAAGCGCTTGCTCCGGGCGTATCGTGAAGGCGATCCGGCAGCCGTTGCGCGCGTGGAAGCCGCATTGCCGCGGTCTCGCTACCGCGCGATGGTGCTACGGCTCGCGCAGGCACAAGCAGTGATCGCGCGCGAGCAAGGCTTCGCGAGCTGGCCGCGACTCAAGGCATACGCGGAGGCGTCGCCGCAGGGACCGAAGACTCTCTCCGTTCCGGACGTCCGACAGCTGCGTTCGCTTCCGGCGAGGGAAGTCGCCGGCGTGTGGGTGCAACTCGCGCGCGGCCTGGAAGTGGAAGCGCTTGTCGAGAGGCTGGCACTCGGGAGGCGAAAGGGGCTCGCCGTGCGCGAGGTGCTTCTCGAGGCCGGGGAACTGGCGGTGTTTGTCGACGCGCTGTTGGTTGGGGCTCGCCACCACAACGCAAAGGTGCGGTATGAGTGTGCACACGCCATGGACATGTTCGGCGATCAGCGGTGTGCGGGAGTGCTGGCAGAGCTGCTTCACGATCCAGTGCCGCGGGTGCGGCGGATTGCAGTGCACTCGATTTCGTGCGACGACTGCAAACTCGTGCCGTTGCGGCCGTTGCCGCCGCCGCCGACGCGGGGGAAGCGAAGGCAGGACATTCTGGAAGCCATCGTCGAACTGGCGACGAACGACCCAAGCATCCAGGTGCGAAGGCACGCGGCCGGCGCGCTGGCCGCATTTTCCGATGTCCGGGCAGCGCGGGCGCTGGAGACCTTGGTCGCGAGAGAGACGGATGTCGTGCTTCGACGCAACGCGCTCGGCGCGCTTCGGCGGGCGCACAGGGCGGCGCCCGCTGGCCCTCATGCCGGGGGCGTGTGAGCTCCCAGGCCGATGCCGGTCAGCCGGAAACGACCGGCGTACGGCTGATCTACGCCGCCGCCTCTCGCTGGACGATTTGTGCCCGGCGGTGAAACAGAGGCCGCGTCAGGGCGCCTGAGGGCGGGGCGGTCGATGGGGTCTACTGCACCACGAGGGTGCCCTGCATCGTCGTGGGGTGGGCGTCGCAGACGATGTAGTAGGTGCCGGGCTCGAGGGTGAGTTGGAGGGTCTGAACCAGCGGGCCTACTTCCAGCTCGGTCGCGCCCATGTCCTCGCCGGTGGCGTCGTCGCCGCGGAAGACGTGGATGTTGTGCAGGACGCCGGCGTCACGGTTGTCGAACTCGATCATGATCACGCCGGCGGGCGCCTCGAAGGATTCGACGTCGAACACGCTGCCGACGGCGGCGATGCTCAGCGTGGTCCCCGCGGGCTGTGGCGTGAGCGCTACGGTGGGCGCGATGGTGGGCGGCGCGGCGGGGCGGCCGGTGGCGGCGGGCGTGATCTTCCAGGTCTGGACGGGAGTGGGGTCGTCGCCGGCCGTGGTCGACTCGCAGGCGGTCCCGGCGAGGGCCACCAGCAACAGGGCGGTTGGCGCGAGCAGTGCGCTTCGGATCATCACGCTACGGTCCTTCTCCCTCATGCAGCACGTTGTGCGCCGGGTCAGCAGGCAGCAGCGGCCGACCGGTCGCTTCGGGCTGGATGCCGGCGATGGCCTCGGTGAGTGACTGGACGATCTGGTCGAAGTTGAGGCTGTCGCTGTAGACGACGGGGACGACCATGCCTCCGTTGGCCAGCGCGATGTTCAGCGACCTGCCGTCGGGGCCCATCACGTGGGACAGGATGTGGCAGTGGAAGAGCCACGCGCCCTTGCCGGGCGCGTTCATCCGCACCTCGATATCGATGGTCTGGCCGGGTGCGACGAGGACGGTGTTCTCGACGCGGCCGGCGCCACCGGCATCGGCAAGCTCCGTGCCATCGCGGGCGATCTCCTTCGTGAAGTGGCCGTGGAAGTGCATGGGGTGCACCTCGATGGGGCTGATGTTGATCATCCGGACGCGGAGCAGGTCGTCCTTCTTCACGATCCAGGGGTCGACGTTGGGGAACTCCTTGCCGTTGATGAGGTAGTGACCCTGGATGTTGTTGAGGAGCATGATGTGGTCCTGATCGAAGCGGCCGTCACCGCCATCGCGGGGGTCGACGATGAAAGCGCCGCTGAGGCCCATGCTGACCTGCTCCATGTCGTTCATGTGCGCGTGGTACATGAACGTGCCGGGCGTCGTCGGGACGATGAACTCATAGACCATTGTTTCGCCCGGCATGATGGCGGGCTGGGTGAGGAGGCCGACGCCGTCCATGGAGTTGGGCACGATGAGCCCGTGCCAGTGGACGCTGGAGGCCTCGTCGAGGTCGTTGCGGTAGTAGATGCGGACTTTGTCGCCCTCGCGGAAGCGGAGGGTGGGGCCGGGGATCTGGCCGTTGTAGCCCCAGACCTCAACGGGCTCCTGGTCGTCACGGAACTGCCACTGGAACTTCGAACTGGTGAGGTGGACGGTCTTCCAGTCGCCGTCCTCGATGGTCACTTCGGCCTCCTTTGGCCCGAAGTGCTCGGTCTCGGCGCGAGCGCGCCCGGTGTCGTGCCGCACGCCGGCGATGACGAGCAGCGCCACGGCAGCCGCGATGAGGAGCCATGGTCCGGCGAATACGGTCCGTTTCACGTCGTGCCTCCTGTGCAGGTCCGGATGCACTATCGGCGGCGATGGGGGGCCGGCGGCAGGGCCGAACGTCCACTTGCGGGAGGCCATCTGTCCGCTGATCGGGGTTCGAGGCGCGGACGGGCCGATCGGCGGCCGCCGGGTGTCCCTTCGGCACGCGATCGAGAGACCTGGTGCGGCGAACATACGCGGTACACTCTGCAGGAGGACAACGATGAAGATCATGGCGACGTTCGACGGGTCGAAGTTCGGAGAAGCCACGCTGCCGCTGCTGGAGCGGATGGCGGGCCTGCCGGAGGCGGAGTTCGTGCTGATCTCCGTGGTGGAGGAGCCGCAGGGCCAGCGGCAACGGTCGACGCAGAGACGACCGACGGTCGCCGGCTTTCCCGGGGCGGGAGGGTCTCCGATCGTGATTCCGCCTCCGCTGACGCCGTACGCGGAAACCCGGTCCCAGGCGGTGCAGCGGCGGTTGGACGAAACCGCCGACTATCTGCGGGCGCTGGCCGCCCGGCTGCCGGCTGGTCCGGTGTACACCATCGAGCCGCACGTGGCCTCCGCGGCGGCCGCGACGATCATCGAGCGGGCGCTGGTGGAGCAGCCGGACGTGATCGTGATGGCCACGCACGGCCACACCGGGCTCACGCACCTGCTGTTTGGCGACGTCGCGGAGCAGGTGGTGCGGTCCGGCGTGGCGCCGGTGCTGCTGGTGCATCCGGAGCGAGGAGCGCGGGCATCGGACCCGCCTAGCTCCGCGGCGGGGGCTCCCGGCGGGCGATGAATGCGGCCGCCTCCGAGCGCCTGCGGAGGTGGAGCTTTGTGAGGATGTTGCTGACGTAGTTCTTGACGGTCTTGTCGCTGAGGAAGACCTCGGCGGCGATCTCCTTGTTCGTCATCCCCTCGGCGATGAGCTGGATGATGCGGTGCTCCTGCTCGTTGAGGGCGTCCATGGGGTCGGCTGCTTTGTGCTGGTTCGCCGTCCGCAGCCGCTCGAGCACTTGCTGGGTGACGGCGGAGTCGAGCAGTGACTCACCGCGTTCGACGGCGGCGATGGCATCGGCGAGCACGCTTCCCCGCGCCTGCTTGAGCACGTAGCCCGCGGCGCCGGCGAGGATGGACGCGAAGACGGCCTCGTCGTCGGCGAAGGAGGTGAGGATGATGACCTTCGTCTCCGGCCGCGCCTCGCGGATCTCCCGGCAGGCTTCGATGCCGCTGCCATCGGGCAGGCGGACATCCATGACGACGACGTCGGGCTGCATGCGGGCGGCTTCGGAGATGGCATCGGCGACGGTGCCGGCCTGGCCGACGATCTCGTAGCCCTCGCGGCGGCTGAGCAGGGAACGCAGGCCTTCGCGGACCACCTCATGGTCATCGACGAGCAGGATACGGACGGTCATGGAGAAGCTCCTTCTGCGGCTCTGAGCGGGATGTCGGCGCGAATGGATGTGCCCTGACCGGGGGCGCTGTCCACGTGCAAGGTACCGCCGGCGGCGCGGGCGCGGGCGGCCATGTTGCGCAGCCCCCGGTGCTCATCCGAGGCCGCGCGGGCGGCGTCGAAGCCCTGGCCGTCGTCGCGGATCTCCAGTTCGAGGCGGCCGACCTCCTGTCGGAGCGAGACGGCGATGGAGCCGGGCCGGGCGTGCTTGCGGGCGTTGGTAAGGGCTTCCCGGGTGATGTGGAAGATGGCCGTCCGCTGCGCCTCGCCCAGCTCAGGCAGGGCGGGCGTAATCGCGGCGGCGACGGGGAGGAGGGAGTTATCGCGGAACTCGCGGACCATCTCTTCGAGCGACTCACTGAGGTCGTAGGAGAGGCGGGCGGGGCGCAGCTCGAAGATGTAGCTCCGCACATCGCGGACCACGGCGTTCAGCTGATCGATCGCCTGGTCGAGCGAGAGGCGCGTCGCGTGAGGATCTCGCGCCAGGTCTTCGCAGGCCTCTTCGAGCTTCAGGCCGACGGCGTAGATGGACTGGACGATACCGTCGTGCAGGTCCATGCCGATGCGCTCGCGCTCGCGGAGGACGGCGAGCAGGCGCAACTCGTCGTGGAGGCGGCTGGTGTCGACGGCGACGGCGGTGTGGGCGGCGAAGGTGCGGACCATCTCTTCGTCGGCCTCGGTGAAGGCGGTGGATTCGATCTTGTCGGTGAGGTACAGGTTGCCGATCGTGCGGCCGCGGGAGATCACGGGGACGCCGAGAAGGCTGCGCATGGGGGGATGGTTGCCGGGAAAGCCGGCGCGGCGGGGGTCGCTCGCCATGTCTTCCATGCGGAGGGCGCGGCCCTCGTTGATGATGACGCCGAGCAGGCCCTTTCCCACCGGCAGCGCGCCGATGCGGTCCCGCTCCTCCTCGGTGAGGCCGGAGGTGATGAACTGCTCGATCCGGCCGTCCGCCCCGATGACGGAGAGGGCGCCGTATCGGGCGCCGGCGATCTCGCGGCTGAGGTCGACGAAGCGCTGGAGCAGGGCCTCGAGCTGAAACTCGCCGGCGATGCTGGTCGCGGCCGACTGGACGGCGGCGAGTTCGCGATTGCGCTCGACGAGACCAGCTTCATTGCGGTCGATGAGGTCGAAGACCACTGCCGAGAAGAGGCTAGCGGCGGCGATGACAGCGAGCACGCTCACGCCCAGGAGCAACGCCACGGGTATATCGTCGACGAAGACGACGATCAGGGCGATGACGCCGGCGACGAACAGGGCGGGGGCCACGATCGAGAGGACGCGGAGGCGGTTCATATCCACGCTGCGCTCCGGTGGCGCGTACACGACTCCCGCGGACCCCTCGATATCCTGTCCATCATCCATACGGAGAACAGGCTAGCGCGAAGAGGCGCGCGCTGTACACCGGGGTTACGGAGCGACAACGATCGTGCCCTGCATGGCGTGGTGGAGGGTGCAGTAGTAGGCGTACTCTCCGGGATCCTCGAAGGTGAGTGCGTATTCGTCGCCGCGGCCGAGGGTGCCGCTGTCGAAGGCGTCCTCGTCGTGGGTGACGGTGTGGGGGAGGTCGCCGGTGAACTTCCAGGTGACGGTGGCACCCTGGTTGATGGTGAGGTGGCGGGGCTCGTAGTCGTTGTCGAAGACCTCGACGGTGACTTCGGCGGCGTCGCTCACCACAGGGGTCTGTCGGACAGAGCGGCGGGGGGTGTCGTCGCCGCCGGTGAAGGCCAGGATGCCGCCGACCGCCACGAGGGCGGCGAGGGCGCCGATGCCGACGGCAAGCAGGATGCTGCTGGTCTTCCAGCGGCGTCCGTTCTGGTGCCCGGTGGTCCGTTTCTTGCTCGCCATGCGACACCTCGCCTCTAGCATCGCGCGCCGGGGGTACGCGGGGGAGGGCCGAGCGGGGCCGGGGCCCGAGCCGATCGGCCCTAGATGCCCGCCTGCGGCTTCCGGGGCCCCTCGTCCGACAGGGCAGGCCGATCGTCGCGGGAGCTACGGTCCCAACGGCACTGCCCGACAGGCAGGGCAGCGTCTTACGGTAGACCGGGACGGACGACCGACATGCGCAGATCAGCGCTCGAATGGGAGACTGGACGGGATGTGCCGCAGGACGCGGGCGGCTCAGCAGCGGGCGAGCGCACGCACGAACGCTCGCTGGACGCCTTGGCGCTGGTGCCGCCCCTCTCCCGGTGCGAGGTCGCGCGGGCGGTGAGCGGCCTCGGGCTGAGGCTCGATTTCGTCGCCCGCGTCGACCTTCTGGCGGCCCGGCTGGAGAGTGCTTGCCCGGGCCTGATCCTCGTCGACACGGACATGCTGGATTGCCCGGATACCCTCTGCATGATGGCGCGTTCGCTTCGCGCAGACGTGCGTCTTGCCGGCCTGGTCAACTACTGGTCGGAGAGCGAAGTGCGTCTTGCCGGCTGTATGGACGCCGTCCTGCACAAGCCGCCGCGGCCGGAAGAGTGGGATGCCGTGTTGCGTCCGCTGCTGACCCCTGAGCCGCCTCGGCCGTAGCCCGGGGCGGGCTGGAAGGACGGCCGAAGGAGGAGTGGGAGTCCCGCTCCGTCATGCGGGCGTGCCCGTATGCGTCGCGCATCCTATGCTGAGGCCGCGGCGACGGCGTCGCGCGATAGCAGACCCTCCCGAAGCGCGCGGACAGGATGAAGGAGACGGCAACATGAGCGGCCTCGAACAGAAGCAGATCGACGAGTTGCGCGGGGCGCTGCGCGGCCCGCTCATCCTCCCGGAGGATGCAGGCTACGACGAGGCGCGCGCGGTGTGGAACGCGATGATCGACCGGAGGCCGACGGCGATCGCGCGCTGCCTGGGGGTGGCGGACGTGGTCGCGGGGGTGAACTTCGCGCGCGAGCACGGGCTGGCGCTCTCGGTGCGGGGCGGGGGGCACAACATCGCGGGGCTGGCTACCGGGGACGGCGCGCTCATGCTGAACATGTCGCTCATGCGGGGCGTGCATGTCGACCGGGCCGGAGGCAGGGCGTACGCGCAGGCGGGGTGCCTGCTGGGCGACGTGGACCGCGAGACGCAGCTGTACGGGCTGGCGGCGCCGCTGGGGTTCGTGTCCAACACGGGGATCGCCGGGCTGACGCTGGGCGGCGGCTTCGGCTACCTGACCCGCCGGTTCGGGTGGACGTGTGACAACGTGGTCTCGATGGACGTGGTGACGGCCGACGGGAAGGCCGTGCGGGCGAGCGAGGATGAAAACGCGGACCTGTTCTGGGCGCTGCGGGGCGGGGGCGGGAACTTCGGTGTAGTGACGGGGTTCGAGTATCGCGTGTACCCGCTGGGGCCGGAGATCGTCGGCGGCGCCATCGCGTGGCCGGCGGAGGAAGCGCCTCGGGTGATCGAGCTGTTCCGGACGCTGATGCCGAGCGGCCCGGCGGAGTTGACGTGCGTGCTGGGGCTGCGGAAGGCCCCGCCAGCGCCGTGGCTGGCGAAGGAGATCCACGGCAAGGACATCGTGGCGCTGTTCGTCTGTTATTCCGGGGACCCGGCCGAGGGCGAACGGGCGATCGCGCCGATCAAGGCGCTGGGGAGGACGGTGGGCGACACGGTCGGCCGGCGTTCGTACGTGTCGCAGCAGAACCTGCTGGACGCGACGCAGCCGAGCGGCCGCCGCTACTACTGGAAGTCGGAGTATCTGGGTCGCCAAGATGTGGAGATGTGCCAGACCGCCGCGAAACACGCCGCCGCGATGCGTTCGCCGCACTCGGCGATCCTGGTGTTCCCTCTGGACGGAGAGCTGAACCGTCTTCCGGCGGGCCACTCGCCGGCCGGGAACCGCGACGCGATGTCGCTGTTCAACGTGGCTGCTTCGTGGGAGCAGCCGGGGGACGACGCGGCGAACATCGCGTGGGCGCGGGGGGCGTGGGAGGAGCTGCGGCCGTTCTCGACGGGGGGCACGTACGTGAACTTCCTGACGGAGGAGGAGACGGGCGACCGGGTGCTGCAGGCGTACGGCGAGCACGTGGGGAGGCTGTCAGGGATTAAGGCGAAGTGGGACCCGGCGAACCTGTTCCGGCTGAACAAGAACATTGCTCCGGCGTAGCGGGAGGGTGAGCGTGGGCGGGAACGCTGGTCAAGCGGTGCGGGCGGAGTCTCCCGCGTGGTCTTCGGCGTCGCCCCGGAGGAATGCGGTGAGCTCGGCGCCGGCGATCGGCTCGGCGAAGTAGAAGCCCTGCCCCAAGCCGCAGCTGCGTGAGCGCAGCCACCCCAGCTGGTCGGCGCCCTCGATGCCCTCGGCGACAATCTCCAGGTTCAGAGTCTGTCCCAGTTCGATGATCGACTGGGCCAGCTCCCGTTCCTTGCCGCGCGCGCCGACGCCATCGATGAAGGACTTGTCGATCTTGAGGATGTCGACGGGGAACCGGCGCAAGTAGCCGAGCGAGGAGTAGCCGGTGCCGAAGTCGTCGATGGCGATGCGGATGCCGAGCTGCTTGAGTTCGTTGAGGCGGGAGGCGGCGAGATCCGTGTCCTGCATCATCACCGTCTCGGTGATCTCCAGGGTGAGCGTCTCGGGCGGCAGCTGAGACTCCCGCAGCGCTTCCTTCACGGCGTCCAGGAGGCCGGGCTGGTGCACCTGCCGCGGGGAGACGTTGACGGCGATCGTCAGGGGCGTATCGCTGGGGAACTCGAGCTGCCAGCGGCGCGCCTGAACGCAGGCTTCGCGGAGGACCCAGCGGCCGATGGGCAGGATCAGGCCGGTCTCTTCGGCGACGGGCACGAACTCGGAGGGGGCGAGGAGGCCGCGTGTCGGGTGCTGCCAGCGGACGAGCGCCTCGACGCCGGCGATGCGGCCGGTGTTCAGGAAGACGCTCGGCTGGTAGTGCAGGACGAACTCGTCGCGCTCGACGGCGCGCTGCAGCTCGTTGGCCAGTTCCAGGCGGCCGGCGATGGAGGCCTCCATGCCGGGCTCGTAGACCGCGAACTGGCCCTTGCCCATGGCCTTCGCGGCGTACATGGCGACATCGGCGCGGCGGACGAGTTCGTCGGCCTGACCAACGTCTGCCCCGAGGGCGATGCCCATGCTCAGGCGGACGAACACCTCGCGGCCATCGAGGATCATCGGCGAGCGGAGGCCTTCGATGATCCTCGACGCGACTGCCACCGCTTCCGCCTCGTCAGCATCTTCCAGAAGGACGGCGAATTCGTCTCCGCCGAGGCGGGCGGCGGTGTCGCCGCCTCGGAGCTGGGCGTTCAGGCGGCCGGCAACATCGACCAGCAGGCGGTCACCGGCGCGGTGGCCGACGGTGTCGTTGACGGACTTGAAGTCGTCGATGTCCATGAAGAGGATGGCAGCGTGCTTCCCCAGACGGACGGCCCGGGCCAGGGCGTGCTCGAAGCGATCGACGAAGCGCGCGCGGTTGGCGAGGCCGGTGAGCGGGTCGTGGAAGGCCTGATGGCGCAGCTGCTCCTTGAGCACACGCTCCGACTCCAGCATGCGCTCCAACGCGACTTCGGCGCGGCGGCGCACATCGACCTCGTGGGCGAGTTCGGCGTTCGCCCGCTCCAACTCGGCGGTGCGGGCCTCGAGGTCTTTCGAGAGGTAGGAGTTGAGCTCATCGGAACGCCTGATGAGAGCGCCGGCCATGCCGTTGACGTCGACGGCGAGCTGGGCCAGCTCGCTGGGGCCGGCGACGGGCACGTCAGTATCGAGCTGCCCGGCAGCGATAGCGCGCGTCGCGACGCTTGCGCGCTGGAGGGGGCGTCCGATCCAGCGGTAGCTGGCGAGTACGACGGCGAGCAACAGCACGGCGCACATGGCGCCGATGCCGAGGGTCCAGCGGAGGGTGGCGGTCTCGGCCTCGTGCTGGCGGTCCTGGGCCTGGATCAGCTGGACGCGCTGCTGCTGGATCTCGGCGCGGAGATCGGCGAGGAACTGCGTCGACTCGAGGGTCAGGCCGGAGTCGCTGGCGAAGGCGATCGCGCCGGTGAGATCGCCGGATCCGATGGCGTCGACGATGGTCTGTTCCGCCGCGGCAAAGCGCCCGTGGGTGGCGAGGAACTCGTTGAGCTCGTCGACCTCGTCGGGGTCGTTGACAAAGGCGTCCAGCCGAAGAGCCTGCAGCGAGCGGTCGACCTGCGCGCGCGACTCGGCGAAGCGCTGGGCGTACACCGGGTCTCCCTGCGTGAAGTAGCCGATGATGGTGATCCATTCGTTGTAGGCGTTGGCCAGGGCATCCTCGTAGAGGGCGCTGTTGGTGATGGCGCGGTCGGCCTCACTGCGGGCGTCCGCGTGCCGGTTGGCGCTCTCCCGCGTGCCGAGCACGATGACGGCGGTCGCAGTCAGAACGCACGCGGTCAGCAGCAGCGTGGCGGTTCTCACCGAGAGGCGGCGAGGGGTTTTCACGAATGCTCCCTAGCGAGACTCATTACCGGGGCCGCGCGCTGAGACG
>JBBDXE010000027.1:142-19078 GCA_040902505.1 Dehalococcoidia bacterium | reverse complement strand
CCCCCGCCAGGAGGATGATCGGCACAAGGGCAGGGGGGCTGGAAGGCGCGCCTTCGAGATTCATCCCGAATTGGGGCGAGGGGCGCTTACGGGAATCCCCGCAAGGGCCGATGATCCAGAGGGACACGCCGCCGAAGTCGGGACGTGAAGGCTTCACATGAGACGCCGCCTGATACTGCTGAGCGCCGCATCGCTCCTGGGCCTGGTGGCCGGGCTGGGCGTCTTCTTCGCGCTGGACGCGCCGGGGGACGACCGGGCCGGCGCGGAGGCAGCACAGCTTCCGACGGCGTGCGACAACCTGATCGCGGCGAGTGAGCGGCTGGCGCGCGAGGGCTCCGGCGCAGCTACGAGTCTGTCCGGCGGCGAGGTGTTCTCAGCCGACTCAGAGCAGCAGGCAATCGAGCTCTTGAGCACGCTGCTCAAAGCCTGCGACCGACAGCTCGCCTCTCACTCTCCCTGATCCACAAAGACACGCCGACCTGCGGGATCCGCAGCCGCGGACCGCTGGCGCCTCGCCCTCGCATGGTGCAGACTGGCCTTCCTATCCCCGCCGGAAGGAGCCGCACCATGGTGCTGCAAGAACAACAGGCCCTGCCGATGGCGCCCGCCGTGACGCTGAAGGCGAACGGGCACGGACGCGCTCTCACGTTCAACGCTCTCGGCACGACGACGCTGCTGGTGTGCGTCGCGCGGGAAACGTCGGACAGGTCGTCGCCGGTGGTGACGGCAGTGCGCGACCGCTACGCGGATGCCTCGCAGGTGCTCATCGTCAGCATCGCGGACACGCGACCGTTCCCGAAGCTGCTGCGGAAGGTCGCGGAGCAGATCATGAAGTCGTCGTACAAGCACGCGGTGGAGAACCTGAAGCCCGGGCACGCGCCTGAGGACTACGTGCTGATCGTGCCAGACTGGGACGGCGAGGTGCTGAACCCTCTGGGCATCGGGGACGTCTCGAAGGAGATCGCGGTGGCGGTGATCACGCGCGACGGGCACGTGGCCGGGGTGTACCAGGGCGACGATCCGATCGCTCACGCGCTGACGCTGCTGGAGCAGGCGAACGCCTGATCGCGATCAGCCGCGTTCGATGATGCGATAGACAACGGTCCCCTGGGCGAGGAGCTTGCCCGCCGGCTCGGTCACCCGAACGTCGGCGTAGATGATCTCCTTGCCGCGCTTGAGCACCCGGCCCTCGGCGATCACGTCTATCCCGATGGCGCCGGAGAGATAGTTCACATTGATCCCGACGGTGGAGCCGAAGTAGCGCGGGGTGAGGATCTCCGACGTGGTCCACGCCGCCATGGCGCCGGTGGTGTCGATGAGCGACGAGATAGCGCCGCCGTGCAGCGCCTTCATCGCCGTGGAGTTCTCGTCCTGATAGATCATCCTGATCTTTGCCCAGCCTTCACCCGCCTCGACGAATTCCATCCCGAGATGCTTCATGAAGGGCGTCGTCTGGATCACGCGACGGATGCGCGCGTAGTTCGCGTCCGCCCGCTGCTCCGGGGTCCGCTCAGCCGTGTCTTGCGTCATCGTGTCGTTTCCTCCCGCTAGCGGAAACAGGGCAGGCCTTCGTCTCGAAGCTGAGGTCATGCCCACCCACCCACCCAAGGTGGTGAGATGCGTGTCCCGGGGGGACACCCCCCGGAGCCCCCCGTCATGGGGCTCTGCCCCCTGCACCCCCGTGCTCCACAAGCCGGACGGTGCTGCTAGCACTGGATACAAGAGCGCAGGCTGAGGCGCATCGTGTACGCCGCTCGACTGCCGATCCTGCGAGCTGGCTCACTCGGCCCTCAGCCGTCGTCTCTCTCCGTCCTCTCGTCACTGGATGCAGGCGCGGGGGCCGCTGCGCATCGCTGTCGCGCTGCTCCGCTCCAGTTGCAGGGGGGTGGGGGGACACCCCCCATGCCCCCCGGCTGGGCGCTGCGCCCCTGCACCCGCTTCTCAACCGGTTTGAACCCATACGCGGGCGGAGGATAGGGCGCAAGACTGCCTGTAGAGTCACGGTCGCCGTCCATCTCGTGATCCCCGGCCTCGGCCAGCATCGAGCGCGCTACGCCGCGAAGCGCGGCAGCACTTTCGTCGCGAACAGTTCCAGCGAGCGCATGATCTTCGGGTGTGGCACGAGGCCGTTGTATGTCCAAGCGAAGAGCCACTTCACCGGGGCGGTCTCCAGCATGCGCTCCATCTGCGAGACGCTGTCCACCGTCCCGACGAGCAGCGTGCCGCGGTCCATGAGGTCTCGTGGCGTCAGACGCTCGACGCGGTCCGGCTCGGCGAGTACGCGGTCGAAGCCGAAGGGGGCGAACCACGCCGAACCGCAGAACGCGGCGCCGTGCGCCCACAACTCCAGCGCCTCGGCGTCCGAGTCGGCGACGATGATGTCGCGGAGGACGCCCAGCCCTTCGCCCGGCGCGAGATCGCGGCCGGTCAGCGCCGCCTCCTCGCGGTAGACGGCGAAGAGCCGCTCCTGCAGCGCGGGGTACATCGGCGGCAGGATGGCCGTCACCTCCTCGCGGGCGCACCAGCGGATCGTGTTCTCGCTCGATGCGAACGGCTGGAAGATCGGCGGGTGAGGCTTCTGCAGCGGCTTGGGCACGACGCCCACCTGCCGCACGATGCCGTCAGCGTCGACGCCGGCGCCCCACTGCTTCGTCGCGTCGAGCGTCCACGGCGTGCCTTCGGGCGGGATCTGCCAGAACTTGCCGCGATGCTCCAGCATGTCCTCCGTCCACGCCCGCTTGATGATGCGGAAGTGCTCCTCGAAGGCGTCGCGGTTCGCGCGGTCGATCTCGTCGTGCTGGCCGGGGGTGGCGCCGTGGATGCCGTGCATCTGCTGGGCCATGACGTCGACCCAGCGGCGCTGGTAGCCGCGGGCGAAGCCAGCGTTCGCCCGCCCGCCGCTCATGTGGTCGAGCATGGCGATGTCTTCGGCGACGCGGATTGGGTTCTGGGCGGGGAGGACGATGCCGAGCTGGCCGACGCGGATGCGCTGCGTGTTGAGGGCGACGAAGAGGTCGAGCAGCACCGGGTTGTTCGACAGCTCGAAGCCTTCGATGTGGAAGTGGTGCTCGGTGAAGGAGATGGAGTCGTAGCCGAGGGTGTCGGCGAGCTGCGCCTGTTCCTTCAGCTCGGCGAGCATGCGCTGGTAGAGGTCGCCGCGCAGGCCGGCCATGCCGCGCTCGATCTCCTCGCGAGACCCGATCGACGGCAGGTAGAAGACGCTGACCTGCATGATGCTACGCCCCTCCCTCCGTGTGCGCCGGCCCGAAGGTCTCGGCGATGAGCCGGTAGTTCTCCTTGACGCGCTCCGGCCGCGTCCCGAACGACGGCGGGTAGAGCAGCGCGTGGTCGAGGAGCCCCTCGTAGCGGGCGAGCTGCTGGCGGCAGTCGTCGGGCGTGCCGGCGACGGAGATCTGGTCGAGCATGGCGTCGCTGACGGCGGCGGACATGGCCGGGACGTCGAGCTTCTTCCAGGCGGCGCGGATGCCCTCCTTCTCGGCCTGCCAGCCGTGCAGGTCGAGGATGGCGTCGTAGGTGAGGGTGGTGGCGTAGAACGCGATCTGGCGCCGCGCTTCCTCGCGCGCCTGCTCGCGGTCGGGGGCGATCGACGTGATCACGTAGCCCGCGAGGTCGAACGCCGCGCGCTCGCGGCCGGAGCGCTGGAGGCCGTCGTCGACGGCGGGGCGGACGGCCTCTTCGATGTATCGGCGGCTGTAGAGGGGGTGGCCGACGAGGCCGTCGGCGACTTCGCCAGCGGTGCGCACCATGCGACGATTCACGCCGGCGAGGTAGACGGGGATGTCCGAGCGGACGCGGCCGGGGCGGCCGAAGAAGTCGATGGCCAGGTTGTAGAAGCGGCCTTCGAAGCGGAAGGGGCGGCCGCCGGGGGCGGACCAGAGCGCGCGCAGCAGCCGGACCACCTCTGCGGCTTTCGGGGCGGGGCTCTCGAAGGTGAGGCCGTACCACGACTCCTGCATGCGCTTCGTGCCGGTGCCGAGCCCGAGGACGACGCGGCCGCCGGAGATCTCGTCGACGTCGGCGGCGGCGGCGGCGGTGAGGACGGGGGAGCGGGCGAAGGCGTAGGCGATGCCGCTGGCGACGCCGATGCGCTTCGTGGCCCGGGCGACCATGGCCATGCGGACGAAGGCGTCGCGGTTGTAGAAGTCGGTGATCCACGCGGCCTCGAAGCCGGCGTCCTCGGCGAGGCGCGCGTACTCCACCATCTCGTCGATCGCGTCGAGGATGAGCACCACCGAACGCCGCATCACGTCTCCTTACGGTATCAGCGCGACGTGGACGGCGTGCTCGCCGGGGACGTTACCCGCGAGCAGCGCTAGCCCCCGCTCCGCATCGTCGAGCGGCAGCGTGTGCGTGTGCATCTTCGCGAGCGGGTACGTCCCCTTCTCGATCAGGCGCACGGCCGCGTCGTACGCGGGCCAGTCTACGCCCAGCACGCCGTAGATGGTCAGCTCCTTCGTGACGACGCGGTCGGAGAGGAAGTCCGGCACCGGCTTCGGGCCCTTGGTGCCGCCCAGCACCACCCGGCCGCCGCGGCGCGCGAGGTCGACGGCCTGGGTCACCGCCTCGACGGCGTAGGCCGTGACGTCGACGACGACGTCGGCCCCGGCGCCGCCGGTCAGCTCGCGCACGCGGGTGACCACGTCCTCGCGCTCGACGACGATCGTCGCGTCGGCGCCGAACTCGCGGGCGAGCGCCAGCTTGTGCTCGTCGCGAGAGAGGCCGGTGACGGCGACCATGCCGGCGCCGGCCTCGCGCGCGGCGATCACGCAGGCGAGGCCGCGCTGCCCCGGCCCCAGCACCGCCACCGACTCGCCGACGCGCAGCTTCGGCACGTCGACGCACCAGCGGAAGCCGGCGCCGATGGGATTGAAGAGCACCGCCAGCTCGGCCGGCACGTCCTTCGACATCGGGTGCAGGCGCGCGTGCGGCGGCAGGTACAGGTACTCCGCGAAGCCGCCCCAGAGCGCGGGCGGCTCGCTCACCGGCCGGTAGCCGAACGCCGACAGCCCGCCCCGGCCCGTCCCCCGGCACTGCCCGAAGCGTCCCTGCACGCACTCGCGGCAGAAGCCGCAGGCGAGCAGCGCCTCGACGGCGACGCGGTCGCCCTTCCGGACGCGCCAGCGCCGCGCGGCGTCCTCGCCGATCTCCTCGATGACGCCGAGGGGCTCGTGGCCGGGGATGACGGGGAAGCGGACGGGGAGGGCGCCCTCGTACTGCTCGTAGTCGCTGCCGCAGATGCCGCAGGCCTCGATGCGGAGGAGGGCGTCGTCGCGGGCTATCGTGGGGAGGGGGAAGCGCTCCGCGCGCAGGTCGCGGGGGCCGTGCTGGACGATGGCGCGGGATTCGGCGGGCATGCGGCGCCTCCGTTCGGGGGTGGAGGGATGATGCCAGCTTGGGGGCCGGGCAGCCAGTCAGCCGGCGTCGAGGGCGACGGTGAGGGCGGTGCGGCCCCAGTCGTCGAGGTCGTCGTAGCGGGCGTACTTCTCGAGGAGGAGGCGGCGGGCGAGGGCGTCTTCCTTCGTCCGGGCGCGGACGATGCGGGCGCGGGCGGCGAACCGGCGGCGGCCGATGCGGACGGAGACCTCCGGCGTCTTGCGCATGTTCCGAACCCAGTCGGAGCGGTCGCGTCCGCCGGACAGCAGGTACAGCGTGTCGCCGGCGGCCCCGAACCAGATCTCGATGGTGCGGGGCTTGCCGGTGACGCGGCCGGTGGTGGTCACGTAGCAGTAGTCCTGCCCGGCCAGCTTCACGGTGAGCGCCATCGCGTCTGATTCTGGCACCCCGGAAGCCGCCTGGCGAGCGGGTGGGGTGTCAGCACCCCCGGAGATCGGGGTGGCTGGCCGCCCGATCCCACCACAACCTCCCGCGATCCGTCCGATAACTCCAGTAGGGAGACTCCCTTCCTTTCCGGGAAGGGGCAGGGTCGCAGTCTCGCCGCAGGAGAGAGTGACGTATGCCGGACACCGGCGAGACGCCGTTCGACGTCCTCGGCATTGCGCCGGACTCCGATGGCACGGTCATCGAGGCGGCGTACTGGCGGCGCGCCAAGGAGCTGGCGGGCGCCCGCATGTATGACCCCGGGGCCGCGGCGGAGATCGAACGGCTGAACGAGGCCTACCGCTTCCTGATGTCGCCCGCGGGGATGCCGCGCTACCGCCGGCCGGCCACGACGCGCCAGCGGCGATGGTTCAAGCGCACGGCGCGGGCGGGGCTGTTCGTGAGCGTGGCGCTGGCGGCGGCGACGGCGGGGCTTTCGTTCCGCACGGAGATCGTGGACCTGAGCGACCAGTCGCGGGCTCGCGCGGAGGACCTGGCGAAGGACGCGCAGGACTGGATCGACTCGCTGGACTCGACGCCGATCCCGGCGCAGTTCTACACCGTCGCGAACACCGGGGGGCAGGGGGCGTGGGTGCGGGTGGCGCCGGGCTACGATGCGGCGGGCGTGGTGGTGCTGCCGGACGGGGCGGGGGTGGCGGGGCTGGGCGAGGAGCAGGTGGTGGCCTACGAGACGTGGGTGCGGGTGCGTGACGGCCAGGGGCGCGAGGGGTGGATTTCCAACCGCTGGCTGGCTGCGCCTTAGCCTCGCGCGTTGACCGCAACGCCCCGGAGATGTAGATTCGCCGCGCATGGCGAATCTGACCGCTGCCGCTACCGCCGAAGGCGTCTGCGCCGCGATCGACCGCGACGGCTACGCGATCGTCGAGAGCCTGCTCAGCCGCGACGAGGCGAAAGCCAAGCGGGATGAGCTGACCCGCATCCTGGACGAGACCCCCACAGGCCGCAACGACTTTGAAGGATTCAAGACGCGGCGCATCTACGCGCTGTTCGCGAAGACGCGCGTCTTCGACGACCCGGCCACCCACCCGCTGATCCTCGGCGTGCTCGACCACGTGCTCGACGGGCCGAGCTACCTGCTGAGCGCGCCCGTCGGCATCGAGATCGGGCCGGGGGAGACGGCGCAGAACCTCCACTGCGACGACGGCATCTATCCCCTGCCGCGTCCGCACAAGGAGGTCATCGTCAACACGATGTGGGCGCTGGACGACTTCACGGAGGCGAACGGCGCGACGCACGTCGTCGCGGGGAGCCACCGCTGGACGGACCGCCGGCCGGCGGCGGATGAGCCGGTGTTGCGCGCCGTCATGCCCGCCGGTTCGGTGATGTTCTTCGTCGGCAGCGTGTTCCACGGCGGCGGCGCCAACAACACCGACCGCCCGCGCCTCGGCACGATCCTCGAGTACGTCGCGGGGTGGCTGCGTCCGCAGGAAAACCACTGCCTCGCTGTCCCGCGCGACGTGGTCCGCACGCTGCCGGTGCGGCTACAGGAGCTGCTGGGGTACGGCATCCACCCGCCGTTCGTGGGCTACGTCGACGGACGGCACCCGCGGCGGGTGTTGGAGGAGTAGCTCCCGGACGCTGACCGCGTGCAGTGTGCTGAAGGACCCTCGGGACGACGGTTGACTTTCCCACCCGCCCGCCCGGTGGGATCGATGTAATCCCGGGAGGACACCCGCCGGAGCCCCCCGACAAGGGGCTCTGCCCCCTGTACCCCCTTCTTCAGCATCCTGCTAGGCCGCGAGCGGCGACGTGCAGAACGCGCAGCGGCGGGCATCGAGGGGGATCTCGCTCCGGCACTCCGGGCACTTCTTCGTCGTGGGGTCGGCTGGCGGCTCCTTGCGTGCCCGCTGGGTGAGCACGTTCACCGGCTTCACGATGAAGAAGAACACCGCCGACGACACCGTCACGAACGAGAAGATGGCGTTCAGAAAGTTGCCGTAGGTGAAGCGGCTGCCGTTGATGGCGAAGTCGAGCTGGCTGAAGTCGGGCTGGCCGAAGATCGCGGCGATGAACGGCGTCATCAGGTCCTTGACCAACGAGTTCACGACGGCACCGAACGCGGCACCCATCACAACGGCGACGGCGAGGTCGACCACGTTGCCCCTCAGCAGGAACTGCTTGAATTCCTGGACCAGCGGCGCATTCATCGATGCCTCCTTCGGGCTGCTTTGTTCAGGTGGCACCGATTGTAGTGGACGCGCGGGCCAGCCGCAGTACACTGGCATCGGGATGGGTCAGATGCGCGCCACGTCCGGCGCGAGGTGGCATCGCCCTTTATCTTATTTAACAGGAGTGTGCGGCGTGACGACGATCGAAGCTGAACGCACGGCGGAGTTCTCGCTGGAGCTGAACGAACAGCAGCTCCAGATGCAGCGCTGGCTGCACCAGTTCGCGGAGGACGTGATCCGCCCGGCCGCGGCCGAGTGGGACGAGCGGGAGGAGACTCCCTGGCCGGTGCTGAAGCAAGCGGCCGAGGCTGGCATCTACGGGATGGACTTCCTGGGGGCGACGGTCGGCGACCCGACGGGGCTGACGCTGCCGATCGCGATCGAGGAGCTGTTCTGGGGCGACGCCGGGATCGGGATGGCGATCATGGGCACGTCGCTGGCGATCGCGGCGCTGGCGGGCAACGGGACGCCGCAGCAGGTCGGCGAGTGGGCGCCGCAGTGCTTCGGCACGGCCGGCGACCTCAAGCTCGGCGCGTTCTGCGTGTCGGAGCCGGACGCCGGTTCGGACGTGTCGTCGATGAAGACGCGCGCGGTGTACGACGAAGCGAAGGATGAGTGGGTGCTGAACGGGCAGAAGACCTGGATCAGCAACGGCGGCATCGCGGCGGTACACGTGGTGGTGGCGGCGGTGGACCCGGCGCTCGGGGCGCGAGGGCAGGCGTCGTTCGTCGTGCCGCCGGGGACGCCGGGGCTGTCACAGGGGACGAAGTTCAAGAAGCACGGCATCCGGGCGTCGCACACGGCGGAAGTCTTCCTGAACGACGTGCGGGTGCCGGGGCGGTGCCTGCTGGGCGGGAAGGAGAAGCTGGACGCGCGGCTGGCGCGGGCGCGGGAGGGGAAGAGCGCGGGCGTGCAGGCGGCGCTGGGGACGTTCGAGGCGACGCGGCCGGCGGTGGGGGCGATGGCGATCGGGGTGGCGCGGGCAGCGTACGAGTACGCGCTCGATTACGCGAAGGAGCGGCGGCAGTTCGGGAAGGCCATCATCGAGAACCAGGCGATCGCGTTCACGCTGGCGGACATGAAGACGGAGATCGACGCGTCGCGGCTGCTGGTGTGGCGGGCGGCGTGGATGGCGCGGCAGGGGAAGAAGTTCCTGAACGCCGAGGGGTCGATGGCGAAGCTGAAGGCCGGCGAGGTATCGGTGTGGGCGACGGAGCGGGCGATCCAGATCCTCGGCGGCATGGGTTACGTGCGGGGGGAGTGCCCGGTCGAGCGCTGGCATCGCGACGCGAAGATCTTCACGATCTTCGAGGGGACGTCGGAGATCCAGCGGCTGGTCATCTCGCGGGCCATCTCGGGGTTGCACATCTCGTAGCGAGCGACGGGGCCGGCGCCGCTAGCGGGAGGCGGGCGGGGCGAAACCCGTGACTGTCGGGCGCTCGACGAGCGTGGGCCGAGGGGCGACGGGGGTGGGGTCTTCGAAGACGAAGCGATGGCTCCCGACCCGGATCTCGTCACCGGGCTCCAGGATCACCCAGTCAGCCAGCCGGCCGCCGACGTAGGTCTTGCGGCCGGGCCCGGCGGCGTGGTGGAGCACGTAGCCGCCATCGCGCAGCCAGATGTGCGCGTGGTCGGGGGCCACGCCATCCCCCTCGGGCAGGACGATCGTCGCCAGCTCCGGCGATGAGCCGATGACGTGCGTCTCGGCGCCCAACTCCAGCACGCGTCCAGAGCCGTTTGCCGACACTTCGACGAGGCGTCCGGTCGCGGGCGGGGCTTCGTGGACGATGACGTCATTCACGGCGCGCCGCGGCGGGGGGAGGGGCTGCTTCGCGGCCTGGGCGACGTTAGGCGCGACGATCTGCATCTGGGCCCGGCGCAGCCGGGCACGGCGGCTCCAGGTGAACAGGAAGACGACTAGGCCCGCGAGCACTACCGCCGCGACGATCCCGGCGTAGACTTCGAGGGCGACATTCGCGCCGCCGGAGTCTTCCTCCGTGGCCGGCTGGGGTTGGGTCGTCTCTCGGGGCGGCGGTGGCGGAGCGGCCGCGGTGCCGCGCGTGAAGTCGATAGATGCCCCGGCGGGCGCCCCGGCGACGCTGACGATCAGCTGCATCGAGGAGGCGGCGCCATCGGCGTCTCCCCGGGCGTGCAGGGTGAGCACGTACTGGCCGCGGAGCATGGCGGCGATCTCGGCGTAGACCTCAGCGATGTTGCCGGCAGTGGCCTCACGGTACTGCCCACGGGTGGCAGCGGCGAGCGTCTGGAGGTAGCCGGCGGGGGCGGCGCCCAGGCCGATGGTGAACACGGGCACACCGCCGCCAAAGGCGGCATCGAGCGAACCCTGTTCGGTGATGGGAGACTCCGAGTCGTTCTCGCCGTCGCTGAGGATGACGACTGCCTGACGTGGCGCGCCGGAAGCCCGCGCGGCGAAGACGCCGGCCTGCACCGCCTCGTACAGCGCGGTGGGGCCGACGGCCTGGAGTGAGGCGATGCCGGCGGCGAGGGCGGCGCGGTCGCCGGTCAGGGGCACGACGGGAACCGTGGTGCCGCTGAAGGAGAAGACGGCCGCCTGGTCGTTGGGCCCGAGGGCGTTGATGAAGTCCGTGGCGGCCTGCTTCGCCCGGGCGATCGGCTCGCCCTGCATGCTGCCGGAGGTATCGATGACGACGACGACGCTCAGCGGCAGGCTGGCATCGGTGACAGGCTGGATGTTTGTTATGTCTACGAGATCGGACCCCTCGACCGCCTGGAACTGATCGGGCGCGAGGCCAGGGACGGGGACGCCGCCAGCGTCCAGCACCGTGACGAGGACGCTCATGTCGGGGTAGCCGGTGGCATCGAGCTGATTGATAGCGAGGGAAGGGGCCTCCTGCGCCCGCGCGGAGGGGGCGGAGAGCAGGATGGAGGCGATACCGATCGCAGCGGCGATCGCGAATATCGTCCGGGGTGCAGCCAGCTTCAGCATGATGTGACTACCTGTGCGGAACCGCGCGGGGATCTCTCTCGACGCTCATACGCAGCGGCCGCGCGTCCGGATGAGTACGCCCGCGGGGACGTGCCCACATCGCGGAGGCCGCCGCTGATTCAAGCGCGTTTAGTGTAACGAACATAACAGTACAACTGAGCGGCGGTGGACGGAATATCGAGCTTGACGAGGGAGTGCTGCCGGGGGACGGGTGACGCCCAAACTTCACAGTCCCGGCGGGTGGTGGGCTACGGGGACGGAGGAAGCTCGTAGGCGAAAAACTCCGTCTTGCCGTCGCGGGTGGAGATGCGCTCTGTCCCGCCGGGGTAGCGGGCTTCGATCTCGGGCAGCAGCTCCAGGTAGGCGCCCATGAGGAGGAAGACGGCCGGGCGGGAGCGGTCGATGCCCTCGATGGAGGCGTCGCGGTCGCTGTACTCCCGGGAGCGATCCTCGCCCTCGACGTCCGGGGCGAGGTAGACGCGGCTCTCCAGGCCGAGGGGCGCACGCTCACTGTAGAAGTAGACGACTGCCGGGGTGGAGAGACGGCGCAAGTACTCGCTGGCGGTGGTCATCTCGGAGAAGTAGATCTCGCGGACGAGCGGATCCTGCCGCGCCCGCCAGAAGTAGTCGCGGACGGTGAGGGTGCCGATGAGGGCGACGAGGGCGAGCGTCGCGGCCATGAGGAGGTAGCGGCCGGCATCACCCCGCTCGCGGGCGGCGCGCCAGGCGGCGGCGAGGGGCAGCGCGGCGAAGAGCATGGCGAAGGGGGCGGCGCCGAGCGGCTCGCGCATGATGGCGCCACGCTGCAGGACCGCCGGCAGCGGAATGATCACGAGACAGCAGAGCGCGGCGATGATCAGCGGCCTGCGCCGATAGACGTACGCGAACGGCAGCCCCGCGAGGAGCAGCAGGAGCACCGGCGGGTCGAACATCGGGCGGAAGCCGCCGTTGCCGTCGACGACGTCGGCGCGCGCCTCCCACGCGTAGGCGGAGGCGAAGAACTTCGCCTGTCCGGCGAGCAGCCCGACCTTCCCGAAGAAGTCCGCGTCCTTGTACTCGGGAGAGTCGCGGACGCCAACCTCCTGGTAGTTGCGGAAGTGGTCCCAGTAGTAGGCGTCGGGGTCGGCGAGGTAGACGATCATCGGCAGGGCGACGATGAATGCCACGACGGCGAAGATGGCTATCGAGCGCCACCAGCCGGCCCACGCCTCGCCGCGGTACTCGCGCAGCGTGATGAGGGCGAGGAAGACGCCGATGGCGACGACGGCGATGGGGTAGATGTTGTAGGCGTACACGCCGAGTCCGAAGAGGGCACCGCCCGCGACGAACCACCAGCGATTGCGGCTGCGCATGCCGAGGAACAGGCAGAGCAGGACCGCGAGGACAACGGTGGGGTACGTGGACGACGAGTGGGCGACGCGGCTGTAGAAGACGTGCCAGTAGGACACGGCGAGCAGCGCAGAGGCGAAGACAGCCTCGACGCGGCCGAGGGCGACGCGCACGAGCAGGTAGAGCAGCGGGACGGCGGTTAGCCCGACCAGCCCGAAGCCGAAGCGCAGGCCGATCGGCGTGCTCCCGAACAGCCAGACGAACGGTGTCGCGAGGTAGGCGTGGCCGGTGGGCTCGCCGAGGGCGGCGCGGGTGTAGGGGCCGATCCACCAGTCGTCCATGATGCGGCGGGCGTCCATGCCGATCTGGGCTTCGTCGGCGTGGACGCCGTAGGGGATGGAGCCGATGAGCGCCAGGCGCAGCACCGCGCCGAGGGCCGTGATCGTCGCGACGAGTGCGACGTCGACGGCGAGGGGGTGCGCCTCGACGTAGGCCTCGATGCGGGCAACGGCGCGCCGGCCGGCGTCCATGGCAGCGGTCACAGCTCGAACGAGAGGCGGACGCGCGCGTCGCGGGAGGCCGCCCACTCCGCCATCCGGCGCAGATCATCGAGACGGTCGCGCAGGTCCGGGGCGTCCGCCGTCAGCTCGGCGATGCGCTGGTCGCCGGCATCGAGCGCGTCGACGACGCGGGTGAGCGTCTCAGCGAGCGGGGCGGCGTCCTGCCACGCGCGCTCCAGTTCGCGGCGGTCGGCGTCGACCTCGATGTCGCGGTCGGCGAAGGTGGTGAGGGGGGCGAGGTCGATCTTGCGCTCGCCGCGGAGGAGCAGCGCCAGCTGTGACAGCTCGTGGGTGGCGCCGTAGCGGGTGGAGAAGGCCAGAGAGAGGAAGTAGACCAGCACGTCGCCGGGGCCTCCGAGCTGATGCGGACAATCCTCGGCGGCGGTCGTCTCGAAGAAGAGGCGGGGCACCGGGGAATCGTAGCATCGGGGGGACGCTGATCGTGGAGCGGCTGAAGGGTGGAGGCCGGGAGGGAGCGCCCGGAACGGTCGCGCCGGCCGCCGAAGCCGGAGTGCCAGATGGACGCTCGGGCACCGCCAATTGGCGGGTGGATCAGTGACACACGTCCGGAGCCGCCGGGCGCCCGGTGAGCGACGATCGCAGAGGAGGAAAGGAGCATCGCCATGGCGAACATCGACCTGCTGACACACGTCGACCGACGGCGGTTTCTGACACTGGCGGGTGCGGTGACCGCGGGGGGCATCGCGGCGGCCTGCACCGGCGACGAGTCCACCAACGCGGCCACCCCCACGCCCGGATCGAGCGACCACGGGGCGGCGGGGACGCCTGCGGCGGGCCGCCCGAAGGCGCAGGGCAAGCTGGCGGCGATCTACGACGCGACGCTTCCGCCGCTGGACCCCAACCCGCGAAAGACGCTCGTCATCGACGCGACTGACGTGTCGTGGGAGGTGGCGGCAGGCGTCATGCTTAACGCATGGACGTACGACAGCGTCCTGCCGGGCAAGGTCGTCCACGTGCGGCAGGGCGACACGATTGATTTCACGTTTCGCAACAAGAGCACGCTGGGTCACTCGATCGATTTCCACTCCGCACGGACGCCATGGGACAAGAACTACATCACGATCGTGCCGGACGAGGAACTCTCATTCACGTGGACGGCGGACTACCCGGGCGTGTTCATGTACCACTGCGGCACCGGACCGGTGATCCACCACATCGCCAACGGCATGTACGGAGCGGTGGTGGTGGACCCGGCGGAGCCCTTCGCGCCGGCGAGAGAGTACGTGCTGGTACAGAGCGAGTTCTACCTAAAGCCGGGGGACGGCGGGACCTGGGACAGCGACGTGGACCGGATGCTGGCCTTGCAGCCGGACTTCGTGGTGTTCAACGGGTCGGCGCTGCAGTACCAGCAGCAGCCGCTGCCGGCGGCGCCGGGGGAGCTGATCCGGCTGCACGTGATGAACGCCGGGCCGACGCTGTTCTCCGCGTTCCACGTGATCGGGGCGCTGTTCGACCGGGTGTACGCCGACGGCAATCCGGCGAATGTCATGCGCGGCGTCCAGACATGGACCGTCCCGCCGGGCGGGGGGGCGACGTTTGAGCTGGTGATCCCGGAGCCGGGGCAGTATCCGTTCGTGACGCACAGCTTTGCGTACACGGGCCTCGGGGCGGTGGGGCTGCTGCAGGTCGCCTAAGCTGCGGCGGGGCGGGGGATGGGGACGACACGGGCTTTGCCGCCGCGCTTGGCGAGGCCGAGCGCCGTGTCGGCCTGCCGGATGGCGGAGTCGATCGTCGGCGCGGTGAGCGGGTAGACGCTGACGCCGACGCTGATCCAGACACCGACCTCGTTGTGCACGCGGGTGACGCACTGCTCCCCGCGGCCGACGGCTTCGTAGACGGAGTCGACGTGGGTGAGGACGAGGAGCTCATCGCCGCCGACGCGTCCGACGGCGTCGGCGTCGGGGAAGGCGGCGCGCACTTCGCCAGCGATCTGCACGAGGATCCCGTCGGCGTGGACGTGACCGCGCTCTTCGTTCAGCTGCTTGAAGTCATCGATGTCGAGCATGAAGATGGCGAGCGGGCGCGTCGGGCCTTCGGCGTGGGAGTCGAGCGTGGTCTGGATGAGGCGGCGGTTGGCCAGCCCCGTCAGCGGGTCGGTGACGGAGGCGCGCAGCACCATGTCGCGGAGCATCCAGTTGCTGGCGGCGATGATGCCGGTGTTCATCCCCATGAAGACGGCCATGATGGAGACGATGATCTCGACGCGCCAGACGACGTCGGCGCGGTCCGAGACGTCGAGGAGGGCGGAGGCGCCGAGGAAGCAGGCGACGGTCCAGAGCGAGAAGCCGAGGATGTAGCGGGTGCTCTGGAAGTTGGCCAGCACGGTGATGATCAGGAAGTAGCCGAGCCAGATCGGCAGGTCGGGCTGGGCGAGCGCGACGATGGCCAGCGTCACGAGCAGCGTGTCTCCGAAGGGCCAGAGCCGCTCGTACATGGAGAGCAGGCCGTAGCGGAGATAGATGAGGTACATGCCGAGGCTGTAGGTGATGAGGGTGCCGCCGCTCACGGCCAGCCAGAGGGGCTCCATGGGCAGGACGCGGGCCGGGACGAGCGCGACGAAGCAGACGGAGATGAGCAGCCGCTGCAGCATGGAGCGGGGCCAGTAGCCGGGGGCGACGGACTGGCGGGTCAGCTCCTCGTGGGCGTGCTGCTGCGAGCGCCGCTCGCGCCGAGTGGCGGCCAGGCGCCGCGGGGCCCTGTCCTGATGCCGTTTCACGCGCCCCTTCCCTCCAGGGTGGCATGTCCTACGGGTATCGTCGTCCTGATCCTCCGCGAAATGAGACCTGCGCCGGGTGTCTGCACCCGGGGGCCGAAATCCGCCGGGCGGTTGTCCGTAGGCCGGGGCGTGAGTACGCTCGCAGGCGAGTACAGGAAGGAGACTCCGGGATGGGCATGATGCATTCGAGGTTGGCGCTCAAGGCGGCGATGCTTCTGGTGGCGCTGTCGCTTGTGGCTGGGGCGTGCGGCGGGGGAGACGACGACGCGGACGCGGAGCCGACGCAGGCGCCGGCGGAAACGGCCGCCGCGCCGACGGAACCGGCACGGTCAGCGGGGGAGCAGGTTCAGGTCGACGAGTCGTTCTGGCACGCCGGCTGGAAGGTGACGCTGGGCGAGGCGACGTTCTCGGCGGGGGACGAGGCGGTGTCGATCGAGGCGCTGTTCGAGAACCTCGGCGGCGACACGGCGACGTTCGACTCGCAGCTGGTGCTGACGACGGCGACGGACAACTACGCCGACTCGACGTTCGACCAGGAGCTGCCGCAGGTGCCGGGCGGGCTCACCGGCGACGGGCTGATCACGTTCACCGTCGACGATGCGGACTTCTCGTTCGACGACGCGACGCTGATCGCCGGGCGGTCGGAGAACCAGCAGGCGACGGTGCCGCTGGGCCCGGGCGGCGATGAGCTGGTGTCGCTGGAGCCTCGGGAGATCGCCGTGGCGGGCACGCTGACGGCGGGGGCGGTGACGGTGGCGGTGGAGGGGGCGGAGCTGCGGGCGGACCTGCCGGACCGCTACAGCATCACGGAGGCGGGGAAGCTGGCGCTGACCGTCCGGTTCTCGGTGACGCCGCAGGCGGGGATCCAGATCGGGCAGGGCGTGTTCCAGGACCCGAACGTGGCGCTGACGCTGCCGGACGGGACGTCGGTGGCGGTAATGGACGACGGGGTGAGCGGGGTGAACGAGCTGCTGCAGGGCAAGGAGGGGACAACGATCTCCGACCTGTCGGTGCGGTTCGAGGTGGACGACCCGGCGGAGGGAGCGTACGTGTTCATCGTGCGGGGGGCGTACGGGCCGGGCGGGGCGCAGGTGGAAGCGGAGCTGCCGTTCGTGGTGGTGGCAGCTCCGTAGCCTAGTCCTCGATCCCGGCTTCAACGGGCTTCGTGTCGTATTGACACCAAGGGCGGGTGGTGGTAGCCTCATCTTAGTGTCAGAGTGACACTAAGTCCGCCTCTCCCTCACGTTCGAGCGTGTGGGCGGGCGAAGGGGCAGCGTCATGACCACTCTCACCCTTACGGAGAAGCCGGCGCGCATCGGCGGGATCGCCTGCGAGAGCGACTCCATCGCCACGGTGCCGCTGTCGGAGGAGCGGGCGTTCGCCTACTGGCAGCAGGACATCCCCCCGGCGTACTGGGCGCTCCCGGCGGATGAGCTGACGGCGCGCATCGCGGCGGCGCGGTCGCGCCTGGGGTCGAAGCTGATCGTCCTGGGCCACCACTACCAGCGCGAGGACATCATCGCCTTCGCGGACCTGCGCGGCGACAGCTTCAAGCTGGCGCAGTGGGCGGCGGAGCACCCGGAGTCGGAGTACATCGTCTTCTGCGGCGTGCACTTCATGGCGGAGGCGGCGGACATCCTGAGCGCGCCCCACCAGAAGGTGATGCTGCCGAACATGGCGGCGGGCTGCTCGATGGCGGACATGGCCGACCCGGACGACGTCTACGCCGCGTGGGCGGAGATGGAGGAGCTGGGGATCGCGCAGGACACGCTGCCCGTGACGTACATGAACTCGGCGGCGGCGCTGAAGGCGTTCGTCGGGGAGCGCGGCGGCGCGGTGTGCACGTCGAGCAACGCGGCGAATGTGCTGCAGTGGGCGTTCGCGCAGAAGAAGCGGGTGCTGTTCTTCCCGGACCAGCACCTGGGGCGCAACACCGGCCACGCGATGGGCGTGCCCCTCGACGAGATGGTGCTGTGGGGTTGGGCGCGGCCGTACGGCTCGATGGGCGGGCAGACGCGCGAGGCGCTGGAGCGCAGCCGGATTGTCCTCTGGGCGGGGCACTGCTCGGTGCACCAGCGGTTCACCCCGCAGCAGATCACCGACGCGCGGGCGAAGCATCCGGACATCACCGTCATCGTGCATCCGGAGTGCCGGTTCGAGACGGTGCAGGCAGCGGACCTCAACGGCTCGACGGAGTTCATCGCGCGGACGATCGGCGAGGCGCCGGCGGGGTCGGCGTTCGCGGTGGGGACGGAGATCAACCTGGTGTCACGGTTGGCGCGGGAGAACCCGGACAAGACCGTGTTCTGCCTGGACCCGGTGGTGTGCCCGTGCTCGACGATGTACCGCGTGCACCCGGCGTACCTGGCGTGGACGATCGAGTCGCTGGCCGGGGGGCGGGTGGTGAACCAGATCGTCGTGCCGGAGGAGATCGCGGCGCAGGCGAAGGTGGCCCTCGACCGCATGCTGGCGATCCGGTGATCGGGCTCCGGGAATCCGGAGGCCGGAGGTCGGGCCGAACACCGATCCTCGCGTAATCTCTCCTCATGGATCCCACAGAAGTGGTCGCGCTGCTGCTGGTGGCGCTGGCGGCGGGGGCGGTCAACGCGATCGCCGGCGGCGGATCGCTCATCAGCTTCCCGGCGCTGATCGTCGCGGGGTATCCGGCGAAGCAGGCGAACGTCACGAACACCGTCGCGGTGGTGCCGGGGCTGTCGGCGGTGACCTTCGGCTACCGGCGGGAACTGCGAGGCGAGGGACGGCGGCTGCTCGTGCTCTCGGCGGTGAGCCTCGCCGGGGCGGCGGCGGGGGCGGCGCTGCTGCTGTCGACGCCGTCCGACGCGTTCCGGCGCATCGTGCCGTACCTGATCTTCCTCGCGACGGGGCTGACGGCGTTCCAGGATCCGATCGCGGCGTGGGCGACGCGGCATCGCATGTCGACGCACGGCCCCGGCGTGCCGGTCGCGCTCGCCGTGGCGACGTTCATCCTGGGCGCGTACAACGGGTACTTCGGCGCGGGGTACGGGCTGATGATGCTGCCGGTGGTGGCGATCCTGCTGAACGCCGGCATCCTCACGGCGCAGGCGATGCGTGCGTTCCTGTCGGTGGTGGGGAACGTGATGGCGGTGGTGCTGTTCGGGATCTTCGGGCCGGTCGCGTGGGGCGCGGCGGCCGTGCTGGGGGTGGGGTTCGTGGCGGGGGGCTTCGCGGGGACGTCGTTCGCGCGGGCGATCCCGGCGGGTTGGCTGCGGGCGCTGATCGTGGTGTACGGGCTGACGGCGGGGGTGGCGTTGCTGGTGACGTAGCGCCGGCCGG
>JBBDXE010000027.1:0-132 GCA_040902505.1 Dehalococcoidia bacterium | reverse complement strand
GGGGGCGGGCGACAACAGGCGGGGCGGCCTTCGGCCACCTCCACAACAGACAACAGACGACAGATAACAGATAACAAACAGCAGACAGCAGACAGCAGACAGCAGACAGCAGACAGCAGACAGCAGACAGCA
>JBBDXE010000026.1:0-79736 GCA_040902505.1 Dehalococcoidia bacterium | reverse complement strand
CGGCAAGAACGCCTTCCGCCACGGTTCCGGCATCCACCAGGACGGCATCCTCAAGCTCCGCGAGACGTGGGAGATCATGGATCCGGCCGAGATCGGCATCCCCAGGGGCACCCAGCTGGTGCTTGGCAAGCTCTCCGGCCGCCACGCCTTCAAGGCCCACATGGAAGAGCTGGGCTACGAGCTGACGCAGGAGGAGCTGTCCCGCGCCTTCATGGCCTTCAAGGAGTTAGCCGACAAGAAAGCTGAGATCGACGACCGCGACCTCGAAGCCCTCGTCGCCGAGAAGCTCCGTACAACCGAGGAGGTCTACCGCCTCGACTTCGTGCAGGTCTCCTGTGGTGACCACGCGACGCCGACCGCCACCGTCCGCCTCATCGGGCCCGACGGCGCCATCCGCGCCGATGCTGCCCTCGGCACCGGCCCCGTCGATGCCGTCTATCGCGCCATCAACCGCATCGTCGCCGTACCGAACGAGCTGACCGAGTTCTCGGTGAACAGCGTGACCGAAGGCATCGACGCCCAGGGCGAGGTGACCATCCGCATCGACGCCGCCGGCCGCAGCTTCGTCGGCCGCGGCGCAGATACGGACATCATCGTCGCCGCCGCGAAGGCCTACATGAACGCACTGAACCGCATGCTCTCGATCGAGCGCCGGAAGGACTCGGAGGTGCCGAACCGCCTGTAGGAGAAAGTAAAGCGAATTCGCGAGAACGCTTTACTTTCGGCCTAAGGGTCGGTAACCTGCGTAGGGAGGGCAGGTGGTGTCCATGGTCATCAAGACAACCCGAGGAACAGCAGGTCGAGGCCGGCGTCGCGCAAGCCCGGCGCAAGACGACGCGGCTGCCGCCCCCGGCTCGGTGCGGAGCGAAGATGACTCGCGGGCTTGGGCGGCGACATCGAAGCTCAGCAGTAAGCACCAGGTGACGCTCCCCGCCGCAATGGTTCGCAGGCTGGACCTCAAGGCCGGCGACCAACTCGATCTGCTGCTGATGAACGGAGCGATCTGGCTCGAACGCCGTCCGCGGACGGCGAAGGAGTGGGTTGCACGGCTCAGGGGTTCGCTGGCCCACGTACCGGAATGGCGGACGAAGGAAGACATCGACGCCTGGGTCCGGCGCGAACGGGACAGCTGGGATCGCGATTGGGATCCGGACGACCCGCCGACTTCATAACCGCGACCTCCGGCTTCCGCCGGATTGCGCTCGATTCGAGCGCTTGCGTCTACTACTTGCGTGGCGAGCCTTTGCGGGGAAGGCTCGTAGCTGGGTTGATCGAGCGCGCGCTCGACAGCCTCTTGGCCATCCATGTACCCGCGATCGTGCAGCTTGAGCTATTGGTGCGGCCATATCGCTCGGGAAATCCGGAGGAACTGGCAAGGGTGCGTTCATTCACTGAGAGGCAACCGGGCGTGCGAACAGCTCCAATATCGAAAGATGTCCTCTTTGGTGCGGCTCAGGTTCGTGCCCTCACCAGCCTGAAAGTGCCCGACGCACTCGTCGTGTCATCGGCGGCTGTGGGACGATGCGATGGGATCGTGGGGAATGATACGCGGTTCGCCGCCCTGAACCGGTTCGAGACGCTGCACCTGTCGGCCATGGGAGAGTTGCGGCTACCTCGCTACATTCACCTGGATGACTACGTCGCGGTGAGTCGCGGCGGAGGAAAGACTTAAACCATGGGCAAGACCATCGCACAGAAGATCTGGGAGGGCCATCTCGTCCGGCGCGAGGACGGCAAGCCCGACCTCCTCTACATCGACCTGCACCTCGTGCACGAAGTCACCTCCGCCCAGGCGTTCGAGGCGCTGCGCGTCGCCGGCCGGAAGGTCCGCCGCCCTGACCTCACCGTCGCCACCGCCGACCACAACGTGCCGACGGCCGGCCGCGGCGAGGCGTGGCCCGACCCCCTGTCCGTGAAGCAGGTGGAAACTGTCCGCCGCAACTGCGAGGAGTTCGGCATCCCCTTCTTCGACGTCTTTGACCCCCGCCAGGGCATCGTCCACATCATCGGCCCCGAGCAGGGGCTCACCCAGCCCGGCATGACCATCGTCTGCGGCGATAGCCACACCTCCACCCACGGCGCGTTCGGCGCCCTCGCCATCGGCATCGGCACCTCCGAGATCGAGCACGTCCTCGCGACGCAGACCCTCCCCCAGAACCCCCCGAAGATGATGTCGGTCGAGGTCAACGGCGAGCTGCACGACTTCGTCACCGCGAAGGACGTCATCCTCAACATCATCCGGAAGATCGGCGTCTCCGGCGGCATCGGCCACGTCGTCGAGTACCGCGGCGAGGTCATCCGCGCCCTCTCGATGGAGGGCCGCATGACCGTCTGCAACATGTCCATCGAAGGCGGCGCCCGCGCCGGCCTCGTCGCCCCCGACGACACCACCTTCGACTACGTCGAAGGCCGCCCCTCCGCGCCGAAGGGCAAGGACTGGGAACGCGCCCTCGACGCCTGGCGCTCCCTCCCCACCGACGCTGACGCCGTCTTCGACACCTGCGTCGAGCTCAACGCCGAAGAGATCGAGCCCTGCGTCACCTGGGGCACCACCCCCGCCCAGAGCGTCCCCGTGACCGGACGCGTCCCCGACCCCCGGACCTTCGCCGATGCCGGAGCCCGTGAGCTGGCCGAGCGCTCGCTGAAGTACATGGATCTGCGCGCCGGCACCGCCATCCAGGACATCCCCCTCGACCGGGTGTTCATCGGCTCCTGCACGAACGCCCGCATCGAGGATCTCCGCGCCGCCGCCGGCATGGTGCGCGGCCGCACGGTCGCCCCCTCCGTCCACGCCATGGTCGTCCCCGGCTCCGGCCTCGTGAAGGCGCAGGCCGAGCACGAAGGCCTCGACGAAGTCTTCCGCGCCGCCGGCTTCGAGTGGCGCGACGCCGGCTGCTCGATGTGCCTCGGCATGAACCCCGACGTCCTCCTCCCCGGCGAGCGCTGCGCCTCCACCTCCAACCGCAACTTCGAGGGGCGCCAGGGCCGCGGCGGCCGCACCCATCTCGTCAGCCCCCAGATGGCCGCCGCCGCCGCCATCGAAGGCCACTTCGTCGACGTCCGGGACTGGAGGCCTGACTGATGGACCCCTTCCGCCGCGTCCGCGGCCGCGTCCTCCCCCTGAACCGCACCGACGTCGACACCGACCAGATCCTCCCCGCCCAGTACCTCAAGCGCATCGAGCGCACGGGCTTCGGCCAGTACGCCTTCGACGAGTGGCGCAAGGATCCGGACTTCGTCCTCAACGACCACCGCTACGACGGCGCGAAGATCCTCGCCGCCGGCCGCAACTTCGGCTGCGGATCCTCCCGCGAGCATGCCCCCTGGGCGCTGCAGGATCTCGGCCTCCGCGCCATCATCGCCCCGTCCTTCGCCGACATCTTCCGCAACAACTGCGCGAAGATCGGACTCCTCACCGTCGTCCTCCCCCAGAAGGACGTCGACCGCATCATCGCCGCCTCCGAGGACGCCCCCGGCTTTAGCGTCGAGGTCGACCTCGAGACCCAGACCGTCACCGCCGGCGGCTCCACCTACCACTTCGACATCGACGCCTTCGCGAAGCACTCCCTCCTGAACGGCCTCGACGAGATCGGCCTCACCCTCCGCGAAGAAGACGCCATCGCCGCCTTCGAAGCCACCCGCCCCGCCTACCTCCCCGCCACCCGCTAACCACGGACAGTCGCCCCCCCGGGCGCTCTGTCATGCTGAGCGCAGCGAAGCACCCGATGGAACCGCGAGTGTCGTCGGCACGCGGCGGAGTCTCCACGATGTCACCCTGAGCGAAGCGAGGGTCTTCGCGCGCCCCTCGCCCATCAACGCGCAACGGCGGTTGTCATTCTGAGCGCAGCGAAGAATCTCGTGGAACCGCCAGGATCGCCGGGACGCGCTGAACCTTCACGATGTCACCCTGAGCGAAGCGAAGGGGCTTCGCGCGCCACACATGGGCTGAGTTCATGCCAACCACAATGGGAGGGCCGCTGATCAGCGGCCCTCCGTCGTATCACTGTGACCGCGGAGCCCTACGCCGAACTATCCCACGCCTCCAACACCGCCTCCAACTCCAGGTCCTCCCCGCCCCGGTGCACGCTCAGCGTCACCCTGTCCCCCACCTGCTTCGAGTCGATATAGTCCGCCAGGTCCTCGAACGACGACATCGACTCCCCGTCGATCGCCACCACCACGTCCCCGTCGCCGTCCTCCGCCGCCTGCAAGCCCGCGTCGTCCGCCGCGCTCCCGCCCTCCACGCTGATGATGGCCACGCCCTGCGGCACCCCCAGCCCGTCCGCCTCCTCCGGCGTCAGCGTTCGCCCCGAGATCCCCAGCCGCGGGTGCGTGATCGTGTCCCCGTCGATGAGCTGCGTCAGAAACCGCTTCGGCGTGTTGATCGGCACCGCGTACGCGATCCCCGCGAACACCCGCCCCGTCGGGTTCTCCAGCGCCGTGTTGATCCCCACGACCTCGCCCTTCGTGTTGAACAGCGCCCCGCCCGAGTTGCCCGGGTTCACCGCCGTGTCCGTCTGCAACAGCCCCCGGATCGGCCGCCCGTCGTTCCCCGAAGGCAGCGTCCGGTCGATGCCGCTGATGATGCCCGTCGTCAGCGTCCCGTCCAGCCCGAACGGGTTGCCGATCGCCGCCACCACCTCCCCGATCTTCACCGCCGATGAGTCGCCCAGCCTCGCCGGCTTCAGCACGCCCACCTCGTCCGCGTCCACCTGCACCAGCGCCACGTCGTTGCCCGGGTCGCGCCCGAGCACCTCCGCCTGCACCGTCGTCCCGTCCGAGAACGTCACCGTCACCTCGTCGAATCCGCGCACCACGTGGTAGTTCGTCAGGATCCGCCCGTCCGTGTCCAGCACGATGCCCGACCCCAGCCCCTCGCTCCCGCCCGAGAACGGGTCGTCATCCTCCCCCAGCGTGATCCGCACGATCGAATCACGCACCTGCCCGTACAGCGCCGAGAAATCCGTCGCCGTACCGTCCGAGCCCTCGCTGTCCGAAGGCTGGCTGCTCACCGGCTGCGACGACGACGTCGTGTCCGTCCGCGGGCTCGATGCCCCGTCATCGCGGTCCAGCGCCAGCGTAATCCCGGCGACGATCCCCGCCCCCGCGAGCATACTCACGACCACCATCAGAAACGTGCTTCCGAACTTCATGTCCTCTTCTTCCCCTCCATCCCCCGGATTGGCCCTCTCGCCTCACCCCCCAGTATCGATGCTGGAGCCCCGGAACGTTACTTCAAACTTGTTACGGAGGCGTGTGGCGCGGCCTTTCAGCCCGCGCATGTGGCACAGCCGCCCCCGGCTGTGCGTCCGCCCTAGGCGGACCCCTCCCGCCCTGTCACCCTGAGCGAAGCGAAGCGTCTTCGTGCGCCCCTCGGCCATCAACCCGGAGCGATAGGCGTCATGCTGAGCGCAGCGAACATCTCGCCCTACGGCGATCCAGCCGCAAGGGAGCCCGGCCCGAAGGCGTTTCGAACCGAGGCGGACGTCCGGGGCGGGGAGTCATCCGCGCAGCGGCAGCCACGTAGGGGCGGGGCTTGCCCCGCCCGCATCCTCTTGCTGCTGCGTCATGCTAAGCGCAGTGGAGCACTCCCGGACACCACCCGCCCCACCGCTACGTTATTCAACATATGTGGCGCCCGGGCTTTCAGCCCCCGCGCTTACGCGATGCGAAGCATGGGCATAGCCGCCCTCGGCTGTGCGTCCGCCGCAGGCGGACCCCTCCTCTCTCGTTGCGTCCCCCCGACCCGGGACAAACGCCAGAAGCCGGCGCCCCCGCGGTGTCATTCTGAGCGCAGCGAAGAATCTCGCGGACGACGCACCACCTGGCATCACACCACAACCGCTTCGCGACCCGCGATTACCGCGCCCGGTGTCGCCACCCGCTCGGAGATCGCCCCGCCCCCGCGCTACGCTCGCCACATGAACAGCGCCGCCCGTCCCCGGAGCCTCGTATCCTTCGCAGAACAATCGGACAGCCTGCACCCCTCCTCCCGTTCGAAGAGGCCCGAAACGCCCCGAGTTTTTCGAAAAACAATCCCGCAATCAAAGGGCAAAGCGAAGAGCCACGCCTGGGCAAGCGTGGCTCTTCATGGGAGGGTCGCCGTGGGCGACCCAGCCGAGGGAGGGCTTATGGACCGGCTCGGCGCCGCTGCTCGCTGCGCCGCTGCTCGCCGGATGCGAACCGGCCGAGCTGCGCCCACCGGGCGGGAGATGCTCCCCGGAGGGACGGGCGCTGTGTCGGGCCCGAGGCGCTGCGCCGGAGCCCCCGGAGTCGGTACGTCCGCCCCGAGACCCGCTCCAGCCGCGCTTCGTTGCTCACACTCGCATCCTATGCCGCCAACGTTAACGCCCCACTAACGCCCATGAACGACCGGTTAAGGCCTGCTCACGGCTCACGGCTGGCTCACCCCCACCGAGGCACGAACTCCATCGGGACCCCCAGCGCCGTCTTCCCGATCAGCTCCCGCGCCACGTCGTTCGTCATCGGGTGGAAGGGCCCCGGTCGCACGTCCCGGTAGAAGCGCTGCATCGGGTGCCGCCGGAAGATCCCCGGCGCCCCCACGATCCCCATCGCCTGGTCCACCACCCGCACCGCCGCATTCGTCGCCACGTACTTCGGCAGGATGATCCGCGCCAGGTCCGCCCGCTCCCGCAGGCCCCCCTCCATCCACTCCCGCGCAGTCTGGTGCACCAGCGCCCGCGCCGCCGCCAGCTCGATCTCCATGTCCGCGACGTGGAACTGCACCCCCGGGAAGTGCGCGATCGGACGCTCGAACAGCACCGGTCGCCGCGTCTTCGCCCACTCCACCGCGAAATCCCGCGCCCCGATCGCGATCCCCAGATACACCGACGATACCGTCGTGCAGAACCACGACAGGATCACGTTCGCGCCCACATCCGTGTCCCCCGGCTGCCGCATCCCCACCATCGCTGCCTCCGGCACCCAGCAGTCGGTCAGCGCCAGGTCCTGGCTAGCCGTCGCCCGCATCGACATCGTGTCCCACGTCTCCACGATCTCGATGCCCGGCGTCGCCCGGGGCACTGTGAACATGCCGATCACCTGGTTGCCCTCGTCGTCCGTCGTCGACGTGTTCACGGCAAAGAAGTCGATGATCGGCGCCATCGACGTGAACGTCTTGCGCCCATTCAGCACGAAGCCGCGCATCCCGTCGCGCTCCTCGCGCACCGCCTTCGTCGTGGGGAAGCCCCAGTTGCCGCCGATCTCCGCCTCCGTGAAGCCGCCCCCGATGATCCAGCGATTCTGCGCCAGCATCCCGGCCATCAGCATCGACGTTGGGTCGGCCATCGCCATCTGCTCCGCCATCGACCCCACCGCGAACAGGTGCATGTTCACCGCCAGCGCCGTCGAGCCGCAGCCCTGCGCCAACCGCTCCTGGCACAGGCAGAGATCGAGCAGCGTGCCGCCCAGCCCGCCCAGCTCCTCCGGGATCGGGAGACTCGTGTAGTTCGCCGCCTTCAGCGCTTCGAAATTCTCGAACGGAAAGGTGTTGTTGCGGTCGTGCTCGTCAGCGCGCGTCGCGAAGTCGTCCGCGAGGCGCCCCGCCGTCTCGATCAGTCGCTGCCTGCGGTCCCCGGCCGATGCCGTAGTCATCCAATGCTCCACATAACGTCGCCGCCGGGGAGTGTACGGTCTGGCGGTCTTAGCGGCCATTCGTCACGATACCGATGTCATCACGCGGGATCGCGCAGCCGGACCGCCGGACGGCTGCCGGAACCGCAACACGGGGAGCGTGACCGAGCGTGCCAGCAACCGACCCCTGGGCGCACCTCGCCGAGCGATACGAAGAGGCGTACGGCCCGAAGGACGACTCTCCCTGCACGCCGCGTGCTCGCGAGTTCGCCCGCTTGGTGGACGGCCCGATCATCGACCTCGCCTGCGGCCCCGGATTCGAGCTCGCACGCTTCGCGCACGGCGTCGGCATCGACAGCTCTCAGGCGATGCTCGCCGCCGCCCGCACGCGCGCGCCCTCGGCGCACCTTGTCCTGGGGGACGTCCGCCACCTCCCGCTGAAGTCTTCGACGTTGGCGGCGGCGTTTTCGTGCCTGGCGCTCATCCACCTCACCAAGGCGGAGTTCGCCGGCGTGCTGTCGCAGCTCCGTGGCCTGCTGCGCCTCGGTGCGCCGGTGTCGATGATCTTCTTCGAGGGTACCGGCGAGCGCGATACGACCTTCTCGCCGTTCGACAGCGCGACAGCTCACTATGCGTTCTACCGCCCGCTGGAGCTGGTGCTCATGTTCGAGAATGCCGGCTTTGTCGACGTCAACGTCGAGCGCGACCTGCTGCAAGAGCCGCACGCCCGGCCAGCCCCTTGCCTCTGCGTCACCGCCGTGAACCCGGGGTTGTAGCTAGATCCGGTCGCTGTTCCAGAAGTGCAGCGCCGCCTCCGGGAGCAGCGCGTCGATCCGCCGCGCAATGGCCGCCGGAGGCCGGGGACGCACCAGCCCGCTCGCCCGCCTCTGCCCCAGAATCGCGTCCAGCGTCGCCGCTTCGTCGAGCGCGAAGGCCGGCTGCCCCTCCCCCATGCGCGCACTCGAGGCCCCGACGGTCACGGATAGCGACTGCCCGTCCGGCCCCCGCAGCCGCAGGCAGAACGGCGCCCCCGGATGCGTCTTCGCGCGATGCCGGAACTGCGGCAGCAGCCCCCCGACCAGCGCCCGCAGGTCCATGACGCGCATCATCGTCGGATATCTCGCCTCCATCGTCCAGAATGCCGAGGGCAGCGTGCGCATCGCCGTCTCCAGCGGATGGCCCGCCGGCGCTTCGGCGATCAGGCGCTCCCCGTGGTCGCGCGCCCGCGCACCGGCCGCCGCCAGCAGCTCCACCACCGCCTCGTCGTGGCCGGCGCGCGCTTCCGCATCGAGGATGTGATGCCCGTAGCCCCGGCATCGCGACCGCAGGTACGCCACCTGCACGCCGTTCCTCGTCGCAACGAAACACCCGCCCGCGTCCTCCTCCAACCACGTCTGTGCGTCCCGCCATGTGCGCGCCGTTCGTAGGACGGCGCCCATCGTGCCCGCTGTCGCCTCGCGATAGATCCGCAGCAGCTGCGACAGATCGCCCGGACGGATGCGCCGGATGCGATACAGCCGCTGGTGCGCGATCTCCGCCGCCTCCGCGCCATCCACCACCACCGTCGGCTGCCTGGCGATGCGCCATCCGAGGCGCTCGTAGAACGCCGGTATGCCCGTGAACAGGAACGACACCGCCATCCCCTCCCGCCGCATCTCATCGATGCAGTCGCGGAGCAGCGCCGTCGGCAGCCCGTCCCCCCGAGCATCCGGGTGCGACGCCACGGATCCGATGCCGCCGGTGGGCACCGGCACGCCCCGGATCAGCATCGTCCGGGCGAAGATCCGCACGTGCGCCAAGACCCGGTCCCCGTCGACGGCGATGCGCGCCTGCCGGTAGCGAAACGTCGAGTCCGACTCCGTCTGCCGCACGAACAGCTCCCGCGGCGCGTCGCCGAACGCGATGTCGAGCAGCTCGTAGATTGCGGGCAGGTCGGATCGGCGGGCGGCGCGAATCTGCGCGGTCATCGGCGGGGATGGTAACACCCCGCGCGAAGAGCCTTCGCTTCGCTCAGGGTGGACCATGTCTGGTCATTCCGAGCGCAGCGAGGAATCTTCGTGCGCCTGCCACGATCTGCGCCGTCATCGGGGCGCTTGACGCGATACTTCGCAGTCCGTAAGATCGTGCGGTCAAGGGAAGTGCCCTGGCGGGTAGTACCTGCTGGCGGAGTGAGCCAGTCGCCGGGCCGTCGAGAGTCGCCGTGAGGCGCGCTCCGCGGTACGGCTTTTTTGTCGCCATCGCAGAAAGGCACGGGCAGTGGTCGCAGTCCGCACTGGACGGGTCGATGAGGTCGCCGAGCGCGCGCTCGCCGGCGCGCGCCTGACGCCCGACGACGGCTATCGCCTCATCCACGCGGACGGCGCCGGCCTGGCGGCGATGATGGCCGCCGCATCCGAGCTGCGCGAACGCGGCCACGGCCGGACCACCACCTACTCGCGCAAGGTGTTCATCCCCTTGACCACACTCTGCCGCCAGAAGTGCGGGTACTGCACCTTCGCCCGCGGCCCGCACGACCCGAAGGCCCACACCATGAGCCCCGACGAAGTGCTCGCCGTTGCGAGGGCTGGCGCGCGGCAGGGGTGTAAGGAAGCGCTCTTCTCCCTCGGCGAGCGCCCGGAGGAGACGTACGACTTCGTCCGCGGCGACCTCGCGCGCTACGGACACCGCACCATGTCGTCATACCTGCGCGAGATGTGCGAACTGGTGCTCCGCGAAACGGGGCTTCTGCCGCACGCGAACCAGGGGATCATGGACGCGGACGAGATCGCCGCCCTGCGTGAGGTCAACGCCTCGATGGGCCTGATGCTCGAGACCGTCTCGATGCGCCTGCACGAGAAGGGCATGGCGCACTGGAACTGTCCCGGAAAGGTCCCGCAGGAGCGCCTCGACACCATGCGCCGCGCCGGCGAGCAGCGCGTCGCCTTCACCACCGGCATCCTCATCGGCATCGGCGAGACCCGCGAGGAGCGCGTCGACTCGCTCTGCGCGATCCGCGACCTGCACCAGGAGTTCGGCCACATCCAGGAAGTGATCGTCCAGAACTTCCGCGTGAAGGAGGACATCGCCATGCGCCACGAGGGCGAGCCCAGCGTGTTCGAGATGCTGCGCACCATCGCCACGGCGCGGCTGCTGCTGGGGTCGGACGTGAACATTCAGGCGCCGCCGAACCTTACGCCCGATGCCCACGGTATGTACCTGCTGGCCGGGATCAACGACTGGGGCGGCGTCTCCCCGGTCACCAAGGACCACATCAACCCCGAGCGCCCCTGGCCGAACCTGCTCGATCTGCGCGAGACAACCGCCGACGCCGGCTTCGAGCTGCGCGAGCGGCTCGCTATCTACCCCGAGTACGTCCGCACCCGGCCCGAATTCATCCCCGACGCCGTGCGCCCGCTCGTCGACCGGCTGGCGGACGTCGACGGACTGGTGCGACAGGAGGAAGAGCGATGGTGAATGGCAGACAACAGACCACCGGGGCCGTCGCCTGGAGCCGAAGCCTCCCGGTCGACCGCGAGGTCGCCCGCATCCTGGACCGCGCGCTCGACGGTGAGGAGATCAGCGTCGACGAAGCAGTGACTCTCTTCGAGACGAACGGGCCCTCGCTGACCGCCGTCACCCTCGCCGCGGACGAGCTGCGTCGGCGCAGCATCGGCGATGTCGTCACCTACGTCATCAACCGCAACATCAACTTCACTAACGTCTGCATCAAGCACTGCGGCTTCTGCGCCTTCAGCCGCGACCACCGCGAGGAGGAGGGCTACTTCCTCCCGGTCGAGGAGGTGGTTCGCCGCGCCCGCGAGGCCTGGGATCTCGGCGCGCACGAGATCTGCGTTCAGGCGGGACTGCCCCCGAAGATGGACGGCTACTACTACGTCGAACTCACGAAGGCGATTAAGCGCGAGCTGCCGGAGATGCACATCCATGGCTTCTCGCCCGAGGAGGTGCTCTATGGCGCCGTCCGCGCCCGCTGCAGCATCGAGGAGTACCTCCAGGCCCTGAAGGACGCCGGCGTTGGCAGCCTGCCCGGCACCTCCGCTGAGATCCTCGACCAGGAGGTGCGCGACACCATCGCACCCGGGCGCATCACGAAGGACCAGTGGATCGAGGTCATTACCACTGCCCACCGCCTCGGCATCCGCACCACCTCCACCATCATGTACGGCCACGTCGAGACCGTCCGTCACCGCGCAGCGCACATCGCGCTGCTCCGGGACATCCAGAAGGACACCGGAGGGTTCACGGAGTTCGTGCCGCTGAGCTTCATCGCCGCCGAGGCGCCGATGTACAACAAGGGCCTGGTCGAGGGCGTGCGCTCCGGTGCCACCGGCGCCGAAGTGATCAAGATGTACGCGGTATCGCGTATCATGCTCGACCGTTGGATCCCGAACCTCCAGGCTTCGTGGGTGAAGGAGGGCCCGAAGCTCGCGCAGATGGCTCTCCATGCTGGCTGCAACGACTTCATGGGCACGCTGATCAACGAGAGCATCAGCACGTCTGCCGGCGCCATCTACGGCCAGCGCATGGCCCCCCGCGAGATGCGGGCGCTGATCCGCGAGATGGGGCGCGTCCCCGCCGAGCGCGACACGCTGTACCGCATCCGCCGGGAGTTCGGCCCGGAGGAGGACGACCACTACGACCCCCTCGACCACGCGCTGGACGACGGCGATGAGCGCTTCGGCTCCTACGCCCGCCTCTCCCAGTCCTCCGACTTCCGCTTCGTCGAGCACTACGAACGCGCGAAGCCCGCCGCGACGCAGGTCTAGCGCGCCAACGCGAAGGACGCCGACGCGATGAACGCCCCCCAGTCCACCCGGTTCAGCAGCCGCAGCCGCCGTTGCGCCTGCGCGTGCCCCGGCTCGACCAGCAGCACGCTCTCGTAGGAGAGGCGTGCCTCCTGCACGTCACCCTGCAGCTCGTACGACCGTGCGACGCTGAACAGCGCCTCCGCCGCCAGCCGCCGCTGCCCCGCGCTCATCCGGTCGCGGTAGGCCGGATCGAACACCGCCTCCTCCCCCGTCGATGCTATGTCGCCCGTCCGCTGGAGCAGCTCGCGGGCCATCCCGAACGCAGCCTTCGTCACCATGTCGTCCTCCCTTCCTCTGCCATCAGATACGGCATCGAGGAGGGGAAGTGCGTCAAACGGGCGAAAAGCCTCCGCAAGCTGTATGTAAATTCCGCTTTGCCTCAACCCGGAAGCAGCAGCCCGTTACGCTCCACCACGCTCGCCACCAGGAACTCGTCGCCGAGCACGATCTCGTAGAGCTGCGTGTAGTGGTGCTTGCGCCAGACGTCGAAGACCGCGCCCGCCCGGTCGTGGCCGGCCAGCTTCCGCATCGCCACCAGCTCCAGGTAGTTGACGATGAGGTGCAGATACGAACTCTGGCGGTCACCTGCGCCCGCCGGAGGCGCCACAGCGATTTCGGGGTAGAGGTTGCGCAGCTCCGCCATCGCCTTCGAGACGGCGCCGAGCTTCGGCCGGAGGAGCCAATGGATGTTCTCGTGCACGAAGGTCGAGAGCAGCAGGTCTGGGGCTGTGACGTGCCGGGCGTGCAGCGTGAGCACGGGGTGGCTGTGCGGGACCGCCGTCTCGTCGATGACGACGCGTGTCGTGGCGAGCCACGGCGTGAGGTCGTACTCCGAGAGGAGCTTCAGCAGCGCGTCTCGCGTCAAACGCTCGCGCTCGCTTTCGTGGGCGAGGGTGATCGCGAGATCCGCGGGGCGGAGACCGCTCCGGGGGCGGCCGCGATCTAGGCGGGCGGCGAGCGACTGCAACAGCCTCATGCGCGCGGCGCCTCGACGCACGCGACGCCCTCTGGCCCCACGACCGCCGCATGCGACGTCCCCGGCGCGATCTCCAGCCGGTCGCCCGGACGCAACTCCAGCTCCTCCCCGCTCTCCGCCAGTTGGAACACGATCGACCCGGCGAGGCAGTACAGCACCTTGTGGTAGCCGTGACTGTGCTGGGCGTAGGTGTCGTGCGCGCCGTTTGACCACCGCGACGGCCGCAGCCTCTCCCGCGCGAGAGCGTCGAGCACCGCCCGCTCGTCGCACCCGCCGGCCGCTCGCGTCACCGTCGCACCCATCTCGGGGCGTATGATACAATCCCGCCGACTCCACAGGCGAAGAGAGGAGGTGCGCATGGCAGCCCGAGCGACGACCCCGGCCACTCAGCCTGTCGCGCGTACCGCGCCCGCCGCGTAGCTCTTCGCACGCGTGCTCCGGTCGCATCGCGTCGCGGCCAATCATCAGGAGCACGCTTCCATGACCCAATCGACCGAACAAGACTCCGTCCAAGAAGCGTTCGAGCGCTGGCTCGGCCGCACCCACACCCCCGCGCACGCCCGCCGCAACGCCGCCCGCAACGCGGCCTTCCTGCTGCCGCACCTGCGGCCCGGCATGCGTCTGCTCGATGCCGGCTGCGGCCCGGGCAGCATCACCCTCGGCCTCGCCGAGGCGGTCGCCCCCGGCGAGGCCGTCGGCATAGATCGCAGCGACGGCGCTATCGACGCCTCCGGCGCCCTGGCGTCCGAGAAGGCTGTGCCGAACGTCCGCTTCGAAGTCGCGAGCATCTACGCCCTCCCGTTCGAGGACGCCAGCTTCGACGCGGCGTTTGTGCACGCGGTGCTGCAGCACCTCTCGGAGCCGCTCCGGGCGCTTCGCGAGGTGCGGCGCGTCCTGAAGCCCGGCGGCGTGATCGGCGTCGCCGATGCTGACTACGCAGGCTCGCTCATGCATCCGTCGAGTCCGGCGCTCGAACAGGCGCTCGACCTGCAGATTCGGATGCGCGAGCATAGCGGCACGCCGCCGTTCGTCGGGCGGCGGCTCCGCGAGCTGCTGCACGACGCTGGCTTCCCACGCAACGCGGCGTTCGTGGTCGCGGACTGCGACGGTGCGCTCGAGACCGCGCAACGCGCGGGCGCCTACTGGGCGGACTACTTCTCCGCCCCCGAGTTCGTCGCCTACGTCACCTCCTCCCGTCTCGCCTCGGAGGCTGACCTCCGCGAGATGAGCGAGGCGTGGCGAACGTGGGGCCAGCACCCCGGCGCATTCTGGGGACGCATGTGGTGCCAGGCCGTCGGCTGGGCGATGTAGACGGCTGGTTTTCGCGCAAGAGTGCGCGCTAGACTTGCGCGATCCGCACGCGCACCTCGGGAGATCGCCGCATGCACGCCGAAGCCGCCCGCATCCGCCTCGTCGTCTTCGACTGGGCGGGGACGACCGTCGATCACGGCTGCTTCGCGCCCGTGTCGCCCTTCATCGAGGCGTTCCGCCGCCACGGTGTCGCTATCACAGTCGGGCAGGCGCGTGGGCCGATGGGGCTGGAGAAGAAGGACCATATCCGCGCCCTGATGCGGCGTCCAGACGTCGCGGCAGTCTGGCGTGATGCTCACAGCCGTGAGCCGTCCGAGGCCGACGTCGAGGCCGTGTTCGCCGACTTCGTACCCCTGCAGCTCGAGCGCGTCGCCGATGCCAGCCGGCTCGTGCCCGGCCTGCTCGACTGCGTCGAACGGCTCCGCGCGCGCGGCGTGCGCATCGGTGCCACCACCGGCTACTTCGCCGAGGCCGCGCGCCGCTGCGCCGATGCCGCGGCCGCCCAGGGCTACCGCCCCGACCTCGCGCTCTGCCCGTCCGACGTGCCAGAGGGCCGCCCCGCTCCCTGGATGATCTTCCGCATCATGCAGGAGCTGCGTGTGTACCCGCCCGCCGCCGTCCTGAAGGCCGGTGACACGGTGCCGGACATCGAGGAAGGGCTGAACGCCGGCGTCTGGTCGGCTGGCGTGACCGCGACCGGCAGCATCGTCGGCCTCACCGAGGCGGAGTTCGCCGCGCTGCCGCTAAGCGAACGCGGGCGCCGCCTCCACGATGCAGCCGGCACGCTGCGCGATGCCGGTGCGCACGACGTCATCGAATCAGTAGCCGCCATTCCGGCCCTGATCGACGAGATCGAAACGCGCCTCGCTCGCGGCGAGATGCCCTCGCGGCAGCCGCAACACACGCACTGACGGATCCACATGGACGACGACATCCCGTACCTGCTCCTCACGCCCGGCCCGCTCACCACCTCCCGCACCGTGCGCCAGGCGATGCTGCAGGACTTCTGTACCTGGGACGACGACTACAACTCCATCGTCCAGGAGATCCGCCGCGACCTCGTCCGCATCGCCGGCGGCGGCGACTACACGTGCGTGCTGATGCAGGGGAGCGGCACCTTCACGGTTGAGGCCACGGTCGGCTCTGTCGTCCCGCCGGACGGCAAGCTGCTCGTCGTGAACAACGGCGCCTACGGCGCCCGCATGGCGGAGATCGCCCGCCGGCTGCGCATCCCGCTGACGGAGCTCACGCACGAGGAGACGGAGCCCGCTGACATCCGCCGCATGGACGCGGCGCTGCGCACCGACTCGGCGATCACCCACGTGGCCATGGTCCACTGCGAGACGACCACGGGCATGCTGAACCCTGCTGCGGAAGCAGGACGGCTCGTGCGGGCACACGGCAAGGCCTTCATCCTCGACGCTATGTCGTCGTTCGGCGGCATCCCTTTCACCGTCGACGAGATGGACGCCGGCTTCCTGATCTCCTCGGCGAACAAATGCATCCAGGGCGTGCCGGGGTTCGGTTTCGTCATCGCGCGCCGGGAAGCGCTCGATGCGTCGCGTGGCCACGCCCGATCGGTCAGCCTGGACCTCTACGCCCAGTGGCGCGAGATGGAGGATCACGGCGGCAAGTGGCGCTACACCTCGCCGACGCACGTCGTACGCGCCTTCCGCCAGGCGCTGCTGGAACTTGACGAGGAGGGCGGTGTCGTGGCGCGCCACGAGCGCTACCGCGAGAACCACCGGCGGCTCGTCGCCGGCATGGAGCGCTTGGGCTTCCGCCCGCTGCTGGCTCCGGAGCTGCGCTCGCCCTTGATCACGTCGTTCCTCTACCCGGACGACCCGTCTTTCAGCTTCCGCCCCTTCTACGATGCGCTGAAGCGCAGGCGATTTGTGATCTACCCCGGGAAGATCAGCCGTGCCGACACCTTCCGCATCGGCACCATCGGCCACGTCGTCCCGGGGGACATTGATGCCCTCATCGACGCTGTCGGCGCAACCGTGAGTGAGCTGGGCTTCAGGACGCGCTGACGATCAGCGCCGGCAGCGCCGGCCCAGCTGCCACAACGCGATCAGCAGATCCCGGTACGTCACCCGACCGTCGCCGGTCAAGTCGTAACGTGGGTCATGCCGCCCCAGCTTGTGCGCGATCGCCTCGATGTCCCGCCACGTCACCCTTCCGTCGCCCGTCACGTCCGCGCAATGACGGCGCTCACGCTCCGCCGGCGGCAGCGTGTTGGTGGGTGTCGCGGTCGGGGTCTTCGTGGGTTTCGCCGTTCGAGTCGCGGTCGGTGTTCGCGTGGCCTTCGGTGTGTGCGTCACGGCCTTCGCGGTCGCGGTCGCGGTCTGCGTGGCCAGAGCGGTGTGTGTCACTGGAGGCGCCGGTGTAGGTGTGCGGCTCGGCTCCACCGTGGCCGTCGCAGTTTCGGTCGGCGCGGAGGTCGCAGTCGGCGCGGCCGTCTGCGTCGATGTCGGCTGTGGTGTATGGGTAGCCGTGGGGTCCGGCGTCGGCGTCTCCGTAGCTGTCCCCGTGGCCGTCTCCGTGGGCACCGGCGTCGGCGGCTCCTGCCCGATCGTGAACCGCACCTCCGCCGTCGTGAAGTCACCCTGTGAGTCGGCGATCGCGACCGACACGAGGTGAGCGCCGTCGCCCAGGGTCGCTGTGTCGATGAGCAGCGGATTGCCCGTGCCCAGCCCCCCGACGATGTCTGAGAACCACATCAACCCGCTGGTGTCGAGCGCGCCGTCCTCGGCGTCCGTCGCCTCCGCCTCAAAGCTGATGGTCTGGCCGGGAATGAAGGTCGAATCGTCGGCCGGTGACACGATGGTCAGCGTCGGGGGCGTGTTCGCCCCGAGAGCGGATGCCGTGGATTCCTGCCCCGGGATGGCGACGATCGCGATCGCGACAAGCGCTCCGAGCGCGTACGGGATCAGCCGCGGCCAACCGCCCCCCTTGACCATCGCTACCTCCGCCTACAGCGTCGGCGGAGGCGCGCCGATCTGACGGCCCACCCGGATCGATCGCCCAGCCTCCGACCGACCCGTCGCGATGCGCGAGGCCGGGTGACGCCACGCACGTAGCCGACAAATTGGCGCAGGCTGGAGGAGCTGAGGCCCTGGTTATCCCGCGCTGGTGACGATTTCTTCCGCCACGGGGCTGGGGCCCCCACGGGAGTCGCGCGCCCGGCGCGATCGTCGGGATGCGTCTTCGATCGTCGAGAGCTGCGCCAGCGCTTTTCGCGTGTCCGACGCCACGCGCGCCGGCTCGCACTGCTTCGTCCGGTACTTGAACAGCCAGTACAGGAACTCCCGCAGCTCCGAGAGCGCGATGCCAGTGTGCCGGGGCAGCCCGAGCTCGTCGCGAAACTCCCGGAGCAGCTCCTTCTGCGGGCGGCCGTAGATTCGCTCGAAGACGGGGTCGCGCACCGGCTCTCGTTCGCGGCCGTCCTTGAAGGTGCCGCTCCGGTACTCCTTTGCCACCTCCAGCTCCACGGCGTACTGCAGCGCCTCCTCGACGATGACCCCGTACAGGTAGTTGAGGTGCGCGCGGTGCTTGGACTCGCCGATCCACTCCCGCAGCCCGGCGTCGTCCATCTCCGTCGGTGCTCGCGCCTCGAACAGAAGCCGCTCCGCCTCGTCCTCGGGAATGTGCCCGCCAGCTCCGGCGATCAGCCGCTCGGCGAGCAGCAGCCAGTCGAACGCCTCATCGCCGATGAGATACCGATAGCGCCGCCCGCCTGCGTCCTCCTCCGGTTTGTCCCACACCGCGATCGACCGCATCAGCGCTTCGAACCACGGCTCGCCCGCCGCGATGGACTCCCGGAGCTGCGCGACCGCGTCGGACGGTTCGCCCGCCGCGAAGGCCGTGCCGCGTAGGTACCCAGCGTACGCCGGCGTCGAGAAGAACTCCGTCAGCACATCCCGATGGTTGTACGCCACGTCAATCACCGGCAGTTCGTGCGGCGCGAAGAAGCGCAGCGCCCGACCCTCACCGCACACCATCTCTTCCGCGGGCGTCTCGCACGGGGCGTGAAAGAGGTACAGCTCGTAGTCCGCGCTGGCCTTAGAGGGAGAGCCCTTCTTCCCGTTGGCCGCGCGCTGCTCGTGGAAGTAGTACGCCCGGAACGGCTCGATGCGCCCCAGCGTCAGCCCCGTCTCCTCCTCCACCTCCCGGCGCGCGATCTGCTCCGGCGTCTCGCCGGCGTTCCCCGCGCCGCCGGTGATCCCCCAGTGGTCCGGGAACATGATGCGCGGGTCGCTGTCGCGCAGCTGCAACAGCACCCGCCCCTCCCGGTCCACCAGGATGACGCCGGCGCTCAGCTTTCGCGGGACGAATCTCGGTTCGCTCATCTCACACGATCCACCCGCCGGAATCGGTGCGGGCGCAGCATGACAGTATGATGGATTGTCGGAGGGTTTGACAGCGGGAGCTAGGCGCGCAGGAGCTCCTCGTAGCGCGCAGTCCGCACGTATGCGGCGATCAGCATGCGTAGCGCTGGCACCGTCTCCTCCGGCAGCGCACCCGGCGCGAAGAAGCCCATCCCCTGCCCCTCCCCTAGCACAAGCCGCTCCTCCGGCACCTCGACGAGCGCGTCGTAGACGTAGACCAGCACCCAGCGCTCATCCGGGTGGTAGCCGGACGCCAGGTACAGCCCGTAAGCCTCCGGCTGCCAGCCCAGCTCCTCCTCGATCTCGCGCAGGAACCCCTCCTCCGGCGTCTCGTACGGTTCGATGGCCCCGCCGAACGATCCCCACCGCCCCGGATTCTCGATCCCCGGCTTGTCGTCACGATGCTGAAGCAGAAACCGCCCCTCCCGATCGATGAGCAGCGCCACGGCCGTCAGCACGTCGTACGTGCGCCGCGTGCGTTCATACGCGTCCGACTTCGCGAACAGGCCGATCACGTCCGCCACCCCGGGCACGCTCGGCGAGGGCAGCGCATCCGGCGCGAACAGCGCCATCGCCTGGCCCTCGCCGAGCGTCAGCGCCTCGAGCGGCACATCGAGATGCGCCGCGAACGCGTGCGACGTGCCATGCCAGTCATCGTGGTCGACCTCCCGCGTGTGGAAGTGCTCGAAGCGCCGTGGCCGCCACCCAAGCTCTTCGTTCAACTCGCGCAGAAAGGCACCGCTGAGCGTCTCGCCCCGCTCTACGTGCCCCCCGAAGAAGCCCCACTTCCCCGACCCCGGCAGCCCCGGCCGGTCGTCACGGTGCTGGAGCAACAACCGCCCGTCCGGCGCCACGACCAGCCCGACCGCCACAGTGCGCCTCTGGTTGCCGTCTGGTCCGGATATCACGAGGAGAGGGGGAGGAGGGTGCTCAAGGCTCCCAGCTCACGGCTGCCCGGTCGCCTACGCCGCGAACCCGTGGCACTTCTTGTACTTCTTGCCGCTCCCGCACGGACAGGGGTCGTTGCGCCCCACCTTGTTCGCCGCCACCACCGTCTGCCCGCCCCCGCCCTCCATCGGCTGGTTGGTGCGCAGGTCTCGGGGAGGCGCCTTCACCCCCGTCGCCGCCGCAATCGCCCGCTGCGTGCGCTCCTCGATGGCCTGCGCGGCGTCGCTCCCGTTGCCGTCGGTGCGGGGCTGCGCGCCTACGCCCACCGGCTGCGGCGCCGGCCGAGCCTGCGGCGCGATCTGCACGTGGTAGATCGCCCGCACAATCTGGTTGCGGATGTTCGCCAGCAGCTGCTCCCACATGTCGTGCGCTTCGCGCTTGTACGCCACCAGCGGGTCCTGCTGCCCGTACGCCTGGAGCCCGATACCCTGGCGCATCTCGTCCATCGCCGTCAGGTGCTCCACCCACAGTGTGTCGATCGAGCGCAGCATCACCAGCCGCTCCAGCGTGCGCATCGTCTCGGGCGTCATCTCCTCTTCTTTGTCCTGGTACGCGTCCCCCGCGTACGACAGGATCGCTTCGAGGATCTCGTCCGGCGTGCGCTCCGCCAGGGCTTCCGCCGTGAACTCCTCCGGGAGCTTCACCACGGCGTTCGCTTCCGCCAGCAGCGCGTCCATGTCCCACTCGACATCGTCCCCCAGATTCGACGACACGATCGCCGTCAACTCCTCGCGGACCATGTCCATGATGTTGGAGCGAAGGTCCGCCCCCTCGAGGATCTTGCGCCGTTCCGTGTAGATCACGTCGCGCTGCGTGTTCATCACGTCGTCGTAATCAACGACGTGCTTGCGGATGTCGAAGTTGTGCCCTTCTACCTTCGTCTGCGCCGTTTCGATCGCCTTACCGACCATCCCGCTCTCGATGGGCATGTCATCTTCCATGCCCAGCTTCTGCATCAGCCCCGGCAGCCACTCGGGCGCGAACCGGCGCATGATGTCGTCCTCGAACGACGTATAGAAACGTGAGCTGCCCGGGTCGCCCTGCCGTCCCGATCGGCCGCGCAGCTGGTTGTCGATCCGCCGCGCCTCGTGCCGCTCCGTGCCGACGATGTGCAGGCCGCCCGCCTCCACCACGCGGTTGTGCTCGTCCTGCCAGTCCCCTTCCTCACGCCCCTCCGGCTTTCCGCCCAGCACGATGTCCGTGCCGCGCCCCGCCATGTTGGTGGCGATCGTGATTCCCCCGTAGCGGCCGGCCTGGGCGATGATCCCGGCTTCCTTCTCGTGCTGCTTCGCGTTCAGCACCCGGTGCTCGATGCCCTTCCGCTGCAACTGCTCCGAAAGGTACTCCGACTTCTCGATCGAGACGGTGCCCACGAGCACCGGCCGCCCCAACTCCCGCATCTCCTCGATCTCCTCGACCACGGCATCGAACTTCGCCCGCTCCGTCCGGTAGACCAGGTCCGTGAAGTCGTCGCGGACCATCGGCCGGTGGGTGGGGATCACCACCACCTCCAGCTTGTAGATCTTGAAGAGCTCCTCCGACTCCGTCGCCGCCGTGCCCGTCATGCCCGCCAGCTTGCCGTACAACCGGAAGTAGTTCTGGAGCGTGATCGTCGCGTACGTGATCGATTCGTTCTGGACCCGGACGCGCTCCTTCGCCTCGATCGCCTGGTGCAGCCCGTCCGACCAGCGGCGCCCGAACATCAGGCGCCCCGTGAAGTCGTCGACGATCACAACCTCGCCGTCCTTCACCACGTAGTCCACGTCCCGCTTGTAGACGACGCTGGCCTTCAGCGCCGCCTCCATGTAGCGGGTGAGCCGGTAGTTCTCCGGCGCGTAGATGTTGTCGACCTTCAGCAGCTTCTCGATCTTCTCAACGCCTGCCTCGGTCAGCAGCACCGCCCGCGCCTTCTCGTCGATCGTGTAGTCGGCTTCGGCGACGAGTTGCGGCGCCAGCCGCGCAAACTGCTCGTACTTCGCCGTGCTGTCCTCCGCCGCTCCGCTGATGATCAGCGGCGTCCGCGCTTCGTCGATGAGGATGTTGTCCACCTCGTCGACGATCGCGTAGTGCTGCTCACGCTGCACGTAGGCGTCGAGCGAGACCGCCATGTTGTCGCGCAGGTAGTCGAACCCGAACTCGTGGTTGGTCCCGTACGTGATGTCCGCTCCATACGCCTCGCGCCGGCCGCACGGAGCGATGTGCTCCATGTTCTCCACGTCGCTCACCTTCTCGCGGGAATAGAGGAAGGCGCTCTCGTGCTGGAGCACACCCAGGCTCAGGCCCAGCGAGTCGAACACTGGCCCGTACCACTGAGCATCGCGCTTGGCGAGGTAGTCGTTGACCGTGACCAGGTGCGCGCCCTTCCCCTCCAGCGCGTTCAGGTACAGCGGCAGCGTGGCGGTGAGTGTCTTGCCTTCGCCGGTCTTCAGCTCCGCGATCTTGCCCTGGTGCAACACGATCGCGCCGATGAGCTGCACGTCGTACGGGCGCTGGCTGACCTGCCGCTTCGCCCCCTCCCTGACGACGGCATACGCCTCTGGCAGCAGGTCGTCGATGGTCTCGCCGTCCCTCAGCCGGGTGCGGAACTCGTCCGTCTTCGCCCGCAGGGCCTCGTCCGAGAGCGCCTCCATCTCCGGCTCGAGCGCATTGATCCGCTCGACGAGCGGCAGGAAGCGCCGTACCTCGCGTTCGTTATCTCCGAAAAGCTTGCCGAAGAGCTTCATCCGCTCCTGCCCGCCTGGGGGGCGCAGAGGTGTGGTTTCCTCAGTGTAGCGCACTCGTGGAGCCGTGCCGCTGGCCTCCTCTCGGCCCTCAGAACCAGCCCCGCCACTTGAACCAGCCCACCAGTGCTACGGCCAGTGCCCCCATGCCGATCAGCATCCCGGCGTAACCGAACCTCCAGCCGTACTCGTCGACGTTCTCAAAATTCGTCCCGTAGACCCCGGCGATCAACGTCAGCGGCAGGAAGACCACCGTGACGATCGCCAGCGTTTTCATCACCTCGTTGATCCGGTTGTTCACCGACGACAGGTACGTGTTTAGCGTGCTATCCGCCAGATCGCGCACGCTCTCGATCAGCTCTTCGACCCGCACCGTATGGTCGTAGATGTCCCGGAAGTACATCAGGCTCTCCGCCGCGATGAGGTGCCCGAACTCCCCCCGCGCGAAGCGATTCGCTACGTCGCGCTGCGGCAGGACTGTGCGCTTGAGCCGCTGCGTGATGCGCTTCAGCTGCAGGATCTGATGGAGCGTCTCCTCCCCCGGCGAGGCGACGACGCGCTCCTCCAGGACCGCAACCTGCTCATCGATCGTGTTCGCCACCGGGTGAAAGCCGTCCACCACGACGTCGATCAGCGCATGCGCCAGGAAGGCCGCCCCGCGTGTCGTCAGCAGGTGGTTTTGCTCCGTTCGGCGCCGCACGTCCTCCACCGACGCCAGCGGCGTCTTGTGAAAACTCACCACGTAGTTCGGGCCGATGTACAGGTTCAGCTCGCGCGTCGTCAGCCACCGGGCCTTCTCGTCATACTCCACCTCGTGGACGATGACGTAGAGATACCCCTCGTAGTCATCGATCTTCGGCGGGTCGAGCAGGTCATTGAAGCAGTCATCAATGGTGAGCGGGTGGAAGCCGAGCACCTCGGCCAGCAGGGGCTCCGCCTCGGCTCGGGATGCGGAGTCTATGTCCACCCAGAGCAGCCCACCGCTCTCCCGCAGCGCTTCCCCGATCTCCGCCGGTGACAGGTCTAGCCGGAGATCACCACTGCCCGTCCGATAGCAGCATGCGATCATCGCTCCCCTCTCTCCCGCAGCCCCCGGCGACCGCCTGCGTGATATCATGCGGCGTCGGCCGGGTTCACGCCATGCGCGGCCTGCCCTTCAGTCCACTGGATCGGTACGGTCATCTAAGTAGGGAGGGGCCTTGTACCAGGACCAGTACCACGATCTCGCCATCTTCACCGGCAACGCCCACCCGGAGCTCTCTCGCTCCATCTGCGACTCGCTCGAGATGCCCCTTGGCGCCTGCGAGGTGTTCGAGTTCTCCAACGAGAACATCTTCGTCCGCATCCAGGAGAACGTCCGCTCGCGCGACGTCTTCATCGTCCAGCCCATCTGCTCTCCCGTGAACAAGAGCGTGATGGAGCTGCTCATCATGATCGATGCCTTCAAGCGCGCCTCGGCCGGCCGCATCACCGCCGTCATGCCCTACTACGGCTACGGGCGAAGCGACAAGAAGGATCAACCGCGCGTCCCCATCACCGCCCGCCTTCTCGCCAACCTGATCGAGATGGCGGGCGCCAACCGCGTCCTCACGGTCGACCTCCACGCCGGACAGATCCAGGGCTTCTTCAACATCCCGGTCGACGAGCTGACGGCGCTCTACCTGCTGGGCCGGCACTTCAAGGACCGCGACTCCTCGGAACTCACCGTCGTGGCGACCGACGTCGGTGCCGCCAAGCGCGCCCGCAACCTCGCCCGCTTGCTCGGCACCCCGCTGGCCATCGTCGACAAGGAGCGCATGGGCAACGAAGAACGCGTCTCCGCCCTCGGCCTCATCGGCGAGGTCGGGGGACGTCACGTCCTTATCGCCGACGACGAGATCGACACCGGCGGCACCATCCTCGCCGCTGCTAACATCGCCCTCGAGTTCGGCGCGAAAAGCGTCACCACCGCCTGCGTGCACCCGATCCTCTCCGACCGCGCGGTCGAGAAGATCTGCGGCAGTCAGATCCAGGAGCTCGTGGCGACCGACACCATCCCGCTCCCCCCGCAGAAGCACCACGAGAAGATCACCGTGCTCTCCGTAGCCCCCCTGATCGGCGAGGCCATCATGCGCATCCACACGGGCAACTCCGTCGGCGAGCTGTTCCAGTAGCCTTCCTGTTGGTCGTGCACCTAGCCTCGCCTTCTTGCGCGCCCTCCTGCTTGACGGGCTGTGCTCAAGTACCGCCCTTCGGGTTCGCAGGAGTTGTAGTCAGCACTGGTCGCGGCTGGCGGCGTGTCTGGTACGCTGTCGGCTGTAGCCGGCGGCTCCGTCGTTCCGTGCGTCATGCGCGCCCGCTCCGGGCTGGAGACAGGCACAGCTACCACGCTAGACACGCCGCGTGGGGAGTAAGCGCGGGGGTCGTTCGATGAGGCGTCTCTGGGGCACTGCCGCCTTCGTGGTTCTGCTCATCGGCGCGCTCTCTCTCGTGCGCAGCGAACCTGCCGTGGCGAACGGCCCGACAGAGCGCGTGCTTCCCGCATCCCAAACGGTGTCGCTTGGCCAGCCGGCCACCACGTTCATCCTCGCGGAGGATGTGCCCAACCTCGGTGCCTATGAGGTACTCCTCACCTTCGACAGCGCCTTGGTCACCTTCTCCAGTGCCCAGAACGGGTCATTCCTGGGCAGCACAGGTCGCTCCGTGTTCTGTCCCGGCCCGATTGTCGAGGATCTGGGCGCGACCCTTCGTCGACTGCACTTTGGATGCGTAACCAGCGGATCGCAGCCGGGACCAGCGGGTACAGGACTCTTGGCCGGCGTGACCTGGATGACGGTCGGCCTCGGCACGGCAACCCTCGATCTCGACCCGGCTCTCAGTGACGAACTGGGCGAGAGCATCAGCGCCACCGCAGTCGACGGCGAGATCGTCGTCAGCGCCGGGCCCACGGCCACGCCCACCGACACCGCGACTCCCTGCCCCGGCGGGTTGTGTCCCACCGAGACCGCCACGCCGACTCCAACCAGCACGCCGGTGGTGTCGTGCGGCGCGCCGGGCACGTACGTTTGCATCGAGCCGGCCACAGACGCCTTCGAGCAGGGCAGTGTCTTCGCCGTAGAGGTGTCAGTCCAGCAGGTGTCGGGCCTGGGCGCGTTCGCGTTTACGCTCGGCTTTGACCCGTCCGTGTTGGACTTGCAGGGTCTGTCGCTGGGCGCGTTCCTGGGGAGCAGCGGGAGGACCGTGAATTGTCTCGCGCCGATGACGTCCACCGGGAGCGTCGCGTGGACCTGCGTCACGCTGGGCGGTGCGCCGCTAGGCCCCTCCGGCAGCGGGACACTCGCAATCCTGACGTTCTCTGCGAGTGCCGTCGGCGTTTCGCCCCTGGACCTGAGCGACGTGCAGCTCACCACCATCAGTGGTGCGCCAATCGCTGCAGCCTTCCTTGGTGGCGTTCGGACCGTGACAGGATGCGGCGGCGCGTGTCCCACCAACACCCCCACGTGGACCTTCACTCCCGCGCCAACGGCCACCAGCACGCCCACGTTCACGCCCACGTCGACACCATGCGGCGCCTGCCCGACCGGCACGCCGACGCCGCCTCCACCTCCAACGAACACACCCGGCCCCACGCTCCCCGTCGTCCTGCATGTGGAGCCCGCATCTGATCTGCTCCTCGAGATGCAGACCGTGACGTTGGACATAGTCGCCGACAACGTACAGGCCCTCGGCGGGTATGAGATCGCACTCGCCTTTGACCCTGCTGTACTTTCGCCGCTTTCGGCGCAGGACGGCCCGCTGCTTGGGAGCACCGGACGCCCGGTGAGCTGTCCGATATTCTCATCGGGCGCCGGGACGATCCGGCTGGCATGTGTTTCGCTCGGGGCGTTGCCCGCAGGCGCGTCCGGCACAGGCGTGCTCGCGCGCTTCACACTGCAGGCGGCCGCCACCGGCATCAGCGCAGTGACCTTCGAGAGCGCACTCGTGATGCGCGTCGACGGCGCGGCACTGACGATAGGTGAGACGACCGGCGCCTCCATCATCGTCGATCCCTGTCCGGGGGCTTGCCCCACGCCAACACCGACGAACACGCCCGCCCCGACACAGACGCCAGGTGGCATGACGATGGTCGGCGTCTCACCCGCCACGCTCGCCGTCGGCCTCGGCGAGGAGTTCCTCGTCGACATCGTCGTCGACGGCGCGCAGAACGTCGGCTCCTACGAGGTGCTCGTGCTCTTCGCCTTCGACGATGTTGGCGGTTTCCAGCCCGGCGTGTTCGAGTTCGTGGAGTTCGTCGACGGGCCCTTCCTGGGCAGTACCGGCCGGTCGGTGTCGTGCCTGCCCCCGATCGTCGACCTGATGAGCGTACGGGTCGGCTGTGTGACGAGTGGGCCGTCACCCCCCGGGCCCGGCGGCTCTGGTGTGTTGGCGACGCTTCGTTTCAGGGTGCTGAACCTCGCGTCCCGCCCGATGCAGATACGCGTCGATTCGTCGGTGGGCGGTTTTACGGATCCGGGCGGGGACCCGCTGCCGTTCAGCGTCGGCGGAAGTACGACGGTTGCGGTGGGCTCGTCCGTTGTTCTGGCGAGTACGCCCGGTTCGGGGCCACGCATGGCCGCGGCGCTGGGTATGGGTAACGCCGGCACGACCGGAGGCGGGCCCTCATCGCGAGGGGCCGGTGGGGAAGGCGATGCTTCAACCCGTGATGTTGCACGCGCGGTCATCCTCACGCTCTGTGCCGCCGCCGCGCTGCTTGTCGGTGTGCTTCGCTCGCGCGGGACGTTCCCTTCGGGCAGCCTCACCGTCAGCATCCTCGCGGTGGCGGCGCTCGTGTGCGTCTCGACGCAGTCCCGCCCGTCTTCGTCCTTCGCTGCAGGAGAGGCCGCCGTCGACATGTACGTGAGCCCGCCGTCTGTCAACGTGTTCGTGGGTGGCGCACCAGTGGTCGTCGAATTGTGGCTGAGTGGTGCGGAGAGTCCGGGCCTCGGGTCTTTTGAACTAGAGGTCAGCTACAACGCCAGTCTCGTCGCTGTCATGGCGCAGGAAGGCCCATTCCTCGCGACCGCTGGTTCCACGAACTGCAGTGCACAATACCTCAGTCCCGGACAGCTCGCCTTCTCCTGCGCACTCGCTGGCGGAGCCTTCGCCGGACCCACGGGCGATGGCATCGCCGCGCTGCTCACGATCACGCCCCTGGCGTCACTCGACTTGAGGCCGACCGCTAACAACGCGGTGGTCAGTGTGCTCCAGAGCGTGAAAGCTCACACGCTCCTCCATGATGTCGAAGGAAGCGAGATTGCGGTGGCGAGTTCCGGTCACACCCTGCTGGCTGTTCGCGCCTTGGAGGCCGACGTCAATCACGACTGCGCCGTCAGCGCCGCTGATGAACAGGCCGTCTTCGGACGCTACCTGGCGCTGACGGATGAGCCGGAGTATGACCCGGCGCTCGATCTGGAACCAGGCGGAACGGATGGCGATATCGACCTCACCGACGTGCAATTTGTCATCGGCAGAGCAGGCAGCGACTGCACCGATCCCGTGCCTGCACAGCTCGCTCCGTCCCCCGCCGCACCGCTCATCGACACGGACCTCGACGGCGTCTCGGACGCCCTCGACAACTGTCCCGCCATCCCGAACCCGCGGCAGCAAAATACGGACGCCGCGGTCGGCAACGGCCCGGGCATCCCGGGCGACGACGCTTCCGTGCCGGCAAGCGCCGCCGACGGCGAGGGTGACGCCTGCGAGACCGACGGCGACACCGACAATGACGGCCTGGCGGACGCAAGCGAACTCTCACCGGCCGCCTGCGCGCCCTTCGACCTGAGCGGGACGCTCCACGCCTCGCCCATCGGCGGCGACATCACCAACGACGACGACGGAGACGGCAACCCGGCGCCGCCGATGGGGACGGACGCCGGCGACGACGGGCCGTCGTGGGACACGGACAACGACGGGACGCTGGACGGCTGGGAGTGCGCAAACGGCTTCGATCCCCGCGACGCGGCGAGCCGGCCGGCCGCCATCATCGGGGATGTCGATTCGGACGGCGATGGCCTCCGGGACAGCTGGGAAGTGCGGGGTTGGGGGACAAATCCGAACATGCTCGACAGCGACGGCGACGGACTCGGGGACTGCAAGGAGGCCGCCGATGTCGACGGCAACAGCGTCGTGAACTTCAGCGGGGATGTGATCTACTTCGCCTTCGCCGTATTGACGCCGGGCTTTGGCAAGACGCAGGACTTCGACCTCGACAAGAACGGCGTGGCGAACTTCTCCGGTGATGTCATCAACGCAGCGAAGTTTGCGTTGCTGGCAGGCCTTTGCAAGTAGGGGCCTACCTGTCGGCGTCCTCTCGGCCCTTCGCCTGTGGGTGCGCGACCAATCGGGACTAGGGGATGATGGAGTCGTCCGTGCGCAGCTTTCGTTCTGATGGTAGAAAGAACGCCACCGAACAGCCGCGCACGCCATCCTGCCGGGCGGCCAGCGTGAAACCCTTGATGTCGCCTGGCTTCATCTCGCCGAGACTTCCGACTGCTTGCGCGAGCGGCCGGAACGAGCCGTCGGCAAAGGTCCCCACTGCCCTCACCTCCTCATACGTCTCATGACCGACGTTGGTCACTTCTCCTGTCAGTGTGATAGCTTCACCATCATAATCGCAGGTTGAAGAGACGATCCGCAGCTCATAAGCAGGCACCTCCGTTGGCGCACCGCCATCGTCGTCTCGATCACGTGAAACAGAACCGCCAACGAACGCGCTGGCGGCCGCAATGAGCGCAAGCAGTGCCACGGCACTGGCGCGTCCTCCTGGGCGGAGCGATGATAGCCTCACGCGGCCTGTATAACACATAGGCGGCGCCACCCGTCAACAAGTGACACGAGTGTATTGTAGTCAGCGTGGACAGCGCCGCCGCACACCGCGACGGGCAACCTTCCTCTCGATGAAGCTAATGATTTACCAGTCCCTGACAGCAGCTGTGCTGCTCATCGCAGGCGCGACGGCGTACGGCTGCGGAGGCGCTGATCGTATTTCAGACGTCGACTACTTCAAGGGACTCGAAGACGCAGACGTCCTCACGGGCCAGAGGCTGGAGACCCTCAATCGAGCGCTCGAAGACGCCGACCTTGATGCCAGGAAGGCAGCTCTGCCTCGGTTGATTGACGTGATCGACGAGCTGATTGCCGCACTCGATAAACTCGAGCCACCTGATGACGCGAAGCGCGCGCACGCCGACCTGGCATCTGCGCTGCTCGTCTTCCGCGGAGAATACGCCCGAGCATTCGAGGAGCGCGCGCGCGCCCGTTCCGTTGAGGAGCTCTTTGCCTTCGTCGACGAGCCCGCATTCCTCGCCGCGAGCGAGCAGTTCACGCGAGCGTGCCTCGAACTGGACGAAATCGGCCGCAGCAAGGGCATCCTCATCTCTCTCGATTGTGAAGACGACCAAACAAGTATCACTGTGGTCGCCGGGCTACCGCGCCATACCTCCAACCTGCACCGCGTGCCGGCGGGATCTGGCGGGATCTGAAACGCCTACGCCTCCGGTGGTGCCGAGGGCCCCGGCGCCTCGATCGGTCCGGCTTGCAATCGGCGTTCGCCCGGTCGCCGCGTTCTCACCAGAACGGCCCCGAAGAGAATGAGCAGCGCCCCACCCGCGATCACTCCCCCCCAGATGAAGGGCCTCCAGTCGCGCTGGTCTCCTGTCGAAGTCCGCGCGTCGCTCGCTACGTGTTGGATCTCTGTACCGTTGGGTTGCACCAGCTTGGTCCGGGACAACGCGAGCGCCGCGGAGCCATCGCCTGTTGAGCGCAACCTCACCACGGCGAGCACGCCGGCCCCGTCCGCGCCGGGGGGCTCCGGGCCGAGCGTCACACACTCCAGACGAACGCCCGAGTCGGATAGTACGGGATCGTCACAGACCACTTCGCGGCCGCTGGAACCGAGAAAGTCGCCCTTCGTCACGCCGATCGCCGTGACCAGTTCCGGGTCGAACCCCAGCACGAACTGAAAACCACCCAAGTTGACGACGTTCTCGACCAGGAGGCTCACGTCGAACTCTTCTCCTGAAGACACTGCCGAGGGCGCGTCGAGCTTCAGATTGGCCGTCGATTGCGCGAAGACCACGCGCGACGAGGAAATGACCAGGAGGCCGAGCAGCACTCCAAGGGCGACCGTATGTTTCTTCATTCGCACGTCCAACCAGTCCGTCCGACTGCGATTCGAGGCTAGTCTACAACAGACCAGCAGCAAGAGCCCTCGTGTTGCTCAGGTTCGGTCACATCTGCGCCACCACGGCGCTTCCGTCCTCAGACTTGGCACGGGCGTCTGGCGCGTGGGTCGCCGGCACATGTGTTCTGCGGGCGCCCATCGATACCGAAATTAACCAGCCGAGCCCTCGCCTTGAGGTTGCATAAGGGTTCCCTGTGCTATCCTTGCCCCCAATCCCCGCAATACCACCTGCACCGACTGCTGGAATGGAGGCCGACCCTGACCGGACGGTGCGCACTCGTTGGCTTCCTGATCTTGGCGTTCTCGTTCGCCCTGCCGGCAGCCGCGCTGTCGCCGGCCGCCGAGAGCGCCGAGCCCGCGCGCGACAAATACAAGCAACCGTTCGCCTCCACGTCCGTCTGGAACATGCCGATTGGCTCCGCTGCCACGTATGTACCCGCAAGCATCGCGCAGGCCACCGGCTGGGGCATGACCGTCGATCAAGACATCATCGTCCTTGAGCCGAACGCTCCGCTCACACCCGTGTACTTCAACGGCGACGGCTGGTCCGGTGGCGACCGCTGCACGCCCGCCCTGCCCAACCCCTTCTACTCCGTCCCCATCCCGGCCGGCTTCATCGTGCCCGGTGCCACCCCCGCCGACACCCCGAACCACGCCGCCGCCATCCTCCTCCCCGACGGTCGCACCATCAAGCAGGCACAGCCCTTCACTCGCTGCGCCGCCGGCGGGCCCGCCACCGTGCTCGCCCGCTACCCCGATGTCGACATCTACGGCGATGGTATCCCGGGCGCACACGGCGGCTCCGGGCTCTCCAGCATCGGTGGCACCCTCCGCCTCGGAGAGCTGGTGCCCGGCGGCGAGGTCCCGCACGCGCTCAAGGTCAACCTCGATAGCACTGAGCTCTGGGGCGGCTCAGGCCCTCGCTTCCGCTGGCCAGCCACTCACGCCGACACGCCGAACTTTTACTCCGGCGATGTCGCCGCCCTGAAGATGGGCGCGCTGCTGGCTCTTCTCCCCGCCCTCGACTGCCAGACTGGCGCCGGCCTCCCCACCCCGCTTGAGACCCAGCCCGCGAAGATGCTCTGCTGGACGCTCCAGAACTACGGCGCCTACGTCGTCGATACCACGGGCTGGAACGTCTACGCTCTGGCGACGGAACGCAGCCCCCAGGGTGACGTCGAGACGGAGTTCCAGGCTGCCTGGGGCTTCGACATGACACCCGTCAGCCGCAACAACCCCTGGTCGCGCGACATGGACCGCATCTTCGGCTCGCTCCAGGTCGTCGACAACAACGCCGCGAACAGCGTCGGGGGCGGCGGCACGCCGCTGCAGCCGCTCGCCCCTCCGATCAGCCCCGGCCCCGACACCGACCTCGACGGCGTCTCGGACGCCCTCGACAACTGTCCCGCCATCCCGAACCCGCGGCAGCAAAATACGGACGCCGCGGTCGGCAACGGCCCGGGCATCCCGGGCGACGACGCTTCCGTGCCGGCAAGCGCCGCCGACGGCGAGGGTGACGCCTGCGAGACCGACGGCGACACCGACAATGACGGCCTGGCGGACGCAAGCGAACTCTCACCGGCCGCCTGCGCGCCCTTCGACCTGAGCGGGACGCTCCACGCCTCGCCCATCGGCGGCGACATCACCAACGACGACGACGGAGACGGCAACCCGGCGCCGCCGATGGGGACGGACGCCGGCGACGACGGGCCGTCGTGGGACACGGACAACGACGGGACGCTGGACGGCTGGGAGTGCGCAAACGGCTTCGATCCCCGCGACGCGGCGAGCCGGCCGGCCGCCATCATCGGGGATGTCGATTCGGACGGCGATGGCCTCCGGGACAGCTGGGAAGTGCGGGGTTGGGGGACAAATCCGAACATGCTCGACAGCGACGGCGACGGACTCGGGGACTGCAAGGAGGCCGCCGATGTCGACGGCAACAGCGTCGTGAACTTCAGCGGGGATGTCATAGCCTTCGCCTTCGCCGTGCTGATACCGGGCTATGGCAAGACGCAGGACTTCGACCTCGACAAGAACGGCGTGGCGAACTTCAGCGGCGACGCCATCGCCGCCGCCCGCTTCGCCCTCATCGCCGGTCTTTGCAAGTAGCGCGGCTTCCTTGACATAGCTATCCTTGGCTTGGGCTAGAATCATTCGCCGAGGAACCCCCGCGAGCGGCACGGGGGCGCCGCCTGAGGCGGTGCTCGGGCAGGATACGAGACAGCTGCCCGCCTCGGTCTCCCTTACGAGGCACAATCTGTCTCTCAGACTGGTACATCGGATTCCCGTGGTGCACTTGAGCGCCCCCGGCTCCCGCGCGCTTGTCCCGCTGCTGCTGGCCGTGGCTGCGGTGTTGCTCCTCCTCCTCGGCCGCGAAGCGCCCCGCGCAGCCGCCGCCGAGGGAAGCTGGATCGGAGAGTACTTCAAGAACCCTAACCTCTCCGGTGATCCTCACGCCATGCGGGACGATGGCCCCACCATCGACTTCTACTGGCCCTGGTCCCCCATGGCCGGTATCGCTGAGGACGACTTCTCCGTTCGCTGGACCCGCACCGACACCTACGCCGCCGGCACCTATCGCTTCCAGGTCACCACCGACGACGGCATGCGCGTCTACCTCGATGACCTCCTCATCCTTGACAAGTGGTTCGACCAGGCGGAGAACACGTACTTCGTTGACTATCCGCTGACCGCCGGCAGCCACACGGTCAAGGTGGAGTTCTACGATACGGCCAACGAGGCCATCGCCCGCGTCTCCATCCAGGACGTCAACACGCTGCCTCCCGGATGGAACGCCCAGTACTTCACCAACCAGAATCTCCAGGGCACGCCCGCCATCACCCGCAACGATGGCCAGGTGATCGACTTCGACTGGGGCAACGGCGCGACCGCGCCTGGCATGCCGGCAGACAACTTCAGCATCCGCTGGACCCGCACACTCGACTTCAACGAGGGCGTCTACCAGTTCACGGCCGTCAGCGACGACGGTGTGCGTGTCTACGTCGATGGGCAGCTCATCATCGACTACTGGGTCGACCAGGCGGGGGTTCTGCACGAGGCCAACAAGCAGATGACCCCGGGCCCGCACACGGTGGTCGTGGAGTACTACGAGAATGGTGGCGGCGCCATGATGGAACTCACCGTCGCCTTCCGGCCCGACCTCGGCGGCTTTGTGCAGGAACCCGTCGTCACGGCGCTCCAGTTCCCTACCGCCTTCGCCTTCGCCCCCGATGGTCGCATCTTCATCACGGAAAAGAACGGGAAGGTGCGCATCTTCAAGGACGGAACGCTCCTGCCCACCGCGTTCTACACCGTCAGCCCCATCAACACCTTCGCGGACCGTGGCCTGCTCGGGATCGCGCTCGACCCCAATTTCGCTAGCAACGGATTCGTCTATCTTGCCTACAGCTACGAGAACAACCCGTCTGACGCTGACGGTCCCAAGACCAACCAGGTCATCCGCGTGACCGCCAACGGCGACGTCGCGACGACCGACCCGAAGGTCGTCCTGCTTGGCACCCAGGCGGGCACGCCGCAGAAGCCCTCCTGCGCCGACTGGCCCGGCTCCGACTGCATCCCCGTCGACCACCTGAGCCACGCCATCGGGAACCTGCGCTTCGGCGCCGACGGCATGCTCTACGTCGTCACCGGCGACGGGTCCAGCTACTCCGGCGTCGATGCACGCGCGCTCGGCGCCCAGGACCTCGATCTGTTGCGGGGAAAGGTGCTGAGAGTGAACCCGGCGAATGGACAGGGCCTCATGGACAACCCGTTCTACAACGGCAGCCTCACGGCGAACCGTTCAAAAGTCTGGGCGTACGGGCTGCGGAACGGTTTTCGCTTTACCTTCCGTCCGGGCACGAACACCATCTACCTGGGCGACGTGGGCTGGGACAACTGGGAGGAGCAGAACATCATCATCGGCGGCGACAATCTGGGCTGGCCGTGCTACGAGGGAGATCTCCAGCAGGCCGGCTACGCTGCCTACCCGCAGTGCCAGGACCTCTACGCCGCGGGCGGCGTCACCTTCGGCGGTGAGGTCTACGACCACCCGCCGGGCGCGGCCGCCGTCGGCGGGGCCTTCACCCTGGTGAACGGCTACACCTCCCAGTTCCACAACACGTACTTCTATGGAGACTGGGCCCGTAACCAGATCAGCATCCTCAAGGTCGATGCGTCCGATCAGGTGATCCCCGGCTCTGTCGATGTCTTCACCAATGCGGCCGATGGTCCCGTCCAGCTCGAGCGCGGGCCTGACGGTGATATCTACTATCTCTCGATCAACACCGGCCAGCTCCGCCACATCCGCTTCGTCGGCGGGAACCGCGAGCCCGTCGCCCAGGCCAGCGCCCCCGTGACAGCTGGCCTCGCGCCCCTGACCGTAAACTTCTCCAGCGCCGGCTCCAACGACCCCGACACCGGCCAGGCCATCACCTACCTCTGGGACTTCGGCGACGGCTCGCCCACGTCCACCGCCCCGAATCCCAGCCACACCTACACCACCAGCGGCGTCTACACCGCCACCCTCACCGTCACCGACTCTCTCTTCGTGACCGACGAAGACACGCTCACCATCACCACGAACAACTCTCCGCCCGTGGCCACGATCGTCCAACCCGCCTCCAATGACCACTATGACATCCACGACACCATCAACTTCGCGGGCAGCGCCACCGACACTCAGGACGGCGATCTCGACGCAGCACAGCTGTCATGGGACGTCGTCCTCAAGCACTGCACAGACGCCACCTTCACCAGCTGCCACTCCCACGGCCAGTTCACCCCGCCTGGAGCGGGTGGCTCTATAGAAGCCGACGACCACGGCGACTTCACGTTCTACGACATTACGCTCATTGCAACCGACAGCGGCGGCCTCACCGACGTGGAGACCGTGAGCGTCACGCCGAACCGCGTCGACCTGACCCTGGCCTCGAACGTCGCCGGCATCGAGGTCACCCTCGACGGCACGGAGCAAGTGGCCCCCCTCACCCGCAGCGTCCCCCGGAACTCTTCGCACACGGTCTACGTGGACTCGCCGCAGTCGCCCCCCGCTGGCACCAAGGTCTTCCAGTCGTGGTCCGACGGCGGCGCCCAGCAGCACTCCATCGTGGCGCTCGATAACGCCACCATCACGGTCAGCTTCGCTGACCCGCCCACGCCCACCCCCACGCCGACATCCACGCAGACCGTCACGCCGGTGCCCACAGCTACGCACACACCGTCCGCAACCAGCACGGCCGTGGCAACGTCGACGGCCACCCCCACGCCGACGCAGACGCCACAACCGGGGACGCCGACCGACACGCCGTCACCAACCGCCACCCTTTCACCCGAACAGGACGCCGACGGCGATGGCGTGCCGGACGAGTCGGACAACTGCCTCGACGTGCCGAACCCGGGACAGGAGAACACCGACGCAGGGATGGACAACGGCCCGGACCTCCCGGGACTGGACACCACGGTCCCCAACGGGGATACGCTCGGCGATGCCTGCGATACCGACGATGACAACGACGGCCTCCCGGATGAGGATGACGGCCCCGTCCTGGCAGGCTGCGGCCCATTCGACGGCACAGCCGCTGGCCACCCCCTACCCGCCGCCGGCGACCTCACAAACGCCGATGGAGACGGCCCCAGCTGGGACACGGACGACGATCAGGTGCTCGATGGCGTGGAATGTGCCGTCGGCACAAACCCGCGCTCCGCCTCCTCCGCCGACCGCGCCGCCTGCGCCTCGTTCGCCGGCGGAGCCGGCGGCGCGGACACCGACGGAGACGGCCTGCCCGACATCTGGGAGATCTGCAAATGGGGCACGGATCCGGCGGCCGTAGACACCGACAACGACGGGTTGGGCGACTGTGTGGAGGCGCTTGACGCCGATGGTGATGGAGACGCCGACGACGACGATACGGCGCTCGTGCACCAAGCGGCGTTCGGCGTCATCACCGGCGACTGGGCGTTTGATGTCACGGCGAATGGCGTGGCGAATGCGATCGATGGCTATCTCGTGAGCCGCTTGGCCCTGTCTTCGTGCGACTCCGGTTAGCCCGCGCTGAGCTTGGCCGACGTTGATGAAAAACTGAAGGGGTGATCGGTGCTTGCGCTTGGCAGATCATCAGCATCGGCGTATGCTAGAGCCTTGATCGCGGTGCCTTGGCAAGACGGGTGACGAAGGAGTCGATGGCCATGATGCCTAGGACGGTCCCTCTGCTGCGTGTGGTTGTAGTCCTCGTCATCGCCGGAGCAGCTCTCGTTGGCTTCGCCTTGACGCCTCTTAATGATGCGACCGTCGGCGCGCAAGGCCTCGAAATGGTGATTGACGCGGATCCCACCAACGGGACGCGCCCCTGCGACCCCATCGACACCACCAGGTCCGTGAGTATCGGCGATCAATATACGGTAGCGGTCTGCGTCACCGGTTCGGGCGGAGAGGCTCCCAACGCGTTTACTGCGGTCGTGGTCTACGACGGCTCGCTCAATGTCGCGCCCGAGTGCGACGCCGATGGCATGGCGCCGGTGGATCCCGGCACCATCCTTTGCGGCGGCCCCAACGATACGGGTACGGCGCTGAACGACAACCCCGATGCAAACGACGGCGACGACCCGGGCGGATTGAAGCTCGGGTCGGGCTGGGCATGTTTTGGAGGTTTTGTCATCACGGCTCCGGTCGGAGAAGATCCAAACACTCCCGGCGTGGCTGACGCAAACATCTCCTGTACTGCGGCGATTTCAGGCCCCGATCTCGACCTGACCGCCGACCCGGGCCTACTGGCCACGATCACCTTTCGCGCGCTGGCGGCAGGGGTGGAGAACCTCACGTTCGGTTTGGACTCCAACGTGTTCGCCGAGAATTGCGGCTCGTCGATCACCTGCCAGGGGGCGACGATCGAAAAGCTTGGGCCCCCGACTGTTACGCCCACAGGGACCACCACGGGAACGGTCACGCCGACCCCCACGCGGACGTCGACGTCGACGCCCGGTCCCAGTTCCACACCCACGGAAACGCGCACGCCCACGCCCACGCCGACGCCAATTGCCGTGCCGCCCGACGACGACATCGACGGTGATGGCGTCTTGAATGTCGACGATAATTGCACCTCCGTGTTCAACCCAAGCCAGGCAAATAACCACCTGGCACCGATCCATGGTGGTCCGGCGGTCCCAGCGGGGGACTTCACACTACCGAACGACGACAACTTAGGAGACGGATGCGACCTCGACAGCGACAACGATGCCATGACCGATCTGCTCGAGCAGGTTGGATGCGGCTTCGGACCGACAGACCCCGGCTGGCCGATCCTTGACGACACGTACGATGACAACGGCGATGGCAACCCCGGCATCCCCATGGGTACCGATGTGTTAGACGACGGCCCGTCCTGGGACAGCGACGCTGATGGGGTCCTGGACGGCGTAGAGTGCAGTTATGGGACTAGCCCTAATAGTCGGTTCTCCATCCCGCCGCTAGAGCCCGACCACTCTAGCGACACTGACGGGGACAAGCTGCTTAACGGGTGGGAACGACGCGGTTGGGGCACGCAACCTACTCTCGTCGATTCCGACTACGACGGATTGAGTGACTGTAGAGAAGCGGCAGACGTGGATGGGAACGGCGTAGTGAACTTCTCGGGCGATGCCTTGAAGGTTGCGCGTGCTGCTCTCATTCTGGTCCCGCCCACACGGAGCGGGGTCATGGATATTGACAAGAATGGGTTCATCAACTTCTCGGGCGATGTGATCTGGGTTACACGAGCGGCTCTCCTGGTGGGCTTCTGCCCCGGTGCCGCCGTGCCGCCTCCAGGGGATCAGGACGGAGACACGGTGCTCGATGGTGCCGACAACTGCTCCGGAGTGTTTAACGTCAACCAGGAAAACACGCTGATCGGACAGATCGACAATGGCCCAACGTTGCCGGGCGACGATATCACCGTTCCCAACGAGGATGCGGTGGGGGACGCTTGCGATGCGGACACGGACAACGATGGGTCGCCCGATCCACAGGAGGTGACGGGCTGCGGTTACTCGCCCACGGATCCTGGTTCGCCGTTTTTCGATGACTCATACGACGACGACGGCGATGGCAACCCGGTGCCTCCCATGGGCACTGACGCTTCCGACGATGGCCCTTCGTGGGACACGGATGGAGACGCTGTCCTCGATGGGTTTGAGTGCCAAAGTGGCACCGACCCCACGGATGCCGCCAGCAAGCCCCTCACGATGGCTGGCATCGATTCCGACGGAGACGGCTTGCTCGATGGTTGGGAACGGGCTGGCTGGGGCACAAGCCACCTGAAGGTTCACTCCGACGGCGATGGCATAGGCGATTGTCGCGAGGCGGCAGATGTTGACGGGAACGGAGTCCTGAACTTCTCTGGCGACACGCTATCGACCGTGCGCGCCGTACTTCTCTTCCCGATGTTTGCTCGGAGTGGGGTCTTTGATATCGATAAGAACGGCGTGCTCAACTTCAGTGGTGACGCCATCATCGCGGCGCGTCTCGCGCTCATCGTAGGCCTCTGCAAGTGAGAGAGATCGCGGCGGGCCTATGATCGGCGTCGGACAACTGCGAGCACAGCGAGTCCCAAAAGGGCCGCTCCGCCCATCGCGATAAGGGCGTAGACCCAGGGCTGCAGACCGTCGTCGCTCCCCGGCTGCTCGTCGCCGTCGGGACTCTCGTCCGTCGGCGCGGCCGCGGGCGTCGATTCGCCGGAGCCGCCGGTGCCTGGACTGGGAGCCGGTGACGTGGCGACCGGTGCATCGTTGGAGATGGTGATCTGAGCGCCGCGGCACGCCATCGTTCCATATGGCGCGCAGTTGAGGCCGAAGATGCTTGAAACCGGCGACAGCGAGAGATCGTCCGTGCCTTCCGTGAGCGCTTCAAACGTCGTGAGCGTCACGAGCCCGGGACTTGCGGCGAGTGTCGCATCCGGCTCGAGGATGTTCGCATAGCACGTAATGCTCGCGTCCGCCTCCTCGCTTCTCGGTTCATCACCACGTGGAATCGCGATGCCGAAGGCCGTGCAGTCCCAACCGGAGCCAACGGACTCGCCGCTGGACTGGTCCCCTTTTGTGTCATTGAGGTCGGGATTGCTGTCGAGACACTTAATGTCAGGATCATCGCATTCCGCTGCCGAGAGAGAGGGCGGGGACTGCTCCGGGGCCTGGTTGAACTCGCGGTTGTAAATAATCGCCGTGGTAAGGGCGTTTGGCGCCTCCGAGGCACCCACGAGGCAAACCGCAACCTGATATGACGTGCCGGGCCGCAAGGAGCGGGAGACGTCGATCGGATCGCAAGGCCGCGTGCCGTTCGTGGTGTCCGCGTCGATCGCCAGCGATATCTCCTCGGTGCCGGCCCGCGAGGGCGGTACGGGTGTCATCGCCGCCCACAGCGTGGCAACCATAATGGAGCCGACCAGGAAGGTTGACGCGAATCGAATCATGAATCTGGCAAAGGGTATCAGCGGCTTCAACCGCATGCAACGCTGGGCACTGGGCAAGGGGCCGCGAGTTTGGAGTCTGCGCCATGCGGTTCTACGCTCCCCCGCTGCGCGCAATCGAACCCGTTCCGTCAAGAAGTCGACGGTCCCGAGGCGGGTCAGTTCACACCCTCTTGACATCGCCTTAATACAATCCTAATCTAGCGACCAGAGCCGCTCATCCCCGTGAGTGGTTGTCCCCGCCTATGTTGAACCCCGCCAAATACGGATCCGTTCGCCTCTGAGGGTGGGGCGATGATATGGCGCGTCTTCTAGGCATCGTGTCGCTTGCGGCGCTCGTGTTCGTCGCTGTGGCCGCCGGCAACCACCTCATACCCTCGCGCCCCGTTCACCACGCCTTCGCCGAGGGCGAACCACTTGAGTGCAACGTCCCCACCGATATCGCCATCGTCTTCGACCGCTCCGGCAGCATGGACGACGTCGCGAACAAGTTTGAGAACGCCAAGGCCGCCGCCGTCGGGTTCGTCGACGCCTTCGCGGGCGGCCCGTCGGACAACGACCTCAGCCCCCACCAGTTCGCCCTCGTCGGCCTGCTCGATGGCACCGCCTCCACCGATGAGACCCTTACCACCAACGCCGCCGCCATCCGCAGCGATATCAACGGATACACCGCCACGGGACGCACCAACATCGGCCGCGCCATCCAGCTAGGCCAGATCCAGCTCGAACCCTCCATCGACCCCGATGTCGACCCGGACACCAACGACTACATGCTTATCCTGACCGACGGCGGCGCCAACGCGCCCATCGACGTCGACAACTCCGGCGCCGACGACGATATCTACATCGACGTCAACGACAACGGCTATGTCGATAGCGGCGACGACATCAGCGTCGATTACCCCGGTGGCGATTCCAACCCCGACTTCGTCGTCGTGAACGGGCTGCTCCAGATCAGCGGTCAGTCAAGCCGGATCCAGGCGTTGAACGCCGACGAAGCGAACGAGGGCACCCTGTCCGATAGCGACCTCTCGAACAGCGACGACTACGACTTCGGGCCCGGCTACAACTTCCGCATCATCAACGGCACGCTCTACCTCGACGCCAACGGCGATGGGGTCTTCACCCTCAACCCCAACAGTCCGCCCTCGTTCACGTCCAGTCACACCGACGAGCTTGTCATCCTCCGGAGCGGCCTCGTCGCCCAGAGCACGACATTCAGCGGCGACGGCGCCGACGTCTACGCCCGGTATTGGGCCACCCAGGCCAAGAGCGCCGGCACCTACATCTACGTCATCGGCTACGATCTCGTCACCGCCGGCGACGACGCACTCCTCGAATCCCTCGCCTCCGCGCCCGAGGCCTACTTCGACGGCTCCCCCGACGACATCAGCGACATCTTCACCGACATCGGCGAGGACATCTGCGCCATCTCCGTCGTGAAGATGCTCACCAGCACCCCCCAGGCGACGGTTGGCGGCACGGTCACGTTCACCCTCACCGTGACCAACGGCGGCAACATCGACCTGACGAACGTGGACGTGACCGATACGTTCGACCCCACCTATCTCTCCTTCGTGAGCGCCTCGGTCGCCCCCACCGGGAGCGGGTCCGGCACGAGGAGCTGGGACAATCTCGCCCACGACCCCGCGGACGGCGATCCGCTCGTATGGGAGCCCGGAGCGACGCTGACCATCACCCTCACCTTCACCGCGCTCGCACCCACCGGCAGCACCTCCAACTGCGCCAGCGTCACCACCGACGCCGTCGGTGACCCCAGCACGCACCCCTCGGACGGCCCCTCCTGTGCGAGCGTCGAGATCCTGGCGCTCACAGCCACACCAACTCGCACCCCCACCAGTACGCCGCTGCCGGCCACCGCCACTCGCACCTCGACGCCCACCAGGACGTCCACGCCCACGAACACGGCGACCAGGACGGCCACCCCGACGAATACCGCTACGGCGACGAGAACCTCGACGCCCACGAACACGCCAACGAGGACGGCCACGCCAACAAACACCGCCTCAAGCACCGCGACGAGTACGGCGACCCGAACGCCGACGAATACCGCGACCCCGACATTGACCAATACCCCGACGAACACGGCGACCCGAACGTCGACGCCCACGAACACCGCGACCGCTACCGGCACGAATACCGCAACAGCGACCGCGACCAACACCGCCGTCCCCACATCCACCAACACGCCGACCGCGACGAATACGCCGCAGCCGACCTCCACCGACACGTCGACCCGCACGGCGACCAACACGCCGCAGCCGACCGCGACCAACACGGCCGTCCCGACATCGACCAACACGCCGACCGCCACCAACACGCCCGAACCCACCGACACGCCCACGCTGACTCCGACGGGCACCATGGAGCCCACGTCGACGAGCACCGCGACCGCCACCCCCACCAATACGGGCACGCCTACGAACACCGCCACGCCGACCAATACGGCTACGCCGACCAATACCGCCACGCCGACGCCGACGAACACCGGCACCGCGACGGCAACCAACACGGCCACCGCTACGGCCACGGCGACAGACACCGCCACGCCCACCAGCACCGCCACCCCAACGCCTACGAGTACGGCCACGCCCACCGCCACCAACACGGCCACCGCTACTGCGACGCCGACGGCGACCGCGACGAGTACGCCCACGCCCACCGCTACGGCTACCGATACGCCGACGGCGACCGCGACGAGCACGCCCACGCCCACCTTCACAGCGACCAACACGGTCACCGTCACCGGCACCGCCACGCCCTCCGTCACGGTGACCGAGGCGACGAACACGCCGACGCAGGTTCCCACGGTGACGAACACACCCACGCCGACGGTGACCCCGTCGATCACGCCGACGGACACGGTCACCCGTACGCCCAGCCCCACCCGCACGCCCACGGCGACCGTCACGCCCGGTGGCTTCGGTGACGTCGCCATGCAAAAGTCCACCGACCTCGACGACCCGTTCAACATCGTCGATGCGTCGAACCTCTGGCTCTGCGCCGAACCCGACGTCGACCCCGACCCGGACGGCCCCGGCGATCTTGACGGAGATGACACGGAAGACCTGGGCGACGGCGTTGCCGGCCCCGCTCCCTCGAACCCGAACTGCGAGTACTACGACCGCGATCTCGGTGCCGTCGTCAACAACGGCGCGGGCCACCTCGTCGTCTTCGAACGCGTCTTCAACCAGAACGACGAGGACGGCGTGGGTGCCTTTGAGTTCCAACTCAAGTTCGACCACAAGATCTTCGACATCGAGATCTTCCAGGGCGTCGACCTCAACGCCGACGGCGACTGTGAGGACGCGGGCGAGATCCAGCTCGAGGACAACTTCAACGCCTGCTACCTCTACCAGACCGGCCGCGTCCCCAACTGGCCGGGCGGCGTCGGCGGCTGCGAGATGAGCATCATCACGGAGAACTTCATCCTCTTCGGCTGCGTCTCGAAGGACCCGAGCCCGACGGGGGGCGACCCCGAGCTGGGCCCGCAGGGCGACCAGGACGTGGCCGCAACGATCCACATCGACCCTGAGCCCGACCTGCGATTCCGGCTCCACCCCGGCCAGCAGAACGGAGCCGTGCGGGCGATCCTTGACGAGAACTGCGAGCTGGCCGACATCTATGGAGACCCGCTCGGCACCGGCGAGTACGACGTCTTCAACCGCGAGATCCTCCTGCCGGGCATCGTGAATGGCGGGCTCGTGGAGCGATGCGACGACCTCTTCGTCACGGTCAGAATCCTGGAGGGGGACCTGAACCTCGACTGCGTCGTCGACGTGGGCGATGACCAAATGATCGCGTTCCGCTACGGTGCGTTCTTCGGAAGTCTTTTCTACGACCCCTGGTACGACCTCGAGCCGGCCCTGAAGGACTTCGACGTCGACATCAAGGACCTTCAGAAGGTGTTTGGTCGCAACGGGTCCGTCTGTTCAGCGTCAGGACTTCCGGAAGACGGCACCATTCCGCCCCAGCCGCCGCTCGCCGCGTTCTCAAACGGCCCGTTGTAGACGCCCCCCGCTGTGACGTGGCAACTTCCATCGCGTTGCTATAAACTGGCGGGACTACTCTGACGACGGGGTACTGGCACCTGGCGACGGCTCGTGGTCGTCTGGAGGAGAGCCGTCTTCCTCCGTTAACGAGGCGTGAGTGCATGGCCGGTCATTGGACGACGGGACGTACGCATCGGGGCCGGGCGTGGGCCGTCTGCCTCCTTCTCGTGGGCTTTGGTGTCGGCGCCGCCGCGGTGCCCATCTACCACGCACAGGCGGATCCCCGAGGCCAGCCGCACTTGCACGTCGATGCCGATCCCGCGAACGGGACCGCGCCATGTGAGCCCATCGATGCGAACGCCACGAAGCAGGTTGGCGAGCCCTTTCACGTAGCGATTTGCCTCGACCAGGCGGACGGCCCTCCGATAAGCGGCGGCTTGTCCGTCGCGATTCTGGAACTCGCATATTCCGCTCCGCTTGACGGAGTAAGCGTACCCAGCGACCTCACGGCCGACCTCGACGGCAACCCGGACTGGAAGCAAGAAAACGTCGGTGGAGGGGGCGCCTGGACCTGCAACGTCCTGAATCTGGCGGAATCAGCCCCCATCGCCGGATCCTCCTCAGCGCAAATCACGTGCACCACCGTCAGCTACGTGAATCAGCCCGTCGCGAGTGTCGTGCACCTTGCGGACCTCATTTTCCTCGCTCCCGCTTCGACGGGGATCTCTCAGATTACGTGGGGCGATGTGTCGGCCTTGCTGGCCGGCAACATCGAGGTCGGCTGCGCCTACGAGCCGGCGGACAAGATTGACTGCGTTGGCGCCACGATCGACGTGGAACCGGCGGTCCCGACCAGCACGCCCGAGCCGGCCGCGACCCACACGCCGACGCCCACCGCCACGCCGACGGCAACACCCACGCCCTGCGGCGGTGATGCCGACTGCGATGGTCTGACCGATGCGTACGAGGCGGAGCATCCGTGCCTCAAGCCCAACATTCCTGATGCCGGGTCCGATCCCGATCGAGATACGCTCACGAACGCCGCCGAGCAGGGCGGGGGCACCGATCCTTGTGACGTCGACAGCGACGACGACGGTGTGAAGGATCGCGTTGAGATCGACTTCTGGGGGACCGACCCTCTCGATGCGGACTCGGACAACGACGGCATCCCCGATCGCGATGAATCATCCGGTGGATGCGGCCTTGCGGGCTATGACCTGTCCAAGGGCGACGGCATCGAGGCGAAGATCGGCTTCGGTGACTTCACCCACCCCATGCACGCGGGCACCGGCCTGGACTGCGATGCGGATCAGGACAACGACGGCGTGCCCGACGCGAACGAGCCGAGTGGTTCCGCGTGCGGCGGGCTGCCGAGCACGCCCGGCGGCACCGCTAATATCTCCGTTGACGACGATCATGACGGCCTGCCGGCTGTTGGTTTCTTCGGGGGTACTGACGTTACTGATGACGGCATCCCGTGGGACTCTGATCTCGATGGCCAGATAGATGGGTTCGAGTGCGCCAACGGCTTCGACCCGGACGATCCGGCGTCCCGGGACCCGGGAAATCTGGGTGGCGGGATCTGCGGCCGACTCGCGCCGGGCATCGTCGCCGGTGAATGGTCAGCAGATCCCCAGGACCCGGACGCTGACAACGACGGACTCCTGGACAGCTGGGAGGTTTGCAAGTGGGGCACCGATCCGGCAGACGTGGACTCGGACGGAGATGGACTCGGTGACTGTCGCGAGGCCATCGACATCGATGGCTCCGGACTGCCGAACATCAGCGATGTTGTTATCGTCGCAAAGTCTGCTCTGCTGACGGCCGCGTCGTTTGGCCGTGACTGGGTATATGACGTCGATGGCGGCGGGGCGATCAACATTACGGACGCATTCGTCGTGGCCCAGTTGGCGCTGACCGCTCCGGGGACCTTCTGCAACTGACCATCCGGACAGGCGATCTGCTGCATGCTGCGGCCATGGGGCGAGTTGGAGCGCGCCGGTGATCTTCCGCGTGCTGGTGATCAGCGCCATTGCGTTCCTCCTGTCGTCCAGCTGCCGCCAGGGCGACAACTCGGCCGCAGACCTCCGATTCGCCCATCCGATAACCGTCCCTGCAAGTCCGGTAAGCCTTACCATCGGGCGCGACGTCGTCTGGGTGGCGTCCTTCGATGCCGGCGTCGTGCAACGTGTGGACATCGCTACGGGCGAGCTCGTCGGATCGCCCATCGCGGTATACGAGCGGCAAACCGCGGGCGTGAACCCGGTGGCCATCGCTGACGTGGGCGACTTCGTCTGGGTTCTCGTTCAAGGCACGGCAGAGATTGTCCAGATCCAGGCAGCGACCGGACTTCCATCGGGCCGCCGGGTGAAGGTCGGGCGCTTTCCAGTCGCTGTTGCCGTCGGCGAAGGCGCGCTCTGGGTGATCAGCAAAGGCGATGGCACACTGACGAAACACGACCTGGAGACGGGTGAGATGCTCGGTGCTCCCGTTGCTGTTGGAGATAGCCCCGTAGCGCTCACCGTAACCCACGGTGCGGTCTGGGTGGTCAACCAGGCCGAGGATTCCGTCCTCGCGATCGACCCCGCGACGATGACCCGCAGAGGCGGCCCGATCGCGGTCGGCTCGTTACCTCGAGCGATTGCCGCCGGGGCGGACAGCGTGTGGGTGGTGAATCGGGGCGACAACACTGTGTCACGCATCCGTGCCGATGGCCGGGTCGATGACGACGCCGCCGAGGTAGGGCACAATCCTACAGGTATCGCCGTCGGTGGCGGCTCCGTCTGGGTCACGAACTTCGCAGACAGTTCCTTGACAAGGATCGACGAGGTATCCGGGCGCGTGACGAGTAACAACATCCCTGTCGATCAGTTTCCTCAGGGTGTAGCGGTCAGCGGCCAGACTGTCTGGGTCAGCAGCCTGGCCCGCAGCACGTTGCAGAGGGTCGAGTTCTGACCCGTCGTAGGTTCGCTGCTACTTGACGGGCTCTTGACCTTCGGCCGGAGGGTGACCTAGAATCCGTCGATAGCGAGAGTTCCCCGCCCGTAACCCCCGCCTAGTTTGGATTGCGTCGATGAGACGGTTGAAGCCTGCAATCGTTGCTGCGGCTCTGCTTGGCCTCTTCGCGGCCATTGCCGTCGTGATGAGTGGCCAGTTCGACCTCGCGCGTGCTCAGGGCCTGGAAATGGTCATCGACGCGGACCCGACGAACGGGACACGGCCCTGCTCACCGGTGGACACCGCGCGCAACGTTGCGATCGGCGAAACGTACACCGTGGCGGTCTGCGTGCAGGGGACAGGCGGATCTGCCCCCAACGCGTTTACAGCTACCGTCATTTACGACGGTGCGCTCAACGTTGCGCCGGAGTGCGACGCAGATGGGGCGATGCCTGTAGACCCGGGCACGATTCTATGCGGAGGCCCGAACGACTCCGGGACGGCCCTGAATGACAACCCCGATGCAAACGACGGCGACGACGCCGGCGGATTGAAGCTCGGGTCGGGCTGGGCATGTTTTGGAGGTTTTGTCATCACGGCTCCGGTCGGAGAAGATCCAAACACTCCCGGCGTTGCTGACGCGACCATTTCCTGTACTGCGGCGATTTTGAACGCCGATCTTGATCTGACCGCCGACCCGGGCCTGCTGGCCACGATCACCTTCCGCGCGCTGGCGGCAGGGGTGGAGAACATCACGTTCGGTTTGGACTCCAACGTGCTCGCTGAGAATTGTGGCTTGTCGATCACCTGCCCTGGGGCGACGATCACGAAGGGGACCGTAGCGAGCCCGACTCCGACCAGGACGGCTACGGCCACAAATACCCCGATCCCGACGAACACGTCGACGGCCACCCCCACCCGCACCAACACCGCGACACCGCAGCCCACGTCCACGAATACGCCGCAGCCGACCGCCACCAACACCCTGGTGCCCACGTCGACCAACACCCCGCAACCCACGTCGACGAACACCGTCGGCCCGACCGCCACCAACACCCCTCAACCGACCTCGACCAGCACCCCGCTGGCTACGAACACGCCCCAGCCGACGAACACCCCCGTCCCCACGTCGACGAATACGCCGGTGCCCACGAACACGCTCGTGCCCACCGCCACGAATACCGCCCAGCCCACGTCCACGAACACCGTCGGCCCGACCGCGACGAACACTAGCGTCCCGACGTTGACGAACACGCCGACCCAGACCAGCACGCCGCTGGCGACGAATACGCCGCAGCCCGGCACGCCTACCAGCACGATCACGGTGACAGTGACGGGCACCGCGACGAATACGGCGACGGCGCAGCCCACAAACACTGCCGTGCCCACATCCACCAACACCCCCACGGCCACCAGCACCCCTGAGGCCACCAACACGCCGCTGGCCACCAATACGGCGCTGCCGACGAACACCGCTGTGCCCACGTCCACCAACACGCCGACGGCCACCTCCACCGCCGAGCCCACCGCCACCGAGGAGCCCGGTTCGACCACCATGACCGAGCAGGCTGACTCCGGCGATACGGAGATCGAGGTCGCCAGCACCGATGGCTTCAACGTCAACGACATCATCGTCATCAACCCCGGTGGCCTCACCGAGGAGCAGAACCAGGTCACCGGCTTCGGCTCCCTGCTCCTGCTGAACCCGCTCGCCTACGAGCACTTCCCCGGTGAAGTCGTCGAAGTCGTCGTGAACCCGCAGCCCACCGCTACCAGCACCGTGCCCGTGACCCGGACCGCCGTCGTCACCCGCACCGCGCGGGCCACCCGCACGGCCACGGTGAAGCCCGCCACCCGCACGGCCACGGCGAAGCCCGCCACCCGCACGGCCACCGTGCAGCCGGCCACCAGGACCACCGTGCCCCAGCCCGAGGAGCCCTGCGCCGACGTCACCGGCGATGGCAAGGTCACCGTCCGCGACCTCATCGAGATCGCGAAGCGCATCGGCGCCCACAAGGGTCACTGGTGGAACCACTGGAGCCACTGGGGCTACCAGCAGAAGTACGACCTCAATCGCAACGGCCGCATCGACGTCTGGGATCTGCTCATCGCGCTCGATCAGCTCGGCAGGTACTGCCGCCAGTAGAGGTCGCCGACATACGCCCAACACAGGCTGCCCGGGGAATACCCGGGCTGGTCTGTGTTCGCTCCGGGGTGATCGCCGGCCGATGTCGGCGCACTGCTCCGGTCGTCCAAGTTCATGGTGCGCTGGCTGGTCCAGTCCGCTCGCTTGCGCGTATGCGCCGGCAACGTCTCGACCGTCAAGGTTGAAGCTGTCAGGATTGACAGGCCAAGATGCCTCTGTTAGGTTTATGTCCGTCCAGGACGAATCCCCGCCTAGTCTGTTGAGTGCGCCATACGTGGGGGAGAGCCACCGAAGGCTTCTCCCCTTTCGCTTGCCCGTCGAGGGGGGCGACGCGCACTTAAATGGATGAAACCTCGCTGTCAAGCCGGCGTTCTAGATCAAGAAGGACGCCGGCGTGCCGGGACGCTCGCCGCAGGGACGTGGCCGCCTTCCGACGTATGGAGCAGGGTGAGGCACCGATTGCGCCCGAGGTCCGTCCTCAGAACCGGCCGCGTCCCCGGCAGCAAGCTCCTCCTCCCGGTGCTTTCCGCAGCGTGCGCGTTCGCACTGATCGCCCTGCTCGTCAACGTCGCGGGCAACACTTCGGCGGCGCCCGATGACACCGGCTTTCTCAACCCGGGCAGCGAAGCGGCCGACGCCGGCGACGGCTTCGAGGTCAACCCGCAGGACGCGTTCCTGGATGACGCCGCGGCCGCCGCGAACATCGACGGCGCCGGGGACAGCCACCGGTACAGCGCCTACGGCATCAGCCTGCCGGGTGGCGCGGCCGTCGAAGGCATCGAAGTGCGGCTCGACTGGTGGCTCGACGACGACACCGGAATCAGCAGCCTGAGCGTCGAACTGTCATGGGACGGCGGCGTCACGTGGACGGCGGCGCAAACCGACGCGACGGAAACCACGGCGGAGCACACGGCGGTGCTCGGCGGCGCGGCCGACACGTGGGGACGCGCGTGGGATTCCGCGGAGCTGGCCGACGGGAACTTCGTGGTGCGGGTGACCGCGAACAGCGATGACCCCGCGCGCGACTTCAGCCTGGACTGGATCCCGGTGCGCGTGTTCTTCACGCCGCCGCCAACGCCCACCGAGACCGGCACGGCGACGGAGACCTCGTCGCCGGAGCCAACGGCGACGGAGACGCCGACTCCGACGGAGACAGCGACGGACACGGCGACGGCCGAACCAACGAGCACGGACACACCGGCGCCCACGGACACACCCACGGCGGTGCCGACGTCCACGGAGATATCGACTGACACGCCGACTGCGACGGAGACGGCGACCGACACGCCGACACCGACGGAGACGGCGACCGACACGCCCACACCGACGGAGACGGCGACCGACACGCCCACACCGACGGAGACGGCCACCGACACGCCTACGCCCACCGAGACGGCGACCGACACGCCCACACCGACGGAGACGGCGACGGAGACGCCTACGCCCACCGAGACAGCGACCGAGACGCCCACTCCGACGGAGACGGCCACCGACACGCCCACTCCGACGGAGACCGCCACAGCGGTGCCTACGTCCACGGACACGCCTACAGCCACGGACACCGCCGTCCCGGCCGACACGGAGACGCCGACACCGGAGCCCACCGCCACCGAGACGGCGACCGAGACGCCGACACCGGGACCGCTGCCGCTGGTGTCGGTCGACCCGGCGTCGCAGACGGTCTCCACCGGGGAAGACGCGACGGTCGATGTGCGGATCGAGGACGCGAGCGGCCTCGGCGGTTACACCTTCACGGCCTCGTACGACGACGCGGTGCTTGCGCTGGACAGCGCCACAAACGGCGGGTTCCTGGGCTCCGGCGGGCGGACGGTGATCTGCGACCCGCTGGCCACGGGTGCGGGGACGGTGACGCTCTCGTGCACGACGACGGGGATCGAGCCTGGGGCCGTAGGGGGAGGGGTGCTGGCGTCACTGACGTTCTCGACGCTGGCGGACGGCTCCAGTGCGGTGGATCTCTCCGCGCTGGACCTGCGCGATACGTCGGGAGCGCCGGTCGCCGCACAAGAGCCGGCCGACGGCAGCGTGACCGTCGTGGCGGCCACGGAGACGGCGACGGAGACGCCGACACCGACGGAGACCGCAACCGAGACGGCCACGGCGGTGCCGACATCGACCGACACGCCTACGCCGACGGAGACGCCCGTGCCGGCGGATACGGAGACCCCGACGCCGGAGCCGACGAGCACCGACACAGCGACGCCCACGGAGACGGCGACGGATACGCCGACGGCGACGGAGACGGCCACCGAGACGCCGACGCCCACCGAGACGGCCACCGACACCCCTACACCCACCGAGACGGCGACCGATACCCCCACGCCGACGGAGACAGCGACCGAGACGCCGACGCCCACCGAGACGGCCACCGAGACGCCGACGCCCACCGAGACGGCCACCGACACCCCTACACCCACCGAGACGGCGACCGATAGCCCCACGCCGACGGAGACAGCGACCGAGACGCCGACGCCCACCGAGACGGCGACCGACACCCCCACGCCGACGGAGACAGCGACCGACACCCCCACGCCGACGGAGACAGCGACCGAGACGCCCACACCGACGGAGACAGCGACGGACACAGCGACCGCGACGCCGACGGAGACGCCTACGCCGACGGCCACGCCGATGCCGCAGGTGTTTGTGGACCCGGCTGCGCAGACGGTCTCATCCGGCGAGCCGGTCACGCTCGACGTGCGCCTGCAAGACGTGGACGACCTCGGGGGCTACGCGTACACGCTGACGTTCGACCCGGCGACCGTGGCGTTCGTGTCGGCGGGAAACGGTACGTTCCTGGGGTCAACGGGGCGAACCGTCATCTGCAACTCACCGTTGGTGACCGCCGGCTCGGCGACGGTCAACTGCGCGACGAGCGGCGCAGCGGAAGGGGCGGACGGCGGAGGTGTCCTGACGTCGTTCACCTTCGCATCGGTGGCCAACGGGACGAGCGCCATCGACCTCGCGGGAGTGCAGACGTACGACACCGCCGGGGCCCCGCTGCCCCTCGCGCCATCGCAGGACGGGACGGTGACGGTCGCGGAGTCGACGGCCACGCCGACCGCGACGGACACGCCCACTGAGACCTCGACGCCCTGCGACGGCGCATGCCCGACGGAGACGCCGACGCCCACCGCGACGGACACACCCGTCCCGACGGAAACACCGACGGTTACGCCGACGCCGCTGCCCCTTGTGTTCGTTGACCCGGCGGCGCAGACCGTCTCGACGGGTGAGGTGGTTGTGCTGGACGTGCGGATCCAGGACGTCGATGACCTGGCGGCGTTCGCCTACCTGCTGACGTTCGACGATGGGGTGCTGTCGTACGTCGATGCGACGGTGGGGGCGTTCCTGGGGTCGGAGGGGCGCACGGTGCTGTGCAACACGCCCGTGACCGCAGCCGGGTCCGTGACGATCAGCTGCACGAGCGTCGGCTCGGCCGCCGGCCCCGACGGCGCCGGACTGCTGACGTCGTTCCTGTTCTCGGGCGATGCGGACGGCGTGAGCCCGATCGACGTCACCCTGCTGGAGCTGCGCGACACCTCGGGCACGCAGCTCGCGGCGGAGGCGCCGCAGGGCGGTGCGGTGACGATCGCGCAGGCGACGGCGACACCGACTCCGACGGACACGGCGACGGCCACCGAGACGGTCACCGAGACGCCGACGCCGACGAATACGGCGACGGCCACGGAGACCCCCACACCGACGAACACGCCCGTGCCGACCGAGACGCCGACACCAACGGAGACCGCGACGCCCACCGAAACGCCGACCGAGACTGCGACGCCGACGGCCTGCCCCGGGGCCTGTCCCACCGACACCCCGCTGCCGACGGAGACGGGCACCGCCACTGCGACGGCGACGGAGTGCCCCGGCGGGATCTGCCCGACCGCCACACCGACACGGACGCCCACGGAGACGCCCATCCCCACCAACACGGCGACGCCCGGCTCGGCCACCGATACGCCGTCACCGACACCCACCACGCCGTCCGGGACGTTCGAGCAGATCATTCCCGGCAGTCAGGTGGTCTCCATCGGCACCACCGCTATCACCGACGTGCTGCTCGCGAACGTGAGCGGCCTCGGCGCGTACGAGCTCCTCATCACGTTTGACAGCGCGATCGTGGGCTTCCAGTCCGCGTCGAATGGGTCCTTCCTGGGCAGCACTGGACGTACGGTGTTTTGTCCGGCGGCGACCGTGCTCGATCTGGGCGGGACCATGAAGCAGCTGCGCTTCGGCTGTGTGACGAGCGGCGCCTCACCTCCCGGACCGAGCGGGAACGGCCTCCTCGCCCGCGTGAGGTGGGACACACTGTCCGCAGGCGTCGCCTCGCTCGACCTCGAGCCTTCGCTCGCGGACGTGCTGGGCAACGACATTCCGGCCGTCGCCATCGATGGCGAAGTCATCGTCAGCACAGGCCCGACGCCAACACCTACCTCGACGGCGACGCCGTGCCCCGGTGGGATCTGCCCAACCGACACGCCGACGCCCACGCCGTCCAACACCCCGACGGCGACATCGACGCCGGCGATTAACTGTGGTGCGGGCGGGACCGTCGTCTGCATCGTGCCCGCGACAGACACCGTGTCGAAGGGTAGTATCTTCAGCGTCCCGGTCGGCGTGCAGGACGTAGTTGGCCTCGGGGCATTCGAGTTCCGGCTCTCGTACGATTCCTCGCTCGTCACGGCGGTCGGCGCGGCGCCGGGAGCGTTTCTCGGCAGTACGGGCCGGACGGTGAATTGTCTGGCTCCCGTGTTCAACGTGGACAGCGTGGACTGGACGTGCGTCACGCTTGGCGGCAGTCCGCCCGGCCCGAGTGGCAACGGCTTCCTCGCGTCCATCTCCTTCACCGCGGACGAAGAGGGCGTGACACCGATGCTGCTGAGCGACGTCACGCTCACAGACATTTGCTCGGGGCCCGTCTTCGATGCGTGTGATCTGCTGCCGGCGTCCGAAGTTGGTGGCTCCCGGACAGTCGGACCGTGCGCGGGCGCCTGCCCGACGCCCACGCCCACGCCGACTGAGACCCCGATGCCGACCGAGACATCGACGCCCACGGCGAGCGCCACGCCGACGCCATGCGACGGCGTCTGCTCCACGAACACGCCCACGCTCACGCCCACGAACACACTCACGCCGTCGCCGACGAGCACACCGCTCCCGGAGTTGCCGGTCGCCATGCGGGTCCAGCCGGCGAGCCAGAACGTGCTCGAGACGAGCGGGTTCACGATCGACGTGTTGCTGGAGAATGTGGCGGACTTTGGCGCCTACGAAGTCGGAATCGCGTACGACGAGTCGGTGATCTCCTTCCTTTCGGTACAGAACGGCCCGTTCCTGGGGAGCACGGGCCGAACTGTGGACTGCCCGGTGTTCTCGGTCACACCGGGGATGGTGCGGCTGGCGTGCGCGACGCTGGGGGCGGAGCCGGCGGGCGCCGTGGGGAGCGGCGTCATCGCGCGGTTCGCGTTCGTGGGCGATGGTCCTGGCGTAAGCGCGCTCACGATCGACGGCCCGCTCGTGACCAACCTTGCCGGCGTACCCATTCCGCTCCCCAATGTCGTCTCCGGCGACGTAACGATCGACCCGTGCACCGGGATCTGTCCGACACCGACGCCCACGCAGACGCCTGGCACCCCGACGGCCACGCCGACACCCGGCGGCGTCGCGCAGATCGGGGTGCAGCCTGGCGCGACGACAGTGCCTATCGGCAGCGAATTCGACGTGGACGTGACGGTCGCTAACTCGGCGAACGTCGGGTCATACGAGGCGCTGCTGCAGTACGTGTTCGACGACGCCGGCGCCTTCGTGCCGGGTGTGATCGAGTTCGTGCAGTTCACGAACGGGCCCTTCCTCGCCAGCACGGGACGGCCGGTGAGCTGCTTGGCGCCGGTCGTGGAAGCGTTGGGCGTGCGCGTCGGGTGCGTGACGACGGGGCCGACGCCGCCGGGCGCAGGGGGATCGGGCGTGCTGGCGACGATCCGCTTCCGCGTCCTCTCGCCGTCGTTCCGGCCGATGGTGATTTCGGTCGACCCATCGACGGGCGGGCTGAGCGATCCGTTGGGCAGCCCGCTGCCGTTCGTACCCTCAGGGTCGGCGGTGGTGACGATCGTGGCGCCGCCGACGCCGACGTTCACCCCCACGCATACGCCGACACTCACGCCGACGCCAACCGAGACACCGACGCCCACGGAAACGGCAACGCCCACCTTCACCGCGACGCCGACGGAGACGCCGACCCCGACCGAGACGCCGACGCTCACGCCGACGCCAACGGAGACGTCCACACCGACCCCGACGGAGACCTCGACGCCGACCGAGACGGCAACGTTTACGGCGACGCCAACAGAGACGCCGGTGCCGCTGCCGCTCGTGTTCGTCGACCCGGCAGCGCAGATCATCTCGACCGGCGAGGACGTTGCGTTCGATGTCCGTATCCAGGACGTGAATGACCTGGCGGCGTTCGGCTACCTGCTCACGTTCGATCCGTCGGTCGTGTCGTTCAGCGAGGCGACAAACGGGCCGTTCCTGGGGTCGACGGGCCGAACCGCGATCTGCAGTACGCCGTCGGGCTCACCCGGATCGCTGGTGATCAGCTGCTCGAGCATCGGGTCGAGCGCGGGGGCTTCCGGGGACGGGGTGTTGACATTGTTCACGTTCGCGTCGGTCGGGGACGGCAGCAGTCCGATCGGTGTCACGTTGCTGGAGTTGCGGGACACGTCCGGCACGCTGCTGACGGCGGAGCCCGCGCAGGGCGGGACCGTGACGGTGGCGCAGGCGAATGCGACCCCAACTGAGACGGCAACGGTCACCGAGACAGCCACCGTCACGGAGACGCCGACGGTCACGGAGACGCCCACCGAGACGGCCACGCCCACGCCGACGGAAACGCCGACGGAGACTCCGACACCGACGGAGACGCCCACGGAGACGGCGACGGCCACGGAAACCGCGACCGCGACCGAGACTGCCACACCGACGGAGACGCCCACGGTCACGGAGACGCCGACCGAGACTGCCACGCCCACGGAGACCGCCACGGCGACCGAGACATCGACGCCCACCGAGACATCGACTCCGACGGAGACCGCAACCCCAACGGAAACCGCAACGGATACGGCGACGCCCACGGCCACCGAGACACCGACCGAGACGCCGACGCCGACAGAGACGCCGATCCCGCTGCCGCTCGTCTTCGTCGATCCGGCCGCGCAGACGGTCTCCACGGGCGAGGACGCCGGTGTCCTCATCCGGGTGCAGGACGCGGCCGAGCTCGGCGGCTACACCTTCACCGTCGGGTTCGACGACGGCGTGCTGTCGTTCGATAGCGCTTCGAACGGAGCGTTCCTCGGCTCCGGCGGGCGGACGGTGATCTGCGACCCGCCGCTGCTCGGGACGGGGACGGTCACGCTGTCCTGCACGACGACGGGCATCGAGCCGGGGGCGGACGGGGACGGGGTACTGACATCGCTGACGTTCGCGACGCTCACGGACGGGGCCAGCCCTATCGGTGTGTCGGCGTTGGACTTGCGCGACTCGTCGGGCGCGCCGGTCAGCGCGCAGGAGCCGTCAGATGGCAGCGTTACGGTGACGGCGGCGACCGCAACGCCGACGGAGACGGCGACGGTCACCGAGACAGCGACAGTTACGGAAACGCCGACCGTCACGGAGACGCCGATCCCAACCGAGACTGCGACTCCGGAGCCGACCGCCACAGAGACGGAGACACCGGAGCCAACGGCAACGGAGACCGACACGGCGACGCCGGTGCCGACCGCCACGGAGACGGAGACACCGGAGCCGACGGCAACGGAGACAGCGACGCCGACGGAAACGGCGACACCGACGGAGACATCGACGCCGACAGAAACGGCGACCGCCACCGAGACGCCTACCTCGACCCCGGTGCCGGCGCTGGTGTCGGTCGATCCGTCGGCGCAGACGGTCTCGACGGGCGCGTCCTTCGCGCTCGACGTGCGGGTGGACGGTGTGACTGATGCGGGCGCATACGCCTACACCGCGACGTTCGACCCAGGGGTGATGTCGTTCATTAGCGCGACAAACGGCGCCTTCCTGGGATCGACGGGGCGCACGGTGATCTGCAACTCGCCGTTCGTGGGGAGCGGCACGGTGACGGTCAACTGTGCGACCTCAGGCACCTCGGCCGGGCCGGCCGGTAGCGGCATGCTCACGACCTTCATGTTCTCGGGCAACGTTGATGGCGTCAGCGCCCTGGCCATCACGTCGTTGCAGCTACGCGACACGGCGGGGGGGATCATCGTCACGCAGACGCAGGATGGGGCCGTGACGATCGCCCCGGCCACCCCCACGCCGACTCCAACGGAGACGGCGACACCAACGGAGACACCGACCGAGACCGCAACGCCCACGCCTACGGAGACCGCGACGGAGACGCCGACACCCACGGAGACCGCGACCGACACTCCGACCCCGACAGAGACGGCGACCGCCACGGAGACCGCGACCGACACGCCGACCCCGACAGAGACGGCGACCGCCACCGAGACCGCGACCGACACGCCGACCCCGACGGAGACGGCGACCGCCACCGAGACGGCGACCGCCACGGAGACCGCGACCGACACGCCGACCCCGACAGAGACGGCGACCGCCACCGAGACGGCCACACCGGGGCCGCTCCCGCTGGTGTCCGTCGCCCCGGCGTCGCAGACGGTGTCCACCGGGGAGAACGCGCAGCTTGACGTGGCCGTCCAGAGCACAGCGGAACTGGGCGGGTACAGCTACACCCTCTCGTTCGACGATGCCGTGCTCTCGTTTGTGGACGCGACGAACGGCGCCTTCCTCGGGTCGACGGGACGCACGGTCATCTGCGACCCGCCGGACATCGGGACGGGGACGGTCGCGCTGAGCTGCACGACGACGGGCGCCGAGCCGGGCGCTGCCGGCACCGGCGTGCTGACGTCGTTCACGTTCGCGACGCTGACCGGCGGGGGCAGCGCGGTCGACCTCTCCGCGCTCGACCTGCGCGATACGTCAGGCGCGCCGGTCGCCGCACAGGAGCCGTCCGGCGGCAGCGTGACCGTCGCGGCCGCCACGGCGACGCCGACGGAGACCGCGACGGAGACAGCGACTTCGACGGAGACGGCCACCGACACGCCGACGGCCGTTCCGACATCGACGGACACGCCCGTCCCGGCGGACACCGAGACGCCGACGCCGGAGCCGACGAGCACGGACACGGCGACGCCCACAGAGGCAGCGACGGATACCCCGACGCCAACGGAGACGGCTACCGAGACTCCCACGCCGGCCGAGACGGCGACGCCAGAGCCCACGCCCACCGAGACTGCGACGGACACGCCGACCCCAGCGCCCACCAGCACCGACACGGTGGAGCCGGAGCCCACGGAGACCCCAACGCCGGTCCCGACGGCAACGGACACACCGTTACCGACGGACACGCCCGTACCCGCCGACACGGACACGCCCGTGCCGACGGCGACGGATACGCCGGTACCGACGGACACGCCGACGCCGGGGCCGCTCCCGCTGGTGTCCGTCGCCCCGGCGTCGCAGACGGTGTCCACCGGGGAGAACGCGCAGCTTGACGTGGCCGTCCAGAGCACAGCGGAACTGGGCGGGTACAGCTACACCCTCTCGTTCGACGATGCCGTGCTCTCGTTTGTGGACGCGACGAACGGCGCCTTCCTCGGGTCGACGGGACGCACGGTCATCTGCGACCCGCCGGACATCGGGACGGGGACGGTCGCGCTGAGCTGCACGACGACGGGCGCCGAGCCGGGCGCTGCCGGCACCGGCGTGCTGACGTCGTTCACGTTCGCGACGCTGACCGGCGGGGGCAGCGCGGTCGACCTCTCCGCGCTCGACCTGCGCGATACGTCAGGCGCGCCGGTCGCCGCACAGGAGCCGCTTGACGGGACCGTGACGGTGGCGTCGGCGACGCCGACAGCGACCGGGACCGCCACGGAGACGCCGTTGCCGGCGGACACGGCCACCTCCACGCCGGAGCCCGCGAGCACCGATACGCCCTCGGTGAGCGATACAGATACGGCTACAGCCGAGCCGACCGCGACGGACACGCTGGTGCCGGCCGACACCAGCACGCCGACACCGACGGAGACGGCGACGGACACCGCCACGCCCGTGCCCACGAGCACGGACACGGCAACACCCACGGAGACGCCGACGCCGACGGAGACCGCGACTCCCGTCCCCACGGCCACGGACACGCCAGCCGCGACGGACACGCCGGAGCCCGCCGCCGATACTCCCACGCCTGAGCCACCCGCAACAGACACGCCTCTGCCTGCGGACACGGAGACGCCGACGCCGGAGCCGACGAGCACGGAAACGCCTCTGCCAACGGAGACGGCGACCGAGACGGCGACGCCGGTGCCGACGGCAACGGACACGCCGACGCCGACGGACACGCCGCTCCCGACTGCGACGCCTTCGCCGGTGCCGACGGCGACGGACACGCCATCGGCAACCGCGACGCCACCACCGCTGCCGCTCGTCTTCGTCGACCCGGCGTCGCAGGACGTCGGTGCGAGCACGGCACTCGCGGACGTGCGGGTGCAAGACGCGGCGGGGCTCGGAGAATACACATATGTCCTCTCGTTCGACGACGCGGTCGTCACATTCGACGACGCGACGAACGGGCCGTTCCTCGGCTCGACAGGCCGGACAGTGATCTGCGACCCGCCTTCGGTGGGCACTGGGAGCGTCTCACTCCACTGCACAACCGTCGGAGGCGATGCGGGCGCGAGCGGCGATGGGATCCTGACGTCGCTGACGTTCGACGCCGTGGGCGACGGCGCTACCGCAATCGACCTGTCAGCGCTTGTGCTGCGCGACACGGCGGGCGTGCCGCTCGCGGCGCAAGAGCCGCAGGACGGCAGCATCACCGTTACGTTGCCGACCGCCACGGCAACACCCCCCGCGACGGACACGCCGCTGGCCGCGGATACCGCCACCTCGACACCGAGCGAGACGCCGACACCGGCGGAGACCGCCACCGACACGCCCGTGCCTGCGGACACCCCCACGGAAACGCCGGCACCCACGGAGACCGCAACAGACACGCCCACGGCAACGCCTACGCCGCCGGAGGGGCAACTGGGGGCATCCGCGCTCGGCGCCTTCCCGGACGAAGGTGACGGCCCGTCCGGCGGCGCGCCAGCGTCCGGGCCGGCCGGTTCCGTCTCGCAGCCACTGTTCGGTGAGGATGGACTCGATCTCGGCGGGCGGTCAGACGGGCGTTCCGCGCTGATGCTGCGGATCGCGATCGTCGTGGTCATCGCGCTGCTGCTGGTGGGCGCGCCGGCACTGCTGGCGTTCCTCAAGACGCCGTCGCTGCTGGCGGTTCGGCCGCCGCTGCACGCGGGCGTCGCCGCCGTGGCGCTGATGCTTGTGACGGTGCTGCTGCCGACCGGGTTCTTCGCAAGCGCGGCGAACACGCTGGCGGTGTTCAAGAGCCCTTCATCCGCCAACCTGTTCCTGGGGAACGGGCCGTTGATCGTGCAGGAGCAGGTGGCGCTGGTGGGCGAGCCGGGGCTGGGCGGATTCGACCTGGAGGTGAACTACAACGAGGTCGCGCTGGACGTGACCGTTGCGGAGGGATCGTTCCTGGGCAGCACGGGCAACACGACGAGCTGCACGGCCGAGTTCCCGGAGCCCGGGCGGCTCCTGTTCTCGTGCAACGCGGTGGGGAGTCCCTCGTCCGGACCCACGGGCCAGGGCGTGATTGCGGTGTTCACGCTGGTACCTGACGACAGCCTCAACCTGCGCCCGACGAAGGGCAACGGCGTGCTGACCGTGCTGGACGACGTGCGCAGCACGACGCGCGTCCGGGACGTGAACGGCGTGCAGCAGCCGATCCTGGCGGTGGGCGATGCGATCGTGGTGGTGCGGGCACTGGAAGGCGACCTGAACGGAGACTGCAAGGTCAACGTCATCGACGACCAGATAATCGCCGTCCGTTACAACGCCCGCTTCGGCAGCCTGCTGTACCACGAGAACTTCGACCTGGAGCCGTTCCTGGTCACGGACGGCGACATCGACGTGAAGGACCTGCAGTTCGTGTTCGGGCGGAACGGGAGCAACTGCGAGACGCCGTTCCCGCCGCAGACGCCACCCCCGGGCACCACGCCGACGATCCCGGCCACCTCAACGGCGACCCCGACGCAGACCGGGACGCCGGCAGCCACGCTCGAGGCGACGTCTACGCCGGAGGCGAGCGCCACGGCGACGGAGACGCCGACCCCGGGAGCCAGCGCCACGAGCACGGCGACGGCCACCGCGACGGCCTCGAGCAGCGCCACGGCGTCGCCCGTCGACACGGCCACGAATACGCCGACGGCCACGACGACGCCACAGGCGACCTCGACGCGGACAGCGACGACGACCCCCACCGCGACGAGCACATCGGTCGCCACGGCTACGAATACGCCGACCCCGACCAAGACGCCGGTGAGCACCGCCACGGCCACGCGGACTCGCACGGCCACGCGGACGCCCGTCACGGCCACCCGAACCCCCGTCACGGTCACCCGGACGCCGATCACGGTCACCGTCACCCGCACACCCGTGACGGTGACCCGTACGCCGGCTCACACGGTGACTGTCACACGCACGCCTGGGGCCACGCTGACCGCCATCGTCGCGACGCATACGGCCGCGGCGACGCGCACGCCTCACGCATCGGTCACTGCGGGCGCGACCAGGACCGCAGTCGCGACGGCCACGAATACGCCTCGACCGACACTAACGGCAGTCGCTACAGCCTCGCGGACGGCCAGCCCGGCCACGAGGACGCCTCACGCGACCCGGACGGTTGGGCCATCGGTGACGGTCAGCGTAACGCGCACAGTCACGGCGACTCCGACGGCCGTTCCGACTGCGACCAATACCCCCCGGCCGAGCCTCACGCGCACGCCGGCCGCGACTCATACAGCCGGGGCGACGCAGACCGCCCCCACGCGCACGGCCGTCGCCCCGGCGACCAGGACGCCGCACCCGAGCGTGACGACGACGCGAACGGCCGTGGCCACCGCCTCGGGCACGGCGCGGCCCTCGGTCACGCGCACGGCGCAAGCCTCGGTTACCGCGGGTGCTACGCGCACGGCGGTCGCTACGGCAACGAACACGCCGCGCGCTTCGGTCACGGCAGGGGTCACTGCGTCCCACACCGCCAGGCCGGCCACAAAGACACCGCATGCGACCCGCACGGTTGGGCCGTCGGCCACGCGCACAGCTGCCGCCTCGGCGACGAAGACAGCTCATGCGACTCGGACGGCGGGGCCATCAGTCACGCGCACGGCGCAAGCCTCGGTGACCGTGGGCGTGACCCGTACGGCGGTCGCTACGGCAACCAACACGCCACATGCGACCCGGACGGTTGGGCCGCCTGTTACGCGCACGACACTCGCCTCGGCGACGAAGACCCCGCACTCGAGCCTGACGACGACGCGCACAGCCGTGGCGCAGGGGACGGCGACGCCCGTGGGGACGCACACCCCGGGTCCGTCGGCCACAGCCGTCGCGACCGGCACGTCGCTCGCCACCAGGACACCAATGGCCGGCGCCTCGCCGACGCCTTCCCGGACCGCTACGGCGACGAGGACGCCCGCAGCAACGACCACACCGGGCGCTACGCACACCGCTTCGGCGGGCACGACCAGGACGGCAACGCCGGCGGCCACGCGCACCGCGGCGAGCACGCCGCAGGCGACAGCCTCGGCAACGGCCCAGGCCCCGGCGCCGCAGACGACGCCGGCGGCGGAGCGTGAGTCGGAGGTGCTGGGGGCGAGGCCGGAGCGGCCGGGCGGGCTGCCGCCGACGGGCGCCGGCCCCGCTGGCGGCGGGCTGGCCTGGCTCGTGGCGCTGGGGAGCATCCTGGCGGGCGTGCTGCTGGTGGTGGCGCTGCGGGAGACGGTGTTCCGGGATGAGGACGACTGAGCAATGCCTAACCATCTCAGCCCTTGTGCTAAGGTTCGGAAAGCGCGTCGCGCGGCGGCGCGTATCTATCGCTGTACGGCTGTTGCCGCATAAGTGCCTGCAGCAGGCTCCGTGCGGAATCCTCTCGTCGCAGGGCGCAGGAGCGGTGAGGGAGCGAGGCATGTGATGAGAGCCGTTGCGTTACTCGCGGGCCTGAGTATGATTTCGTGGCTCGCTGCGTGCGGCGGTTCGGGCGGCGCAGTGCAGACGCCCGAGCCCTCGGTGACTCAGTCGGCTGCCGAACCTCCAGCTGTCATCGAAGGCACAAGTTTCCTGGACGTCGCGGACGGCTACTCGGTGCAGTTTCCTGCCGGCTGGACAGCCGATGATGACGCTCTTTCTGCGGGCACGTTGTCCCTTGACACGTTCTTCAGTCCAGAGACCATCGGTGAGGTTCAGCCCAACGTGTCCGTCACGTGCGAGCGTCTGGCCGTATCTAATGATCTTTTGACCTACTACGATAATTATAAGGCAACAGTCGAACGCTTTATGGCAACCGGCTTCATCGAGACGACAGGGGTTGTCGCCGGTCAACCCGCCAGGCTCATCAGCTACCAACTGACCCGGGAGTCCCTCACCCTCGCGAAGACGGAGGCAGTCCTCATCGGGGGAGACTGCGCCTACCGGATCGCTCTTACCGCCCCGCCCGGAAGCGAGGGGCAGTTCAGGCCATTGTTCGACAGTTTTCTCGCCTCCTTTGACCTGATCGAGGGCTGATACCCCCTGGCAAGCGGCCGGGGGAGCCTGATCCACGGGGTACCTCGGCTTGCCGTTCATTGACAGCCGTTGCCTTTCGAAACCGGCCTATTGACATCCCCTGTTACATGGGTGTTAACTAGGCCATGCCCCGCCAGCGCCGGTTCGCCAGGGAGCCGGCGGCCGTTTTTCGTCTGTGCATTCCCCGCCCGTTCTGATTCCGCCTTCGGTCATTTTGGCCGAGGTCAAGTTTCGATTGTAACGTCGGACAAGCCCGGCGAGCGTAGAGGAGGTGCAGCCGGAACATAATCCACGTTCGGCTCTACGCATTTCGACCGTACGGTCATTCAGGAGGAACAATGCTAGGAATGCTTGGGCGCAGGCTCTTCAAGCCTGTAGCCGTTATGGTGGCGCTGGGAATCGCCAGCTTGACCGTGTTCACGGGACAGGCGAGCCACGGATTCCCCCTGCAGGACTTCCGAATCGATGTGATTTCGTGTTTGGGAGTGGACCACGGAGAGTTTGTGCTCGACGCCGGCGCAGGCGGTCTCTCCAAGAGCCAGGTTTGGTCTGACACGATCTCCTGCCCCGCAGGTGAATCTGGCGCCAACAAGACGACGGGCGCCTCGCCGTCGATTTCGCTGAACATCGCCCTCGGCGAAGGCGATCTCATCGGCTTGCCGTTCACCTACTACGGCCCCGGCTGGGTCTTCGGAGCGCCCGCCACAAACGGTGCGGCGTGGACGGTGGCCGCCCCCTTGGCCGGCAGCCAGGTCGGCGACGTCTCATCCGTCGTCGACGTGTTCTGCGACGTGCCCGAGGGCACCTCGACCAACCGCGACGCATTCGCCGGGGCGGTGAGCGGTGGCACCGAAGTCACCGGCGGCGTGCCCTCGCTCGCCGTCACCGCGCTGGGCGGGGCGGCGACGGGCCCCGACGACGCGGGCTTCGCCGGCCAGCTGAATGACGAGGACTACCTGACCGACCTGGTGCCGAACGCAGGCGTGATGACCGTCATCCGCCGTAGCTTCACCCCGGTGGCCACGCTGTTCCTGGACTTCGGCGCGGGCTTCGGCCTCAACCCGCCGATCCCCCTCAACGCGGTCACCGCGACACAGCCCTGGGGCGGCGCGCGAGTGGGCCTCACCTTCCTGGGCGGCGCCCCGAACCCGCCGGGCACACAGGCGCTGTGCACCGACGGTCCCCAGGCGAGTATCTCGCACACCAACGCGCCCAACGACCTCATCACCAACCCGGCCGCGCCCGGCCTCTACATCATCTGGACGACCGAGCAGAGCCCCGAGGACGACCACGCAGGCGAAGACGCCCAGTGGCTGCTCGTCATGTCCAGCTGCAAGGCCATCACCGCGGACGGCCTGACCGCCATCGCCGATGCGAATAACGACTGCATCGCTGACACGGCGCAGACCGGCACCTGCACGGCTGGCACCGGTTCAACCGAGGCGACAGGCGACCACGACGGCGACTTGCTCATCAACGGTCTCGAAGTCGCCTGGGGTTCCAATCCCTGCGACGCGGATACGGACAACGACGGCCGGACCGACTTTGAAGAGTTGTCCGGGTCCGCCCGAGGCGTCACCGACCCGACGTGCGCGGACACCGACGACCGCTCCGACGACGGTCTCTGCAACGGCAGCGCCGCCGCCGACGGTGAACTCGACGGTGGCCTGGTGTTCGACAGCAGCTGCGCCATCGGCGGCGCGGGCTGCGGCGCACCCGACATCCCCGACGAGAACGGCGACGGCACCGCGGACAGCGGTCTCAGCGGCGACCTGGAGGGCAATGCCGACGGCAGCAGCCACCGCCGGGCCGGCGCGAAGCTCGCACCGGGCTCCTTCGAGGGTGACAACTGCTCGCAGGACGACAACGCCGGGCAGGAGAACTTCGACGCCGACATGCCCAACGGCGACGGCGCCGGCGACGCCTGCGACGCCGACGATGACAACGACGGCATCGGCGACGTGGCCGAGGGCTCGCAGTTCTTCGACACGAGCGGCGTTGTGGACGGCGGTACCGCCAGCCCCGCGCGCTGCAAGAGCCAGGGTCCGGCGGGCGGCACCATCTCCGCCATCGTGCTTGACCCGCTCGACCCCGACACCGACGACGATGGCTTCTTGGACGGCTTCGAGTGCTTCCTGGGCTCCAACCCGACCTCGGCCGTCAGCACGCCGCCGTTCGCGTCCTTCGGGGACCCGGACAAGGACGGTATGGGGCTGGTCTACGAGCGGTTCGCTCGCACCATCAACATCTCCGGCGTCCCCGCGGTCGGTGGCGGCGGAGATAACGAGAACGTCGACGCCGACAACCTGGTCAGGGGCGGGAACGCGGTCGGCTTCAGCGGTTGTCCCGCTTCCGACGAGGACCTCGGCCCCTGCGACAGTGACAGTGACAACGACGGCGTCACCGACCGCGTGGAGGCCGCCCTGCTGGGGACCAACCCCATGAACGGCGACACCGACGGTGACGGCGTCGGCGACTCGGACGAGTCCTTCAAGGGCTGCGGCCTGGCTGGCTTCGGCCTGTCGAAGGGCGACGGTCTCCAGGCTCGTATCGGCTTTGCCGACCTGACCCACCCGGGCGACAACTCTGTGACGGATGGACCCTTCGACTGTGACACCGACCAGGACAACGACGGCCTGCCCGATGCGGATGAGACGGACCCTGGAATCGGAAACGCTTGCGCTGTGGCTGGCGGGCCGACTGTGCTGACGACGCCTGGCGGCACCTTCGATATCTCGGTCGATGACAACCGCAACGGCAACCCCGCAACCGGTATCTTCCTCGGGAGCGACGCAGGCGATGACGGCGTCCCCTGGGATACGGATGGCGACGGCCAGAACGACGGCTACGAGTGCTCCGTCGGCAACGACCCCACGAGTAGCGCGTCGAAGTCGCCTTCTGCGACCTGTTCCCCCGCGCCCGGCACCCCTTCCGGTGGCAACTGGCCCGCCGGGGACACGGACAGCGACGGCCTCACCAACGCGTGGGAGCTGTGCAAGTGGGGGACAGATCCCGGGAGTTCGGACACGGACGGTGACGGTGTCGGCGACTGCCGTGAGGCAGCGGACATCGATGGTGGCGGAATCCAGAACATCACGGATGTCGTTGATGTGGCGAAGGCGGGCCTGCTTGCTCCGAACACGCAGTTCGGCAAGGACTGGGTGTACGACTTCGATGGCAACGGTTCGATCAACATCAGCGATGCGGTGATAGTGGCGCAGCTATCACTCCTTGCCGGTCTTTGCAGCGCCACGTAAGGGCCTTGCAAAGCGAAGATGACAGTAGGAGGATGCTCCGGCCCCCCGTCCTGGGGGGGCCGGAGCCCCTCCCCCGGAACATGACATGCCCCCAGCTTGCTTGACGAGTCGCTGGGATGGGATGGAAGGAAAGGAGGTGGAAGAGAAGCCACCACAGTTGGCATGGCCGGGCAGAGCCCTACGCGCCCGGTCCCGCTGGTACCCCGCTGGAATGTTCCCCGCCTACTTACTCAGGAGGAAATTCGAATGACTGGAGGAGCTTTCAGTCGCCGAGGCGCGTCCCTTGGGGTCGCCGTCTTGGTGATAGGCCTCCTGCTGGTGTTCGCATGGTCAGGGCGGACGACCGTACCGGTGGCGCAAGCCGACCACCCGGCGGGATTTGCCCTGAGCCTGGACACGGTCGCCAGCAACGGTCTCTGTAACACAGGCGACGGAGTCACGGACAGCGTCGATGATGCGACGTCCGTCTTCGTCGGTACGACGCATCTGGTTGGTATCTGCCTTTCCGGTCAGGCCACCCCTCCGGGCGCGTTCACGGTGGTCGTGAACTACAACCCGGGGTATGACCCAAGCACGGGTCTGCCGGCCGGCGACGACCTCAACTTCGCCCCCGAGATCGCGGACGTTGCCCCGGCGTTGGCCGACAACCCGGACGCCAACGACGGCGACGCCCCCGCGGGCGACAAGCTCGGAGGCGGATGGGACTGCACCGCGTTCGGTGTGGCCTTCCCCCAGGGCGATGACACTGTGGGCACGCCAACAGTATCGGACGCGACGATCACCTGCGCCGCCGCAATCGCGGGGCCGGACACTGATCTCACCGACGATCCTGGCTTGCTGGCGACGATAACCTACGACGCCATCAACCCGGGCGTGGACACACTGACGATCGATGCTGCGTCTAACGTGGATGGGACGAACTGCGGGTTGGTCCTCACCTGCCAGGGCGCGACGATCACCAAGCTGGACTCCGCGGACATCGGCCTCGCGAAGTCCTGCCTCCCGGCGATCGGCGTCGGTGGCGGTACGCTCGTCTGCACGCTGACGATCTCGAACTCCGCGGCCTCTTCGGCTTCGGCCAGCCCGCGTCTGATCGACTTCCTCCCCGGCGGCACGACGTGGAACGCGGGGCTGAGCAGCCCGTTCTGCGGGGCGTTCACCTCGTCGATCATCCTGTGCGAGGCGGGTCTCGCCCTCGGTCCGCTGGCTCCTGGTGGGAGCTACCCGGTCACCGTGGCGTACGACATCGACCCGCTCATGGGTGGCAAGCTCCTGGTCAATGCGGCCTTCGTCTTCGACGGCCCGCCGCTGGCGGTCCCGCCGATCTTCGGCACAGCTGACCCGAACCTCACGCCGCTGATCCCGGCCACGCCCAGCGCGTTCGCAAACCTGTTCATCGGGTTCGCGCTGTGTCTGTCTGACCGGTACGACGGCACGCCGTTTGACCCGAACGTGGGTCCTCCCGTCTCGTCAGACTTTATCGACACGCTCCCGGGTGCGGAGTGCGACAACTCCGTCCTGGCGGCGAACCCCGTTGCTCCCGCCGACCTGAGCGGGATCAACAAGTCGGGTGTGGTGGCTCCAGCGCCTCCGAGCGTCGGCGATACGGTCACCTGGACCGTCAACGTCCCGAACTCGGGTCTCTCACCCGCACCCTTCGTAATCATCGAGGACACCCCTGATCCCGCAACCCAGACTCTGACCGCTGCAACGGTCTCGGGTCCTGGCATCGGTCCCGTCATCGGCACCGACGCCCAGTGCGCGGAGACGGGCACGACGTCGGCGGACATTACTACTACGCCCGGCACGGCAATCTGCACGCTGGACGTCGACAACGACAGTGACGGTGCCTACGGCGAAGACCCGGCGGACGAGGACGGCGACGGGTCGGTCGATGAGGACACGCCGGGCGACGCCAACGGCGACACTTGCCCCGGCTTCTGCTTCATCGACGACGACCAGGACGGCGTCACCGACGAAGGCGTTGCCGCCGACGACGACGAGGACGGCCTCGTGGACGAGGACACCGGCCTGCTCGTTCCGGACGACAACGACCTCGACGGCACGATCGACGAGGACGAGGCGGGTGACTACCTGCTGGCCTCCGGGACTGCTGTCGTCATGACGGTCACCGCAACGCTCGACGCGTTGGCGCTTGAGTGCACCAACGACGCCCAGGTCACGTTCTCTGACCCGGTCGTCGAAACCGCCTCGGGCAGCGTCCTCTGCACGGTCCTCAACGTGACCATGTACAAGGACAAGCACCCCGAGACGGCCGAACGTGACAACGTCGTCAACCTCTGGATCTGCGAGCCCGCTTGGGTGGGCTCCTGGACCAACACCCTGCCTGACTGGCTGGGTGAGTTCGTAGTCAACGTTCCGCCGCTGCCCGCGGTTGCTGGCTGCAACGAGAACGGTGAGGGTCGTCTGCTCGTGGCCGAAGTGATCACGAGCATCTTCGACCCGGAGGGTCTGGGCGCATTCGAAGTCCAGATCAAGTACGACCACAAGATCTTCGACATCGACGTGACCCCGACGGACTTCCTGTACAGCACAGGCCGTGTCCCGACCGATCCGTCTGATCCGGAGACTGGTGGTTGTCTGTTCAGCATCTTCAACGAGAACGCCATCCTCTTCGGCTGCGTGTCGAAGGACGATGACCAGGCGCCGCCGATTCTCGACGGCCCCACGGGCACCGGCACGGTGGCGGTGATCGAAATTCTCCCCGAGGGCGACTTGAAGTACCGGCTGCACCCCGGACAGCAGAACGGTATCGTCCGCCGCATCCTCGACGAGAACTGCGAAGCGGCTGACATCTTCGGTGACCCGCTCGCAACCGCTGATGGCGAGCTCCTGCTCGGCATCGCGCCCGGCGGTCTCATCGAAGACTGCGACGACCTCGACGTGACGGTCAGGATCCTCGAGGGCGACCTCGACCTGAACTGTCTCGTCGACGTGGCCGACGACCAGGCCATCGCGTTCCGCTATGGCGCGTTCTTCGGCAGCCTGCTCTACGACCCCTGGTTCGACTTGGAGCCGGCTCTGAAGGACTTCGACATCGACATCAAGGACCTGCAGAAGGTCTTTGGTCGCAACGGTTCAACGTGCTCCCAGTCGGGCCTGCCTGAGGACGGGACCTTCCCGGCCCAGGAGCCCCAGGACGCACTGTCGAACGGCCCGCTCTGAGAGAGCGCTAGCTGGGTGAGGGGTGCAGGCTCGCCTGCCCCCCACCCAGGACACCGGCAAGGGGGAGCGGCTCGCGGGGAAACCCGCGAGGCGCTCTCCCTTTGCTGCGTGACGAACATGACCGGAGGCGGAAACGGGGGTATGGTGCCAGACGTTATGAACTTGTGGGGAGCGACGGACTCAAGGAGCCCTCAGACCACGATGGGACGGACCTGCGCCAGGCTGCTCGGCACTCTCCTCGCCCTCCTGGGCGTGGCCGGTGCGATGCTGGCCGTCGCTCCCGCTCCGGCCGCGGCCGGGGGGGCTGTCGTCTCGCTGGTCGAGCCCAGCCGGGTCGTCGACGTGGGCGAATCCGTGCGCTTCACGATCAAGGCCGAAGGGGTCACGGACCTCGCGGGCTATGACGTGCGGCTCCAATACGACGAGGACACCCTTGAGTTCGTCTCGTTCCAGAACGGCGCATTCCTCGGTGCCGGCGGACGCCCCGTGTCCTGCCCCTTACCCCTCTCGCCCGACCCCGAGGCCGGAGACGGGAGCGTGCGCTTCGGCTGCGGGACCATCGGCGACAGCCCGCCCGGGATCGATGGCACCGGCCTCCTTGGCGCCGTCACGTTCCGTGCGCTCGCCCCGGGTACCACCGACGTCGTGTTCACCAAGCTTGAGCTGGCGAATCCCGCTGGGGACGACTGCTGCGGGACGCCGGACGTGCTGGAAGCGGCCGTGACGGTCGTGGGCGAGGGAGACTCGGCGCCGCCGCCACCCACCCCTGAGCCCGACCCCTCGCGCCGTGCGCGACGCGCCCGGTCCGACACGCCGGACCCCAACTTCTACTACACACTGCCGGAGTCCGACGGGACGACCGCCTCCCCGGGGTCCGACGGGACCGGCTTGGACGGGACGTCGCCCGGATCCTCCGCATCAGGCTCAGGCCGCGGGACGGGACCGGCCGCCGGCGTGCTGGGCGCCGGGTCTGGTTCCGAAGACTTTCCCGTTGCCGGTTACGGTACCCAGCAGTCCGGGGACGATGCGCCGGCTCGGAATGTGGCCTTCAGCATCGCCGCCGGTGGCGGCCTCATGATTATGCTCGGTGTTCTTGCAAAACGGCGCCGCGACACGTAACGCACTGCAGACTGGCTTCGCCGTCGGATCCGCCGGAGGGGGAGTAGACCCTACGATTGGATGGAACATGATGCGGCACACACGGCCCCTTGCCACGATCCTGGTAGTCCTGCTCATTGCTCTCGGTGCCGGGAACGACACCGCGACGGCCGCCGGCGGGCCAACGGTCAACCTCGTTGACAACGGACAGCACGCGGGCATCGTCCCCATCGGCGGACTGAGACACAGCGGTGTGACCCTCACAGATGCCGCGCAGGCGTCAGACACAAAGCTCTACATCACGGAACACAGATTTCTGAAAGTCGGCCAGACGATCGAAATCAGCAATCAGGAACTCATGCAGATCACGGCGCTGACGGACTCCGAGTTCTCGAGCGTTGGAGTACTTCTCGCGTCGCCGGGGATGTCCGGTGGCAATCCGGGCGATGTGACTGTCGCCAACCTGACCAATTCCCTGCCGTTGACCGTCGGCATGATTGCGCAGGTATTTGACTGCATCGAGCCGGACCCCTGCGAGCAGATGCTCATCACGGCCACCTCGGGTGACGGCGCGGGCGGGGTCCAGGATACGATGACGGTCGTGCGCGGTCGAGCAGGATCGCCCGTCTATGCGCACTCGACGGGATTCTCCGTGCTGGTTGGGCCGGGGGAATCCATGTCCGTCCAGCGTCCCATCATGGGCACCACGGCCATTCCCCATGCGGCGAACAGCGTCATCTATGCCGACGCGAGTGAGTTCCAGATCCTGGTCAGCAACGTCGGCTCGCGGACCACATCGACGGCCCTCGCCAGCACCCTCAGCGCCGCGACCTTCGAGGACACCAGCGCCGTCCTCACGGAGGCCGCGACTTCGAGTCCGAGCGCTCTGACACTGAAGGTCAATGACGCGACGTTGGTGCGCGTGGGCCGGACCATCCAGGTGGACTCGGAGAAGATGGTCGTCTCCACCGCGAAACGCGGCTACCTGTCGGACCTCCCACCGGGCATCTTTGGCGTCCCGCCGCTCGACTCCGGCGCGGACGTGACCGCTGACCTGCCGAACTGCAGCCCGGTGCCTCCCGATCTGGAGTGCGCCGACCCCCAGGCGACGACGCTGTCGATCTCCAACAAGAACCTGCTGAACCCCGGCTGGATCATCCGCTCCGGGACGACGATCACCACCACCCCGTACAACGTGGACCTGCATCCGGAGGAGCTCCTCGTCGTCGCCGTCGCCGGCGATGGGCCGGGAGGCAGCCCCGACACGGCCACCGTCGTCCGGGAGTTCGGAGGCACGTTCGCTCACGAGCACATCTCCGGCGATGACATCTTCGGCGGCCCTGACCGCGTCACTGTGAGCGCTCGTGGCTGCTGCGGGACCACCGCCGCGGCGCACAGCGCGGGTGCTGCTGTCCTGATGGATCTGCGCGTTGCGAACCTCAATGCGGCGCCCGACTTCCAGAGCGGATCGGTCCTCCAGGTCGAGGCGGAGCAGATACAGGCGATTGAGCTGAACGCCAAGTATCTGCATAACACAGGCGCAAGCCTGTTGCAGGCGGTGGGCACAGGGGACACCGTGTTACGGGTGACTGACGCAACCCTGGCAAATGACGGTGGCATCATCAAACTGGAGAATGAGTTCCTGGCGGTGAAGAGCGTTGCGGACGGCTGTGCCGATGCCGGGGTGCCGACCGGCGCTCAGCTTGCTGTTGACGCCCTCGCCGGTGACACGGTCCTCACCATCAACGACTGGAACTCCATCAGCGTCGGCTGCACCGTGACGATCGATGCCGAGGAGATGAAGGTCGTCTCAAAGACCGGAGACGGCCCGAACCCTCCGGGGACGGATCCGGAAACGGTGACGGTGGTGCGAAACTACTACGGGGCGGGGGCGACGGGACACGCGAGCGGCGCGCCCCTGCTCGGCGCGACCGACTCGGCCAAGGTCGTCAGAGGGCTCTATACGACCGCCGCGACCCACGCGGGCAGCACTCCGGTCCGTGCCGTACTCGCCGACCCGAACGCCGGGAAGTTCGCGCGAGGGCTCAACGGCACCACCTCGGTCTTGCACAACCCGGGGGCCGTGCTGACGGATCTCGACGGACTGGGCAGCTACTCCGTGACCGTGAAGACCGCGCTCGCGGACCCCGCTGTGTCCCTCATCGCCAGTGCCACCGCCGGCGCGACGCAGATCCTGATCAGTAACAAGAACCCGCTGAAGATCGGCTGGACGGTGCTGGTGGAGGACGAGCGGGTCAAGATCACGAACCTGCTGGGCGATGGCGCGGGCGGCGCCCCTGACGCGATGGACGTGGTCCGCGCGCAGGACGGGACAATCGCCGACTCTCACGCGTCCGGCACCAGCGTCCTCGGCCCGGTGGTCATCGACTACGTGCGCGCCGACAACTCCACCTTCCTGGCTTCGAGCGGAAGGACCGTCCGTTGCGACCCGCATGTCCTGACCCAGGACTCCGTGACGCAACTCTGCGACACCCAAGGCAACACCCCGCAGGGACCCAGTGGAGCCGGCTTCCTCGCGACCTTCCGGGTACGAGGGAAGAGTTTCCTCCCCGGCTCTCCGACCCAGGCGAACCGGGCCACCGTACTGTCGCCGCTTACCGTCCAGGACATCACCGCCGATCCGGCGGTGCCCACCGCGGGGAACGGTGTCATGCGCACGATCCGGTGCCCGGACTTCGACGGCAATCGCATCGCCAACTTCTCCGGCGACGTCATCAACGTCGCTCAGGCCGCGCTCCTGCCGAGCGCGCCCAAACTCCCGCAGCACGACGTTGACGGTAACGGCGTGATCAACTTCTCTGGCGATGTCGTCGCCTCCGCGCTCGTGATTCTGATCGGCAAGCCTGGCCCGGTACTCCGATGTATCCCGTTCGCCTACCAGCCCTGAGGAGGCCCGGGTAGCGGTTACTTGACATGACGACTGGCACGAGTGAGCGGCCCCACCTACTTGACCGTAGGCCGGGGCTGGCCTATGGTCGTGGACGATTCTTGGCTGGATCCAGCGCTCCCGCGCTAGCCTCGGTATGTGCGAAGACCTGAGGGGACTTGGGCGGTTACGCTTGGATCGCGCGTTTGAGAAGGAGGCGGTTTGTGAGAAGCTTTAGCATGATCGGGCGGGTGGCCGCGGTCGCTGCGCTGTTGGCCCTCTCGTTCCTGATCCATGACGGTATATCGAGGCCGGCTGAGGTGCGCGCGGGCTCGGTCATCCTGAGCATTGACGCCGACACCACAGGGGGCGCCTGCCTTACGGTGGACGCCGCAGTTGCGGTTGATGTCGGGGACACCTACACCGTGGGCATCTGCGTCGAGGGGACCGGAGGCGTGGCTCCGAATGCGTTCACGGCCGTCGTGGAGTACGACGGCGTGCTGAACTCGGCCGCCACCATCAGCTGCACCGGAGCTTGTCTGGACGCCAACCCGAATGCGAACGACGGTTCGACCGTTGGTTCGACACTCGGCACGGGCTGGGATTGCACAGGGTTCGGTGTGAGCCTTCCGGTAGGCGATGATCCCGGCACGATCGGTGTGGCGGATGCAAGTATCACGTGCAACGCGTCCATCGGTAGTCCTGTCTTGAATCTGACGAATGACCCCGGGCTACTCGCCACGATCACCTTTACGGCGTCCAGCGGCGGGGTGGAGGTGCTCACAGTCAGCGCCGCGAGTAACCTGAATGGTGACAATTGCGGCGCCGGTCTTTCGTGTGTCGGCGCCAGCATCACCAAGACCGGCGCCACCGCGAACACGCCGACTTCGACAAACACACCCGCCGCAACGTCGACCCCGTGCGGCGGGGGCTCGTCTGGACCGACCTGCACACCTCTCCCGGGGCAGGTCAAGACGGTGACCCCCACGCCGAGCGGGACACCCGTAGACACTCCCGTTCCCCCCGGCGAGGGCGAGCCGCCGCCCCCGACCGGCCCCGGAGGGGGGACGGGCCCCGGCGGAGCGACTCCCGGCACCGGCGTCGTCGGCCCGGATACCGGCAGCGGCGGGTACTTGCCCGGAGCCGCTTCGGACGCTGGCTTGTCGCCGTGGTGGCTGGCGTCGATGACGGTTTCACTGGCTGTGGCGCTCAGTGTGAGTGCGTGGCGCGGGCTCACCGGGGCAACGAGGAGCAGGGACGCCTGACACCACCGCCGAGGCTGACGTTCAATCGCCGTGCGGACGAATCGCTCAGGAGGGTAGGGACACGATGTCAATCAAGCGCTTTGGACGCCTGGCGGCGATGTGGATGGTGGGCCTTGCCGTGGCCGTCGGCCTCACAGGAGGGGCGCCTGCCGCGCACGCGAACCCTACCAATGTAATCATCACGACAGCTCCGATCTGCGCGGCCCTCCTTGCCGCATCGGCGTCGGATGCTGATGCGCCGGACCTGGTGTTCTCCTGCGCGAATCCGCAGCTCGTAGGAGCGACCGCCGGAAACTTCCTGCATGGCGGCTTTCAGACGCCGAACGTAGACATCATTGCGGCCGCGGCGACCCAGGCAAACGGCAAGGATGACCAGTTCGACCTTCCCAGCGCCGAGTTCACCCAGTGCAACAACGTCGTCGATGACGAGGGAGATCCGGCGGTGGACGACCTCCATGAGCTCGTGTGCAGCCTGGATGAGCGCGATGGCGACATGGACGCGAGGTTCACGGTTCTGCCCGCCGACCTCGCCGGCATCACGCTGAGCCTCAATCAATTCCATGACACGGATGGTCAGCTGCTGGTGTTCGGGTTCGTGGCGGACGATGCGCCGGTGACGTTCAGGACGTCCAAGGGCATCATGGCCGGGACCATACCCTCTGACAACGACGTCACCTGTACCACAGACGAAGACTGCGACAATGATGGCACGCCCGGCGACGGCGTTGCCGCCCACAAGATTGAGCCGGGGAGCCCCACGCCCGACCGGGGACCGGGGGTTCTCCAGGTGATCCAGAACCTGATTTCGTTCCCTGTTGGGTTCACGGTCGTCGGCGAGCCCGATTCGATCACGCTGCAGACGTTCGAGACGACGGTCTCCACCGGAGTCGATAAGGACGACTGTCCGCTCGGGGGTACGGTGGACGCCTTCCTCGATGCGCTGGCACATCCCTCCAAGACCATCGCGCTGGCGCACGTCCAGGACGATGACGGCACCGACATTACGGGTGCCTTCATTGGGTGGTCGTCTCAGGACGAGGACAAGTTGATCGTGGCCGCCCCCCTGACGCCCACCCTCGACCTCGGGTCCTTCGGCGCGGGAGCTCCCATTATCTTCTGCGGCACCAATGAGCCCGGGACGGTCACGATTGACATTGAACTCCTGAGCGGCCCGAGGCTGCAGGAGGAGCTCGGGCTTCAGCTGTTCGAGCTCCAGTCTGAGTCGGAGTTTCTCCATCAGGACTTCACGGTCACCGGAGGGCCTGCGAGCCTGACGTTGGCGGCCGCGCCCGCTTCGCTCGCCTGCGACGGCGTCGCGAGCTCCAGCGTCACCGCCACGGTCACCGACTCCGAGGGTGACCCGGTTGTGTCCGGATACGAGGTCGAATTCAGCGTCCAGGTGCTCGGCACTGCGAATCCCATCGTCGCCACGACGAACACCGAAGGAGTCGCAACGTCCGTCATCACGCCGCTCGCGATCTCCGAGCCTGTCGGCGTGCCTGTGATCGTGACCACAGGCGACGCGCAGTCGTCGATCCTCGTCAACTGTACCGGGGAGGCGGGCGCCGCCCCGCCCGGCGGACAACCCGGCGCCGGTGGCACGACGCCCCCCACGGGCACTATCAGCGGCCCCGATACCGGCTCCGGACCGGCCGAGGTCGACGGCATCGGCGCCCTGAGTTGGTGGCCGCTCCTGGCCTTGCTCGCCGGCGCCTTCACCTTGGGTGGAGCCCGCTGGGCCGTCCGTCGGCGGTAGCCCGGATCTTCTCCCTGAGTATCCGAAGATGAGGGGCCACGCGCGTGGCCCCTCATCTCGTGCCCGGAGCTGCCTAATCCTGAGAGAGATTACATAACGACACAGCCTCGCCCTGCTCAAATCGGGGAACCCCCGGATGATCCTGTACAGGCCATACCGTTAACCTTCGTCCCGTTGCGGGCGTTATACCGACGGCCACCCGGCGCGGGTGGGCCGCCTCGGGTTCGCCCCGCAAGGATGCGGCGCAACGTTCCTGTTGGAGGAAGAAAGGAGGGCAGGAAGCCAGGCGGCGGAAGGGTCAACGCAGGCATCGCGTCGTCGGAAGACTCTCGAGGGGTCGCCCGCGGGGCGAGTCGATAGAGAGCAGGACTCGGCCGAGGGCGACGCGCAGCCGGCGCGGAGCGTCCGTCGCAGGGCACTTCAGGGAAGAAGAGACACACCGGTTAGAACGTGCGGGCGAATGCCCCGCACCTCATCAGGAGGATAGGCTTGAAGAAGATCATTGTAGGAGCGCTGGGCGTCGTCGTCGCCGTGCTCGGGTTCGGGAGCCTCAACGCCCCCACCACCCAGGCGGTGCCGGACAACGTCTACGCCATAGGCTGTGAGTACCTCATCGGCGCCATCGATGGCGATACCACCGACACCTCCACGCCGCTCGGCGCAGACGGCGCCGCCGCCTGTAACGGGATCTCCAGCACCGGTGACAACGCGTTGAGCACCGTTGTTGAGACCGGTGGCGAATCCGAAACGCTCGAGACAACGCTGGGTGATGACGACGGGACCTGGGAAGCCGGCGAGCTTGACGATGTCGAGTTCGACGCCAACCAGATGGAAGACGGTGCGGCTGTCCTCCCCGGCGGCCTGTACCTGTTCGTCCTCGTCGACGACGACGACGCGATCACCATCGACCCCAAGGGTTTGGGGGCTGACCTGACAGACTGCGCCGTCGACTTCGGCGGGGACGAGGACTGCGATGCCGATGGCACCCTCGCTGACGGAGCGGTGATCGCGCCGATCGGTGACGCCACGGGCGTCGGCGGTGCCGTCGAGGACGGCGACACGGTCGACGTCGATGTCACGCAGGAGGGCGTTGACGTCAGCATACCGATCAACATCGTGGGACCGCCGGACGAGATCACGATCACGGCGCTGAAGACCGTGGTCGAGACGCTGTCTTCGTCTACGTCCTGTGACGATGTTGCAGTCGTCGACGCTCTCGACGAGAACGACGACGTCGACAAGGTGGCCCTGATCGCCACGGTGGTCGACAGCAACGACACCGACCTGGCCCGCGTGTCGGTCGCCTGGGAATCGGACGACACGGACGTGCTGGACGTTGCCCAGGACGAGCTGTCAGACTCACCGCCGTCGGTCGACTCCACGACCGGTGTGTCGGTTGACTCGGATGGCACGATCGTTGCCGCCGCGGTCTTCTGCGGTCAGGATGACCCCGGCACCGCCACGGTGACGGCGTCGTTCACCGAGGCGGAAGAGGAAGAGGATAGTGTAGAGATCACGGTCGTCGGTCCGGCGGCCTCGGTCGCCCTGACGGCGTCGCCGGCGGCCATCGCCTGCGACGGCACCGGCACCTCCACGGTGACGGCCACCGTCACGGACTCTGACGGCAACAACGTTGCCGACGGCTCCGGCGTGAACTTCAGCGTCGTTGCGCTGGGCACGTCGAACCCGATTAACGTCGACACCGCCGACGGCACCGCCTCCAGCGTCATCACGCCGCTGTCTGGCGCCACCGCCGGTGTGACGGTCGTCGTGTCCGCGGGCGACGCCCAGGCGTCGATCCGCATCGACTGTCTGCCCGAACTGCAGACCCCGGCCGCGCCGGCCTCGCCGACGCCCGGGACCGGTATCGGCGGCCCCGACACCGGTAACGGTGGCTACCTCGGTCAGGACAGCACCTCTGGCTTCCCCATGTGGACGCTGGCAGCGCTCGCCCTGGCCAGCATGGTCATGTTCGCCGGCGGCCTCGTGGCTCGCCGCGCGGGCAAGTAACCCGGACACAACGTCCGACATCACGGGGGGGGGGGGGGGGGGGGGGGGGGGGGGGGGGGGG
>JBBDXE010000025.1:16017-80228 GCA_040902505.1 Dehalococcoidia bacterium | reverse complement strand
CCCCCCCCCCCCCCCCCCCCCCCCCCCCCCCCCCCCCCCCCCCCCCCCCCCCTGATGCATCCGCCCGCCAGTCGCCCCCGTAGCACTCCATGTGCGACTGGACATAGGGACTTCCCTGAGGGGCTTCCCGGGGCGAAATATGGCAAGATGTGCCCCGGCGGGACCTGCCGCCGCGGCGCCTGGACGGACTGCGCCGTGGTGAGGAGTGAGACAAAGAAACGATGAACGGACCCCAAAACCAAGGCCTGCTGGCGCGCCTGCGTGCGAACATGCGAAACCAACTGGACCGTCTGCGCGCCAACGACACCCTCCGGCGGCTATCCCGAGGCCGCCCGGACATCATGATCTTCGGAGCCCCCGTAGTTGCCGTCGCGGCCATCGCCGCGATCGTGGTCGTTGTCGTAGTGTTCGCTGGCGGCGGCAGCGACGACGGCCGGACGGCCCGCGGAACCGCCACCGCGGCAACGACCGCCGCTGCCACGCCCACACCGGGCGCCAACGCCGGGCTCAAGACCCCCATCCCCATCAGCCCCGGCTCCGCGCTCACCGACCAGGATCTGGCCGCCCGCGGCGCCGGCGAAGCCGGTCGTGGCGACTTCACGGGCCAGCGGCTCGTCATCCCCAAGATCGGCGTCGATGCCGAGTTCACGGTCCGGGTCGTCCCCGGCAGCGGCCAGATGCCCAACCCCAACGGCCCATGGGACGTCGCCTGGTACGACTTCAGCGGATGGCCCGGCCTCGGCGGCGTCCCGAATCAGGGCGGGAACATCGTCCTCGCCGGGCACGTCGACTACATCAACGTCGGCCCCGCCGTCTTCTGGGACCTCCACACACTCGCTGCCGGCGACCGCGTCCAGATCGTCCTGAACGACGGCTCCATCGCCGAATACGAGGTCGTGTTCAACAAGGCCATCGGCGCCGATGTGGCGCCCTGGGAAGCGATCGTCGCCGGCACGGCCCAGGAGTCGCTCACCCTCATCACCTGCGGCGGCGAGTTCTCCGCCGGGCATTACAACAACCGCCAGATCATCTGGGCGCAGCGCGTATAGGGAGATCGCCTAATCGTTGCCGCTTCGCCGGCAGCCGAGGATCACACTGGGAGGGATGCCGGAGATGCGGTTCGATGCGATAGCGAGCGCCTGGCGCCGGATGGCGGCTCGCCAGCGGATGCTGCTGGCGGGAGGGTGCGCCTCCATCGTCGTAGTAGCTCTGGCCGGAGGCGCCTTCGTAGCAGTCGCCTCCGGCGGCGATGACGATGCCACCGTGAAGGGGCCCGTCCCGACCGCCACGCCCACCTCCACCCCCATGCCCCCCACCCCCACCGCCGAGGACTTCCTCCGCTATCTGGCGGCCATTATGCCCACTCCCACCGCCCCGGCTCGTGCATCGTCTGGCGGTGGCGGCGGTGGTGCAGCCCCCAGCAGCGGAGGCGGCGGCTCCGCCTACGTCAACCGCGGCGGCACCGGCCCCGGCCCCATCGTCGGCACCGACATGCGGCTCTCCGTCCCGAAGATCGGCGTGAACGCCTCCGTCTACAGCCGCTACGTCGGCAGCAACGGACAGATGGGGAACCCCGCCGGCGCCTGGGACGTCATCTGGTACGACTTCAGCGGCTTCGGCGGCATGGGTGGCCGCCCCGAAGAGGCCGGAGCCAACGTCGTCATGGCCGGACACGTGGACTACATCCGCGTCGGGCCCGCTGTCTTCTATAGCATCCGGAACCTGGCCGCCGGCGACGTCGTGACCGTCACCACGTCCCAGGGTACGTACAACTACCAGGTCCAGTGGAGCGCGTGGGCCGGCCCGACTGAAGACTTCGGCCAATACGTCTCCAAGACCGGCGAGGACTCGATCACCCTCGTCACCTGCGTGGGCGAGTTCAGCGCCGGACACTACAGCAACCGCCTGATCGTGCGCGGCGTGCGCATCTAGCGGAGAGCAGTTCTGGGCGTGAGGAGCGTGGTGCTGTGAGGTGGAGCCAGAACAAGGTGTCCGTCACCCTGATCTCGATCGGCACGCTGCTCATCGTCGCGGCCGTCGTGCTCATGGCCCTCGTCGCCGCCGACGTCATTGGGAACGAGACCAGCGGCAATAGCGATCTGGTGACCATCCCGGGCTTCGGTGAGCCGATCAAGACCCCGACGCCCGGCCCCTCGCCCACGCCGACCAACCGCTTCCCCCCGGGCTCCAACGCACCCATCGCCCGGCTCGTCATCCCCAGCGTCGAGATCGATGCACCGGTCGTCGTGAAGGGCGTGGACAACGCCGGCGTCATGCAGGCCCCCGACAACGCCTACGACACCGCCTGGTACGACTTCAGCGCCCGCCCGGGATTCGGCGGAAACGCCGTCTTCTCCGGCCACGTCGACTACATTCGCGTCGGCAAGGCGGTCTTCTGGGATCTCAAGGACCTCAAGGCCGACGACATCATCGAGGTTCAACTCCAGGACGGCACGATCTACCGTTACGCCGTGAAGTCCCTGCTCCAGTACGACTCCGCCACCGCCCCCGTCGACGACATCGTCGGCGCCACGCCGACGGAGACCATTACCCTCATCACCTGCAGCGGGACCTTCAACTCCGCCACCCATCAGTACGACAAGCGGCTCGTTGTCCGGGCCGAGCGCATCGACGACATCGCCCTGCCGCCGCCGGCCACATAGCCGCGCTTCTCCTCGAGACAAGTCGCGGAAGTTTCCGTGCGCGCGCGTCCCTCGCGCGCTATGCTGCCGCATCTCACGCTCGGAGGTACACCGTGACCGCCCGCAACATCTGCTTTGTGCTCTTCCCCGACTTCGAGGAGCTGGACTTCGCCGGCCCGTGGGAGGTTTTCGGCACCGCCGCGAAATTCGTCGACAAGGACTGGCGCGTCTTCTCCATCGCCGCCGCGAAGAACGTCACCGCCTTCAACCGCCTCACCGTCCAGGCCGACTACACCTTCGCTGACACCGACGCCCCCACGCCCGATATCCTCATCGTCCCCGGCGGCCTCGGCACTCGCCCCGGCATGGACAACCAGGCGCTCGTCGGCTACATCCGCCGCACCGGGCAGTCCGCCGAGTACGTCACCTCCGTCTGCACCGGCGCCATGCTCCTGCATCGGGCGGGCTTCCTCAGGGGACGCCGCGCCGCCACCCACTGGGCCGCGAAGAAGGAGCTGGCCGAACTGGGTGACGTGACCGTCGTCGACGAGCGCTGGGTCCACGAGGGCAACGTCATCACCTCCGCCGGGGTCTCCGCCGGGATCGATATGGCCCTCTACCTGGTCGGCGTCCTCACCTCCCCCGCCGAGGCCCGGAAGGTCCAGCGCATCATGGAATATGACCCCGCTCCCCCCTACGCCGAGGTCCCCGTCTAGCGGCCGTTCGGCGCCCGTTCCAGATTCAAATTAGTCGCCCGAGGGCCGTCCCAAACGTTGTCTGCAGGCCCCGGAAATGCTAAGATTGATTAGTCAGATAGAGCCGCCTACGGCGGCCGCTTGTAGCACAGAACACACATGACTCAGGACTCCGGCATCGGCACCATCCGGTCGCGCGGCATCGAAGACGAGATGCGCACCTCGTATCTCGACTACGCGATGAGCGTCATCGTCGCGCGCGCCCTCCCCGACGTCCGCGACGGCCTTAAGCCCGTGCAGCGCCGCATCCTCTTCGCGATGCACGACATGAACCTCCGCCCCACCGTCGCCTACCGGAAGTCCGCCGCCATCGTCGGCGACGTGCTGGGGAAGTACCACCCCCACGGCGACAGCCCCGTCTACGAGGCCATGGCCCGCCTCGCCCAGGACTTCTCCCTGCGCTACCCCCTTGTCGACGGCCAAGGCAACTTCGGCAGCATCGATGGCGACCCCCCCGCCGCCATGCGCTACACCGAGGCCCGCATGGCCCGCATCGCCGAAGAGCTGCTGGCGGACATCGACAGCAACACCGTCGAGACCGTCCCCACCTACGACGACTCCCGGCAGGAGCCTTGGGTGCTCCCCGCGCGCATCCCTAACCTCCTGCTCAACGGCGCCTCCGGCATCGCCGTCGGCATGGCCACGAACATCCCGCCCCACAACCTGCGCGAGGTCTGCGATGCCGTCGCGCTCCTCATCGAGAAGCCAGCCGCCACCACCGAGGAGCTGGCCCAGATCGTCAAGGGCCCGGACTTCCCCACCGCCGGCATCATCTACCGCATGCGCAAGGACTCCACCCTCGACGACGAGGGTAAGCGCCACGACACCACTCGCGATGCCATCACCGAGGCCTACGCCGATGGCCGCGGCCGCATCATCATGCAGGCGCGCGCCCGCATCGAGGAGATGGCCCGCGGCAACCGTGAGCAGATCGTCGTCACCGAACTCCCCTACCAGGTGAACAAGGCGACACTGATCGAGAAGATGGCCGATCTGGTTAAGGACCGAAAGATCGTTGGTATCAGCGACCTCCGCGACGAGTCCGATCGCCACGGGATGCGCATCGTCATCGAGCTGAGTCGCGAAGGTCAGGCTGCCAGCGTCCTCAACCAACTCTACAAGCACACCGCCATGCAGTCATCCTTCGCCGTCAACATGGTGGCGCTCGATGCCGGCCAGCCGAAGACCATGGGGCTCAAGAAGCTCCTTGAGGCCTTCATCGAACACCGCCGCGTCGTCATCCGCAAGCGCACCGAATTCGAACTCGAACGGGCGCGCGAGCGTGAGCACATCCTCGAGGGTTACCTTATCGCCCTCAAAGACCTCGATAAGATCATCGCCACCATCCGCGGCGCCGCCTCCGCCGACGACGCTAAGGCGAAGCTCATGGCCAAGCCCTGGGAGATGAGCGACAGGCAGGCGCAGGCCGTCCTCGACCTCCAGCTCCGCCGCCTGGCCAAGCTCGAGCGCGACAAGATCGAGGACGAGTACAAGGAACTCCAGAAGCGCATCTCCTACCTGGAGGATCTCCTCAAGAGCCCCCGCAAGATCGACAGCCTCATCCAAGCCGACATGACGGAACTCAAGCGCGACTACGGCGACGAGCGCCGCACCCAGATCGTCGAGACCGGCGTCGAGGAGATCGACGAGGCGGATCTGGTGCCGCATCAGGAGGTCGTCGTCACCCTCTCCAGCCGCGGCTACGTGAAGCGCATCCCGCTCGAGGCCTACCGCCTCCAGCGCCGCGGCGGCAGGGGCATCACCGGCATGGTCACACGCGAGGAGGACGCCGTCAGTCGCCTCATCGTCTGCGATACCCATGACAGCGTGCTCTTCTTCACCGAGCGGGGCCGCGTGTTCCAGTCCCGCGCTTGGGACCTCCCCGACGCCAAGCGGCAGGCCAAGGGCATCCCGCTGGTCAACATCATCGATTGCGACCCCGGCGAAACGGTCACCGCGCTCGTCACCATCCGCGACTACGATAGGGACTACATGGTCATGGCCACCGCCAGCGGCGAGGTAAAGAAGACACCCCTCGCCGACTTCCGGGAGGTCCGCCGCAACGGCAAGATCGCCATGAACCTCGAGAAGGGTGATCAATTCGTCGCCGCGAAGCTTGTTCACGAGGACGACGAGATCGTCGTCATCACCTCCAACGGCCAGGCCATCCGCTTCAACGTCAAGGAGCTGCGCTCGGCGTCCCGCACCTCCGGCGGCGTGCGCGGCATCACCCTCGCCAAGGGCGCGCGGGTCGTCTCGCTCGAGGTCGTGACGAAGGGCTACGAGCTGCTCACGATCACCGAGAACGGCTACGGCAAGCGCACCCCGTTCGGCGACTACCCCCCGAAGCACCGTGGTGGCATGGGCATCCGGAACTACGAGATCACGAAGAAGACCGGCCCCGTCGTCGCGTCCCGCTCGGTGAACTCGTCGATGGAGTTGATCGTCATCAGCCGCGACGGCATCGTCATCCGTACCCGCATGGACAGCATCCGCATCACTGGCCGCGCCGCGCAGGGCGTCTCCGTGATCAACGTCGCTCAGGGTGACGCTGTCGCGTCGCTCTCGACGATCGAGATGGGCGGCCCGAACGGCAAGGACGGCGCGCCAAAGGACCCCGACCCGAAGCAGCCACCGCTCGCCGGCCTCGACGCTCCTCCTGCGAAGCGGAAGCCCGCGAAGCCGACGCCCATCCGCGGCCGCACCCCGAAGGGCCGTGCCCAGCCCGCCCGCGCTTCGAAGCCCAGGCCCTCGCCGGCCCCGAAGGCGCGGACGCCCGCAAAGCCCGCGCCCGTGAAGCGCCGGTCAGCGTCGAAGAAGCCTGCGTCCAAGAAGCCAGCGCCGGCGAAGAAACCGGCGAAGAAGGCCGCGGCGCCGAAGAAACCCTCGAAGCCGGCCAAGAAGCCTGCTCGGCGCCGCCGGTAGTACAGCCCCGCTTCCTACTCGAACACCCAGCGGTCCGTGTCACGCGCCCACCCGATCGGCGGCGTGTCGCCGAAGAACAGCGCGATCTCTCGCTTCGCGCTCGCCCGCGAGTCCGACGCGTGCGTGAGATTCCGCCCGCGCTCCAGTCCGAAGTCCGCCCGGACGCTGCCCGGCGCCGCCTCTGTCGGAGACGTCGCCCCCATCGTCTGCCGCGTCGCCACGATCGCGCTCCGGCCCTCGAACACCGCCGCGATGATCGGCGACGACGCGATGTACTCCACCAGCCCCTCGAAGAACGGTTTGCCCTTGTGTTCGGCGTAGTGGCGCTGAGCCAGCGGCTTCCCCACCTTGAGCAGCCGGATCGCCACGATCTTCAGCCCCCGGCGCTCCAGCCGCGCGATGATCTCCCCGGCGAGGCCGCGCTGCATCGCGTCGGGCTTGATGAGGACGAGCGTGCGCTCCACGACTGCTCCTTCTCCGAGATGTCAGGGCCGCTGCGGGCCGATCGCCGGCCCGCGCAAGTATAGAGGCACCAGCGCGCGAGGGTCATCCGTCCGCCCCTCCGCGATGCGACGGTGCCCCAGGGCCGCCAGCGCCGCCACGCGATGCATCTCCGGCGCCACCACGGACGCCCCCCGCCCCTCCGCCACCGCTCGCAGCTCGTCGTCCACATCGCCAGTGAGAGCGTCTCCCGCCTCGATGGCCGCGGCCAGCGCCTCCGGCTTCGAGATGCGCGGCGCCAGCTCCTCCCGCCAGCCCCCGTCGCCCGGCGCGTAGGCCGCCCACGCCACCTCCCCCCGCCCCGCCCGGTGCACCGCGACGGTCCGCCGCCTCTCGCCCGCCTCCGTGGCCGCGTACGCGTCCAGCTCCAGCCGCCCCACGCCCGCCAGCGCCGCGCCCAGCGCGTGCGCCAGCGCCTTCGCGATGCTCACCCCCACCCGCAGCCCCGCGTACCCCCCCGGCCCCACATCCACCAGCACACCCGTCAGCGCGTGCTTGTCGACGCCACCCTCCGCCAGCAGCCGGTCGATCGCCGGCAACAGCTCTACCGAGTGATTCCGCTCCGTCACCCACGTCACCATCCGCACCACCTCCCCCTCCCCCACCAGCGCGATGCCGGGCCGGTCGTCCGCACAGTCGATCCCGAGTTCCATGTCAAGCCTGTACGTCGCGTTTGATTGCGGGATTGTTCTCCGCGAAAACACGTGCTCCGGGGCGATCTGGAACCGGAAGCCGTGCGCACCCGTCTGGTTGTTACGCCGCGTATGTGAGGAGAAGCGGTTGACGTTAGACAGGACGGACAACATGGTCCGCCTGCGCGTTTCGATCTCTGTCCGGCGTCCCGCTCACAACCCGCTTGATGCCGCTCCGGAGCGTCGCCACGTTGAAGTTGACGACAAGGCCCAGCCCGATGTCCGTGAGCCGTAGATAGGTGAGCAGCTGCGCTACGTGTATGTTGTTGATCGCATCGACGGTCTTGAGTTCGACGATCAACCGATCATCGACGATGAGATCAGCGCGGTAGCCGCAGTTCAGCAACACCTGCTTGTACCGCACGGGAATGGCACGCTGCCGCTCGAACGCCAGCCCAGCCTGGGACAGCTCATAACATAGGCACTCCTCGTAGGCCGACTCCAGGAGCCCCGGCCCCAGCGCCCTATGAATCTCAATGCAGGCCCCAATTACCCGCTCACTCAGCGTGTTAACCGAAAGAGCCGTCATCATCAACCCTCAAGACCTTCTGTGTCTCCGTGCCTCTGTGGTTTCTGGAATTCTCCCCCGCGCACGTGCGGTGAACCCCCCTCTAATAGCCCCGCACCGGATCCACCACGTTCCGCTGCGGCTCGCCCGCCAGATACCGCCGCAGGTTCTCGACGAAGATCTCTACCGCCCGCTGGTTGTAGATCTCCGTCCCGCCCGAGATGTGCGGGGACACGATGACGTTCTCCATGTCCCACAGCGGACTGTCCTCAGCCAGCGGCTCCTTCTCGAACACGTCAAGCGCCGCCCCCGCGATCCAGCCCTCCCGCAGCGCGCGGATCAGGTCCGCCTCCACCGCCACGGGCCCTCGCGCGATGTTCACCAGCACCGCGGTCGGCCTCATCGCCCGCAGCTCCGCCTCGCCGATGAGTCCGCGCGTCTCGGGCGTCAGCGGCACGCACAGCACCACGTAGTCGCTCTCGCCGAGCAGCCGCGGCAGCTCGCGTGGCGGCAGCAGCTCGTCCGCGTGCCCACCCGACGACGGCCCCTCGACCGAACGCCGGCTGGCCAGCACGCGACACCCGAACGCCTTCGAGAGCCGCGCCACCTCCGCCCCGATGTGCCCCATCCCCACGATACCGACGGTCTTGCCGCGCAGCTCCGTCGGCAGGAAGCGCGCCCATTCATGGCGCAGCTGCGCCCGCATCGACTTCGGCGCGCCCTTCGCGAACATCAGCATCGCCGCCAGCACGTATTCGCCGATCGGCGTCGCGTGCAGCCCGCTCACCGTCGTGACGACGATCCCCTCCTCGATGAAGCCGCTGCTGAGAAGGCGGTCCGCTCCGGCGCTGGTGAGCTGCACCCACTTCAGGTGCGGCGCCACCTCCCCCAGCGACCCGAGGCCCGTGAACGCCTGGTGCAGCTCCGCCCCCCAGAAACCGAACACCACCTCCGCCTGCGAGAAGGCGTCGTGAAGCCCCCCCGCCACGGCGGCGCGCTCGCGCTCGCTCGGATACCGGAACCCCCGCAACAGCTGCCGCTGGTCCCGCCCCAGTACCTCCACCTCGATCCGCTCGGGATCGACGGCACGGATCTGCTCCACCAGCTCCGGTTCCAGCGCAAAGGAGATCAGAATGTTCAACTTCTCAATCATCACGTCTTCTCGATGATCACTCGGCTAACGATGGGGTGGGGGACTGAAAACTCACAACCGATAACTGACCACTACTCCCCCCACACGTCCGTCACCAGGAGGTCGGCGTACGTCTCGCGGCGCCGGATGAGCTTTGCCTGCCCGTCCTTCACGACCACCACCGCCGGCTTCAGCGCCATGTTGTAGTTGCTCCCCATGGCGATGCAGTACGCCCCCGAGGCCGGCAACGCGATCACGTCGCCCGGCTCCGTCCGCGGCAGCCGCGCGTCCTTCACCAGCAGGTCCCCCGATTCGCAATACTTCCCGGCGATCGTCACCGTCTCCACCGGATCGTCCTCCGCCCGGTTGACCACGACCGCCTCGTACGTCGCGTCGTAGATCGCCGGCCGGATGTTGTCTGCCATCCCCCCGTCGACCGAGATCCAGCTCCGTAGCCCCGGCACGTCCTTCCGCGCGCCCACGGTGTACAGTGCCACCCCCGCCCGCGCCACCAGCGACCGGCCCGGCTCCACGAACAGCCGCGGCAGCGGCAGCCCGTGCTCCTCGCAGCCGGCCAGGAACGACGAGATCACCGCATCGGCGTACACCTCGACAGCGGGAGCGGGTCGCTCGCGCACGTACTGCGCCGCGAAGCCTCCGCCAGGGCTGTACTCCCGCATCACGAAGCCGTGCTTCGCACGCATCTCCGCCGCGAAGCCCAGCATCACGTCGTTCGCCAACACGAACGGCTCCGTCTCGAAGATGGGCGAACCGAGGTGGCAGTGCAGCCCCACCAGCTCCACGCCCTCGAGCCGCATCGCCTCTACCACCGCGCGCTCGGCGTCGCCGGTGACGATCGGGATGCCGAACTTGTTGTCAACCGTCCCCGTCGTCGTCTTGGCGTGCGTGTGCGGGTCGACGCCCGGCGAGAGGCGGAGCAGGATCGGCTGCACCGTCCCCATCGAACGGGCCACGCGGTCGAGCAGCGCCAGCTCGTGGAAGTTGTCGACGATCACCCTCCCGATGCCGGCGTCCAGCGCCTCCCGCAGCTCCAGCTCGCCCTTGTTGTTCCCGTGGAAGCTGCACCGTCCCGCCGGGAAGCCCGCCGCCAGCACCACCGCCAGCTCACCGCCGGCTACCACGTCGATCCCCAGCCCCTCCTCCCCGGCCAGCGCCGCCATCCAGCGGCTCAGGTACGCCTTCGAGGCGTAGACGACCTCCGTGGCGGAGTAGCGCGACGTGAACGCCGAGAGGTACTCGCGGCAGGTCGCGCGAAGCTCCGCCTCGTCGAACACGTACAGCGGCGATCCGAACTCGCGCGTCAGCTCCGCCAGATCGCGCCCGCCGGCGCTCATCCGGCCGTCGCGGACGGTCGTCGTGCGCGGGAAGATCGAGGCGTACCGGGGGTCGAAGGGCATGGTGCGTGGAGTATACGGGTGTGCCCTTCGGAGGCGCTACGAGGCCGCGTCTGCCGCCGCGACCACACGCACGCCGTCCGGGCCGGCCTGCACCGTCACCAGCGCGCAGTTCTCGAACCGCCGCCACTCCATCTGTTCGAGCGGCAGCCCGGCGAGATACGTCAGCGCGACGTTCATCGTCCCGCCGTGCGTGACCAGCACCATCTCCCGCGCCGGCGGGTCTTCGCGCAGCCGGTCGATCATCTCGCCGGCCCGCAGATACACGTCGCGCCAGCTCTCCCCTTCATCGGGGCGGATGTCCGGCTCGCGCCAGATCCGCCGCAGCTCCTCTCCCAGCTCTCGCTCCAGGTCGTCGTAGAGCCGCCCCTGCAGCACGCCGAAGCTCCGCTCCCGCAGCGCCGCCTCCTCCGCCACCTCCAGCCCCATCCGCGACCCGATGATGCGCGCCGTATCGAGCGCCCGAAGCAGGTCGCTCGAGATCAGCGCCTCGGCGCCGCACCCTGCCAGCCGCTCCGCCAGCGCATGCGCCTGCTCGCGCCCTCGGTCACTCAGCGGCGCCTCGTAGAGTTGCCCCTGCATGCGACGCTCCGCGTTCCACGTCGTTTCGCCGTGCCGCACGAAGTGCAGCGTCAGGTGATGTTCTCCGCTCATGGCGCGAGATAGCCGATCGCCGCCTCGAGCTGGGGGTCACGGCCGTTGCTGATGTCGTCCTGCGAGCGGTCCACCCATACGTCCGGCGACAGGCCGGTTCCGCTCAGCGGAGTGTTGCTCACCGGCCCCAGGTTCACGTGCGTCGTCACCGCCATCGAGGAGCCGTCGCCGAACGGCTGGATGTCGGTGTACCCTGCGCAGCCGTTCGTCGGCGCCCCGACGAGCGATGCCAGCCCGTACTCGCGCAGCGCCGCCGCGAACACCTCCGACACGGAGCCTGTGCGATTGTTCGTGAGCAGCACGGTCGGCCGCAGGACCGCCAGCACGTGCCCGGACGCCACGTCTTCGTGCAGGTCGCCCTCCCGGTTACGGTCCCGCGCCACCACGCCCGTTTGTACGAACAGGCTGATGGCCTCCGTGTCGAGGCGCCCGCCGGCGTTGTCGCGCAGGTCGATGATCCAGCGGGTCACCCCCTGCCGCTCGAACTCCTCCAGCGCCGACTTCAGCTGCCCGTTGATCCCTCCGTCGACGAACTGGCGCACCCGCACGTAGCCCACCCCGTCCCCCACCACGCGCGAGGTGACGATCGGCGGCGTCACCCGCGCACGCGTCAACGTGGCCTCGATCAGAGTCCCCGCGTCCGGCCGCCGCAGGCGCAACCGGACGGCCGTGCCCTCCTCCCCGTTGATCAGGTCGAACGCCGCCGCCGGCCCGAACGCCGACGCGTCGGCCCCGTCGATCGACGCGATCCGGTCACCGACGAGCACACCAGCGTCCCCGGCGGGGCTGCCGGAGATCACTTCCGTCACCAGTGGCGGCACGCCCGCCAGCTCGATCCCCACCCCCACAACCCCCGCGCCCGTGCGCTGGTCCTCGAGCGTCGTGCTCGCGACGGGGTTGAGGAAGAATGTATGGCAGTCGTTCAGGCTCTGCGCCATCACCCGGATCGCCGCAAAGCGCATCTCCTTCGGGTCGGCCACACCGCCCGTCAGCCGCCCCCACGCCTCGCGGAACGCCGCGAAGTCGCCCGCGCGGTCGCCGCTGAGCGCCGGCCGCGCCGGGACGGCGATGCCCTTCGCCGCCGCCTCCTTCGCCGCCCCCGACCACGCCGCTCCCAGCAGCGCCGCCGGGTCCGCAGGGTTGATGTACTGGTCGAGCAGCCGGTCGTATGCCTTCTCGATAATCGCGATGCCGCCGTCCCGGAGGAGGACGGTCAGGTCCGGCGTGGGCGTCGCCGTAGGGCCTGTTGGCGTCGCCGTCGCCGGGATCGCCGTGCCCGTAGGAGTGGCTGACGGCGGAGAGTCGGAGCCGCACGACGCGCCGATCACCGCCAGCGCCACGACGCCGCCCCAGATCGTGCGCGAGGGGGGCCAGGCGAGGAGTGCGTTCACGTGTGGGCTGAAGCGCGAGTACAACTGGGGAAGTGTAGCGAACGCCGCCGTCACGCCGTCAGCGCGCCGAAGCGTCCGGATCGGCGAGATTCCGCCGCACCCAGGCGTCCCGGTCCCGGTCGTCGCGGTCGTACAGCAGGCGATATCCCCACACGGCCGGCCGTGCGTACCGCGCCTCCGGCACGCCATTCCCCACCAGCCGCTTCAGTAGCACGATCGCCGCCAGCACCCCACACCCCGCGACGATTGCCCCGCCCTGCCCCGCGATCGCCGCCACGATCGGCGCCAGCGCGATGGCCAGCGCCACCCCCTGCGGGATCGTCCGCAGCACGACTCCCGCGAGCGACACAGCGATGAACACGGCCAGCGCCGCCGGCGACAGCCACCCCAGCACCCCGATCGACTGGCCGATGCCCCGGCCGCCCGCGAATCCCAGCCACGGGCACCAGTTGTTCGCGACCAGCGCCGCGACGCCAGCTGCGGCCTGCACGCCGTCGCTCTCCCCCGCCAGCTTCGCGATGCCGACGGCGGCCACGCCCTGGCCTATCTGCGCCAGCCCCACCGGCGCCACCAGCGAGCGTGACACGCTCTGCCACACGTTCGATGCGCCGACGTTGCCGCTGCCCTGCTCACGCAGGTCGACGCCTTTGGTCAGCCTGCCCGCCAGATACGCCACCGGCACCGAGCCGATGGCATAGGCAGCGGCGATGACGCCGATCGACAACAGCATCGCTCAGTCGGGCGGGCCGGCGAGAGCGTCGTCGGACATGCGGGCCTGCCAGAGGCTTCGCGCGTGCTCCAGCCCGTGCTCCACCATGTGTTCGAGACCCCGGCGCGTCGCCTCCTCGATCCCGTGGTCGTGCTCCGCGAGGTGCGCCAGCACCGCGGCCGGCGACCAGCCGCCGCGCACCGGCGCCACCAGGTGTGCGTCGTCCACGTCGCCCAGCGCCGACTCCAGCGCCTCGTAGACGGCCCGGAAGGCGCGCTTGTGCGACTCGTCCGCCCCGAAGTGCGTGATCAGCCCCTCGTGCGCGCGCCGCACGTCCTCCAGGAGCCGCTGCGCCTCCGGGCTCAGATACATGTCACCCGGGCCTCGGCGTCCGGTCGCGTACCGCCAGCGCGATCAGCTTCACCGCCAGGTCCGGCTGGATGCGGTCCGATCGCAGCATCAGGTCGTAGAGCTTTGGAGTGTCGGCGTCGATCTTGAAGTAGCGCCGGTGGAACGCCTGCCGGTTCTGGTCGCTCTGCTTCAGCCGCCGTTCCGCGTCCTGCGGCTCCATCCCTTCCTGCTGCACCAACGTCGCGATGCGCTGCTCCGTGGGCGCGCCGACGTACACGTGCAGCGCCTCCGGCTCGTGTTGGAGGATCGCCTGGCTTCCCCGCCCCAGGATCACCACCTTCCCCCGTGCCGCGATCCCCCGGATCACCGACGTGAGTGTCTTGAGGTACCGCTCGTCGTCCGGCTGGCCGCGCTCCGCTTCCGACGGCAGATCCGCCGCCTCCCCGTACGTCCGCCCGAGGATCATCTCCAGCCCGCCGCCGCTCATCGGATCCGACGCCCCCGCCACCGCCGAGCGCTCCATCAGCGTGCGCATGATCGACGCCAGCCGCTCGCCCAGGCCGGTCGCCGGCTCGTCACGGCTCTCAACGTCAGCCACGCTCACGCCCAGCCGGCGTGCCGCCTCCACGAGGATCTCCTGGTCCACGTAGTCCAGCCCCAGCTCCCGCGCCGCCGCCTGCGCGATCTCCCGCGCGCCGCTGCCAAGCGTGCCGGAGACGGTGATGATGGGCATGGCCGCACCTCGTCAGAGGCCGCACCTCCTCAGAGGGGGCCGCTCTCCGGGTCAATTGTATGGTGCAGGGAGTGGCGAGGGGCGAGACAACAGGTACGTATGTCATTCTGAGCGAAGCGAAGCATCCTGGGGCGCGATGCCCTCAATACAGGCAGGGCAGCATCACTCCACGAACGCCGGAGGTCAGACGCGAGCCAAAGCGTCATGCCGAGACCGGCGTGACCTCGCGGCGCTCCCGGCGGTTCAGAGGGATGCTCGCTCCGACGTCGTGCGGGTACTCCAGCCCGCGCTCCAGCCGGTTCACCCGCGTGTGCTCCAGGCCGAACGCCTCGACGATGCGGTCGATGGCCGGGGTGTCATCGAACCCCTTGCACGAGAAGATGTCGACCCACACCTGGCCGTGCTCCGGGAACGTGTGGACGGCGATGTGGCTTTCGGCGATGAGGACGAACCCTGAGACGCCCCAGTCCTCAGGCTTCGTGCCGCGGTACTCGAACACGTGGGGTTCGGAGATCTTCGTCATTCCGATTTCGCCCGGGTAGCGGTCGAGGAGGTTGCGGACCAGTGCCACATCGGCAAGCTGCGTGGACTTGCCGCCGAACCCATCGATCGTAACGTGCATTCTCGTATCCCTTCATCCTCGCCACTGCCCGGCGAGGCAGAATGCCCGGGCGATGCCGGGGCCCTAAGTGAAGCCGGTGCGTTTACAGTCGTCCATTGCCCTGACAACGCAAAAGGCCCCCGACAGGCCCGCACTTCGCGAACACTGCCAGCCAGGCCCCTGGTTGTCTCCCCTTCGAGACGTTCAGGTTTCTTCTATTCTCCGCGCGCCCCCGGGCACGCGAACAGCATGGTATCAGTGTGCCCGGGTGTTTGCAATACGGCTCCGTACAGAACACTACGTTTGTGTGAAGTGTGACCGCTGGCGCCGATTCTGCCCGAACACGCCGCTCCGGCTGTGCTAGGATTCACCCGGTCTATCGCACCGATTCACCGTCCGAATATGTCAACAGCGGCTAGCTGCGCCGCTCAGCCGCGTAGCGACAGGGGGCGGGACTGTGAGCAGCACCGGAACCGGACTCAAGGGCGTCGTCCTTGACGAGACCCGCATCGCCTTCATCGACGGCGAGGCCGGGAAGCTCGTCTACCGCGGCTACAACATCCACGACCTCGCCCAGAAGGCCAGCTTCGAGGAGGTCTCCTACCTTCTGATCCACGGCCACCTCCCCAACGCAAAGCAGCTCGCCGCCTTCCAGGCGCAGCTCCGCGCCGGCCGCCCCGTCCCCCAGCCCGTCCTCGAGATCATCGAACGCGTGAAGGCCGCCCACCCCATGGACGTCCTCCGCACCGCCCTCTCCGCCACCGTCGCCCTCGATGAGGCGTCGCTCGAGGCCTCCGTCGAAGTCGCGACCCCCGCCGGCGTCCGCTTGATCTCGCAGGTCGCGACCATCGTCGCCGCCATGCACCGCATCCGCGCCGGCCTCGACCCCGTCGCCCCCCGCGACGACCTCGGCCACGCCGCCAACTTCCTCTACATGATGTTCGGCCGCGAGCCCGACCCCGAGGACGCGCAGATCATCGACCTCGATCTCGTCCTCCACGCCGAGCACAGCTCCAACGCGTCGACGTTCGCCGCCCGCGTGGCCGCCGGCACCGGCGCTGACATCGGCTCCGCCATCGTCGCCGCCATCGCCACGCTGAAGGGCCCGTTCCACGGCGGCGCCGCCGAGGCCGTCCAGAAGCACGTCGAGGCCATCGGCGACCCCGACCGCGCCATCGAGTACATCCAGGAGCGCATCGAGGCCGGCGAGAAGGTCATGGGCTTCGGCCACCGCGTCTACAAAACCGAGGACCCGCGCGCCCGGGAGCTGCGCGGCGTCGCCCGCGAGCTGGGGCACCGGAAGGGCAACGACCGCTGGTTCCAGATCCTCCAGCAGATCGAGAAGGCCATGGAGCCCTACCGCGTGAAGGGCATTTACCCCAACGTCGACTTCTACGCCGGCGCCGTCTACTCCCTGCTCGGCATCCCGGACGAGCAGTTCATCCCCATGTTCGCCGTCGGCCGCATGCCCGGCTGGGTCGCCCACGTGTTGGAGCAGTACGCCGACAACGTCCTGATCCGCCCGCTCCTCGAATACGCCGGCCCCCGCCACCTCCGCTACAAACCCATCGAAGAGCGCGCCTAGCGCACATGTCATCCTGAGCGACGCGAAGGATCTGATCCACCAGCACAGTCCCTCGCTCCGCCGCGCCACCACAACCCGACCGACTGACTGACCGACCGCCTACGCCGGTAACCACGCCCCCGCCGCCCGCAGCGCCCCCTGCAACGCACCCACCTCCACGTCCTGCACCGACGCCCCCGCCCCCAGCGCCAGCGTCGCCGCGATCCCCGCCGCCTCCCCCGTCGCGAAGCATGGCGGGATCTCCTTCGTCGCGTGGTGCACCCGATGGTCGACGCTGATGCACCGCCCCGCTATCAGCAGGTTCGACGCGCGCTTCGGCAGCAGGCTGCGATACGGCACGTGATACAGCGCCCCGTACTTCGTCCAGTGCCCCGTCGTCGCGATCGTATCCTCGAACACCCGCCCCACGTCCTCCCGCGCCAGCACATACGCCCCCTGCAGCCGCCGCGACTCCGTGATCCCCAGCGTCAGCGCCACGTCAGTCAGGTACGCCTCCTCGAAGCCCGGCACCTGCGCGCGCAGCCGGTCCACCTCATCCATCACCATCCGCCGGCACTCCACCTCCGCGAACGTCAGGTCGTCCGGGTCCGTCGCGTCGATCCGCCGCTCGATGCGTTCGGCCGCGCCCCACGGCAGCAGCACCTGCCCCGGCTTCACCGTCCGGAAGAAGGACCCCGCCCGCCCCGCCTGCGCCCCGTCGGCGTCCTTCACCCCCGCCATGCGGAACCACAGCCACGGATGCACCTGCTCCTTCTCCCCCGCCTCCCCCGCCATCGTGAAGACGTCGCCGTCCCCCGTCGCATCGATCACATACGACGCCCGCACCGCCTGCCGCCCCGCCTTCGACGTGAACACTACGTGCGAAACGCGCCCCGCCGGCCGCCCGTGCGGGCGGTCCACCTCGAACACCACGTCACTCGCCCAGCGGTGGTACAGCAGCCGCACCTTCGCCTCCGCCACCCACGTGTTCGCGACGAACTTGAACTCCTCCGGGTCGTACGCCACGGAATAGCGCACCCGGTGCGGCCCCGAGCCCCACACCAGCCCCCAGCGCCGGTACCGCTCGACCAGCGCCTCGTCGTAGTCCCCCCACTCGCCCTGCGGAGGGTAGAAGCATGCCCCGCGCGCTTCGAGGCGCTCCACCAGCTCCTGGCACAGCCCCGCCACCACCTGGCGCCCGTCCCCGTCGTCGAGCGTCAGCAGCAGCACGATGAGCCCGCCCGACGCCAGCCCCCCGAGGTACCCGTACCGCTCGACCAGCATCACGTCGGCGCCCTGCCGCGCCGCCGCGATCGCCGCCGCCATCCCCGCCGACCCCCCGCCCACCACCAGCACGTCGCACGCCGCGACAACCGGCACCCGCTGCTCCGGGAGCGTCACGTAGTCCGTCATACTGTGATGGTACGCCGCCCCCCGCCCGGCGGCTACGCGGTATTCGGTCGCGCTGACGAGTTCTTGGGCGAGACCGGCTCCGCAGTCACCGACATGGCGGACGAGATGTCGTCGCGGAGAGTCTTAGATGATCATAAGGGGATCACCCTGCCCGATCGGTGCATTACAGAACCGTTGCGAGGGATAACCCGCCGTGGCGGCCCGAGGTGCATCGCGGTACAGTAGGGATGTCTCACCCCACGCACGGCATCGTCAAGGAGGTGACGGGATTGAAGAAGATCGTGGTGCTCCTGGGCTTCGCGGCGGCTGCATATGGCGCCTTGAAGTTCTTCCGGAGCAAGGACGACGACGAGTTCGGCTCCAGCTACGTCCCGCAACCGCAGGGCTAGCCCGAGTCCAAGCGAATCAGGCAGCGTGATCCCCTCGACGGCTCCGCCACACGCGGAGCCGTCGTGCATCTTGTGGCCGCCGCCGCACTGTCATCCTGAGTGTCGAATTGTCATCCTGAGCGAAGCGAAGGATCTGATCCGCCTGCACGGATCTCCGGCACGCGCATACACCGGCGCGGCAAGCAGCGCCCCTACACGACCCGCTGACTGACCGACCGACCGCTACCCAAACAATGGACTCCGCAGTCCCACCGGCACGATCACCTCCAGCGCCCCCGGCACCGCCTCGAAGCGCATCGGCGTCACCCCGTGCGCTTCGCCGTCAACCTGTACCGGGATCCCCGCCGTCTCCACGTCGATCGACGCCGCCTGCACATACGTCACATTCAGCGAACGCTCGTGACGCCCCCGCAGCACCCGCACCCCGTCGACGATCAGCCGCCGGATCCCCCCCCGGTGCATCAGCGCCATGTCCAGCCGCCCGTCCGTAACCGTCGCGCGATGCGTGATCCGCACCAGCCCCCCGTACGACCGCGTGTTCCCGACGATCATCCAGTGCAGCCCCGTCTCCTTCGCCGCCCCATCGATCGTCATCCGCGTGGCGTGACTCTTCCCCCGCAGCGCCGGCCCTGCCCCCGCGGTGATGTACGCCAGCGCGCCTGCCCGCCGCTTCAGCCGGGACCCCACGCGCGGCACGATCTCCGCGTCGAGCCCCACGCCCGCCATCAGCAGGAAGTAGCGCTCCCCCGCCCGCCCCAGGTCGACGCTCCTCCGCTCCCCGTCCAGCGCCGCCCGCAGCGCGTGCATCGGCTTCCGGCTCAACCCGATCTCCTTCGCCCAGACGTTCGCCGTCCCCCCCGGCAGCACCGCCAGCGCCGTCCGCGTCCCCGCCAGCCCGTTCACCACCTCGTTGACCGTGCCGTCGCCGCCGTTCACCAGCAGCACGTCCACCTCATGCTCCGCCGCCTCCCGGGCGAGCGCCGTCGCGTGCCCCGCGGCATCCGTCGTCCGTGGCGTGACGCGCCAGCCCGCGATCCGCGCGATCGCTATCACGTCGTTGATCTGCTCCCGCCGCATCGACGCACGGGACACTGGATTGTGGACCAGCACACAGGACGTCATCGCCGCCATCCTATGCGGCACGCGATCCGGCGACAATCGCCCGGCTTACGTTCCGTGCAACGTAGCGGAGTCCCCCTTCCTCCTTCCAGGGAAGGGGCAGGGAGTAAGGTGGGCGGGGGTGGCGCGGCAAAAGGCGCCCTGCCAGTGGTGTGGAGCCAGGCGCGACAGCTACGGGACGTCCTTCATCCCCTCACGTGGCGCCCCCACGAGGATCGCCATGTTCCCCTCGGGATTCTTCCCCTCGTACATCAGCTGATGGCACAGCCCCGTCTCCTCGAACCTGAACGTCCGCGCCAGGCACGGGTCGATCTTTCCGTCGACCACCAGCCGGTTGAACGCGTACGCTTCATCGTCGTTCGCGAAGTGCGAGCCCTGTAGCCGCTTCTGCCGCATCCACAGATACCGCAGGTCGACGCCGGCGCTGTAGCCCGTCGTCCCGGCGCAGATCACCACCATCCCCCCCGTGTCCGCGACGACGATCGACGTCGGGATCGTGTCCTCCCCCGGATGCTCGAAGACGATGCGCGGGCTGCGCCTCTCCCCGATGGCGTCCCAGATTGCCTTCTGGAAGCCGCGCACGCTCGTGATCCACTCGTTGTACTTCGCCTCGTCCTGCCAGTGCGGCATCAGGCCCCAGTGGTGGAAGTCCTTGCGGTTCACCCACGCCGCCGCGCCCAGCTTCTTCGCGTACTCGCCCTTCGCCTCGCTCGAGACGACCGCCACCGGCGTGCCGCCCAGCGCCCGCGTGATCTGGATCGCCATCGACCCCAGGCCCCCCGTGCCCCACACCAGCACCACGTCGCCCTGCCGGACGTTGTGCGGCGTCCAGTGCGTGAGCATCCGCTGTACGGTCGAGCCCACGAGCGTCGGCGCCGCCGCCTCCTCCCACGTCAGGTGCTTCGCCTTCGGCATGCACTGGTGCGCCCACACCTTCGTGAACTGCGCGAAACTCCCCCAGTTCGTCTCATACCCCCAGATCTGGAACGACCGCGCGAACATCGGGTCCTCCGACGCTTTCACGTCCGGCGCTTCCGGGTCCCAGGCGCCGCAGTGGATGACCACCTCGTCGCCGGCCTTCACGTTCGTGACGCGCTCGCCCACGGCGTAGACGATCCCGGACGCGTCGCTCCCGCCGATGTGGAAGCCGGAGTCGTCGCCGGACTGCGCGTGCACCCGCACCACGTCGACAGGGATGCCCAGCGCCGCCCACACGTTGTTGTAGTTCACCCCCGCCGCCAGCACGTAGACCAGCACCTCGCGCGGGCCCGGCTGCGGCGTGTCGACGACCTCGGCCCGGAAGGCGCTCTCCGGGGCGCCGAAGTTCTCCCGCCGGATGGTCATGGCATGCATCTTCGGCGGCACGTGCCCGAGCGGCGGCGTCTCCCCAAGCTCGTACAGGTCCTTCGTGGCGGTGGGCATGGTCGCGGGCCTCCGAGTCTCGTCCGGATCGGCGTCCTGTGGCGGGCGAGGCAAGCATACAGCGCCGTCCCCGCCTGCCGCACCGCCCCGCACGGCCTCCTCTTCGACTCTATGGACGCCTCCGAAGGCCGCCGAGGGGTGGATTCTCCGCCCCGGCGTGCCGAATCTAAAGACGCACCCGTCAACGTAACCAGAACGTGAGGTATAGCTGCGGTCGCCGCCTCCGAATTGCCCGCCCTTGACACCGGCTGATACGATCCATGCGGCTTAACAGTTGGGGGGCTCTCAATGCGTGAGGAGGTGGGCCGAGACCGAAACCCGCAGTCTCGATAACCAACTCGGATTCCGTTGGAGGATGAAAAACGGCAGGGCTCCCCGCCATGCCGTTCCAGGGAGGGAAAACGTGAACATACGAAACAGGTGGTTCCTGCTCTTCGCGGGGCTGCTCTCGGTCGTGCTGACTTTCGGCGCGGCCTGCGGCGACGACGATGACGACGGCGACGGCGGAGGGGCGACCCCGGCCGCCACCAGCGCAACGGGCGGCCAGGCGCCCGCCGACCAGCAGAAGATCACCATCCAGTCCGTCGAACCCGAACTCTACGACCCCCACCGCTCGAACTTCGAGCAGGACATCGGCGTCGAGCGCATGCTCTTCCGTGGCCTCTACAACCTCGTCGATGACGGCGAGGGCGGCGTCGAGGTCGTGCCGATGATGGCGGCGTCGGATCCCGTCATAGACGGCAACACATACACCATCACGCTGAAATCCGGGCTCAAGTGGTCGGACGGCGAACCGCTAACCGCCGCCGACTTCGTGTACGGCTGGCGGCGCGGCTGTGACCCCACGGTCGCCGCCACCTACGGCTACCTGCTCGGGGAAGGCTTCCTCGACGTCGCGGGCTGCAACGAATCCCTGACTAACGAAGACGCGGCGCAGCAGCAGGCGCTGCTCGCCGCGGTCGCCGTTTCGGCTACGGACGACACCACGTTCGTCGTCGAGCTCAACCAGCCGAACGGGCGGTTCACCACCATCGCTGCGCTCTGGGTGACCTTCCCCGCGCGGCAGGACGTGATCGAGGAGTTCGGCCAGGCCTGGACTGACCCCGGGAACATTGTCACCAACGGACCCTACACCCTGTCGCAGGTGATCCCCGGCGACCGGGCCGTCCTGGTGCCGAACGAGAACTGGACCGCCGGACAAACCCCGGCGATCCAGGAGATCACCATCCGCTTCTACGATGACTTCTCCGCCGCTTTCCGCGCCTTCCAGACGGATGAGCTGGACATGACGCGGATCCAGGAGACCGACGTCGTGACCGTCGCGGACGACCCGCAGCTCATCTTGCTGCAGAGTTCCCGTATCGACGCAATCCACATGAACCTCGCCGACCCGACGCTCGCGGAACCCAACGTGCGGCTCGCCCTCGCGCGCGCCATCGACCGCGAGACCCTGAACGAGGTCATCTACGACGGTGTGAGCACGCCGGCTACCTACTGGATCGTCCGGGGGCTCACCGGATTCCAGGGGAACGAACCGTTCGACCCGATCATCGGGTTCGACGAGGCCGCCGCGCAGCAAGCGCTGTCCGATGCCGGTTACCCCGGCGGCCAGGGCTTCCCGACCCTCAGCATCGTCATGCGCGATGACCCCGTGCAGCGCAACCTGTTCGACTTCCTGCAGCAGGGGTGGCAGGACGTGCTGGGCATCACCGTCGAGGCCGAGTTCGTCGACGGCCCCACACGCTCATCGCGGTTCAACACCGAGGACTTCCAGCTGTTCCGTGGCGGCTGGCAAACCGACTACCCGGATATCGAAAACCCCCTGCTCGGTCTCTTCAACACCGGGGGTGGGAATAACCACTACAACTGCTCCGACACGGACATCGACGCCGCCTTCGACGAGGCGATCGCTGCCACGACCGAAGAGGCCCGCATCGCGGCCTACCAGGAGGTCGAGACACTGGTCGTCACCAAGCTCTGCGGCACAACGCCGATTACGCAGCTCGCCCAGCCGTTCATGGTTCGCTCCACCATCGGTGGCGTAACCGCTAACGGCGTGATCGATGCCGGCATGGCCGGCAATGCCTGCGTGGAGTGCTGGTTCGTGAAGGCCGAGTAAGGCCCAGGGAAGCCGGAACGGGGAGGCGGCGATGCGCCGCCTCCCCGCCGGTGTCCAACCAGATGACCGGCTACGCCTTTCGTCGCATACTGGTGGTGTTCCCCGTCCTCTGGGCGGTCGCCACCATCACGTTCTTACTCATGCACGCCATCCCCGGTGGCCCCTTCACCCAGGACAAGGACATCCCCGAAGCCATACAACAGAACCTCAATCAGCGCTACGGCCTCGACAAGTCGCTCCCGGAGCAATACGGCCTCTACCTTTGGAACATCTCCCACGGTGACCTGGGCTTCTCGATCCAGTACGACCGCGACGTGACCGATGTGCTCTCGGACAGCTTCTTCGTGACGGTCCAGTTCGGCGTGATGGCCATCCTGCTGGCGCTGGTCGTGGGGCTGACGCTCGGTACCCTCTCGGCGCTGAACCACAACGGCCCGCTCGACTATCTGGGCGTGGCCTTCGCGACGCTGGGCGCCAGCGTGCCCCACTTCATCCTGGCCACCTTCCTCTCCATCATCTTTGCCGTGAACCTCGGCTGGCTCAAGATCGTCGGTTGGGGTGGTCCGCCTCAGCCCGAGCTGTTCTTCGACTCGGCCTACTGGGACTGGCGCAAGGTCATCATCCCCGTCATCGCCTTGGCCGGGCTCCCCGCCGCGTACATCGCGCGGGTCACCCGCGCGGCCATGCTGGAAGTGCTCAACCAGGACTACATCCGCACCGCGCGCGCCAAGGGGCTCTCGGAGACTCGCGTCGTCTTCCGCCACACCGTCAAGAATGCGCTCATCCCCGTGCTGACCGTCGTTGGCCCGCTGTCCGCGGCGCTGCTCACCGGCTCGTTCATCCTCGAGTCCATGTTCCTCATACCCGGCGTCGGACGCCTGTTCATCGACTCGATCGGCCGCCGCGACTACTCCCTCATCATGGGTGTCACCCTGCTCTACACCGTCATCATCATCATGGCCAACCTCGTTGTCGACCTCATGTACGCCGTCGTCGACCCGCGGATCAGGTATCGCTGATGGCCACCATCACCGCCGCCGTCGAGGCCAACCCGCCCGGAGAAGTGCTGGAGTTCCGAAGACAACGCGGACTCTGGTCCGACGCCTGGCGGCGGCTCATCCGCAACCGGCTGGCCGTCGTCGGACTCGTCGTCCTGGCGCTGGTGGCGCTGATCGCGGTCCTTGGCTCCGACGTCTGGATCACCGGCCGCTACGAGGCCACCGAGATCGATCGGACGACGCGGCAGGCAGGCCCCAGCTGGGACCACTGGTTCGGCACCGACCAGCTCGGCCGCGACCTGTGGGCGCGCGTTCTGGAAGGCGTCCGCGTCTCGCTCCAGATCGGACTGGGCACGCAGATCCTCGTGCTGATCACCGGTGTCTTGGTCGGGGCTGGCGCGATCCTCGGCGGCAAGCTCGCGGACAATCTGCTGATGCGCCTGACCGACATCACCTTCGCCTTTCCCGACCTGCTGTTTATCATCCTCATCCGCGAGATCCTCCTGCGCCGGGATCTGCCCATCGTCAGCAGCCCGAAGCTCCTCATCATCGTCGCCATCGCTATGGTGAACTGGACGATCATCGCGCGCCTCGTGCGCGGACAGATGCTCTCGCTCACGGAGCGCGACTTCGTGATCGCCGCCCGGGCCCTGGGCGCCACCCGCACCCGCGTCGTCTTCCAGCACATGCTGCCGAACACGCTCGGCCCCGTCATCGTCGCCATCACCTTCGGCATCCCCCACGCCATCTTCGCCGAGGCCGCCCTCGGGTTCGTCGGGTTCGGCGTGCCGCCCCCCGACGTCAGCCTGGGCACCCTCGTGGCGTCCGGCTACGCATTCGTCAACCGCAACGCCTGGAACGTCGTCTTCCCCGCCGCCGCCGTCGCCGTCCTCATGCTCTCCTTCACCTTCGTCGGCGACGGCCTCCGCGACGCCCTCGACCCCCGTACCCGCGGATCGAAGACATAGGTGCTCGAGGATCTGCTCAAGGCCGCGGTCCTGGGCATCGTGCAGGGGCTCACGGAGTTCCTCCCCGTCTCCTCTACCGGCCACCTCATCCTCGTCGAAGACCTGCTCGACGTCGACCAGGACCGCTACGGCCTCACCTTCGATGCCGCCCTCCACATGGGCACGCTGACAGCGTTGCTCTGGTTCTACGGCGGGAGGTGGCTGCGTCTCGCGCGGGGCGGCCTGCAGGCCGTCGCCCGCCGCAGCTTCGCGGATGACGACGGGCGCCTCGCCTGGCTGATCGTGCTCGGCACCGTCCCCGCCGCCATTATCGGTTTCCTGCTGCAGGACCAGATCGAGGACGCCTTCCGCTCACCGCTCCTCGTGGCGTCGATGCTCATCGCCTTCAGCGCCGTCTTCCTCGCCGCCGAGGCCGTCGGCCGTCGCACCCGCACGATCGCCGCCCTCACCTGGATCGACGCTCTCATCGTCGGCTTCGCCCAGGCGCTGGCCCTGGTCCCGGGCGTCTCCCGTTCCGGCGCGACCATTAGCGCCGGCCTCTTCCGTGACGTCGAGCGCCGCGCCTCGGCCGACTATGCGTTCCTGCTCTCCGCGCCCATCATCGCCGGCGCCGGCTCCACGGAGGTGTGGAAGTTCGCCCGCGACCTTGCGGAGGGCACGCTGGGTGGCGAGGATCTGGCGTTCTTCGCGACGGGCTTCGTCTGCGCGGGGATCGTCGGCTACGCCGCCATCGCATTCCTGCTGCGCTTCCTGACGGCGAACACCCTGCGCCCGTTCGTGTACTACCGCGTCGCCGTAGGCCTGCTGGTGATGGCCGTCGTGCTGACCGAGCGCGCACTCTAGCCGGAGCGCCCACGCCCCCGGGGCGCCTACGCCCCCGGAGGTCCGCCCGCGGGAGGCCCGCCGCCACGCCGCCGGTTGCGCCCGCCCCGCCGTCCACGACGCCGCCGGCGCGCATCTCCGTCCACGGCTTGCTCGCCCCCCGGTGCTGATGCTGGCTGCTCCGCACCCGCCGGCGCTACGGGCTCGCTCGCCGCTGCCTGCGGCTCCTTCAGCGGCGCTTCGATCTCGCGCACCAACTCCATCGGCCGTACCGTCAGCCCGTACTGCATCTGTAGCTCGATGACGGGCATCTCCACGACCTGCTTCTGGTCGAGCAACCACAGCGTGACCGTGTTCTTCAGCACGTTCACGCTGTTCACCTTCGCCTCGCCGGCCGGCGTCGAGACCATGCTCCCGGCCTTCGGCATCTTCCCCCGCAGCTCCCGGTACGCGTCGTACTCGAACGTCAGGCAGCAGTAGAGACGCCCGCAGACGCCGGAGATCTTCTGCGGGTTCAGCGGCAGATCCTGCTCCTTCGCCATCTTGATCGACACCGAGGGGAACTGCGTCTGCCACGAAGAGCAGCACAACCGCTGCCCGCACACGTCATAGCCGTCGAGGAGCTTGGCACGGTCGCGCTCTCCGACCTGCAGCAGTTGCACCTTCGCCCCCACCTGCTCCGACAGGTCCCGCACCAGCGAGCGGAAGTCGACCCGGTCGGCGGCCGTGAAATAGAACGTGATCTGCGACCCGTCGAGGTTGTAGTCCCCGGACACGATCTGCATGTCCAGATCCTGCTCGGCCGCAAGGTGCTTCGCCGTGCGGAGGTCGCCGGCTGCTCGATCCCGCAGCTCCCGGGAGCGCGAGAGGTCCTCCTCCGTCGCCCGGCGCAGGATCGGCTTGAGCGACTCCGTGATCTCGCTGGCGATCACCTGGTCGTTGGAGATGACGACGCGCCCCACCTCCAACCCGTGCGACGTCTCGACCACGACGTAATTCCCGACGTCGAGGTCGATCTCCCCCGCGTCGAAGTAGTAGATCTTTCCGGCTTCCTTGAAGCGTACGCCGACCGGTACGCGTTGGTGGTCTGACATGGATCAGGGCGCGCGCGATGGCACGCCGTTGCCCCCCTGCCTGCTCGCCAGCCGCTCCGAGACCGCATTTGGTTGCGTCCGCGGGAGCGTCAGCATCATCGCCTCGAGGGCGAGCACCGGGCTCGCGTTCTCCTCGAGCTGTTGTCGCGCATCGGTAATGGCGCGCAGGGCGCGCGCCGCCGGGCGTGCGCCGCATTGTGCCGCGATCGCCCGCAGCGTGTCCAATCCCCCCCGGTGGACCGCCTGCTCCTCCCGACCCGATGCTACGAGCAGCACGTCCCGCCACCACTCCTGCCACGCTTCCAGCGTCGCCTGCACGGCGGAGCGATTCCGCCCGTATCCGGTCCCCAGCCGGTCCGCGAACACGAAGCGCTCGCTGAGCGGGGCCTGCGCCATCGCCTCAGCGCTCTTCAGGGCCTCGACGCGGCGCTCGGCGCCTTCCGGGTCGCGCAAGGCCAGCACCGCCTGCCCCAGCCGCCCCCCGGCCATCCGCGCCAGCTCCGCCGCCTGCTGCGGCTCCGCGTCCCACCGGTTGCGCAGCGCCTGCTCCACCTTCTCCTGCGGGATCCCGCCGAACGCCACCCGCCGCGTCCGCGACCGGATCGTGTCCAGCAGCATTTCCTCGCGGTCCGTCAACAGCACCATGACGACGTTCGGCGGCGGCTCCTCCAGCGTCTTCAGCAGCGCCGCCGCCGCCTCGGGGCCCACGGCGTCGGCCGGCTCGATGATCAGCACGCGCTGACGCCCCTCGAACGGCGCCCGGCTGACGATGCGCTCCAGCCGCCGCACCTGACAGATCCTGATGAAGCGCGAGTCGTCGGCGGTGTGCCGGTGCTCCGCCTCGTCGCACGCGCCGCCCAGCCCCACCGTCTCGACGTCGGGGTGCATGCCCGACGCGATGCGCTCGCACGCGCGACAGCCGCCGCAGGGGGGATCGTCGCTCTCGCAGTTCAGCGCCTGCGCGAACTGCATCGCCGCCAGCGACTTGCCGACATGTCGCGGCCCCGCGAAAAGGTACGCGTGCGCGACGCGCCCGCTCTTCACCGCGGCCGAGAGCGCCGTCGTCGCCCGCTCCTGCCCCACCAGCGTCCAGCTCATCGCCCTGTGCTCACGATCGTCATCTCCCCAACGCCAGCCGGTCGATCAGCCACGGGTCGAGGCCAGCGTCCCGCATCTTCGCCTGCGTCGCGCCGATCTCGTAGGCCACCCGGTGCCAGGTGAACGTGCCGGTGCCCTCATCGTACAGCGCGTACGGCGCGCGCGGGTCGCCGTCGCGCGGCTGCCCGCACCCTCCCGGATTCAGGATGAGCCGCGTGGCCCCGAGTTCGACGCAGTCCCCATCCCTCGCCTCCACCAGCTCCGGCTCCCGCCCCGGCCGCTCCTCGAACCGGAGCTGCAGGTGCGAATGGCCGATCAGGCTGTACGGCGTCTCCTGCCGCGCCAGCTGCGCCTCCGCCTGCTCCGGCGTCAGCAGGTACTCCCACTCCGGGGCCCGCAGGCTCCCGTGCACGAGCGTGAACGCGCCCTCGACGCGCGTCAGCGGCAGTAACGCAAGAAAGTCTCGGTCTTCCGCCGCCAGCTGCGCCGCCGTCCAGAGCACCGCCGAGGCCGCGGACGGGTTGAAGTCGTCGATGTCCATCAGCCCGCACGCCGCCCGGTCGTGGTTCCCCGCGACCGCTGCCAGCGCACGCCGCCGCAGCTCCGCGATCACCTCGCCCGGCTCCGGCCCGTAGCCCACGATGTCGCCCAGGCACCACACCCCGTCCACCGCCCCGCTCGCCTCCGCGTGCCGCAGCACCGCCTCCAGCGCCGCGAGATTCGCATGCACGTCCGACACCACAGCGATCCGCATGGGACGCATGGTAGCACCGCCCGCAGCGGGCCTCTCCGTGCGCCGCCGCCGCCAGAAGAGCGGCCACCCCCACCTATACTGACACCATGGACGTCCGCGACCTCGGCGAATTCCCCCTGATCGAGCGCCTCCGCGGCATCCTCCCCCCACCCGCCGACGAGCGCCTGATCGTCGGCATCGGCGACGACGCCGCCGTCTGCCGCGCCAGCGACGCATACGTCATCGCCACGACCGACACCCTGGTTGCGGGTGTGCACTTCCTCCCCGAATGGGGCGAGTGGCGCCGCATCGGCTGGAAGGCGCTCGCCGTCAACGTCAGCGACGTAGCCGCCATGGGCGGGACACCCTCCTTCGCGCTCGTGACCCTCTGCCTCCCGCCCGACACCCACGCGGCGCACGTCGACGAGCTGTACGAGGGGCTCGCCGAGTGTGCCCGCGAGTACGGCGTCACCATCGCCGGCGGCGACATTGTCGCGTCTGATGTGCTCGCCATCACCGTCGCCCTCTGCGGCGAAGCCGCCGCCCCGGACGGCGCCCCGCTGCTCCTGCGCCGCGACGCCGCCCGCCCCGGCGATCTCGTCGCCGTCACCGGCCCTCTCGGCGGCTCCGCGGGCGGCCTCCGCGCGCTCCGGGAGGGCGCCCTCCGCTCCGACGCCGTCCGTGCGCTCGTCGAGCGCCACTTGCGGCCCCGCCCTCGCGTCGATGCTGGCCGTGCGGCGATCGAGGCGGGCGCACGCTGCGGCATCGACGTCAGCGATGGGCTGGTGCAGGATCTCGGCCACATCTGCGACGCGAGCGGCCTCGCGGCGGAGCTTCTGCTGGCGGACGTCCCTCTCGAACCCGCGCTCGCGCAGCTCTACGCGGACGACGCTGCGCGCATGGCCGCGACCGGCGGCGAGGACTACGAGCTGCTGCTCATCGCGCCGGAGGGTGTCCTCCGCCACGCCGGCGAGGCGCTCCGGCAGCCCCTGACCGTCGTCGGGCGCATGGTCGAGGCGCCGGAGCATCGCGTGTACGCGCTCGACGCGACCGGCGCCGAGGTGCGCTTCGATGCAGCCGGCTGGGACCACTTCGCGCGCCGATGACGCAGATCACGCTGCACACGAAGACCCCCGGCGAGACGCGCCGCATCGGCGAGCGTATCGGCCGGCGCCTGCGCGCCGGCGACGTCGTCCTGCTCTCCGGCGAGCTGGGCGCCGGGAAGACCGTGCTGGCGCAGGGCATCGGCCGCGGCCTCGGAGTCACCGACCCGATCAAGAGTTCGTCGTTCGTGATCATGAACGAGTACGCCGGCCGCGTGCGTCTGTACCACGCCGACCTCTACCGCCTCGAAGATCCCGCGCAGGTCGCGGAGCTTGCCCTCGGCGAGCTGGCGTCCGGCGGCGTCCTCGTCCTGGAGTGGCCGGAGCGCGCCCCGGACGAGCTGCCCCGCGACCACCTCCTCGTCCGCCTCGCCTACGACACCGCCCGCGCCCGCACGGTCGAGATCGAACCCCACGCCGCCCGCTACGACGAGATTGCCCGCGCGCTCGCGCCGCGTCCCGTCTCCAACGGCCCGTAGCGGCGTGGCTTCAGCTGCGCCCGCGGGGAGGGGAGGTGCGGCGGTCCCCGCCCTCCGCTTCGTGTGCGGTCGATCGTGCCTGGGGTGAGGCCCTACTGCAGGTGCACAACCGACACGCCCTTCGACCACAGCTCCTCGATGTTGTAGTACCGCCGCTCCTCCGGCGCGAACAGGTGCACGATCGCGTCGCCGAAGTCCACCAGGACCCACCCCGAGTCCGGCGTGCCTTCCTGCTTCCGCGGCCGCAGCCCCTCCCCGCGAAGGTCGCGGTCCAGTGACTCGATGAGCGCGTTCATCTGCCGCGGGTTCGTCGCTGTCGCCACCACGAAATAGTCGGTGAACGTCGCCAGCTTGCTGATGTCCATCAGCACGATGTCTTCGGCCTGGCGGTCGGAGAGGATGTCGGCGATGCGCTGGGCCAGCTCTGCGGCTTCCAGTAGGCGTGCTCCCGTCGTCCCGGATACCTCCCTTGGGCCGCGAGTATAGCATGGCAGCCCTTCGCGCTCGTGCGCTACGCTGGGCCCACGATGAGCAGACAGCGCGTGGTCGTGGCCATGAGCGGCGGCGTCGATTCGGCGGTCGCGGCGGGACTCCTCGCCCGCGAGGGCTACGAGGTCATCGGCATCACCATGCGCCTCTGGACGCTCGACGACCCTGCCGCGCCCGTCGGCAAGCGGCGCTGCTGCTCCGTCGAGGACACCGACGACGCCCGCCGCGCCGCCGACGCCATCGCCATCCCCCACTACGTCCTCAACATGGAGCGCGAGTTCCACGATCGCGTCGTCAACTACTTCGTCGCCGAGTACGGCCGCGGCCGCACCCCCAACCCCTGCCTCGCCTGCAACGAGCACGTGAAGTTCCGCGCGCTCCTCGACCGAGCCCTCGCCCTCGATGCTGACTTCCTCGCGACGGGGCACTACGCGCGCATCGATCGCTCCGGCGCCCGCTCGCGGCTCCTGCGCGCCTTCGACCCGGCGAAGGACCAGTCGTACGTCCTCTACACGCTCGGGCAGGCGGAACTGGCCCGCACGCTCTTCCCTGTTGGCGTACGACCGAAGGGCGAGATTCGCGAGCTGGCCCGCGAGATGCGGCTGGACCTCGCCGAAAAGCCCGACAGCGCCGACATCTGCTTCGTCCCCGACGGCGACTATCGCGCCTTCGTGCGTGAGCGCCTCCCCCAACCGGCCGGCGCCATCGTCGATACCGACGGCCGCCGCCTCGGAGAACACGACGGCATCGGCGGGTTCACGGTCGGGCAGCGGCGAGGCCTCGGCGTCGCCGTCGGCGAGCGCCGCTTCGTGACCGCGATCGACCCCGACCTGAACGTCATCACCGTCGGCCCGGAGGAGCACTTGCTCTCCGGCGTACTCCTCGCCGGCGACGTGCGTTGGACCGGCGACGCACCGGGCGGGCCGTTCCGCGCGGACGTCAAGGTGCGCTACCGCACGCCTGCCGCCCCCGCTACCGTCACCCAGCTCGACGCCCGCCGTGTGCGCGTGCACTTTGACGCGCCGCAACGCGCGATCACCCCCGGTCAGGCCGCCGTCTTCTACGCCGGCGACGAAGTCCTCGGCGGCGCCGTCATCGATCGCGCCGAGCGAAGCGCTGGCTAGAGCGCGAACATCGGCGCACACCACGCTCTGTGGGTTCGCGCCATGCCGCCACCCCAGAGCGCGGGCTTCCAGCCTGCGCGGCACGCTCTGCCGCTGCCCGATTGCGAAGCATGTGGCAGAGCCGCTTCGCAGATTCGCCGTTGAGACCCGGCTGTGCGTCCGCCGCAAGCGGAACGCAATCTCCGTTGACACCAGCCGGTTGACACTCCGCTGCCCCCGCGCGTACCTTCGACGCATGTGCAACCCGCCGTCGCGGCGGGCTGAAGGAGCTACAACACATGCAGGCAGTTGTGCTCGCCGCCGGCGACGGCGGCCGGCTCCAGCCCTACACCTCCGACCGCCCCAAGGCGCTGCTGCCGCTGCGCGGCCGGCTCATCATCAACCACGTCCTCGATGCCCTCCAGGCCGCCGGCGTCGATGACGCTGTCATCGTCGTCGGCTACTGCGGCGATCAGGTGAGACGCGCCCTCGCGGATCTCTCGCCCTGCGGCATGCGCCTCCGCTTCGTCGAAAACGACGACTACCTCGCCGGCAACGCGCGCTCACTCTGGGCCGCGCGCGAAGCCCTCGCCGGCTCCTTCGTCCTCGCCATGTCCGACCACATCTTCGACCCTTCCCTCCTCCGCTCGCTCGTACACCAGGCTGACGGCCGCTGCCGCCTCGCCGTCGACCACAGCGTCGCCGATGGCCGCCGGGTGGACGAGGCCACCCGCGCGCAGGTGGAAGGCGGGCTCGTCGTCGATCTGGGGAAGGCGATCCCCCGCTGGAACGCCCTCGACACCGGCGCCTTCTGGTGCAGCCAGGGCGTCTTCGACGCGATCACGCCCGCCATGCGCGACGGCGAACTCGGCGACGTCTTCGCGTCGCTCGCCCGGTCCGGCGGCCTCGACGCCGTCGACGTCACCGGCCGGCGCTGGATCGACATCGACACGGCCGAGGACCTCCGCCAGGCGGACGCGATGATCGGCGCCGATGGCCGGCTCGCTTGATGGGCCGGTCTCCCGCCACCTGAACCGCCGGCTCTCCGTCCCCCTCGCCCGCGCCCTCGCCCGCACTCCCGTCACGCCGAATCAGGTCTCCGTGCTGGCGCTGCTGATGGCGTTCGGCGCCCTCGCCCTCCTTGCCGCAGGCCGGAACATCGAGGCGGGCGTGCTGATCCAGGCGTCTTCCATCGTCGACGGCGCCGACGGCGACCTCGCCCGCGCGAAGGCCATGGCCACCCGCTTCGGCGGCATCTTGGACAGTGTCCTCGACCGCTACGCCGACGCCGCCGTCGCTGGCGGCCTCGCCTGGTACGCCATCGAGTACGAGGACTGGCCGCAACCCCTGCTCGTCGGGCTGGCCGCCGCCATAGGCTTCCTGATGGTCTCCTACTCCCGCGCCCGCCTCGAACGCGAGGGCGGCCGCGAGGCAGCATCGGCCCTCCTCGGCTTTGCCTCCCGCGACGTGCGCCTTCTGGCCCTAGCCGTTGGCGCGGTGCTCGGGCAGGCCTACTGGGCGCTCGCCGTCGTCGGCGCCTTCAGCTATGTGACGGTCGCATGGCGCCTGTACGCCTTCCGGGGCCGGACGCTACCCCGGCAGTAGGCGGGCTGGCGGGCACATGCTATGATCCCGATCGCTCTCACAGAGGTGCCTGTTGGACATTGCCGCCCTGACCTCGCTGCTGTTCGTCGCCACATTCCGCGACTGGGTGATCATCTTCATGGGGATCGCCGTCGCGGCGTTCTTCGTCGTGGCTCTCGTGATCACGCTCGTGCTGGGGCTGCTGCTGCGGTCCCTGCTCCGCAAGGTCACCGTCCTTCTCGACGAGAACATGAAGCCGCTGCTCGACAGCATGAAGGAGACCACGGATCAGGTGAAAGGCACCGCCAGTTACGTTTCGAAGGCCGCTGTGACGCCGATCGTGCGCACCTACGGCGTCGTCGCCGGCGTCCGGCGCGCAGCAGGCGTGCTCACCGGCCTCACCGGCGCCGGCGGCGACAAGCCGAAAGAGTAGTCATCACCCCTCACGCCTCTAGTTCACCATGGAGGGACAGACATGGCAGCGGATGAAGCCACCACCACCGAAGGCTCCGTCGCGACGATGGAGCGGCCCCGGGACGACGATGCCGTGCGTGCCGCCGTCCGCGAGCGCCAGAAGGAAGACAGGAAGAAGGACAAGAAGCGCAAGAAGGACGAGGACGACGAGCGCGAGATAGAGTTCCAGACCCCCTTCGGGAAGATCGAGCTCGAGTTCGAGCCCACCTCCCGCAAGGAGGAGAAGGACCGCAAGCGCCACGAGAAGGCCGAACTCGATGCCGCCCGCGCCGCCGATAAGGCCGCACGCAAGGCCGCGAAGCGCGAGTCCGCCACCGGCGAGCCCTCCCGCCGCGGCGGCGGGAAACTGCTCATCGTCCTGCTGGCGTTCGCCCTGGTCGCCGTGGCGGTCGCCATCGCCATCTGGCTCTTCAGCTCCCCGAAGCCCGAAGAGCTGGAAGAGGAGCCCATCCCGCCGGAGTTCCAGAACGAGCCGGAGCCAGAGCCCCAGCCCGTCGCCCAGCCGCAAGGCTTCCTCGCCCGCGCGCGCGGACGCGTCGGCCGCGCCGTCCGCGCCGGAAGGCGCGCCTCCCGCGAGGCGCAGGACGAGCAGGAGCGCCGCTTCCAGGAGCTCACGCACGGCGGCTGAGCCGCGCCAGCCGGTGCTATACTTTCGTCCGTCGGGCCCGCAAGAGCGGGCCTGACGCTCGGAGAGGTGTCCGAGTGGTTGAAGGTGCCGCTCTCGAAAAGCGGTAGGCGATGAGCCTCGTGGGTTCGAATCCCACCCTCTCCGCCATCTGAATCGACCCGCCGCGCCGGTGACCCGGGGACGATGCCCCGGCGCCCGGCGCGCGCGTCTTCCCGGCCGCCGCGGAGAGGTGCTGGAGTGGCCGATCAGGCACGACTGGAAATCGTGTGTGCGTGCAAGCGTACCGTGGGTTCGAATCCCACCCTCTCCGCCACCCACCGCCACTAGCGCCGCGCCGAACCCCCTCCGTGCGCGAAAGGGTGGCCCGAAGGGCCGGGTGGGGCGTGACGACGCAACCCACCACCTTCACGCACTTCCGTCTCGCTCCAACCTCCACCTTCTAGCTTCTAGCCTCCGCCTGCGGCACAATCCCCCCGCTGACAAGGAGCGCACCTCAATGGACCTCAACGGCGCTGTCGCCATCGTCACCGGGGGCTCGCGCGGCATCGGCCGCGGCATCGTCTACGAACTCGCGAAGGCCGGCGCGCGCATCGCCGTCGCCGACCTCCCCTCCGTCGCCGCCGACCGCGACGAGACCATCGCCAATGTCCGCACCCTCGGCTCAGACGCCATCCCCGTCGATGTCGATGTCCGCGACCTCGCGCAGGCCCAGGCCATGGTGCAGGCGGCTGTCGATAAGTGGAGCCAGGTGGACATCCTCGTGAACAACGCCGGCGTCATCTCCGTCGGCATCGTCGCCATGCTCTCCGAAGAGGAGTGGGATCGCGTGCTCGACGTGAACCTCAAAGGCACGTTCCTCTGCGCGAAGGCGGTTGCCCCCCACATGATGCAGCGGCGCACCGGCCGCATCGTCAACCTTGCCTCCATGGCCGGCAAGACCGGCTCCGCCGGCGTCTCCCACTACTGCGCCTCCAAGTTCGGCGTGATCGGCTTCACCCAATCGCTCGCGCATGAGCTTGCCCCCTTCAACGTCACCGTGAACGCCGTCTGTCCCGGCGAGGTCGACTCCTACATGTGGCGCGAGGTGCTCTCGCCCGCCATTGCGGCCGCCCGCGGCGTCACCGTCCCGGAGGCCTTCGATGGCTTCATCAAGGATCGCGTGCCCCTCGGCCGCGCCCAGACCGCCGAGGATATCGGCCGCGCCGTCGTCTTCCTCTGCCGCGAGGACAACATCACCGGCGAGGCCCTCAACGTGACCGGCGGCTCGGAGATGCACTAGCGCTCTCCGGTTCGCAACAAGAGGCAACCAACAACAAGGAGGTTCGAGTGATGCGCTGGTGTCGAGATGACCAGCCCTGCCGCACGTCCCCTTGTTGTGTGTTGTCCGTTGTTTGTTGTCGAAGCGACGCGGAGCGGCGCGACCCGTGAGGATCGGCTTCATCGGCGGCACCGGCGACGAAGGCAAGGGGCTGGCCTACCGCTTCGCGAAGGCCGGTCATCCCTGCACGATCGGCTCCCGCAGCGCCGACCGCGCGCAGGCCGCCGTCGACGAGCTGCGCGCGAAAGGCGCATCACTCCCCCTTGACGGCGCCTCGAACGCCGATGCCGCGGCCGCCGCAGAGATCGTCGTCGTCACCACGCCCTACGCCGCGCAGGTCGGCACTCTCCCGTCCCTCGCGGCCGCCGTCCGCGACAAGATCGTCGTCAGCACCGTCGTCCCCATTGTCTTCGAGAAGGGCCGTGCATCACTCCTCGCCGTCCCCGAGGGCTCGGCGGCGCAACAGGAGCAGACGCTCCTCCCCGGCGCCACCGTCGTCGCGGCGTTCCAGAACCTCAGCGCGAAGAAGCTCCTCGACGACGGCCGCGTCGATGCCGACGTCGTCGTCTGCGCCGATGACGCCGACGCGCGGCGGCGCATCATGGAGCTGGCCGAGTGCATCGAGGGCGTGCGCGGCGTCGACGGCGGTGCGCTTGCCAACGCCATGATGGTCGAAGGCATCACGGTCCTGCTGGTGAGCATCAACCGCGCCTACAAGACCAAGGCGGGGATCCGCATCGCGGGGCTGCCGTGAGCGAAGTCCGCATCATCGGCCTGCCCGGCCTGCCCGAGGTGCACGCCGGCGACGACCTCCCCGCGCTGATCGTCGAGGCTGCCCGCGCCAGCAGCATCGAGATCCTCGACGGCGACGTGCTCGTCGTCACCCAGAAGGTCGTCTCGAAGGCGGAAGGCCGGATTGTCGACCTCGCGACCGTCACCCCCTCACCCTTCGCAACGGCGATCGCGGCGGCGTGGGACAAGGATCCCCGGCAGGTGGAAGTCGTCCTCTCCGAGACGAAGCGCATCGTCCGCATGGAGCGCGGCGTCATGATCTGCGAGACCCACCACGGCTTCGTCTGCGCGAACGCCGGCGTCGACGCCTCGAACGTCGAGACCACCGGCACCGTGTGCCTCCTCCCCGCCGACTCCGACGTCTCGGCCCGCCGCATCCACAACCGCATCCACGACGCGCTCGGCGTGCGCGCGGCGGTGATCGTCTCCGACACCTTCGGCCGCCCCTGGCGGGAGGGGCACGTGAACTTCGCCGTCGGTGTCGCCGGCATGGAGCCCATCGTCAACTACGCCGGTCAGGTCGACCCCGCCGGCTACGAGCTGCGCGTCACCCAGATCGCCATCGCCGACGAGCTGGCCGCCGCCGCCGAACTGGTGCAGGGCAAGCTTGACCGCGTCCCCGTCGCCATCGTCCGAGGCGTCACCTTCACCGCCGGGGACGGCTCCGTCCGCGCCCTCATCCGCCCCCCCGAACGAGATCTCTTCCGCTAGCATCGCCCGCCGCCTCTAACCTGCAAATAACCGGACCCCTCCAACCTCCAACTTCCAACGACCAGACCGCCTCCAGCCTCCATCGTCCATCTTCCAGCCGTCCCCTTCCGCCGCCATCGTCCGACCGCGGCAGGCACTCGTGCTCGAAAAACCGCCACAGCGACAGCCACTGCCCGAACGTCAGCTCCGACGGCCGCGCGCGCATCGAGAACCCCAGCTCGCGTGCGAGCCGGGCGACCTGCCGCGACGTGAAGCACGCCCGCAGCGACCGCCCCGCGTCCGGCCCCCGCCCGAACGTCCGCCGGACGAACGCCTGGTACGCGGCCTGCGACGAGCCTTCCACCAGCGGCACCCCGCGTCGCTCGATGCGCAGCAGCGCGCTCTCGACGGATGGCGGCGGCGCAAAGTCCGTCCGACGAAGCGATGCCACGATCTCGAGTGCGAACCAGGGCTTGTGCAGCAACGAGAACAGCGTCTCCCGCGGCGCGCCCGCGAACTTCTCCGCCGCCTCCCGCTGCACGATGAGGTACGCCCGCTCCGGTGGCGTCCGCGCCTCCAGCAGCCGCCGCACCAGCGCCGCCGTAATGCCGTATGGGACGCTGGACACCACGGCATAGCGTCCCTGCGGAAGAGCCATCGTCAGCACGTCGCCGAGATGACACTCGACGTTCGTCCGGCCGATCAGCCGCTCCCGCAGCGCCCGGTACAGCCGCACGTCCTTCTCGACGGCCATGACGCGAAGCCCGCGGCGTGCCAGCTCCTCGGTGATCATGCCGTGGCCGGGCCCCGGCTCCAGCACCGGCTCGTCCGGGCGCAGCTCCATCAGGTCGACGAGCCGCCGCACCAGCGCCCGGTCCCGCAGGAAATGCTGCGATAGCTCCGGCTGCCGCCGAAGCGCGCGTGATGATCGTGGTGGTCTTCGATGATGCATGCCGTCCTCCACGCCCGCTGAGGACGGCGATGCGCAAGGACGTTCATGATCAAAAGCGGCGTGAAACAGTGCGCGGCATCGGCGTCGTCAGCAGGCCTCTTCAGTCCTGCGACACAGCGATCCAGCCGGAGAACCGGCCGGGTGACCCGCCATCCGGGCGGGTGCTAGAGTCGCTGCCTCACGCCACTGCCGCACATATCGGGCGCAGCGTAGCCGTTCGATCCGCCCGTGGTCAACGCAAGATCAGCCGGATCCCGAAGCCTTCCGCCCCACGTACAGCAGGTGCTCCGCCCCGCCATGCGTCGAGGGATCCCTGCCCAGCCGGTAGTTCAGGTCCATCCAGCGCTCCCAGGCCTCCCCCGTCAGCTCCTGGACCTTGTCGCGGATCATGCTGATCACCCCCTCGACGCCGATCAGATCGAGCGTCTCGGCCCCCGCACGCTCCATGAACGGTTGCACCTCCGTCGGGTGCGCGAGGTACAAGTCCGTGAACCCCACCGCCTGCGCGGTTTGCCCGGTCGCGATCTGGCTCTCGTAGCGCGGAAGGTCGTTGACCACCTGCATCGGGTCGTACTTCGCCCAGTAGCGGATCGCCGCGTACCGCGAGATGAACGCCGCGAAGAGCACGCCGCCCGCCCGCAGCACCCTCAGCCCCTCGCGCACCGCCCGCAGCCGGTCGTCCTCCTCCAGCAGGTGGTACAGCGGCCCCATCAGCACCACTGCGTCGAACACCTCATCCTCGAAGCGCGAGAGGTCCCGCACGTCGGCCCGCACGCACGCATCCAGGACGACGCCGGCCTCCACCGCCTTCGCCGCCGCCACATCCAGCTCCGCCTGCGAGAGGTCCGCCAGCGTCACCGCGTAACCCCGCTGCGCCAGCGCAATCGCGTACCGCCCCGGCCCCCCGCCGATGTCGAGCACGCTCGCCGGCGCCGGCGGCAGGTACTCCGCCAGCGCCCGTATCGTCAGCGCGAACTCTGTGCGGTCGCGCTCCAGCCGCAGCCACTCCTGCTCCGCGTGCTCGTCGTAGTACCGCTCGACGTGGCTCATCCGCTCACCAACTTCGTGACAGGTGGTCAGCGCAGAGCTAAGGTCCGCAACAGCGAACCCGGCTCGGCCCTTCCGGCCTCTATCCTCCAGTGTCCAGCGCCACGGACATCAGCTACGCGCGTCGAGGACTCAACATGCCGACGTCGCCGTTCCGGCGCCGGTACAGCAGCGCGTAGTCGTCCGTCTCCGCGTCCAGGAACAGGAAGAAGTCGTGCCCCAGCAGGTCCATCTGCGCCAGTGCTTCCTCTGGCGGCATCGGCTTTGCCTCGAAATGCTTCACCCGCACGATGCGGTCCAGCACCTCATCGTCCTCGCCGTCGCCTTCGGTCGGCGCAGAGGCTGCTGGCGGGATCGCTTCCTTCCCGCCCGGCCCCCGGTTGCGTTCCTGCAGACGCTGCTTGTGCCGGCGCGCCTGCATCAGGAGCACCTCCGACACCAGGTCGAGCGCCACTCGGGCGTCAGGCCCGTGCTCCTCCGCCCGCAGCACCGACCCGCCCGCGTGCACCGTCACCTGCACGCTGTACCGGTGGGATGCGGCCCGCGTCTCTTCGTGCTCCACTTCGACGATCACGTCGCCGATGCGGGGCAGGAGCCGCTCCAGCCGGCCCAGCTTCTTCTCCGCGTGGTCGCGGAACCCGTCGTCGATGGATGCGTGGTGGGAGCGGACGGTAAGGTCCATCCCGGCGAGTGTAGCCGCGCGGCGACGAGGCCGGCAATCGGAGGAGCCCGGATTGCCCGGGCTGTCCGTGCCCCGTATGATCGTTAATTGAGCGACCGCTAAGGTGGCTCGTGGCGGTGAAGGACGTTATGCTGAATTGAGCATAACGTAGAACGGGAGGCATCAATGGTTGTCGAGACGAAAGACCCGAAGACGGCGGAAGCCCGCACCTACCAGCAGTTCATCGGCGGCGAGCAGGTCCCGTCGGCGTCCGGTGAGACCTACACCCGCCTCAACCCCGCCAACGGCGCCCCGGTCGAGACCATCCCCTGGGGCGGCGTAGAAGACGCCCGCCGGGGCATCGACGCCGCCCGCGCGGCGTTCGACGCCGGCACATGGGCGAAGGCACCGGCCACCACCCGCGCCACCGTCCTGCGCAACGTCGCCGCGAAGCTGCGCCAGGAGATGGTGCCGCTCGCGCAGCTCCTCTCGAAGGAGGTCGGCAAGCCGCAGAACATGGCCATCGCCGAAATCGCCATGTCCGCCGACGTGTACGACTACTACGCCGGCCTCGCACTCGATATCAAGGGCGACGCTATCACCAACTTCGTCCCGGACGCCGTCGGCCTCACTGTCCACGAGCCGGTCGGCGTCGTCGGCGTCATCACGCCGTGGAACTTCCCCGTGCTGCTGATCAGCTGGAAGCTCGGCCCCGCCCTCGCCGCGGGCTGCACCATCGTCGCCAAGCCGTCGGAGTTCACCGCCGGCACTACGTTCGAGCTGGCGCGCATCGTCACCGAGGCGGGCGCCCCGAAGGGCGTGATCAACGTCGTCACCGGCCCCGGCCCCGTCGTCGGCGCCGAGCTGGCGTCGAGCCCCAGGGTCGACAAGATCGCCTTCACCGGATCCACCGCCGTCGGCAAGACCATCATGCAGGCGGCCTCCGGTAACCTCAAGAAGATCTCGCTCGAGCTGGGTGGCAAGTCTCCCAACGTCGTCTTCGCTGACGCCAACGTCGACCAGGCCGTCGGCGGCTCCTTCTTCGGCATCTACCTCAACACTGGCCAGGTCTGCCAGGCCGGCTCCCGCCTCCTCGTCCAGGAGTCCGTGAAGGACGAGTTCATGGCAAAGCTCACCGCCTTCACCAGGACCATCAAGGTCGGCAACCCCGAGGACCCCTCCGTCACCATGGGCCCCGTGATCAACGAGGCGCAGCTCCAGAAGGTCGTCGGCTACGTGCACGCCGGCCAGGAGGAAGGCGCCGAGATGCTCTGCGGTGGCGGCCGCCTCACCGGCGAGGGCTACGACGATGGCCTCTTCGCCCAGCCCACGATCTTCGATAACGTGGACAACTCCATGAAGATCGCCCGGGAAGAGATCTTCGGGCCGGTGCTCTCCGTCATCACCTTCAAGGACACTGACGACGCCCTCCGCATCGCCAACGACACCATCTACGGCCTCGCCGCGGCGGTGTGGACGAAGAACGTCGACACCGCCTTCAAGATGGCGAAGGGCATCCAGGCCGGCACGGTGTGGGTGAACACGTATCACAGCGCTGGCCTTCCGCACATGCCCTACGGCGGCTACAAGCAAAGCGGCATCGGCCGCGAGCTCGGCCACGAAGGCCTCGAGGAATACATGGAGACCAAGGCCATCCAGCTCAAGCTCAACTAGGCATGTCGCCGACAAGCTGATCGAAGGGGCGGACCAGCGTGTCCGCCCCTCCTTTGCCGATCCATCGCTTCGGATTCCGGCGCGTAGGGGCGCGGCTCGCCGCGCCCTCCCCGTCTTCACGATCTATGATCAGGGGTATGACAGGACACCGATGGTTCGCCGGGATGTACGACCGGTTCATGGCCCGCACCGAGAGGCGCGTGCTGGGAGCGAAGCGGCGCGAACTGCTTGCCGGGATCAGGGGCGACGTACTCGAGATCGGTGCCGGCACGGGCGCGAACTTCGCGCATTATCCCCCGGAGGCGCGCGTCACCGCGACTGATCCCGATCCGTACATGCTCCGCCGCGCCGAATCAAAGCGAACGTCTGCGATCGTCGATCTGCGTGAAGCCCCCGCCGAGAAGCTGCCCTTCCCGGACGCCTCGTTCGATGCGGTCGTGTGCACGATCTCGCTCTGCACGGTCCAGGACCAGCGCGCGTCCCTCGGCGAGATCCGGCGCGTGCTCCGCCCCGGTGGCGAATATCGGTTCATCGAGCACGTTCGGCCGGAGGGCCTCTTCGGGCGCCTCCTTGACGTGGTGCAGCCGGTGTACGGCTGGGTCTCCGCCGGCTGCCACGCCAACAGGCGTACCGAGCAGGCAATGCGCGACGCCGGCTTCGGCATCGCCAGGATCGATCACTTCCGGCTCAACGGAGCGCCAGCGATCTCCGGCGTCGCAAAATGGCGCAGGGCGGCGCGTGATCGCGGTCGTCCTCGCGGGGACGCCGCAGCAACGCGACGACGCCTTCGCCGTCCGTATCGCCGTCTTCGTCGACGAGCAGGGCATCCCTAGCAACGAGGAGTTGGACGACCACGACGCGACCGCCGTCCACTGCGTCGCCTACGACGGCCCCACCCCCGTCGGCGCAGGCCGCCTCCTCCTCTCGGACGGCTACGCGAAGGTCGGCCGCATGGCCGTGCTTCCTCCCCGCCGCGGAGAGGGCATCGGCCGCCTCATCCTCGAAGCCCTCGAGCGGGAGGCCGCGGCCCGCGGCGCACCTGTCTTGCGGCTGAGCGCCCAGCTCCACGCCTCGGACTTCTACGAGCGCGCTGGCTACCGCCGCGACGGCGACATCTACGACGAAGTCGGCATCCCCCACGTCGCCATGGAGAAGCAGCTCCCGTAGGCCGTTGCACGGGCGCCTGCGTGTCAGATGTGGCGCGGCCGCGCGGCCTTTCAGCCCGCGCGAGACCCACGCATGCCGCCACGCCGGCCGCCCCCTTCTCCGCGAAGTCCGGGGAGGTCGTAGACTCGCCGTGGTGAGGGCAGGAGGTGAGGTAGCCGCCCGAAGGTGCTATCGTAGCCTTCCGCACATCAGGAGGTGCACTCATGCCCCAGACCAGCAGGCGGACCGCCCAACCCGGCGACTTCTACGACCTCCGCACCGTCACCGACCCCCAGATCTCACCCGATGGCAAGCAGGTCGCCTACGTCGTCGCCACAAGCGACCGCGAGGTCGACGAGATGCGCATCGCTGTCCACGTCGCCCCTGTCGACGGCAAGCGCCCCGCTCGCCGCTTTACCTTCGGGAAGCGCGACCACAGCCCCCGCTGGTCCCCCGACGGCCGCTACCTCGCCTTCGTCTCCGACCGCGGCGAGAAGAACCAGATCTTCATCGCCCCCCTCGATGGCGGCGAAGCGCGCCAGGTCACGAAGGCAAAGTTCGGCGTCATGAGCCCCGCCTGGTCCCCTGACGGTGCCCGCATCGCCTACACCGCCCGCACCGGCGACTACAAGGAGTCGAAGGAGCGCAAACCCGCCGAGCGCGCCGCCCCCCGCGTCATCCGCGACCTCCGCTACCGCCTCGACGGCATCGGCTACTTCGACGTCCGCCGCATTCACATCTTTACCGTTGACGTCGAGACCGGCGCCGAGACGCAGATCACCGGCGGCGACTGGTTCGACGACCAGCCGTCGTGGTCGCCCGACGGCAAGTGCATCGCCTTCGTCTCCGACCGCGACCGCAACCGCCACCAGCGTCACTGGCGCACCGACGTCTGGGTCGTGCCGTCGGCCGGCGGCCGCGCCCGCAAGCTCACCCGCGGCAAGGGCGGCGCCGCCTACCCCGCCTTCTCCCCTGACGGCCGTAAGGTCGCATTCGTCGGCCACGAGAACGGCGACGCCGGCGACAAGAACACGCACCTGCTTGTGGTGCCCGTGGCCGGGGGCGCCCCGCCCCGCTCCCTCAGCGCCTCCCTCGACCGCCCCGCCTTCGGCTTCCCCGCCGCCGCCGGCCGCACGTTCGCCTGGCTGCCTCGCGGAGAAGGCGTGCTCTTCCTCGCCTCTGACCGCGGCACCATCGCGCTGTTCCGCGCCGGCGTCGCCAACGGCTCCGTTAGCAAGGTCCTCGACGGTGAGCGCCAGATCGACGCCTTCGCCCTCACCCCCGACGGCCAGCACGTCGCCTTCTCCGCCCAGTGGGCGTCCGAGCCGGCGGAGCTCTACGTCACCGCCCTCGGCGAGCGCGCCCGCGAACGCAACCTCAGCCACGCCAACGACGATCTGCGAGCGCAGGTCGAATACGCCCCCACCCGACGCATGTCCGTCCGCGCGCCCGACGGCCTCGAGGTCGAGTCGTTCGTGCTCTTCCCGCCCGGCTACAAGCGCGGCCGTCGCTACCCCCTCGTGCTCGACATCCACGGCGGGCCCCACGGCACCCACCCCTTCCAGTTCCGGATGCGCTTCCAGTCGCTCGCCGCCGCCGGCTACGTCGTCGTCATGCCCAACCCCCGCGGCAGCACCGGCTACGGCGAGTCCTTCGCCGCCGGCTGCGTCCGCGACTGGGGCGGCAAAGACTATGAGGACCTCATGGCCACTGTCGATGCGCTCGTGCGCCGCGGCGTCGCCGACCCCGCGCAGCTCTACGTCCAGGGCTACTCCTACGGCGGCTTCATGACCACCTGGGTCGTCGGCCACACCGACCGCTTCCGCGCCGGCGTCATCGGCGCACCCGCCGCCGACGAGGTCAGCATGTTCGGCACCACCGACATCCCTCGTTTCGCCATCTACGAGATCGGCGGCACGCCCTGGAGCAACCCGGACGGCTACCGGAAGCACTCCGCCACCACCTACCTGCCCAACGTGAAGACGCCCGTCCTCCTCATGCATCACGAGGGCGACCTGCGCTGTCCGATCAGCCAGGCCGAGGAGATCTTCCAGGGGCTGAAGGTGATGGGGAAAGAAGTGGAGTTCGTCCGCTACCCCGGCGGCTTCCACACCTTCGCCACCCACACCCCCTCCCAGCAGGTCGATGGCGATGAGCGCATCCTCGCCTGGTACGCCGCCCACGCCCCCGCCAGGCCTCGCCGCACCGCCCGTCCCGCCGCCCCGCGCCGAGCCCGCCGGAGCCGCACCCGCACGCCCGTCCCCGCGTGACCCCCGGCGAAGATCTGCGCGAGCGCGTGCTGGACGCGCTCGCGCCGCTCCCTGTCCGGTCGCGACGCCTGTTCGGCGGCCTCGGCTTCTACCTCGAGGATCGCTTCTTCGCCGTGATCTTCGATGGCGTCCTCTACTTCCGCACCGACGACGAGACCCGCCCCGCGTATGTCCAGCGCGGCATGCCCCCGCTCCAGCCCCGCCACCGCCCCCGTGGCCCCCGGACCGTCGACCGCCACTTCGAAGTCCCGCCCGGCGTCCTCGCCGACCCCACCCTCCTCCGCGAATGGGCCCTCCGCGCCTCATCGGTCCGCGTGTAAACCCACTCGCTCGACACGTCAACAAGTGCCGAAGCTACGCGTGTCGAGTTCTGTCTCTCCCAATGCGGTCGGTGGGCGGTTCAACGCTGGGCGTGCAGGGGCCCTCCCCTGCCGGGGGTGTGGGGGTGTCCCCCATCCATCAACAACTTCTTGAAGCGGAGCAGCCCAAAGGGATGCGAAGCGCCCACGTGCGATTCACCCCTCGCCGTCACCCTTTCCCTATACTAAGCCCACCTCGCGAGCATCCCAGCGGCGGAGGCGACAGTGACTCACGACCCACACCCCGGCCCCCTCTCGGGCGTGAAGGTCCTCGAGTTCTCCGAGATCATCGCCGCCCCCTTCGGCGGCATGATGCTCTCCGACATGGGCGCCGACGTCATCAAGGTCGAACCCCCCTCCGGCGAGCCCTGGCGCGGCTTCCAGCCCCTCGGCCTGCGCGAGAGCCGCGGCTACATCGCCCTCAACCGCGGCAAGCGCGGCATCACCCTCGACCTCAACACCCCCGAGGCCCGCGAGATCGCCCACGCCCTCGCCGCCCGCTCCGACGCCGTCATCATCAACTACCGCCCCGACGTCTCGGCGAAGCTCGGCATCGACTACGCCACCCTCTCCGCCCTGAACCCGCGCCTCATCTACTGCGACAACACCGCCTTCGGCCGCCGCGGCCCCTACGCCCACCGCCCTGGCTACGACCTCATCGCCCAGGCCGTCACCGGCCTCATGTCCGTCGAGGGCCGCGAGGAGAACGGCGTCCCGCTGCTGAACGCCCTCCCCTCCGCCGACCTCTCGACCGGCCTCGCCATCGCCTGGGGCATCTGCGCCGCCCTCTACGCGCGCGAGCGCACCGGCCGCGGCCAGTCCATCAGCACCGCCCTCATGGCCAGCGCACTGGCGATCCAGTCCGGACGCTTCATGTCCATCGAGGCCGTCGACACCGAGCAGCGCCTGGCCGCCATCGACCGCGTGGACGAGCTGCGTCACACCGGCGGCTCCTACAAGGAACAGCGGGAGATCATCGCCGGCATCCACCCCGTCGTGGGGAACATCTACTACCGCTGCTACCGCACCGCCGATGGCTTCGTCGCCGTCGGCTGCCTGAGCACCCCCCTCCGCAAGAAGCTCCTCGGCGCCATCGGCATGGAGGACTGGCGCATCGGCAAGCGCCCGGACGAGATCGACGTAGCCGACCCGACGGTGCAGGCCTACGGGAAGGAGCTTGTCGCGAAGGCCGAGGCGATCTTCATCGCGAAGCCCACCGAGCAGTGGCTGCGCATCCTCGATGACGCCGGCGTGCCCGCTGGTCCCCTGAAGTTCACCGAGGAGCTGCTCGACGATCCGCAGGTCATCGAGAACGGCTTCGTGACCGAAGTTGAACACCCCATGATGGGCCCCGTCCGCATGGTCGGTCCCATGATGCAGATGAGCGAGACCCCCCTGCGCGTGCAGGGCTCCTCCCCCACCCTCGGCCAGCACACCGACGAAGTCCTCCGCGAACTCGGCTTCGACGAAGCCCGCATCGCCACCCTCCGCGCGAAGGGTGTCCTCGGCCGCGGCCTCTCCGAATAGCCATCTGATGAACATCACCACGCCGGCGGACTTTTATCACGCGGGGTTGCTTTCGCCGCGCGATGCGTCGCGAGATCCACGAGAGCCTTCGTTTCGGGAGGATCTGGTCGACATCGATATGCGGGCCTGCGAATTTGTCCGGCCAGCAGCGGTCCTCTGGTGCGCGATCTACCCGATGCTCGCTGCCCGGCGGGCGCGGCAATGCAGGCTCCTGGTACCCGAGAACGTCGGCGTTTGTGTGTACCTCAAGTCACTGGGGTTGTTTGGCATGCTTCAAGAGGTCGGCGTGGAGGTTGATGATCGCGGGATTCGGGATCAGGTGAACCCTCAGAGCATACTTCCACTCACGCGGTTCTTCAGCGCGGATGATGTTGAGAATCTTGCGGAGACGGCGCTCGATACTCTGTCGCAGGCTGGACTCGGTTCCGCTAACATCCACCCTATCGTGAGCGAAGCGTTCGCTGAGCTTGCCCTTAACGCGGTTCAGCACGCCGAATCGCCGATAGGAGGGCTGGGGCTGATACAGTTCTATCAGTTCGAGCGGGGTAAGCGGTTCATCTGCGCGGTGGCAGACGGCGGCATCGGTATACGGCGCGCATTAGAGCGCAACCCGGCGCTTCGCGACTCGGTGCCTTACGACTGGGACGCGATCAAGCTTGCTCTGCGTGAGCGAGTTACCGGCACAGGCGAAAGGACGAGAGGCATTGGCCTGTATGGTATCGCTCAAGACATGCGGCAGACCGGTAGACAATTGATCATCCACTCGGGCCAGGGGACCGTCTCCGTAAGCAGCGGCGATGCTGAGGATCAGTCCCAGCGGACCACGCTCTTTCCTGGGACGCTTGCGTATGTCTCCATCGCGACATGAGATCTGACGTGAACGCTGTCAGCATAGGTCTTTTCGAGTTGTTGGGCAGGCGCGTGCTCGTGACAAGAGAATCGGCACGCAAGGTTCAACATGTGCTCGACCGTGCGCTTGAGACAAGCGCAGCTGGCGTGGAAATCGACCTGGACTTCTCGAACATCGAGGCGATCACGCCCTCGTTCATAGATGAGGCGCTCCACGTCGTGACCGAGATCACGGCTCGAGATGAAGGCAAGGGCATGCGTCTCGTCTTCATGAACCTTCCCACACGTCTGTCTGAGAAATTCGTGGCCGTGGCGCGGGCCCATGATCTCGTCGTGACAGAGGAGGATGACAAGACATGGATCATCACCCGTAACTAGCCAGAAACTGCATCGGCGCTGTCGAGCGTGCAATAGAAAAAGGGTTGCGGATCACCCCGCCGCCACCGTCGTCCCCACCGCCTCCCCGCGCAGCACCCGCGCCAGCGCCCCCTCCGCCGTCCCGTCGACGATGCGCGTCGCGCACCCGGATGACGCTGCCCGCACCGCCGCCTCGAGCTTCGGGACCATCCCGCCACTCGCCACGCCCGACGCCACCAGCTCCCCCGCCTGCGCCGCCGTCAGACGCGGCAGCACCCGCTTCTCCTCGTCCAGCACCCCCTCGACGTCCGTCAGGAACACCAGCTGCTCCGCGTGCAGTGCCGCCGCCAGCTCCCCCGCCGCCGTATCCGCGTTCGTGTTCAGCAACTGCCCGCCCGCCGCGTCCGTCGCCACCGCGATCGGCGCGATCAGCGGCAGCTGTCCCAGCCGCAGCAGCTCTTCGACCGGCCGCGCGTTGACGGCGTGGATCCGCCCCACGAACCCCAGCTCCTCGTCGAAGCGGTGCGCCTGCAGCATCATCCCATCGGCGCCGCTCAGCCCGACTGCCGGCGCGCCCAGCGCCCCCAGCTCCGCCACCAGCTGCGTATTCACCAGCCCCGCCAGCACCGCCACCACCACGTCGAGTGTCGCCGCGTCCGTGACCCGCAGCCCCCGCACGAACGTCGCCGTCATCCCCATCCGCTCCAGCCACGCGCTGACCGTCGCCCCTCCCCCGTGCACCACCACCACCGCCCGTCCCGCGCGCCGCGCCCCCGCGATATCCCGCAGCGACGTGTCGTGCGCGCCCAGCGTCGACCCCCCCACCTTCACCACGATAGGACGTTCGCTCATCCCAGCCTGCTCACGGCTCAAGGCTCAGAACTCACCACTCCCCGCTCACGTCCGATAGTCCGCATTGATGTGCACGTACTCCGGCGTCATGTCACACCCCCACGCCGTCGCGCTGTCGAAGCCACGCCCCAGATCCACCCGCAGCACCACCTCCTCCCCCCGCAGGTACCGGCTCACCGCCCGCTCGTCGAAGCGCACCGGCTCCCCCCGATACACCATCGTCGGCCCGATCCACGCCCGCGCCCGCTCCAGGTCGATGCCCGCCCCGCTCCGCCCCACCGCCATAAGCAGCCGCCCCCAGTTCGGGTCGTTGCCGTGCACCGCCGTCTTCACCAGCGGCGACGCCGTGATCGTACGCGCCGCCGCCCGCGCCTCCCCCGCGCTCCCCGCCCCCTCTACCCGCGCCTCGATGAGCTTCTTCGCCCCCTCGCCGTCCCGTGCCAGCAGCTTCGCGACGCGCACGCACACATCCGGCAGCGCCGAGGCGAACGCCGCCGCCCCCGGCGACCCCGCGTAGATCGCCGCGCCTCCCGCCGCCCCGTTCGCGAAGATCGCCACCGTATCGCTGGTGCTCGTGTCGTTGTCCACGCTGATCATGTTCAGCGAGTCGCCGACGGCCTCCCGGAGCGTCCGCCGCAGGAACGCCAGCTCCACCGGCGCGTCAGTCGTCAGGAAGCAGAACATCGTCGCCATGTCCGGATGGATCATCCCCGACCCCTTCGCCGCCGCCCCGATGCGATACTCCCGCCCGCCCGCCCGGAAGCGCACCGCCAGCGTCTTCGCGTAGGTGTCCGTCGTGATGATCGCCCGCGCGAACGCCGCCCCCCCGTCCGCCCCCAGCTTGATGCGCGGCGCCCCGTCCCGGATGAGCGGCATCGGCAGCGGCCTCCCGATGACGCCGGTGCTCCCCACCAGCACCTCCGCCCCCGCGATGCCCAGCCGCGCCGCTGCCAGCTCCGCCATCTCCAGCGCGTCCAGCATCCCCTGCCGCCCCGTCGCCACGTTCGAGCACCCGGAGTTCACGATCACCGCCCGCGCCGCGCCCCTCCGCGCGTGCATCGCCGACACCAGCACCCCAAAGCCCTTGACCGTGCTCCGCGTGAACATCGCCGCGCAGGCCGCCGGCCGCTCCGACGCCAGGATGCCCAGGTCCAGCTTGCCTTTGCCCGCCGCCTTGATGCCCGCGTACACGCCCCCGGCGACGAACCCCTGCGGGCTGGTGACGCTCCCCCCGTCGATGAGCCTGACCGCGCCGCCCGGGCGCGCCTTCGCCACCTACGGGAACATCCCGAGCTGCTGCAGCCCCGTGTCTTCCGGCAGCCCCAGCATCAGGTTCAGGCACTGCACCATCGCCCCCGCCGCACCCTTCCCCAGATTGTCGAGCGCGCTCACCAGCACCGCCCGCCCCGTCGTCTGGTCGATCGTCGGGTGCACGATGCAGTAGTTCGTCCCCGCCACGTGCTTCGTCGATGGCGGCGCGTCCGCGACGTGCACGAACGGCGCATCGGCGTAGAACTCGCGATACGCCTCCCGCAGCTGCTCCCGCGTCATCGGCCGCCGCAGCGTCCCGTAGCACGTCGAGAGGATGCCGCGTGTCATCGGCACATAGTGCGGCACGAACGTGATCGAGGGCGCCGGCGCCTCCGCCAGCAGCGACAGCTCCTGCACCATCTCCGGGTGATGCCGGTGCCCCTCCAGCCCGTACGGCGCCACCGACTCGTCCGCCTCCGAGAAGTGCACGCTCAGCCCCAGCGTCCGCCCCGCCCCCGACAGCCCTGTCTTCGTGTCGGCGATCACCTCCGGCTCGATCAGCCCCCGCGCGATCGCCGGCGCAAGCGCCAGGATCACCCCCGCCGCGTGGCACCCCGGCGCCGCGACGAGCTTCGCCGGCGGGATCTCCCCCCGGTGCAGCTCCGGCAGCCCGTACACCGCCCGCCCCAGCAGCCCCGCCGCCGGATGCGTCGTCTGGTAGGCCGCCTCGTACGCCTCGACGCGCTTCAGCCGGAAGTCGGCGCTCAGGTCGATGACGGGCACCCCCGCCTCGATGTACGGGACCAGCTGCGCCGCCGCCGCCGCGTGGGGCAGCGTCGAGAGCACCACGTCCACCGCCGGCAGCTCCTCCACGATCGGCAGGTCCAGCGCCCAGAGGTGCGGGAACACCTCCCCCAGCCGCTTCCCCGCCGCCGACCGCCCCGTCACCCCCGCCAGCCGCACCCCCGGATGCCCGTGCACCAGCCGCGCCAGCTCGCTCCCCGCGTACCCCGTGACGTTCAGAATCCCGACCGTCGTCACCATGCGCCCCTCTCGGAAACCGCCAGTATAGCCGCGCCCATCCACAGATTACACAGATGACCGCGCATGCCCGGGGCGGGGAGGCCGGAGGCTTTGATTGCGGGATTGTCTTTCGAAAAAAACGGGGCGTTTCGGGGGGTCTGAGGTTCCGCAATATGCGCAGCCGGACCGATTGTCTTGAAGCGCATGTGCATCACCTCACGCTTCGGGCGGGGTGGTGGAGGCTTCCGGCGGCTCCTCCAGGTCCACCCAGAAGATGCGGCCCGGGGGGGAGGACGGGACGGTAGCGGACGCGCGGCGGGCGCGGCGGCTTTACCGCGGGCGTGGTGCCCCGGCGGAGGGGACCTTCGGCGAGGGCGCTCTGACCGGTCCCTTTGCGGTAGCTGTCCATGGCGCTCTGGACGCGGCGGGCGATCCGGGCGTCGTCGTCGCGGCCGAGGAGGGCGCGGACGCGGGCCCGGAACTCGTCGGAGACGGGGCGGTCGTGGAGGAGGCGGATGGTGTCGGTGATGGTGTCACGCAGGCGGCCGCGGGGGGCGGCGCCGCGGAGGCCCACCTGGAGGAGGACGGAGCGGGTGGTGGGGTCATCGACGAGAGCGTAGAGGACGGCGCGGACGCGCGGGGAGTAGCGCCCGGACTTGAGGGCGTTGAGGTTGCCCTTCGGGGCTCCGGCTCCGGGGCGGCGGCCTCCTCTTGGCATTGGTGTGAGCCTGTCAGTCTGTCAGCGGGTCAGCCTGGAGGGATCGTGGAGGAGGCGGGGGCGGATCTCTTATCGGGTTGTGTCACTCCGCCGATTAGGGGGTGTCTGAGGGGTGGCGGCCCGTAACGGCCATGACTTCTCCCTTGTCAGGCCTGTTCCGAAGGAAGCCCTCGAACGTGTTCTCGCGGAACACGAAGTAGCCAGTGCCTTCGTCGTTATCGGGACGGCGGTAGTCGTGCTTGTTGGTGCTCCATCGGAACGTAAAGGTTCTCCTTTTGCGATCGATTCCACCACTGAGCGACCAATCCCAAAGGTCGTCCGTCTTGAAGGCTGCCGAGTAATCGGGTCCTTCCTTGGCAAATGTTAGCTTGCCAAAGTTCGTGTCCCACTCACCCAAGAACTCGTCGTCTCGAAGAATGGTTGTTGCGACTTGATCTTTCTCCATCGATGCAAGAAAGAGTTGCCGCTCTAGGCGGCTGGCCTCAACAATTCGTATCATCCTCTCGCGCTCTTCCTCCTCAGCCCGCGTGATTACAGCGTGTGCTTCATGAACGTTGTCATCGACTTCGACGGCTTCACCCTCGCTGTCCTTGAGGGAGAGCGCCGCGTCCAACACTTGTTTCGCTTCGACCACGAGGCCACTCTTGAGCATGACCCGAGCGAGGTTCGCCGAAGACAACGTGTTCCCTTTGTCAATCGCTTCCTTGTAGTAGAAGGCCGCGGTTATTGGCATGTCCATCTGTTGGAGAGCAACGCCGAGATTATTTATCTCCATGGCGTAAGCGCGTTGGCGGCGTAAGATCTCGTAGTGGTACAGAGACAAGAGGCTGTCGCCGGAACGTCCATAGCTGTAGGCCAGGTCGAACCGTGTAGAGAGGTCGCCGGGATTCGCCTCCACCCGCCTGCTCAAGATGCCAATGCTTACGCACTTGATCATCCCAAGCGTCGTAGACCTCGGCGAACAGTTTGTGGATGGAGTGTTGCCACTGGGGTGCTGGGTCTTCCAACTCAGCAACCCTCAGGCGTCCTTCAGACGCCTCGTATTCCTTAAGTTTGATCCGCGCGCGAACTTGGCCGGTCAGAATTTCACGGCGATGATCCACAGAGAGGCCTGAAAGGGCGGCGCCCTGCTCGTAGAGATCTAGGGCGACCTTTGGCTGATCAGTAAACATGTAGGCCTCGGCGAGTCGAAGCAGAACCGCGGGAGCAGAGGGATTGTCCCTGCGGAGGGCATGCAATTCTTGGAGTCGGCGTCCTTGGCCGGCCTCATACAGCCAAGACAGCCGAAAGGCGTCGAACGTAGCCTTATCTCCCTCCTGCTGCTGTTCTATGTAGGCGATCATCTTCAGGTCGAATGACGCATAGTCATGATTTGCCCACGCGTCGATTGCTTCGGAGAACAAGCTCTTGCCGCCATCTGTTGGAGCAGCTGCCGTGGCAGCCTCGCTGGCGGAATCGTCCCTCCTTCTTTCAGGTTCAGCAGTGCCGGGGGCTGCCTCAACGTTTGGGTTTGATGACGCGGGCCGCGGCCGAGGTTGTTCGAGTTTGACCTCGGTATCATTGTGCTTCACTGTCAGAGAGCCGACCATGTTTAGGGCAACGAGCGTGCCAGCGAGACAAAGTATGCCGAGCATATACAGAACAACGAGGGCGTTAGCGAAGCCATCTCGGAATGCAACAAAAGATGCAAACGCGAGAAGTCCAATGCCTGACACAAAGACCAGGGTCAGGACGATAAGGGCCAGGGCTGACTGCGCCAGCGTCGCACTGCCTTGCTCGGTCGTCACATGTCCATCCTCATTCACACCGACGCCATGGCGATCCACACCGACGATGCCTCGGCCTGCGACGCGCTTAAGGCCAGTGTACAGGCCCTCGCCGGCACGCCGATACAGCCCCAGGCGGACGCGGGTGTGATGCTACGGACCAACGCCGGGCCGAGCCAGGAACGTTGCTGGCGGCGGGCCGCCAGCCTAGGTGGGCGTAGATGTGGCCGGGGGTGTTGGACATGGGCTGATAGAGGGCGGAGGCCGGGAGTTGGGTGGGGTCAGGGCTCGATGTAGTCGATGACAGTGGTGGGAGGAGGGAGGGGAGGCCGTCGTCGCGGAGGCCTTCGAGGTGGAAGCGGATGGCCTCGCGGATCTGGTCTTCGGTCTCCGCAGGGGTGGCGCCGGTGGCGATGCAGCCGGGGAGGTCGGGGACGTAGGCGGAGTAGTTGCCGTCCGCCTTCTCGATGACGATCGCTTAGCGCATCAGTTGGGCCCAGAGAGGACCCCGTACGCGGGGTGGTGTGTGCCCGGGCGGAGGCACGGCCGGGGAGCCGCCCCGGGCGGATGCCCCGCGCTTCGCGCTGCCTCCGGGGTACGCGTACGCGACGGGTGGAGGCGGACAGGTCTGAAGACCTGTCGCTACGGCGCCGGGGGTGGTGGAGGTGGAGAATCTGTGGCCATCTGTGAAATCTGTGGTTCCCCCTCGTCCCCGGCGGCGTCCCCGCGGGTCCCATGGCCGCCTCCCGGCGTTTACGGCTCGGGGCTCACGGCTCGACGATGCGCAGCCAGGAGCGCTTGAGGGCGGTGGGGCGCCAGCCGAGGTTGGCGTAGATGCGGCCGGGCGTATCGGTGGGGTCGGCGGTGATGACGACGGGGCCGTCGCCGGTCGGCATCGACGCGCGAGCGTCGGCGACGCAGTGGTGCAGCAGCGCGGTGGCGATCCCGCGGCGGCGCGCGTCGGGGTGCACGAACAGGTCCTCGACCAGGCCGACGCCCTCCGTCCCCTCCCACGAGCTGCAGTAGCCGACCGGAGCGCCATCGGCGTGGGCGAGCCAGACGCGCACGGGCGGCGACATGCGGCGGCGGTTGGTGGTCATCTCGGCGGTGAAGGCGGGGTCGGGGCTGCGGCCGGTGCGGCGCAGGTACTCGTCCCCGTCGAGCAGGCGGAGGGCGGCGTACGCGGCCCATCTGGCCTCATCGCCGGCGGGGCGGATGTCGCAGGCCGGGGTCCTTCCTCGGAAGAATCGCAACGGTCCCTCGAGGAGCATCACGATAGTGTCACTGGGCGCGTAGCCCTCGAGCGCGAGCCGCGCCTCGAAGGCGGGTGGCGTGGTGGCGTCTGTGTGGAAGACGCGATGCGCGAGGCCGGCGAACTCCCGCTCGACGCGCGCGAGGAGGCGGTCGATCTCGTCGGGGGTGGCGGCCGTGACGTGCGACGCGTGGTTGGCGTCGTGCACGCGGGGGAAGTCCGGGTTGCGGACGAAGTGGGCGCCGTCGGTGTCGAAGGCGAGGCTGGCGAGCGCGAGCTGGGCCTCGTTCACGGCGAGGGCGCGGCGGGTCAGGTCGTCGGTCATGGCGGGATGATACGGCAGGGCGGCTGGAAGTCGGATGTCGGACGTAGGCGGAGGCCGGTGAGGGCTGGCTCCCGGACCGGGCCGGATCTCGTAGGGACGTAGGCTTCAGCTGCGTCCGGGGCGGGGCCCAGGCGCCACACCCGCGCGCCCGCCCCCGCCGCTCACGGCTCACGGCTCACCGCTCACGGCCGCCAGTGTCACCCACCGCTTCGAGTTCCCCCGCCACACCGCCACACTATGACCGCCTGACCGCCTGACCGCCTGACCGCCCGACAGACTGACCGACTGACCGACTGACCGACTGACAGACCGGCAGACTGACAGACTGCGAGACTCGCGATGCCCCACGGAGGATCCCGCCCCGGCGCCGGCGCCCCCAAAGGCAACCTCAACGGCCTCAAGTCCGGCCGCTACTCCCCCCGCGTCCGCGCCGTCATCTACGCCCTCATGCAGGACCCCGTCGCCCGCAGCGTCCTCCTCGGCCTCGGCCGCCGCAACGCCCTCCGCGACGGCCGCATCCGCGAGACCGTCATCGACGCCCTCCGCATCCTCGGCGAGCGCCCCGTCGCCCTCAACTTCCGCCGCCGCATCACCACCGCCCTCGACGACGCCGCCCGCGACGACGCCGCCAACCGCCACCAGAATTCCGTCGCGGACTACGAGCACGCCTCCAACCGCGACGCCCTCACCGGTCGGCCCCTCCGCCGTGCCCCCCGCCGCCGCCCGCCCCTCGACCCCGTCCGCAAAGAGCGCCTCCGCAACGCCATCTACCTCCACCTCCAGTCCCTCGACGCCGAAATCGGGTGTGGGCCCCCGGCCGGCGGTGCGCTCGACGAAAGCCCCGCTCCCCTCCTCCCTCTCCACGATGTGGAGAGGGCCAGGCCGAAGGCCGGGGGTGAGGTTCGCCGCGCCCCGCCCCTCGACGTCGCCCGCAAGATGCGCCTCCGCAACACCATCCTCCGCCACCTCCAGTCCCTCGACCGCGGAGGCCCCCAATGAACGCCCTCCACCACTCCTCCCTCTCCATCGTGTGGAGAGGTCGCAGACTCGCCTCGGCGAGGCCAGGCCGAAGGCCGGGGGTGAGGTCGACGCCCATGCGCGCTAACCCAATCAAGCCAAACGCCCCCCGCCCCGAATCCGCAGACCCCCGAAAGGCCCGGATTTTCGCCGAATGCAATTGGCCAATCAAGAGCCCCCTCGCCACGGGGGACGCGGGGGCTGACCGCCTGACGACGGCTGGCGCGCTGACCGGGCCGGCGCTACGCCCCGGACCCGCCCGCGACGGCGGGGACGATGCTCACCTCGTCGCCGGGCTTCAGCGGCGTGCCGAGGTTGTCGAGGAAGCGGACGTCTTCGCCGTTGACGTACACGTTGACGAAGCGGCGGAGCTGGCCGGTCTCGTCGCAGAGGCGCTCCTTCATGCCGGGGAAGTCGCCCTCGAGGCGGTCGATGGCCTCGGCGAGGGTGGCGGCCTCCGCCTGCACGATCTCGATGTCGTTCGTGAGCTTGCGGAGCGGTGCCGGGATGCGGATCTGGGCCATGGTCTGGTGTCCTGGTTACTGGTCGCCGGTTGCTGGTCCGTGGTGGCTGCTCATCGGTCGCTGCTGACTGCTGACTGGCTGATGGCTGACCGCTCGTTAGCCTTCGACGATGTCGCCGGGGACGGGGTCGACGCGGACGCCCTTCGCCGAGACCCAGTCCAGCGCCCGCTCGATCTCCGTCAGGTCGCCCTCGACCTCGAGGACGATCCAGCCGCGGTCCTCGGTGACGTCGGCGCGGCGGATGTTGGTGACGAGGGTGAAGTTCTTGCCCAGCTCGTAGATGAGGGGCAGGGTGATGAGTTCTTGCGGGAAGGTGAACTTAACGCGCTGGCGTGCCATGTGGGCCTCGCTCGTGGGTGTGCGCGCGGGGCGCGCGGGCGTGCAGGTCGCAGTGTACGGGGGCCGTGGGAGTTGGGGAACCACAGACGCCGCCGACGTCAGGGATTGCTACGGCCCCGCTCCGCCCCGGACCTAACCCCAGCCCCTTCCCTGAAGGGAAGGGGTGGTGGGAGGGGTGAGCGATGGTGGGGTGCGGCTTCATGATGCCGCCAGCTCGCGCTCGCGGGGGCGCACCAGCTCCTCGAACGACGCGATGGTGGGGGCGATGTGGACGGGCTGGGCGACGTGGTCCTCGACGGCCTCCTGCGTCTTCAGGCCGGAGCCGGTGATGTAGGCGACGGTGACCTCGTCGGGGGCGATGCGTCCGGCCTGGGCGAGCTTCTTCAGGCAGGCGGTGACGACGCCGCCGGCGGTCTCGGCGAAGATGCCCTCGGACTCGGCGAGGAGCTTGATCCCGTCGATGATCTCGTCGTCGGAGGCGGCGACGCCGTAGCCGCCGGACTCCTGCATGACCTTGAGGGCGTAGTAGCCGTCGGCGGGGTTGCCGATGGCCAGCGACTTGGCGATGGTGTCGGGCCGGACGGGGCGGACGTTGGTGGTGCCGGCCTCGTAGGCGGTGACGATGGGGGAGCAGCCGCGGGCCTGGGCGCCGGACATCTTCGTCTGCACGCTGTCGATGAGCCAGAGGCGGGCCAGCTCCTGCAGCCCCTTCCAGATCTTCACGTACAGCGAGCCCGACGCCATCGGCACGACGACGTGCTCCGGGGCGCGCCAGCCGAGCTGTTCGGCGACCTCGTAGCCGAGGGTCTTGCTGCCCTCGGCGTAGTACGGCCGCATGTTGATGTTGACGAACGCCCACGGGTAGCTGTCGGCCAGCTCGGAGCAGAGGCGGTTGACGTCGTCGTAGTTGCCGTCGACGGCGACGAGGGTGGCGCCGTAGACGCTGGAGCCGAGGATCTTGCCGCGCTCGAGGTCGTGGGGGATGAAGACGATCGATTTCAGGCCGGCGGCGGCGGCGTGGGCGGAGACGCTGTTCGCGAGGTTGCCGGTGGAGGCGCAGGCGAGGGTGTCGAAGCCGAACTCGCGGGCCTTCGTCGCGGCGACGGTGACGACGCGGTCCTTGAAGGACCAGGTGGGGTTGGCGCAGTCGTTCTTGAGCCAGAGGTTGCGCAGGCCCAGGTGCTCGCCCAGGTTGCGGGCGCGGACGAGGGGGGTGAAGCCGGCGTTGATGTCGACGGCCTGAGCGGGGTCGGCGGGGAGGAGGTCTGCGTAGCGCCAGACGGAGTTGGGCCCGCGCTCGATGGACTCGCGGGTGACGGTGCGGTGCATCGCGGTGTAGTCGTAGGCGACTTCGAGGGGGCCGAAGCAGAACTCGCAGACGTGCAGGGGCTCGAGGGGATACTCACGGTTGCACTCGCGGCAACGCAGGGACTGGGCGAACGGCATGGCGTGTGACCTCCGTGGCTCCGGCCGCCGCAGGGGGTGGCCGGGGGATGCTGGCGCTATCCCAGACGGGCGCCCCGGCTCTCCCGGGGCAGAGGCATCGCCATGCGGTGGAGGTTCATCGTGGGGGAAGGGTAGCGGCGGGGGGTGTAAGGGGTCAAGGATGGGCGGATGGCAGTTTCAAGAGAATCGCGTCCCGCGTGATGTGCTGATCTAGCACACTATCGAGAGATCTATTGCATGACTCGTGCGCCGTCGTCTAGTCTGCGTCCGTGGACACACAAATTGGATGGAATATCCAGCAGGCGCGCTATCGCCGGGGTTGGAACCAGTCTGACCTAGCGAGAGCCTTAGGCCTCGACCGGACGGTCGTTAGCCGTATGGAGCGGGGTACGAGACCAGTCACGGCTGCGGAGTTGGTGAGGCTAGCGGCGCTGCTGGCTGTAACCCCAGACCTGCTTCTGACGCCGCGGGAGGGAGGCCGTCCAGTTCTACCTAAAATGAGGCTAAGAGGCGTAACCATACATGCGGACGACGAACCGCAACTTGCTTGGTTCTCGGCCGTTCAGTCCGCGCTAGGATCAGATCCGCATTGGATGCCTCTATCTATTCCCCCACGGGTGTCCCGGCTTCCTCCAGTACAAGCCGGCGAACTGGCCGCACGTTGGTTCCGTGGTGCAACGGGGTTGTCAGCAGAGGATCCGGTGATTCCACTGTCAGGATTCGTTCAGGAGGCAGGCGTGGGAGTGGTGCTTGCCCGACTTCCGGTCAGTTCGTCGATTTCCGGGTGCATAGTGGTTACAGACAGCGCATCGAGTGCGGTGCTTGTCAACAGTAACCACCCACCGGTAAGACAGCGGTTCACACTAGCCCACGAATTAGCGCATTTCTTGTTGGATCGCGAGGGCGGCGGATACGCGTGCGCTGCCGCCGAATTGCCAAGGCCGGGACCCCGCCAGAGGATCGAGTTGCGCGCGGACGTGTTCGCGGCGGCGTTCCTGCTACCGCAGAGGGCAGTGCGCGAGTGCCTCGGCCACCGGGCTCTGAATCTGGACCGGATTCACGAGCTTGGATCTAGGTTCGGGGTCAGTCACGCCGCCACGATCAGCCGGCTGCGGGCATTGAGGTTGCTGGGAGCTGCAGAGGCCAGAGTGCTGCGCAGAATTGGGCCGCCCAAGAGGGACGACAACATGGCGGCGGGAGCGCCTGTGTTCAGAGCGGTGACCGAGAGCGTGGCGCGTCGGCTCGCGGCCAAGGCCCCGCAGCTAATGAGTGATTGTCGCGTACTTCCCGACGCGGGAGCCGTGCCGTGAGGGGTGCGGTTCTGGTCGATGCCCGCACGTTGGAGGATGCGTGGAGAGCAGCGGTGCTCGCGCTGTTGAGACAACCGGGTCACCGGATCCGTAATTTGGTTGTGTCGATCGCCGAGCCGCAGGCTGACTGCTCCGCGTTTGCTCGCCGTCTGGATGCTGCATTGGGCGCGGCTGCCACAGATCGCGTTAGGGTCGTCGCCCGCACGATCTTGCCACTAACTGTGGCACGAGCAGTCGATTGGGAGCGAGTCGGCTTCCGTCTCTTACCCAAGTTGCCAACCAACTCGTATTTTCGGCGCATGGTGGACTATGAAGGGGACGGCACCAACGTCAATCAGATTAGGGATGTGATCGATGCGCTCAACCATCGAACACCAGACGGTGGCAAATGGGCAGATCCAGGGCCCATCGTGCTTGAACGCCCCGGACGGACGGCCATCGCACGAGTTGGGTTCCCATGCCTCTCAGAAGTTCAGTTTCATCGCGATGCCGACGAGCTGGTTGTGACCGCTGTCTACCGTTCCCATTACTATCATGAAAAAGCGTATGGTAACTTCGTTGGCTTAGCACGATTGCAGCAACTTGTGGCGGCGGAGTCCAGGCTCACTTGCGGCGGGCTGGTTGTCGTGAGCACGGATGCGCGCCTCGGGAGGATCGGCGTCATGCGACCGTTAGCGAGCTCGTTGCAGGAGGAGGTGACATCAGAGAGCGAACACGAGCGAGTCCCATGCTGAACTCTTGCTTCCCGCCTCGTGACGGATGGCGAATTGCCTCATGGTCGACCTTCAGCTGGCATAGCGTTTCGCAGGCACGCCGGCCAACTGCAACAGGGAAGACGTTTGGGAAGAGCTCGAGAAGCCGCTCGATCCACGGTTGGCCAATGTGCAATTGATTTGCGCGCAGCGACGCGTTCGAAGCGCGGCCGTTTTTCTGCGGATGAAATGGCACGGCGTTCCATGTGAGTGGAAGGGGTGAGTCGGCAAGGTGCATCGCGAAGGATTCCCATATGATCGTGGCCGTTGCTTCTCGCCAGTACAACGGGTTCGGCGGGAAGCTATACCCTTTGGACGGACCGAACGACTCCCAAGGATCGCCCCATGGATCCGCAAGCGTTGCGAGAGAACTGAGAGGGACGCCTGACATCACTGCGCCGCGGTAGCCAGGGGCCTCGCCGATCGCCAAGAGCGTCCAAGCAAGACGATCCCGCCGTGTGAGAAAGAGCAGGAGGTTCCGAGCAGTGTGGCCGGTCTTGTAGGGATTCGTGAAGTGCGATGGCAAGTCGGCTTCCGTAAGGGAGCTGACAAACGAGAGCACGCGGCGCTCGAACTGCACGTGGCCAGTTTACGCCTTGATCGGGCGTTGGCAAGCTGGCGCCTACATGCACGGCAGTTCCAGTAGCAGCTAGGGGGATGCGCGGTCCCACCTGGAGGTAGGCCATGGACATAGACGAGTATCAGGCAAGGGCTCTTGACACGGATCAAGTGTCTAAGACGCTAGGCGATGAGAAGTCAGCTGCAGCCGTCGTGATTCCACTCTTAGGGCTCGCTGGAGAGGTGGGCGAGATCCTGAGCGAGTACAAGAAATATGTGAGGGACGGTGAGGCGTACCTCCTCTTCCGTGATAGGGCACGCGAGGAACTCGGCGACCTCCTCTGGTATCTCGCGTGCTCGACATCCAAACTCGGGCTCCGCCTATCCGATGTCGCAGAGGGCAATCTGCAGAAGTGTCGCGCGCGCTGGGAACAAGTAGGCCACGACCAGATGAAGTTGCCGATCCCGCGTCAATCGCTGGATGAGGGTTTCCCCTCAACCGAGCGGCTTTCTAGGCGAATGGTCGCTGAGTTCTTTGCCGCGGAAAGTGGCGAGGCACGCACGAGGACAACCGTCGATGGTGCCCCCTTTGGAGATCCGCTCACGGACAATCGTCACGTGGAAGACGGGTATCGATTCCACGATGTTCTGCACCTGGCATACGCCGCTGTGTTGGGCTGGTCGCCGCTAACACGAAAGTTTCTTGACCGGAAGCGCAGAAGCGACCCAACAGTTGACGAGGTGGAAGATGGTGGTCGTGCAATCGTCATCGAGGAAGGCATCACTGCCTTGGTGTTCAGCTATGCGGAGCGGCGAGACTTCCTTCGCGGCTTGATTCGGCTTGACTACGAGCTATTGCGTACGGTCAAGACGATGACGGATCACCTAGAAGTGAGTCGCCGAACAGCCGGCGAGTGGGAAGACGCGATAATGCAGGGCTTCAGGGCTTGGAACGACATCAACGCTCAGGGCGGTGGCCGCGTCGAGCTTGACTTGGATGCAGGCCGGGTTCGGGTTTTGCCACTGGGCACGTAGGTTCAACCTCGGCTCGACTATGGGCATCGTGGGCTGGCTACCTCGTCCGGCCACGGCGGCTGTTGCTGGGGGTAAAGAGGGCGAGGGGGCGGGCGGCCGGAGCGCCTGGCGTCGGGGCCCTTGAGGTTGGTGAGGGGGTGCAGGCCGTGGCGCTTCAGCAGCGAGACGGCTGTGGCTGCCCACTCGCCGTGGCCGCAGTGAACGATCGTCGCAGTGCCTCCCCCGCGCGGGCGGCGGGGGGGAGTGAGCGGCGTCTTCGCCCTCAGGCGCGGGCTTCGAGGATGAGGTTGAAGGGGGTCTCGGCGGCGCGGCGGAAGCGGGTGAAGCCGGCCTGCCGCGCGACTTCGCCGAGGCGCTTCTCGCCCGCCTGCGCGCCCAGCGCCGTCCCCACTTCCTGCGCCAGCGACGCCGGCGTGCAGATGAACGTCGACGCGGAGTAGAAGACCTTCCCGACGAGGTTCAGGTTGTCCGCGACATCGTCGTTCGCGAAGGGCTCGACGAGCATCCAGGTGCCACCGGGCTTGAGCGACTTCAGCGTGTAGGCGGCGGCGCCGGCGGGATCGCCCATGTCGTGCAGGCAGTCGAAGTGGCAGACGAGGTCGTACGAGCCGGGGTAGTCCTTCGCGGAGGCGACCTGGAAGTCGCAGTTCGTCACCCCGGCGTCCTTCGCCGCCTTGCGCGCCGCCTCGATCGACGGAGCGTGGTAGTCGAAGCCGGTGAACTTCGACTTCGGGTAGGCGCGGGCCATGATGATCGTCGAGGCGCCGTGGCCGCAGCCGACGTCGGCGACGGACGCACCGGCCTCGAGCTTCGGCACGACGCCGTCGAGCGCGGGGAGCCACGCGGCGACGAGGTTGGCGGCGTAGCCGGGGCGGAAGAAGCGCTCGGTGCCCTGGAACAGGTCCGGGTCGTGCTCGTCCCATCCCACGCCCTTGCCGCTCTTGAACGCCTCGATGAGGCGGGGGCGGGCCATCGTCGCGGCGGTCATGCCCTGGAAGCCGCCCAGCACGAAGGCGGGGCTCTCTTCGTTCGTGAGGGCCTCGGTCTGCTCGGGCGAGAGGGTGTAGCGTCCGTCGCCGGTGTAGGTGACGTACCCGCCGGCCGACTGCGCGTTGAGCCACTCGCGGATGTAGCGCTCGGCGGTGCCGGTCTTCTGCGCCAGCTCGCCGGGGGTCATCGGCGCGGCCCCGGCGAGGCCGCGGTACAGCCCCAGCTTGTCGCCGATGGCCACGAGGTTTCCGAGCAGCACCGCGCCCATGTCGCTCACGGCCTGCCCCACGAACTCCATCAGTTTGGCTTCGTCGATCTGCTGCGTGGTCATGTGCGTCTCCTTCGCGGTAGTCGCGTCCTATCGGGCAGGCGATTGTAGATCGACAGAAGGCTCGAGGCGAGGGGCAAGGTGTTTCGACGTTGTTGCGCCGTCCGGCGATCCCGCGGCGCTGCCTCGCGACGGGCGGGTCGCGGAGCATGCCGCCAGAAAGGGGGGCGGCGGTCAGCGATCCTCGCCCGGGAGGGTCACGGGGAGGGAGGCGGAGCGCCAGGCGTCGAGGCCGCCGTTGAGGTTGGCGAGGGGGTGGAGGAGGCCGCGGCGCTCCAGCAGCGAGACGCCGGTGGCAGCGCGCTCGCCGTGGCCGCAGTAGACGACGATCTCGCGCCCGTGCGGCACCTCCGCCGCGCGGGCCGGGAGCTGGCCGAGCGGGACGTGCAGCGCGCCCTCGATGTGGCCGGCGGCGAATTCGTCGGGCTCGCGCACGTCGAGCGCGAAGGCGCCGCCGGTCAGCGCCGCGGGCGGG
>JBBDXE010000025.1:0-16007 GCA_040902505.1 Dehalococcoidia bacterium | reverse complement strand
CGCGGCTTCGGCGTCGACGAGCCGCGCGCTGGCGATGGGCAGCCCCGCCGCCTCCCACGCGCCCATGCCGCCTTCGAGGACGCCCGCGAAGCGTTCGTAGCCCACCAGCAGCGACTCCTCGACGATGCGGTCGACGGGCACGTCGCCGGCGACGAACAGCAGCGGCGGCTCGGGCGGGGCGGTCCAGCCGAGCCAGACGGCGAACACGTCGCGGAAGGCGATGCTCAGCGCGCCCGGGATGTGCGCGCGCATGTAGTCGCCGACCGGACGCGCGTCGATCACGAGCGCCTCCTGCCGCGTGAGGTCGAACTCGTGCGGGGGCAGGTGCGGCGGCATGGCGATCTCGCCGCGGAGGCGCGGGCCGGCCTGGTTCAGCGGGCGCATGCGGGCGTAGTACGCGGGTATCGCGCGGAAGGTTGCCGGGAACCAGCGCACGAACTCCTCCTCGTCGTCGACAGCGAGCACCGGGTTGTGCGCGCGCTCGGCGCCGAGGGTCGAGGTGCGGTCACCGCCATCGCCGGCGGAGCAGAACGAGCCGCCGCCGTGAGTGGGGTAGAGGGGCGTGGCGTCGGGGAGTGACGTGAAGGCGTCGTGGAGCGTGTGGAACTGCGCGCGCGTGAGCGGCTCCGTCATCTCCGGCGCGATGAGGTCGGTGCGGGCTGCGCCGCCGACGATGAGCGAGCCGCCGCTGAAGAGCGCGTCGGGGCGGCCGGCGGTGCGGACCACGTAGCTCAGGTGCTCCGGCGTGTGGCCGGGCGAGGCGACCGCCGCGACTTCGACGCCGTCGAGCGTGAGGCGCTCGGCCGCGGCGACGGCGTGGTGGGGGAGGCGGGACTGCGCCCCGGCTGGCAGGAAGAGCTTCGCGCCGGAGGCGGCCGCGATCTCCCGGGCGCCGGAGACGAAGTCAGCGTGCAAATGCGTCTCAAAGACAGCGTCGATGCGCCATCCGCGGGCTGCGGCGGCCTCGAGGTAGCGCTGCACGCTGCGGTCGGGGTCGACGAGAAGCGCCGTGGCGTCGCTGAGGCCGACGAGGTAGGAGCTGTTGCCGAGCCCTTCGTGGACGAACGGGACGACGTTCATGGTGACATCTCCAGTGTGGCGGCCGGACGGCCGGTGGGACGCAGCATGAGGATAGCGACGATGCCGGAGGCCGCGGTGAGCGCTGCGACGGTCTGGATGGCGGCGTCGAAGCCGAACACGTCGGCGATGGCGCCGGCGGTGAGCGCCCCGGCGACAGCGCCTGCGTCACGCCAGAAGCGATAGACGCCGAACGCCGTCGCCCGCTCGCTGGGATGGACGGCGTCGCCGGTGGCGGCGAGCAGCGCCGGGTAGACCATCGCGGTGCCGAGCCCGAGCAGCGTCAGTGCTGCGGCCCACACGGCGAAGTCGCGCGAGACGCCGACGAGCGCGATCGCGACCGCCTGCGTCAGCATACCGCCGGCGATCAGCGGTTTTCTGCCGAGATGGTCGCTGGCCCATCCGGTGACGAGCTGCAGCCCACCCCACACGACGGGATAGGTCGCGGCGAGGACGGCGATGCGCTGCAAGGATGCCCCGTGGGCGGCGAAGAAGAGCGGGAAGATGCCCCAGGCGAGGCCGTCGTTGAGGTTGTTCACGAAGCCGGCCTGCGAGACGCCCGCGAGGTGCACGTCGCGCCAGGTGCCGCGGGCGAAGCTCGCCGGGAGCGACATGCCGGTGGAGGCGGGCGCATCGGTCCGCGCGGACTCGATACGGACGAACGGGGCGGTGTCGCGCACGAAGAGGACGCTGAGGGCGAGGCCGCAGGCGGCGAAGGCGATGCCGAGGTACCAGGGCTCCGGACGCAGGCCGTGGGCATCGGCGATGACGCCGGCGGCGAAGGCGGCGGCGGCGACGGCGAGGTAGCCGGCGGCCTCGTTCAGGCCGAGCGCGAAGCCACGTTGCCGCGGCCCGGCGAGGTCGACCTTCATGTTCACGGTCATCGACCAGGCGAGGCCCTGGTTCAGGCCGAGCAGCAGGTTGGCGCCGATGATCCAGCCCCAGGCGGGCGCCCAGATGATGAGCAGCGGCACCGGGAGCGCGAAGAGCCAGCCGGCGATCAGCACGGTACGCCGCGAGAGCCGCTCGGAAAGGGGGCCGGCGAAGAGGTTGGCGAGCGCTTTCGCCAGCCCGAAGCTGGCGATGAAGGAGACGGCGGCTGTCTTCGAGGCGATGCCGAACTCGTCGCGGGCAAGGATGGGCAGCACGGACCGCTCGAGGCCGACCATGCCGCCGACGAAGGCGTTCGTGGCGACGAGGAGGGCGAACTGCCTCCAGTTCGCCTGCAGGCCGAGTATCGGCGGCCGGGGAGGAAGTGGCCGCGCGGCCCGCGCCGGTGGGAAGGAGGAGGCGGCCATTACTCGCGCACGAGGTCCGCTCTGCCGAACAGGGCGCGGTAGATGAGCGACGGGATGCAGATGTGCGAAACGGTGATCAGCGCTGCGACGGCGACGAGCGCGCCGCCGAGCAGGTAGCCCGCCACGGTCGCATCGGCCGCGAAGAGGGCGCCGGTCGCGAGCAGCCACACCGCCGCCACGGCGCAGGCAAAGCGGCGGGGAGCGCCGTTCGGCGAGAGCTTCGGCCCGCGGACCAGGTGACGGATGCCGGCGTTGTACAGGAGGTCGAACGGGTGAAACGTCAAGACGGCGCCGAGCGCGGCGAAGATCATCAGCCCCCAGAGGATGGCAGGCGAGGCCAGCGCTGTGCCGGCGGCGGCGATGGTCGCGCAGAGCGCCGGCGACAACCGCAGCCAGAGTTGCGTCCGGGCGAGCGTGGCGTCATCGGCGCAGGTGTAGCCCTGCACGTCGAGGCGATGGCGGAGGGTGGGTGAGAGTGCCATCTTCATCGTCGTCCGTCTACGCGGGCTTCACGCCGGAAAAGCTCACGCCACGCGTGTCGAACTCCTTGGCGTCGGACTCGTGCTTCGAGCCGGAGTACACGTCGGTCTGAGCGCCCCAACGCACGCCGGCGAATCCTGTCTGGCCGAGCACCCAGCGCCACTCGTCCTGAGTGAGGGCGCCGGCGATGCAGTTGGACCAGAGCTCAACGTCGTCCTTCGCGTCTTGCGGGACGTCGATGTGGACGATGATGTCGCCGACCTGGAAGCGGCCGCCGGGCTTGAGGACGCGATAGACCTCCCGCATGACGGCTTCCTTGTCGGGCGTCAGGTTGAGGACGCCGTTGCTGATCACGACGTCGACGCTGGCGTCGGGTACCGGCAGCTCCTCGAGGAAGCCCTCTCGCACGTCGACGGTCGCCAGGCCGAGCGCCGCGGCGCCGGCCCGCGCCTTCTCTCGCATCGCGGGCGTCATGTCGACAGCGATGACGCGCCCGGAGGGTCCGACCTTGAGCGCGGCCTGAAGCGTGTCGAAGCCGGCGCCGCAACCCAGATCGAGCACGGTCTCGCCGGGATGGAGGTCACCCATCGAGAAGGGGTTGCCGGTCCCGGCGAACGAATCGACCGTCGCCTGCGGCAGGCGGTCCACGTCGGCGACCGGGTATCCGAGCATGACCGACAGGGGCCGGCCGGTGTGGAAGTGGAACCCCTTTTCGGGCTCGCGGGCGACTTCGGTGTACTTGTCGCTGATGCCGCGGCGCAGCCGGTCGCGGTCGACGTTCGCCGCGACTACCTGATCGACCATGTCTATCCTCCCTTTTCGTGCGGGGCTACCCGTCGCGGGCGTCGGCGGCCACGCGGTCGCGGACGTCTTCGGCGGCGGAGGCGGGTGTCCGGGCGCCCGCCTCCCCCCGGGCGGGTTCAGGCCTGCTGCGAGACGGCCTCTCGCGTCGGGTCCGGCGTCAGCCGGAGGTAGGGCTTGAGCTGGCGATAGCCTGCCGGGAAGAGACGGTCGGCCTCCTCGTTGGGGATGGAAGGCAGGATCACGCAATCCTCTCCCGGCTTCCAGTTCACCGGCGTGGCGACGCGCGCGCTGTCGGTCAGCTGCAGTGAGTCGACGACGCGTAGGATCTCCTCGAAGTTGCGTCCGGTGGCGGCGGGGTAGGTGAGTGTGAGGCGGACCACGCCCTTGCCGTCGATGATGAAGACCGAGCGGACGGTGGCGGTGGCGCTCGCCTCGGGATGGATCATGTCGTAGAGCAGCGAAACCTTGCGGTCGGCGTCGGCGAGCAGCGGGAAGTTAAGGGCCGCGCCCTGGGTTTCAGCGATGTCCGCGCCCCACTTCGCGTGGGAGTCGAGCGGGTCCACGCTGAGGCCGATGACCTTCACGCCGCGCCTGTCGAACTCGGGCTTGAGGCGCGCCACCATACCCAGCTCGGTGGTGCAGACGGGTGTGAAGTCGGCGGGGTGGGAGAAGAGGATGGCCCAGCTGTCTCCCTTCCACTCGTTGAAATGGATGGGCCCCTGGGTTGAGTCCTGGACGAAATCGGGTGCCTGGTCGCCTAGTCGCAGTGACATGGGGATGCTCCTTTCTGGGTGCGGTGCTGTCATGGGGGGATCCTACCCCGGTCTGTTCTTGTTGTCAATAGATTAATTGAGGAATTGCAGAAAGGATCCTTTGGGCGTAGAGTGAGGTGATGGAGAGCCCCTCGTCGACCTTCAAACAGCGCCGATACGCCCTCTTCGCGCGGATCGGGCATGCCCTGGCGAGCGACCGCCGGCTGGAGCTGCTGGACCTGCTTGCCCAGGCGCCCCGGCACGTGGAGGCGCTGGCGGCGGAGACGGGAATGTCGGTGGCGAGCACCTCGCAGCACCTGCAGGTGCTCCGGAACGTGCATCTGGTGGAGGCGGAGCGAGAAGGCACGAAGATCCGATACCGGCTCGCCGGCGACGACGTGCTGCGGCTCTGGCTGACGCTGCGGTCCGTCGCGGAGGACCACCTGGCGGAGGTGGGGCAACTCGTCCGGGAGTTCAGCGTCGAGGGGGCCGAGGGGGAGGAGGTGTGGCGGCGGGACCTGGAGGCGTTGGTCGCCGCGGACAGGATCACGCTCATCGACGTGCGGCCTCGCATCGAGTATGAAGCGGGGCACGTGCCGGGGGCGTTGTCGGTGCCGCTGGACGAGCTGCCGTCACGGCTGAGCGCGCTGCCGAAGGGCAAGCGGATCGTCGCCTACTGCCGGGGAGAGTACTGCCAGATGGCGGACGAGGCGGTCGCGTTGCTGCGGCAGCGGGGCTTCGAGGCGGCGCTGCTCGACGGGGGGTGGCCGGAGTGGCGCGCCGAGGGTCGGCCGACCGAGTGATTGCCGTGGTGCGCTGAGGGCCCTGTGTGCCGCCCGGTTGCCAGGGGAGGCGAGGGCGGCTGTCCCTCCGGGCTGCGTGCCGTTGCGCGCGATGCGTCCAGCCCGTCGGTACACTCCATGGGGGAGAGCGGCATGCGGGAGACCCTGGATCGCGGCTGGTTCGGAGTGGTGGTCCTCCTCGCCGGGACGGCGCTCCTGACGGGCCTGCTGGCACCGCTCCGGTACGACGTCGGCCTGTTGAACGCCGGCCTGCTGTTTCTTCTCCTGACACTCGTCGTATCGGCGCGCTGGGGTTGGGCCATTGGGGCTGTGGCGGCGGTGGTGACCAATCTCACGCTGAACTTCTTCTTCATCGAGCCGTTGCACACGTTGAGCGTGCGGCACCCGGAGAACGTCATCGGGCTCGCGGTCTTCCTGGTCGTCTCGGCTGTGGCCGGGTCGCTCCTGACCACGGCCCGAGCAGCGGCGGACGAGGCGCGGCGTCGCGCGGCGGAGGCGCGGGTCGTCCTCCGGCTGAGCCGGGCGATGATCGGCCAGACCGAGCCCAACGAGGCGTTGCGGGCGCTGTGCCACGAGGCCGTCGCTGCTCTCGGCGCGCCGGGGGCAAGCGTGCTCAGCCGGGAGGACCAAGGTTGGCGGGTCCTTGCGGAAGCAGGCGACGACTCATCGAGCCGGCCGGCCGACGCCGAGGAACGCGCGATTATCGAACAGGCCGTCGCGAGCGGGTCGATGCAGCTGCTGGGGCATACCGGGCTGGGGACGAGGCGGCGCATCCGCATCGTGCGGCCATCCGGCACGCGGCGGATCGGCGAACGGTCGACGGGCGCCGCGTTCGTGCCGCTGCGGGTCGGCGACCGGGTCATCGGCGTGTTGCGTCTGGATGGCCCCGTCAAAGCAAGCCTGTTCCAGGGCCGCCCAGAGCAGCTCCTCGATGCGTTCGCCAGTGAGGCGGCGCTGGGGGTGCAGCGCGTGGAGCTGGTGCGGGCGGCCGCACACGCCGAGGCGCTCCGGCAGGCGGACGAGATGAAGTCGGCGCTCATGACGTCGATCTCGCACGACCTGAAGACGCCTCTAGCCGGCATCAAGGCGGCGGTATCGAGCCTGCTCGACCGCAGCGTCCGCTGGTCGGATGAGGACAAGTCGGCGTTTCTGGAGACGATCGATTCGCAGTCGGACCGGCTCGACCGGGTCATCAGCGACATCCTTGACCTGAACCGCATCGAGTCGGGCGCGGTGGCGCCGATCATCGCGCCGGTCGCAGCCCGCGACCTGCTGGAAGAGGCGGAGGAGCGGACGGCGACGGTCTCGGCCGGACGCCTGGAGTGCCACGCCCCGGGCGACCTGTACCTGCTGACTGACGAGTCGTTGCTGCTTCAGGCGTTGGTGAACCTTATCGAAAACGCCGCGAAGTACTCGACGCCGGGCGGGGCGATCCGCCTCACGGCGGCGGCCGCCGGAGACGACGTGGAGATCATCGTCGCAGATGAGGGGCCGGGCATCGCTGCGCGGGACCTGCCGCACGTTTTCGAGCGGTTCTACCGAGCCGGTGAGCAGAGCCGGCGCGTGCGGGGGAGCGGGCTGGGGCTGGCGATCGTGAAGGCGTTCGTGGGGATCTGCGGCGGCAGGGTTCGGGTCGAGAGCGCAGCGGACGGCACGCGCTTCGTGATCGCGATGCCGGCCGCCATTCGCGCGAAGGTGACGGCGTGAGCGGCGCCCGAATCCTGGTGGTCGACGACGAAGCGCAGCTGCGTCTGGCGGTGAAGCGCTCGCTCGAGGGGCACGGGTACACGGTCCGGGAGGCGGAGGACGGGGCGCGGGCGCTGCGAGAGTTCGAGGCGTTTAGGCCGGACGTTGTGCTGCTCGACCTGATGCTGCCCGACACGTCCGGCGTCGAGGTCTGCCGGGAACTGCGCCGGGCTTACGAGACGCCGATCATCGTGCTTTCAGTCGCCGGCGACGAGAAGACGAAGGTGGCGGCCCTGGACGAGGGCGCGGACGACTACCTGACCAAGCCCTTCGGCATGGGGGAGTTGCTCGCCCGCGTGCGGGTCGCGCTGCGGCGGGGCAACACGTCGCGCGGGCAGTCGCCGATCATCACGTCGGGCGACCTTACGATCGACCTCGAGCACAGGCACGTCCGCGTCGGGACGCGCAAGGTGCGCCTGACGCCGACGGAGTACAGCCTGTTGAAGTATCTGGCAACGAACGCCGGGAAGGTGCTCACCCACCCGATGATCCTCCGGGCGGTCTGGGGTGGCGAGTACGCGGAAGACCGGCATCTGCTGCGGACGTACATCAACCAGCTGCGCGGCAAGCTCGGCGACGACCCCGCGCGACCCCGGTACATCGGCACCGACGCTGGCGTGGGGTATCGCTTCGTCGAGGCGCCCATACCCTGACGCTTTTCTGACAGCCTCCCGGGCACGCCTGACGCCAGCCTGATGGCGCCGTCTCTACTGTGTCCTCATGGACGGACTCGAAGGAGACGGCCCAGCCTCGGAGGCCGATACACCGGTCGACGGACGCGACAGCGACGCCCGGCACCCGCCTGTGGATGCCGAGCCGACGCGTTATCGCGTGCCGCGGCGGCGGGTTGCGGAGGACGTGGAGCCGGCGGAAATTATCCGCGGCTCGCAGTCCGGATCGCGCTTTGCGCGCCGCATCCGGCCGAACCAGCGGCGCTTCGAGAGGAGCCCCGACGAGGGAGTGTTCACCGCCACGGCGAGAGCGACGGCTCCGCGAACGCGGGCGGAACAGCTCTGGATGCGGGTGCGCCGGGTGGCCGTTGGCACCCCGCTTGCGACGGAGGAGCTGGAAGAGCAGAAGCTGCCGAAGTGGAAGGCGCTCGCCGTCTTCTCGTCAGACGTGCTGTCTTCGAGCGCCTACGCGACGGACGAGATCCTGCTCGTGCTTGCGCTTGCGGGAGCAGCAGCCCTCACCTACTCCATCGAGATTGCCGGTGTCCTCGTCCTGCTGCTGGCGGTCGTGACGTTCTCGTACCGGCAGACCATCCGCGCGTACCCGAACGGGGGAGGGGCGTACATCGTGGCCCGGGAGAACCTCGGCGACGCGGCCGGACTGAGCGCGGCGGCGGCGCTCGCCGTGGACTACGTGCTGACGGTCTCGGTGTCGATCGCGGCGGGTGTGCTGGCGATCACGTCGGCGTTTCCGGAACTGCACGATCTGGCCATTGAGATCTCGGTGGGCGTCGTCGCGGTGATCACGCTGCTGAATCTCCGCGGCATCCGCGAGTCGGCGACGATCTTCGCTCTCCCGACGTACGCTTTCATCGTCTCGATCACCGTGCTGCTCGTCGGGGGCTTCATCCGTCTCCTGCTCGACCCGGGGCTGCAAGCCGAGATACCCGAGTCGGTGGAGCCGTTCGGCCTGTCGGGGCTCTCGTGGTTCATCGTGTTGAAGGCGTTCGCATCGGGCGGCGCCGCGCTAACGGGAACAGAGGCAATCTCGAACGGCGTGCCGGCGTTCCGGCGGCCGGAGTCACGCAACGCGGCCACGACGCTGATATGGATGGCGGTGCTCCTGGGGTCGTTCTTTCTCGGTCTGACGATCCTCGCGCACGAGCTGGGCATCCAGCACGCCGACGAGATCTCCGTCCCGGCACAGATCGCGCGGACGGTGTTCGGCGAGACGCCGCTCTTCTATGTGATCCAGGCGGCGACGGCGCTGATCCTCCTGCTGGCGGCGAACACGAGCTACGCTGACTTTCCGCGCCTCGGCTCCATCCTCGCGCGGGACCGGTTCTTGCCGCACCAGTTCACGTTCCGTGGCGACCGCCTGGCGTTCTCGAACGGGATCATCGTGCTGGGCGCGTCCGCGTCGCTGCTGCTCATCGTCTTCGAGGCCGACGTAAGCCTGCTGATCCCGCTGTACGCCTTCGGCGTGTTCGTCTCGTTCACGCTCTCGCAGGGTGGCATGGTGGCACACTGGCTACGGCTTCGCGGGCCGGGCTGGCGGACGAGCATGTTGATCAGCGGCGTGGGCGCGGTCGCGACGGGGGTGGTGGCGGCCATCGTTGGACTCACGAAGTTCAGCGAGGGCGCGTGGATCAGCATGCTGGCGATGGCGGTCCTCGCCCTGCTCTTCTGGATGATCCACAGTCATTATCGCGGGGTCGAGCGCAGCCTGGCCCTGCCGCTCGATACCATCGCGGCACCCCAGCCGCCGCGCCGTGAGGTGGTGCTCGTGCCGGTCGAAGAGATCAACCGAGCTGTCGTCCGGACGATCGACTTCGCGCGGACGATCTCCGCCCGGGTGCACGCGATTCACGTCACCGACGACGTGGAAGCGGCGCAGGTGCTGCGGGAGGACTGGGAGCGGACGGTGCTGGACGTACCGCTGGTGATCATCGATTCCCCGTACCGTTCGTTCGTGGCGCCTGTGGTGGCGTACGTGGAGGCGCTCAACCAGCTGGATCCGGGGACGTACGTGGCGGTGGTGCTGCCAGAGATCGTGGCGACATGGCCGTGGCAGCGCTGGCTGCACAATCAGTCAGCCCGGCGGCTCCGGAAGGCGCTGTTGGAGCGCTCGAACACCGTCGTCGTGCAGGTCCCCTACCATCTGGGCGCGGGGAGGGAGCTCATCAACCGCAGCGTACCGCCCCGATGAGCGCCAGTGCGGATCGCGGCGCGTCCGGGGGTTCGAGCGGCATGACAGGTCTGTAGGAGCCAGCGCCGTGCCCCTACAATGGACATCCAAGGGCAGCGGAGGACCGGGGCGATGATGCTGGCGCTGAACGGGGCGACGATCATGCGGTCTCCGCTGGGGGAGGACGTAGAGATCGCGGCGGCGTGCGGGTACGGGGCGGTGGAGGTGTGGGCGGGGAAGCTGGCGGCATACGAGCGCGAGCGTCCGCTGGCGGCGCTGGCGGAGCGGATGGGGGAGCTGGGCATGCGGGCGTGGTGCATCAACTCCATCGAGGACATCACGCACCGGGATGCGGCGGGGCGGCGGGCTGTGCTGGCGGAGGTGGAGCGGCTGGCGTCGGTGGCGCGGATGCTGGGGGCGCCGAGCATCGTGGTGGTGCCGGGGGCGCGCCCGGATGGGGCGGGGCCGGATGGCTCGGTGCGCGCCGCTGTCGACGTGTTGCGGGAGATGTCGGACGCCGCCGGGGGGGTGGGGCTGGCGTTCGAGTTCCTGGGGAAGCCGCGCTGCGCGGTGCCGACGCTCGACATGGCGGTGGAGATCGTCGAGGCGGCGGACCGGCGCAACGTGGGGATGGTGATCGATACGTTCCATTTCCACGCGGGCGGGAGTAGACTCGACGATATCGCGCGGGTGGACGTGGAGAAGCTCTTCGTGGTGCACGTGAACGGCTGCGAAGACCGGCCGCGGGAGGAGTTGACGGACGCCCACCGGCTGTATCCGGGGGAAGGGGCGATTCCAATCGAGGCGGTCCTGTCGCGGCTGCGGGCGCGCGGCTACGACGGGATGTTCTCGGTGGAGATCTTCCGGCCCGAGTACTGGGAGCAGGACCCGCGGGAGGTCGCCTGCACGGCGCGGGAGCGGGCGGCGGCGGTGCTGTCGCAGGCGGGATACACATTCGATGGCTGAGTACGTGACGATCCGGCGCTGGTCGCTGAAGGAGGGGGCCGACGAGGCCTCGCTGCTGACGCTCGTCCGCGACGGGATCATGCCGGCGTATAAGGCGCAGCCGGGGTGCCTCAGCCTGCAGCTGTTCCGGGTGGGGGAGCCGGCGTCGTACCTGGCTGTGACGTACTGGGAAGGCCGGGCGGCGTACGGCTCCTGGGCGGGCGAGGGCGGCGCGGCCTGGCGGGAGAGCTACCGGCCAACGCTGGAGCGCTGGCTGGAGATCATGACGTTCGAGCAGGAGTTCGAGGCGCAGCTCCTGGTGAGCGGCTGAGTTGTCTTCCCTCCGGATCGGGTTCATCGGCGCGGGGCATATCGCGAACGTGCACGCGGATGTGCTCGCCCGCGACGCCCGGGTGCGCGTCGCGGCGGTCTTCGACCCGGACGGTCAGCGGTCGGGGCTGTTCGCGTTGAAGACGGGCGCGGAGCTGGCGGCGTCGCTCGACGAGCTGCTCGGGCGGGTCGACGCGGTGTACATCTGCAGCCCGAACGCGCAGCACTCGGCGACGGCGCTGGCGGCGCTGGGCGCGGGGCTGCACGTCTTCTCCGAGAAGCCGATGGCGACGTCACTGGAGGACGCGCGGGCGGTGCTGGAGGCGTCGCGGCGGGCGCGGGGGGTGTACCAGGTGGGGTTCAACCGCCGATTCGCCGGCGTGTACCGGGAGCTGAAGCGGGCCCTCGAAGCGGGAGAGATGACGCCCACCTCGGCGCTGTTGAAGATGAACCGGGGCGAGCTGCAACGACCGGCCTGGGTGGGGGATGCTGCTGTCTCGGGCGGGTTCCTGTACGAGACGCCGGTACACATGCTGGACATGGCGCGCTTCCTGCTGGGGGAGGTGGAGGAGGTGGTGTGCCGGGCGCGGACGACGGTCTACGACCAGCCGGACGACTTCTCGATGCTGCTGACCTTCGCGAGCGGGTTGACGGCGACGCTGACGGCGTGCGCCCACGCGACGTGGCTCTTCCCGTTCGAGCGCGTGGAACTGTACGGGGCCCACGCCTGCGCCGCGACGGAGGAGATGGAGCGGCTGACCGTCTCGACGGGGCCGGGGGAGCCGGCGCGGACGTCGGACTTCTCGCAGGAGCCGTTCGAGGAGCGATGGGGGTACGTGGAGGAGGACCGGCGGTTCGCGGAGGCGGTGCTCGGGGAGGGGAAGCCGGCGGTGGGGGCGGAGGAGGCGTTCCGGACGGCGGAGCTGGTGGAGCGGTGCGCCGCAGCGGGGCTTCGGGCGCAGTGATGTGACATAAGCATTGCGGCGAGGCGTAATGAGATGGGGGCTGGCTTCACAAAAGCGGCTGGTGGCGGCAGTTGGCTTGCAGATTCGTCATTTTCCCGATTGACAGGATCGTTCACTCGGGCGTAACATGTTCGAGAAATCACAACCGGCCCCTCGGAGGGGCCTCCACTGCCCCGTGGGGCAGTCTGCCGAACCCGCGGTGGCGGGGCGGGGGAACCAGCAAGCCCGTATCTGAGGCGGGCGGGGGTGAATCGCGCGGCGACCGGCAGGGCGCCGACGTGTAGGGCAGCCTTTCAGTCCGAACCCGACAGCTAACCTCGCAGGCAAGCGAAAGGCGCGTTTCAGGCTGATGCCCGCTGGCGGCGGGCGCTACCGGCCCGCGCGGGCCTGGGAGGGGTGGTTCCACGATGAACAGCGCGCTTCCTCGTTCATGCCCCCGGTGTCGCGGCTCGATGATTGTGGAGCGCGACTGGTACGGGGCGTACAGCACGTGCCTGTGCTGCGGCTACGTCCACGAGGCGGTTTCGGCCCCGCCGCTGGAGCTGCTGGAGGAAGAAGAAGGGCATCCGCGGCAGCGCCGGCGCCAGCCCTCGCACGGGAAGCTTCGGCTGTAGGCTCTTCTCCCCCAGAGCACCCCCTGTCTTGTCCATCACCTGATCCCCTCGCACCTCGCTGACTTCGAGGGCGACGCAAGCGTCGCCCCTACGCGAAGCTGCGCGTTCCGGGCGGCGCGGGCGTGCGCTCGAAGGGGCCTGCCTCGCGGCGTCGCCCTCCATCGAGCGATTCTGAGACGTGCCGGGCGCCCAAGCGTCGCCTGCTGGTGGCTGTGCGTGCTAGCTCGCGGTGTTGCTCCTTCGAGAGGGCTGTGATACGTGACGTGCGGGCGCCCGTCCGGGCGCGCGGAACGGAGGCTGCGATGCTGTTTGTGCGGTTGTCGTTGATGCGGGCGAAGGCTGGCCAGGAGAACGATGTGGCGGAGATCGAAGACGACCTCGTGGCGTTCTACCGCGGCTGTCAGGGCTTCGTCGCCGGATACAAATTGAAGGCGGCGGATGAGGTCGGCGACATCGGCCGGGTGACGGTGTGGCGGTCGGGCGAGGACGCGGACGCGGCTGCGCAGACGCAACACGTGCTCTCGCGGAGGTCGGAGCTGATCCCGCTGGTGGTGGAGGGGACGGACGCTGAGCGCTCGTTCTACGCGGTGGAGGGGGAGTCGCTAGCGGGGCTGCTGGCCAAGCTGGGGTGAGCCCCGTTCACGAGGGGATGTTGTCCAGGCGTTTGGAGGTTGGAAGCTGGAGGATGGGACAGCTCAGACGGCGGCGGGGACGGACTCCTGCTCTTCGAGTTCCATGAGGTCGGCCTCGGTGTTGGCCATGGTCCAGCCCACCCAGAAGGCGAGGGCGCAGACCACGCCGGTAGCGGCGACGACGGGCAGGGCGATCACGAGGTAGCTGCGACGCAGCATGCCGATGAGCATGATGAGCATCTGGATGGAGGCGCCGATCATCAGGAACGTGCCGAGCTGCTGTGAGCGTTCCATTGTGTTCCTCTGTGCGTGCTACGCGCCGGCGCTGGCCTTTCGGAGGTCCGGCGGCAGCAGGTTCGGGATGCTGTCCTCGATGGGGTAGCGCTCGTCGCACTTGGCGCAGTAAAGCGTGCCGCGGATGACCTCGTCGTCACGCTCCTCATCGATGGTGAGCGTGAGATCTCCCTTGCACATGGGGCAGGCGAGGATCTCCATCAAGTCCTTGCGCATGTCGCTCCTTCGGGGTGGTTCGCAGGCTGCGGCATTGTAGGTACCCCTCCGCGGCGGTGTCAACGCGCCTCAGACGGAGCCTCTGCGGCCCTGGCTACTCCCCGGGCGGGCCGGAGGGCGGGCGTTCGACGTGGACGCGTCCGCGCCGGCGCTCCAGCTCGCGGCGCACCATGCGCTCCTCGACGTCGCGCCCCCAGAGGGTCGGGGCGAGGAAGCCCGAGTAGAACTGCAGGGCGAGGAACGCGCCCCAGATGCCGGCGGGCCACTGCACCCACCAGCCGCCGCCGGTGAGGCCGTCGAGCAGGGCGAGGCTCCCGATCACGAGCGCGAAGACGACCGCGTGTCGATAGAACTCGAGGCGGCGGCGCACGCGGCGGCGGATGCGGCGGACCTCGTCGTCTTCGTCCCAGTCGCCGCCGCCGGAGCGGCCACCGCCGCGGCCTATGCGGATGCCGCCCCAGGGGCCGTCGATGTCAATGCCCTCGAACTCGTCGTCTTCGCGCGCCATGCGGCACCTCCTGCGCCGTCAGGATAGCGCCAGACGGCTCGCCGGTGTGCGTCCGGTGCGGCTGCGGAAACCGCAGCGTTGCGGCGGGCGGCCTCGCGCGTGGCGGCGGTGTCGGGTACAATCGCGCCCGTTCGAGCAGGAGGAGCGTCTCGTGGCGGAATGGGTGCGCGTGTGCCGGCTCTCGGATGTCCCCGCCGGGGGGCTGAAGGGCGTGAAGGCGAAGGGGAAGGAGATCCTGCTCGCGAACGTCGACGGGGAGGCGTACGCGATCGCGGACCGGTGCACGCACCTGCGGGGGCGGCTGCACAAGGGCACGCTCGAGGGCACCGTGGTTGAGTGTGCGTGGCACGGCTCCCGCTACGACGTGACGGACGGCGGGCTGTGCAGCTGGGTGCAGCATCCGGCCTGGTACAAGATGCTGATGGACGCGACGTTCCCGGGGTTCCTCAAGCGCGGCGTGCAGTCGTACCCCACCCGCGTGGAGGCGGACGACGTGTACGTGGAGGTGTGAGCAGGGACGCGGCGGGCTGAACGGCGCCCGGCGATGTGCGTATTACGACGCGGGCTTTGGGGCCCGCGTCCTTGCTTATGGGGCGAGGGCCGCGGCGATCTCCTCGGCGTGGGCGGGGTGTTTCTCGGCGAAGGCCTGGACTAATCCGAAGCAGCCGCTGACCATCATGTCTCCGTGGGGCGTGGCGAAGTAGGGGTCGAGTCGGCTCCCGCGGAGCTTGCCCCGCTGCGGGCCGGTGACGGCGACGAGCGTCGCGGCGGGCGCATGCTCCGCGCCGTCGCCGGCGTAGAAGACGCCATGCCCCTTGGTCTCGAAGACCTCCTCGTGGCGGAGGGCGCCGTCGCGCAGGCGTTCGGTGAAGTCTTCCACTTGCTCGCGGGAGACCTCGCCTGTGTGGTGCTCGTAGAGCCCGATGATGCGGGTGCCTTCGAGGTGAAACGCCAGGGCGTGCATGTTGCCCAGATTCAACACCATGCGGCGTTCCGCGGCGGTAACCCGCGGGTCCTGCAGGGCGCCGAGGGCGGCGGCCGGTCCTGTATCGAGGAAGACGATCGGGGTATCGCCGTCCTGGTGGCGGGCGGCGGCGACCATCGTGCGGGCGCGGGTGAGGTACTCCGGCAGCTCGTCGGGCAAGGTGGCGAAGGCGCGGAGGTCGTTGCGCTCGCCGAGGACGCGGCGCAGGTGGTCGAAGCGGAAGAGGCGGTCGGAGTAGCCGGGAGGGGCGGCGCCGTGGTCGAGGCATCCGACCGCCAGGCCGTCGAGTTCGACGTCGACGTCGAAGGCGCGGAGGGCGGTCCTGACGGCGTCCAGGTCGAGGTCGCGCAGTTCGACGCGATCGACGTCGCCAAGCGCGCGGACCTCGTCGTCGCCCACGACGCGGACACCCATGCGCTCGACCTGCTCGAGGTCGTCATCGAAGGTCTTCGCGGCCTCAGGGGTGGCGTAGGCCGTGCGGCCGGCGCGCAGGTGGTCTTCGAGCGCCCAGTGGCAGGGGCCGCCGCCCTGGATCTCGCCGGTGAGGAGCAGCGAGCGGCCGACGGCGGTGGCGCGACGGATGCGGCCTTCGGCGATCTTCGTCGCGCTGGGCATGACCATCTTGAGGCTGTTCTCGACCGCGCCGTCGGAGTCGAAGAGCAGGATGTCCTGCGTGCCGGTGCCCATGTCGATGGCGAG
>JBBDXE010000024.1:0-84455 GCA_040902505.1 Dehalococcoidia bacterium | reverse complement strand
GGAATCAGGCCAGCGATCCTCTCACAATGAGTGGAAGCATTTGGGGGGCAGCGCACCTGCATTTCGCAATGAATCGGAACTATGGGACTAGAGCGTTCACTGTAACGAAGGGCCACCACGCGGGAGGCGCGAAGGGCCGGAGGTGTGGGTCAGGCGGGTTCGGGGGGTGGGTCGGGGCCGGGTTGCGGGGGTGGGGGTTCGAGGAGGGTGCAGGTGAGGGGGATCTCGCGCTTGGTGTCGCCGTTGAGGAGGACGGCGAAGACGTAGTCGCCGGGGTGGGGGAAGGTGACGTTGATGAGCTGGACGATCTGGTTGAGGCGCACCTGGTGGCCGGGCCGGCGGGGCGAGGGGACGGTGAAGGCGCCGCTGATCGTCCGGACCTGGGCGCCGTCGGCGTCGAGGATGCGGATCTCGAGCTGCTTCTTTGTGCCGACTTCGGCGGAGGAGGCCTCGAGGCTGAGGACGAGGACCATGCGGGGCCAGGTGGCGGGGAATTCGCGGGCGTTGATGTTGCCGAAGGCGCCGAGGATGTTGAGCTTGTTCTCGCGGGAGACGTTGGCGGCGTCGGCGATGAGGGCGAGGGTGACGTCCATGGGGCGGATCATGGTGGGGCGGCGGTTGTAGGTCAAACCGCTGGAGGCTGGAGGGCGGGAGTGGAGGCGGGAGGCGGGAGGCTAGAGGCACAATCGCGCTCCGCATCGCTCTCGCGCTGCTCCGCTCGGATTTTGAGAAGGGAGAATGGGGGGACACCCCCATGCCCCCCAGCAGGGCGCTGCGCCCCTGCACCCCGCTTTCCTGCGCGACAAGTTGGAGGGCGTACTAGGTGTCGTCGGTTCCCAGGAGCTTCAGAGAAGGAAGCCGCGGCTACGACCGGGAAGGCGAGCATCGTGCAACTCTGCGGACATCATATTGGCGCGGGGTCGGGCTGCGCCCGACGCACAGCCGGGGGGTCTCCCGCGGCGAATCTGCGACGGCTGTGCCACATGCTTCGCATCTCGTGCCGGGGACGCCCTTTTTCTGTCGCTGCTCTGGTTGGCATCTACGGCTTGCGGCGGCGGGAGGGTTGGACGCGGGGGGGTTCGCCGGGGGCTTTGGGGAATTGGGGGGGCCAGGGGCCGTCGCCCTGGCCTTCGCGCTCGTGGTGCTCAACGAGGTCGAGCAGGGGCTGGAGGGAGTGGGCGACGTCGTCGATGGTGGCGTGGGGATCGCCGCGTTCGGCGAAGCGTTGCGGGACGGTCGCGAGGGTGAAGGCGGCGGGGTCGACGCCGGGGATTTCGTCCCAGTCGAGGGGGCAGGAGACGCGGGCGTCGGGCATGGGGCGGACGGAGTAGGCGGAGGCGATGGTGCGGTCGCGGGCGTTCTGGTTGTAGTCGATGAAGACGCCGTGGCGCTCCTCCTTCCACCAATTGGTGGTGGCGAGGGCGGGGATGCGGCGTTCGACCTCGCGGCCGAGGGCGAGGGCGCACCGTCGCACCTGGGTGAACGTCCAGTTGGGCTGGATGCGGACGTAGATGTGCATGCCGCGCGAGCCCGAAGTCTTCGGGTAGGCACGGTAGCCCAGCTCTTCGAGCAGGTCGCGGACGGCGAGGGCGACCTCGCGGACGTGGGCGAAGGTGGCCTGGGGGGTGGGGTCGAGGTCGACGCGCAGCTCGTCGGGGTGGTCGACGTCGGAGGCGCGCACGGGCCAGGGGTTGAGGTCGATGCAGCCGAGGTTCACCACCCAGGCGAGGTCGGCGGAAGTGTCACAGACGGCGAGGTCGGCGCTGCGGCCGCTGGGGAAGGTGATGAGGGCGGTCTCGACGCCGGGCGGTCGCCGGGCGGGGGCGCGCTTCTGGAAGAACGGCTCGGCGGCGGCGCCGTTGGGGAAGCGCTTGAGGACCATCGGGCGGTCCATGACGCCGCGGAGGGCGCCGCCGGCGACGGCGAGGTAGTAGCGGACGAGGTCGAGCTTGGTGTAGCCGGCGTCGGGGAAGAACACCTTCCCGGGGTTGGTGACGGTGACGGGCACGCCGCCGGCGTCGACTACCACGGACTTCTCGGGCATCGCGGTCACTGTACGCGATGGAGGGGGCGGAGGCGGGGCGGCGGGCTACGGCGCGCGTTCGCGAAGTGAGCGGTCGATAGCCGCGCGAGCGGCCGAGACGTCGATGTGGCCGGGGACAAGGGCCAGCGTGTCAGCGGCCAGCTCAGCGCACAGGCGCGCGCTCACGTCGAGGTCGCCGAGGGCGAGGATCTGGTCGATCCGTTCGGACAAGCGCTCTGGCTTGATGGCCAGCGAGCGCGTCGCCGAGGGCGTCCACTTCCAGGCCGGCTCCCAGACCCGGTTGAGGGCGAAGACGATGCGCAGGATGCTCTGTACGTCGGCGAGCAGACGCTCTGTGGCGGCGACACGGTCGTTTCGGCGGACCAGCGCCCAGTAGGCGAGGGCGTAGGCCCAGCGGCGGCTCGCAGCGTGGATGAGGGCACCCTCCAGAGCATCGGGATACTCCGCGAGCTCGTGTTGCCAGCGGGCGAGCATACCCGCTGTGCGAAGCGGGACAGCGCGCACGACGGCGTCGGCAAGGGTCAGCGCCCGGTGGTCGGTCAGGCCGTCCTCGAGGATGGCCTGCAGCGCCTCCTGGTGTTGGTCGATCGACTGCCATCCCGTCTCCAGCCAGAACCCGCGATAGCGCGACCACTCCCAGATGGTACCGTCAGCGGTCGTGTGCGGTTCACCTTGATCGGTAGCGCCGGCCTCCTTGAGCCACCCGGCGCGGCGGTCGGGCGCAGGGATGGCGTCGACCCAGAAGATGACTTCGATGTCCGAATCGTCGTCGGCGAGGCCGCGGGATGCGGAGCCGGTCAGCGCGATCTCGCGGCCGAGCTCCGGCGGGCAGCCGTCCGCGAGCGAGCGGGCGGCACGGTAGCGCTCTATGCTCGCTGGAGACGCGTTGGGCAGCAGCGCGGACTCGTTCAAGGCTCGTCCACTCCGAGTGCGGCGGATCCGCGGTGGCTCATGCAGCCAAGCGTTCAGGCTACCACTACGGCGCGTGGCCGCTTGGGGGGGCATCGGCTATGATCCCGATCCCTTCCCCCGATGGACCGAGATCGTACGGACTGAGACGCATCAGGAGCGACGACCGGGCATGAAAGAGTACAAGACCGACCAGATCCGCAATATCGTCCTGTTGGGGCACGGTGGGACGGGGAAGACTTCGTTCGCGGAGGCGGCGTTGTTCTCGAGCGGCGGGTCGACGCGGCAGGGGAGGGTGGACGACGGGACGACGACGTCGGACTTCGACCCGGACGAGCACAAGCGGAAGATCAGCATCACCCTGGCGCTGGTGCCGTGCGAGTGGGGCGGGGCGAAGGTGAACATCGTCGACACGCCGGGGTATGCGGACTTCGTCGGGGAGGTGAAGAGCGGCATCCGGGCGGCGGACGTGGGGGTGGTGGTGGTGGACGCCGTGTCGGGGGTGCAGGTGGGGACGGAGCAGGCCTGGCGGCACGCGAACCGCGACGGGCTGCCGCGGGTGATCCTCGTCAACCGGATGGACCGGGAGAACGCGAATTTCCAGCAGGCGCTCGACCAGCTCCAGTCGCGCTACGGCAAGAAGGTGGCGCCGCTGCAGCTTCCCATCGGGTCGCAGGACAGCTTCTCGGGCGTGGTGGACCTGATCGAGGGGAAGGCGTACACGGGCGAGAAGGGCGAGGCGGGCGATGTGCCGGGCGATATGGCCCCGGCGGTGGCGTCGGCGCGGGAGCAGCTGGTGGAAGCGATCGCGGAGGTCGACGACGAGCTGCTGGCCAAATACCTCGAAGGTGGCGAGATCTCGGAGGAGGAGCTGGCGTCGGCGCTGCGGAAGGGCATCGCACTGGGCGTGACGTATCCGGTGCTGGCGGCGTCATCGACGAAGAACATCGGCATCACGAAGGCGCTGGACGCGATCGTGAAGTACTTCCCGTCGCCAGGGGAACTGCCGACGAAGACGGCGAAGGGCGCTTCGGGCGAGGAGGAGTTGCGGGCGGACCCGTCGGGGCCGCTGGCGGCGCTGGTGTTCAAGACGGCGGCTGACCCGTTCGTTGGGCGGCTGACGTACCTGCGGATCATCTCAGGGACGCTGAAGGGCGACTCGCACGTGTGGAACGCCGGGCGTGACGCCGACGAACGGCTGGGGCAGCTGATGACGCTGAAGGGGAAGGCGCAGGAGCACGTGCCGGCGCTGGCGGCGGGGGACATCGGGGCGGTGGCGAAGCTGGGGCACACGGTCACGGGCGACACGCTGTCGACGAAGGAGCATCCGCTGACGCTGCCGCCGCTGGAGTTCCCGCGGCCGCCCTTCAACGTCGCGGTGACGCCGAAGGGGAAGGCGGACGTCGAGAAGATGGGGCCGTCGCTGCACCGGATGGCGGAGGAGGACCCGACGCTGGTCGTGCACCGCGACGAGATGACGGGCGAGACGATCGTGTCGGGGATGGGCGAAACGCACGTGGACGTGGCGGCGGAGAAGATGAAGCGGAAATTCAGCGTGGAGCTGAACCTGGCGCCGCCGCGGGTGCCCTACCGGGAAACGATCACGATGAACGTGGAGTCGGAGTACATCCACAAGAAGCAGACGGGGGGGCACGGGCAGTACGCGCGGGTGTCGATCCGGCTGGAGCCGAACAAGGGTGGCGGATTCCAGTTCGTCGACAAGGTGGTGGGGGGATCGGTGCCGCGAAACTACATCCCGGCCGTGGAGAAGGGGGTGGCGGAGGCGATGCACGAGGGGGCGCTGGCGCACTTCCCGATGGTCGATCTGCGGGTGACGCTGTTCGACGGGAAGGAACACCCGGTCGACTCGTCGGAGATGGCGTTCAAGCTCGCGGGGTCGATGGCGCTGAAGCAGGGGGCGATGAAGGCGAACCCGGTGCTGCTGGAGCCGGTGGTGACGATGCAGATCCGGGTGCCGGAGGGGCACACCGGTGACGTGATGAGCGACCTGAACGGCAAGCGCGCGAAGGTGCACGGGATGACGCCGGAGGACGACGGGACGACGGTCATCGACGCGGAGGCGCCGCTGGCGGAGGTGCTGCGGTACGCGACGGACCTGCGATCGATCACGCAGGGGCGGGGCAGCTTCGAGATGCAGTTCGACCACTATGAGGAGGTGCCGCAGCACATTGCGCAGAAGGTGATCGCGGAGGCGACGAAGGTGGCGACGGCGTAGGAAGTGGACGCGGGAGGCGGGAGCGGGAGGGGTCCACGGCGGAGGCGCTGTTTGTTGGGGGGTGGGCGAGGAAGTCGTGGGGCGGGGCAACCACAACGTCACAGGGGCGCGGAGGTCCCGGGGGAACGGCCTCGCTTCTCCGGGTGGGTGGGATGGCGCCGAGGGATCAGATTCCTCGCTGCGCTCAGAATGACAACGGGGCTGGCTGCTGCTTGCGTGCGTTTCCGACTTGGGCGGCACGGCGGCGCCGTGCCCCGACAGGCTTCAACTGAAAGCCTGCGCCCGCGCTCCGGGGTGGGTGGGTCGGGCGCAGTTGACAGGGTGGAACATGCGTTCTAGGATGGGGCGGAGGCGCTTTCCACCGGTAGAAGCGCGAAGGGCGGTGGGGGTGGGAAGATTCCGTCGCTGTACACGACTGGTTATGATTGCGACGGCCAACGGCCAGCCTGAGAATCAGCGGTGACGGCGCCTCTCGTCCGTCTGTCGTCCTCAGCCACCTGAACTGGCGGACGGACCGGGGCGGCGTCTTCTTGTCGGGGGTCTCTCGGAAGAGGGGTCGCCCGCGGAAACGGAGTCAGCCGTGAAAGTGGTGTTTCTCGAGGACGTGCCGGGGACGGCGCGCATCGGCGAGATCAAAGATGTGAAGCCGGGGTTCGCCCGCAACTTCCTGCTCCCCCGGAAGCTGGCGATGACGGCGTCGCCCGCCGTCGTGAAGTCAGCGGAGGCGCGGGCGGCGCGGGAGACGCGGCTGCAGCAGGGGCGCGATCACGACGCACAGGCGGTGGCGGACCGGCTGGAGGGGGCGGCGTACACGATCGCGGCGAAGGCCGGGTCGACGGGCAAGCTCTTCGGGTCGGTCAGCGCGGCGGACGTGGCGGTGAAGGTCGGGGAGACGCTGGGCGTCGAGGAGTTCGACCGGCACGACGTGCTGCTTCGCGACCACATCAAGGAGCTGGGCGACTACGCGATCAGCGTAAAGCTGTCCAAGAACGTCTCGGCGACGGTGAACGTGAGCGTCGTCGGTGAAGACGGGACGACGGCGGCGGACATCAAGGCGCGCTCCGAGGGCGGCTCGAAGGCGGCAGCGGCAGTGCCGGCGCCGGCCGTCGAGACGGCTGACAAGGACGAGGCTTCGGACGAGAGCGCCGACGATGACGCAGACGATGACGACGCTGACGAAGACGATGCTTCGGCGGAGGATGACGCCGAAGCCTAGATGCCGGTGGGTGCGGGATGAACGCCCGCGCTCTGGCTGACGTAGCAGCGACCGGCAGAGCACGCAGGGAGGCACATGCCGCGGCACATGCCGGTCGCCGTCGACTTCGAGATGATCCTTCGCGAAGCGGAGAAGGCGCTGCGCGCCGCCCAGACCGCCGGCGACGGCCTTCTGCGGAAGGCACGCGCGGCCTGGCGTAAGTACCTCCCGTCACCGGGGCATCGCACACTGGGCGGGCTGCTGCAGGGCCGGGAGGCGGCCGAGATCCTCGCGAAACGCGACCGCGAGCGGGACAAGGACTGACCGATGGTCGCGGCCGAGAAGCTCCCCCCGTTTGACGTCGAAGCGGAAGAGGCGGTGATCGCCTCGATACTGGTCGATCCGGAAGCGATCGGGCGGGTCGAGGGGGTCGTGCAGCCGGAGGACTTCTTCCGGGACCAGAACCGCTGGGCGTTCGATGCGGCGCTGGCGCTGTGGTCGCGTAACGAGACGGTCAACCAGGTGACGCTGGCGCACGAGCTGTCGCGGCGGGAACGTCTCGACGAAGCGGGCGGGCTGCCGTATCTCGCGCGGATCGTGGGAGAGTTGGCGACGCCGATCGGTGTCGAGCACTACGCGACGATCGTGCGGCGCGATTCGATGTACCGGACGCTGATCACGGCCGGGTCGCAGATCGTGCAGATGGCGTACCAGGGAGGTCCGGACCTCGAAGGGACGCTGACACAGGCGGAGAACCTGGTGATGTCGGTGCGGCAGGCGCATCGGACGGGCGACCTCATCCCGCTGCGGCAGCTGCTGGACGAGTTCTGGGAGACGCCGGGCATCGACTCGGTGCTGGTGGGGTCGATCGGGGCGATCCGCAGCGGGTTCATGGACCTGGACGAGCTGCTGGGAGGGTTCCATCGATCGGACCTGGTGGTGTGCGCGGCGCGGCCGAGCGTCGGCAAGTCGTCGTTGCTGTTGAACTTCGCGCGGAACGCGGCGGTGGGACAGAACGCGCGGGTGGCGATCTTCACGATCGAGATGGCGGACGAGCAGCTCGCGCAGCGGCTGCTGGCGGCGGAGTCGGGGGTGGACGCGACGCGGCTGCGGCTGGGGCAGATGACGGAGGCGGAGGAGCGCCGGGCGATGACGGCGACGGGGGAGCTGTCGGCGCTGGAGATCTACATCGACGATTCGTCGATCGTGACGGTGCCGCAGATGCACGCGAAGCTGCGGCGATTGAAGCAGCAGCTGGGCGGGCTGGACCTGGTGCTCGTCGACTATTTGCAGCTGATGCACGGGACCAGCCGGAACCGGGACAACCGGGTGCAGGAGGTGAGCGAGATCTCGCGGGGGCTGAAGACGCTGGCGCGCGAGTTGGACGTGCCGGTGGTCGCGGCGGCGCAGCTCTCGCGGGCACCGGAGATGCGGCAGCCGCACATACCGATGCTGAGCGACCTGCGGGAGTCCGGGTCGATCGAGCAGGACGCGGACGTGGTGATGTTCCTGTACCGGGACGACATCTACGTGACGCGGGAGGAGTGGGAGCTGCGGAACGTGGACCAGCCGTACCCGGAGGGGATCACGAAGATCATCGTGGCGAAGCACCGGAACGGGCCGACGGGGGTGATCCACCTGCGGTTCCGGGATCATCTCTCGCGTTTCGAGGACCTGATGGTCGTCGAGGAGGAATCAGCCTAGCCGTGAGCCGTGAGCTGTGAGCGGTGAGCCGGGGTTCGCGGGCTTTCCCGCGCGAGCGGAGGCGACGGCGATCCCGAAGGTGTTTTTCTCGGAGTTGCTGCCGCGGCTGGCGGACGACGCCGGGGCGGTGGGGGTGGCGCTCTATGCGTTCAAGGCGCTGCAGTCGCAGCGGGGCTCGCCGCGGTACGTGACGGCGGAGGAGCTATGCGGCGACGCGGGGCTGGCGGCGTATCTCGCCAACGCCGGGGCCGAGGCAGAGGCGATCGAGCGGGGGCTGGGGCGGGCGGTCGCGGCGGGTGTGCTGCTGGGGCTGGGCGTCGAGCGGGAGGGGGAGCGGCGGACGCTGTACTTCCTGAACGCGCCGGCGGACCGACGGGGGATGGAGGCGGTGCGGCGGGGCGATGTCGACCTGGGGCGGGTGGTGGCGGCGCCGGAGGCGGTGATGCCGCGGCCGGGGGTGTTCGCGCTGTACGAGTCGATCGTGGGGCCGCTGACGCCGCCGGTGGCGGAAGAGCTGACGGAGGCGGAGCGGCTGTATCCGGCGGAGTGGCTGGAGGCGGCGTTCCGGGAGGCGGCGGCGCAGAACGCGCGCAGCTGGCGGTACATCTCACGCATTCTCGAACGATGGGCAATCGAGGGACCAGACCATGCGACAGCTGAGGGAACTGCTGCCGGAGGGGAGCGCTACTTCCGCGGGAAGTACGGGCGCATCCTCCGCGACCGGCTCGGGGGCTGAGGACGAGGGCGTCTGCCCGCTGTGCCGGGGGGCGCGGTTCGTGCGGCTGCGGGTCGAGCGGGAGCACCCGGACTTCGGGCGGGCGGTGCCGTGCCGGTGCGCGTCGGAGGAGAGCGAGGCGCAACGCGGCGAGCGGCTGCATCGCTACGCGCAGATCGGGGCGCTGGAGCGGCTGACGTTCCGGAATCTCATCGCGCGGGGGCGGAGCGCGCATCCCCGGGACCAGGAGCCGTACCGGCGCTGCGTGGACGACGCGCGGGCGTTCGCGGAGGCGCCGGATGGGTGGCTGCTGCTGTCGGGGACGAGCGGCTGCGGGAAGACGCACATCGCGGCGGCGATCGTGAACCGGATGCTGGAGCGCGGGCAGCCGGCGCTGTTCGTGGTGGTGCCGGACCTGCTGGACCACCTGCGGGCGGCGTACGCCCCGGGCGCGGAGATGGGGTACGACGAACTGTTCGAGCGGGTGCGGAACACGCCGGTGCTGGTGCTGGACGACCTGGGCACGCAGGCGCCGACGCCGTGGGCGCAGGAGAAGCTGTTCCAGATCGTGAACCATCGCTTCAACCTGCGGCTGCCGACGGTGGTGACGACGAATCTGCCGCCGGAGCAGATCGACGAGCGGCTGCGCACGCGGCTGACGGACGCGGGCATCGCGCGGGTGTACGTGCTGGAGTCGAAGCGGCCGGCGGAGCTAGGCACGCTGGACGTGCTGGACCATCCGTTGATCCGGGAGATGACGTTCGAGCGGTTCGACGTGCGGGCGCTGCACCTGGCGGCGGAGGACCGGCGCCGGCTGGAGAACGCGCAGCGGCAGGCGATGCACTTCGCGCAGGAGCCGGACGGGTGGCTGCTGTTCATGGGGGCGCACGGGTCGGGGAAGACGCACCTGGCGGCGGCGATCGCGAACTACCGGCGGCGGCAGGGCGAGGAGCCGTGCTTCGTCGTCGTGCCGGACCTGCTCGACTACCTGCGCCGGGGCTTCGCCGACGACGGCCGCGACGCCTACGCGGCGTTCGACGAGATGAAGTCGGCGCCCCTGCTGATCCTCGACGATCTCGACACGCAGACGGGGATCCCGTGGGTGCGCGACCGGCTGTTCCAGCTCCTGAACTATCGCCACACCGCCCGCCTCCCCACCGTCATCACCACGGCGCTCTCGCTGGACGAGCTGGGAGAGCGCCTCGCGTCACGGCTCGTGGATCCCGCCGTGTGCACGGTGATCGTCCTGGGAGAGCCGATCGTGCGGGCGGCGGCGCCGGTCGTGGGGCGGCGCCGGGGGTCGGCTTCGCGGCGGAAGTAATTTTCACAGCGGCACAGAGAAACGGCCTCGCCCAGCCTCGACCACCCGAACAAGCCCAAGCCAGCCCGTAGGTTTCATACCGACGACTATCGGGCCGAGATGGCCGCCCCAGGTGTTGGGCCGGCGGCGTGTGTGTCCACTGAGTCGCGGACGGGTTCGGTTCGTCGCGAATAGGTAGAATCGGCACGATGACGGCCGGGGCATACCGCGATGAGACGTGGGTTAACGCCAAGCTGGAACCTCGACGGTCCCCGATTGAGGGGCAAGGTCTCTATGCCGTCGAACCTATCCACGAAGGTGAGACCATTGCGATACTGGGCGGGCGCACCGTCAGCGACGAGGACGTGCGGGCACTAGAACCCCCTTACTCAAGCGCCGCCCTTGCGGAGAACGTCAACATCATCATCGGTGACAACAGCATCATTCGGTTTGGCAACCACTCGTGCGACCCCAACGCCTGGATGATTGACTCTGTCACGGAGGTAGCCCGACGGCGAATAGAGCGGGGCGAAGAGATCACTATTGACTACGCACTCCACACGGCGATGTCCGACTGGTCGATGAGATGCAATTGCGATTCGCCTCTGTGCCGGCGATTGATCACCGGCGACGACTGGAAGCGAGCCGAGCTGCAGGAGCGGTACGGCAACCATTGGGTTCCGTTCATCCTCGAGCGCATCAATAGAGTCCGCGCGTCACATCCATAGCGCAGCCATCGGACAGGCAACCACAGACGCGCAGAGACACGGAGGCCCGTGCGTGGTCGCGACGCGCCGGACGATCGGCGCCAGCGGATCAGATCTTCGCTTCGCTCAGAATGACAGTGGGTGGATGGGGAGGATGGGCACGCCAGCGCTGTGCCCCTACACGTCCAACCCGACTGCGCTGGCCTCAGTGGGACTGCGGGCATAGACTCGAAGCATGAAGCGCGCACTCGTGCTCGGCGGCGGCGGGAACGTCGGGATCGCGTGGGAGATCGCGGTGCTCGCGTCGCTCCTCGAAGGCGGCCTCGACACCCGCGATGCGGACCTCATCGTCGGCACCTCCGCCGGCTCTGTCGTGGGCACGCACGTCGCCCACGGGCGCGATCTTCGCGAGCTGCTGTCGCGGCAGCGGGAGGAGCCGGCGCGGTCGCTGCCGGGGTCGGGGCCAGACATGTCCGCGCTGACGGCGATCTTCACGACCTGGGCGCAGTCGGAGGAGATGACGCCGGAGCGCTGCGCGGAGGTGGGGCGGATGGCGCTGGCGGCGAAGACGATGCCGGAGGACGACTGGCTGGCCGGATTCGCGGCGAACGAGTGGCCGGGGTGGCCGGAGACGCCGCTGATCGTGACGGCTGTGGACTGCGAGTCGGGGGAGCTGCTGGCGATCGACCGGGCGAGCGGCGTGCCGATCGAGCGGGCGTGCGCGGCTTCGTGCGCGGTGCCGGGGATGTTCCCGCCGGTGACGATCGACGGCCGGCGCTACACGGACGGCGGCGTGCGTTCGGGGACGTCGGCGGATCTGGTGCAGCGGATCGAGCCAGACCGGGTGCTCATCGTCGCGCCGCTCGGGGTGAGCGGGCGGGGGGTGAGCCGCATCATGGCGAAGCAGCTGGCGCGGGAGATGGGGGAGTTGCAGGGGGTGGGGGCGACGGTCAAGCTCGTGCAGCCGCAGCCCGACATGATGGCGGCGGTGGGAGAGAACTTTATGGACCCGTCGAAGCGCGGGGAGGCGGCGGACTTCGGGCAGGCGCAGGGGGCGGTGCTGGCGGGGGAGCTCTCGTCGTGGTGGGCTGGTCGCTAGTTGTGAGTCTTGAGTTCTGAGTCTTCAGTGGTCGATCTATCTTGTTGCGGGTACCAGGCGCGCGGCATCGAGTGGCGTAGCGCCTCCGGTTGCCAGCCCGCGGGCTGAAAGCCCGCGCCACAGCATCCACGCGCCACGGCGTCCGGAGAATCGGTGCCAGTGACGCGGGGGGCGGGGCGCTGGGCGGGGGGCTCGGCTAGACTACGCGGATGGCTACGCCACCCGCTGCCCCGGGGCTCGACCCACACATCCAGAACGCGCTGGTGGCGATCATGCGCTGTGTGGTGCCATCGATGTTCAAGGCGCAGGAGCCATGGGCGCTGATGGGCAGCACGGCGTCGGTGCTGCAGGGGCTGCGCGACTACACGCCGCCGGACATCGACCTGGCGACGACGCGCGACGGCGCGTACATCATGGAGGGATGCGTCGGGAACTCCGGCGCGACGGTCCGGCCGGTCGCGTACAGCTCCTCGGACCGGTACACCAGCTACTTCGGCATCTTCGAGGTGATGGACGTGAAAGTGGAGGTGATGGGGGACCTCATCATCCACTGCGAGGACGGGCGCATCGACGTGCGGGACCACTGGTCGCGGTGGAGCGAGGAGGTACGGGTGCGGGAGGTGGAGGGTCTGCACATCCCGCTGATCGCGGTGGAGTGGCAGATCGTGGCGAACGCGCTGCTGGGGCGACCGGAGCGGGTGGCGGGATGCGCCGCCTGCATGCGGGAGCAGGGGTACGACCGGGCGTTCCTGGAGACGTTGCTTACCGACCAGCAGCTCGGGGAGCGGACGATCTCGTGGGTGCGGAGGGAGCTGGGGATTGGCGGTTGAAGCGGGGCGCCGCGTGGAGCCGGAGGTGTACACCGGCGACTATTACCTGAAGCACTGCCACGGGCACGAGGACTTCGCCTCGAGCGGGGGGCGGGAGGTGGGGCCGCGCTTCGAGAAGGCGCTGTCGCTGGCGGGGGCGCTGCGCGGGCGGCGGGTGCTGGACGTGGGGTGCGGGCGCGGCGAGCTGGTAATCCAGTCGGCGCTGCGGGGGGCGGAGGCGTGGGGGATCGACTATGCGCCGGCGGCGGTCGGCATCGCGCGGGAGGCGATCGATGCGGCCGGCGGGGTACGAGGGCGGGCGCACGCGCGGGAGATGGACGTCAAGGCGCTGACATTCGGGGACGGGCACTTCGACGCGGCGTTCCTGATGGACGTCGTGGAGCATCTGTATCCGGCGGAGCTGTCGCGGGCGCTGGACGAGCTGCATCGCGTGCTGGCGCCGGGGGGACGGCTGATCGTGCACACGTCGCCGAACACGTTCTTCGAGCGCATCATCTATCCGGCGTACAGCAGCCGGGTGAACGAGGTGGCGCTGAAGCTGAGCAAGATGGTGGGGTACCGCGACTCGCTGTTCAACGAGAAGATGCTGCCGGCCGGGCGGGCCTTCCCGCGGACGCCGTTCGAGTGCGACATGCACGTGAACGAACAGTCGGCGCCGTCGCTGCGGCGGCTGCTGGAGCGTCACGGCTTCCGGGTGCGGGCGGTGGAGTTCTGGGAGCCGCCGGTGCGGCACGGCTACTTCGCGAAGCGGCCGGCGAACATGCACGTGCTGGACTTCATCCGCTTCCTGCGGCCGCTGAGCCTCTATCCGCCGCTCAGCCGCTACTTTTGCAATCACATCTGGATGACGGCGGAGCGCTCCTGATGACGGCGAAGCCGCTGGCGGGGCGCGCCGCGCTGGTGCTGGGCGTCGAGCGGGCAGCCGGGCGGGCGGCGGCGATCGCGCTGGGGGAGGCGGGGGCGTCCGTGGCGTTGTGCACGCTGTCACGCGAGACGGCGGCGAAGTTCGCGGCGAACAGCGCGGCGAACGAGTTCTGGGCGTTCGGCGGGAAGACGGTCGTGGTGGAGACGGACGGCGACGAGGCATCGATCAGCGAGGCGATCGGGTCGGCGACGGCGCAGCTCGGGGCGGTCAGCGTCCTGGTGTGGCATGCGGCGACGCCGGGGGTGCGGGATGCGCTTGCGGGGCTGCGTTCGGACCCGGCGATCGTGGTGCTCGTCGGCGATGATGATGCGCTTGAGGCGGCGCCGGCGCTGCTCGCGTGGACGCGCGAGCTGGCGGACGCGGGGTTGCGGGCGAACGCCGTCGTGGGATCGCGGGGGGTGTTGGATGTGGCGGGGCCGGTGCTGAAGGAACATCACGCGGCGGAGGCGGCGGATCTGGCGTCGGCGGTGGTGTACCTGGCGTCGGACGCGTCGGCGGCGGTGGAGGGGGCGGTTGTTGTCGTCGCGGGATCTGGTCCCACCTAGGAGTGAGCACTCGTTATGAAAAGTACTAGGCACCGCAATGTGCTAACTCGAAGGACGCCCACTCCAGAGAACAAGTTGACAGGAAGCGATTAACCTGCGTATAAGTACGTCCAAGTACCTCAAGCCCGGGACGGAACCCGGATCGGGAGCAAGGAGCGTTCCGCATGGGGTCAAGACACCGCGGCACCCAGCGGGCTTCGGCCACGTCGACCGAAACCAGACTTGACCCTGGCGGGGCGTTGCAGGAAACATCTCGATCCGCTCCTGGCTTGGTTCCTAACTGCTGGAGGCTCCTTCTAGAGCTTGCGCTTCTCCCGGCTGCAGGGTTCCAGGCATTGCTGCAAGCCTTCACTGCCGACGCCGCTGTGCAAGCAGTCGGACTGAGCACTGCCGAGCGCGAGGCCCTTAACGCATTCGCACACGATGAGCACTACCTGGAAGAGAACAGAGTGCGGTGGCTATACGAGTTTGGCGATGGCTGGGTCGCGGTGCATCGTGAAGACATAACATTCGGCAGGGATCTGGAGACACTGATGGCCAAGGTGAAGGCTGGGGGTGTTCCTCTAGACAGTGTCGTCATAGACAGGCTAGATCCCTTCGTCCAATCTTAGCTAGGTCCTCAATGAAATGATCCATGTCGAGGACGCGCGCGTCGTCGCGATTGTGAACGTTGACGTTGCTGGGGAGTCAGTTCAGCGGCAGGTCAAGTTTCGGGTCGATGAGCAGGAGCAACACGTTCTCATTCATCGTGAGGCGCCACAGCTCTTGGCACAGTTGCCCGGATTCGAACTCGGGGCTGTCGTGAGAGGCGTGAATCGCCTATGGCCTTCGCTAGTGTATCGCCAGTTAACAGGAAGCGTCCTGCTACTTGCAGCCGATGACGGAGTAAAGGCGTTTCGGGTCAAGTGCGACGTATACGTCTTGGTTTCGGATGAAGAACCGATAGATGGGCCGGATCGCTGGTTGCCACTCTCAATCTTGGGCGACTGTGTGTTGAGACATTTTAGGCGGCGTGGCGACACACTCAAGTATCTCTAGCCACCGACCGGATTCTCAGCGTGGTCGGCCGCCGCTCCCGATAGGATTCGGTCACGAACAGGTAACCGGCCCTTCCCTCAGAACTCCCGTGCTCGAGCACCAGTTGAAATCTGGCGATGGCGACTGGGATCCCTGTGTAGAGGCGAAGGCCGTCCGCACGATACACCCATCTCAGCTGGTTGCCGTTCCAAAGGCCAGTCTGAGTGAGTGAATCGGTTAGTCCGGCGCTCGTGAAACCGACAAAGTCCAACTCGACGGCCCAGTAGCCGGGGGCTCCGGCGCCCATATTCACGATGGACAGAACGATGGTCAGTCCTTGGCCGGAGCGCTGTTCAACCGTGTGGCGCACGGCCAGTCGTGGGCGGGGAAAGGCAGATCGGATCTGGAACGCAGCGAAGAGTAGTGCAGCGAAGCCCCCACCGAAGCCTGCAGCTGCGACAAAGGCCCCCAATACTTCAAAGCGCTGACCAACTCGCCCATCCGCGAAGGTTTCGTCGGGGAAGACCCAAAAGGCGAGCATTAATCCAATGCCCACCGAAGTGACCATCCAGAGCACTGTGAACCCCAGCAACTCAGCTACGGAAGGAGGCCGCACCACTCGGTCAAGCCGATGACGGAGGAAGATGAGTAGTCGCGGGGAGGCGCGCCCCGCGCGGGTTGAGTACCAGGCGGTCAGAAGATTCGTTAGGGCAAGGACAATCGCGAGGATACGCCAGAGATCCATTCTGGGCCTCGTTCGGCGGTGAATGAAGGGAGCGTACTAGAATGACCGGAAGGCTCAAGGGCAACGGCCTCAGAAGGCCGGAGAGGGGCGGTGGCGGGCTATCCTGATGGTGCGATGAGCAGGGGCGGGATCGAGCTGCTGTTGTACGTGATGGACGACGCGTTCGAGAGCGCGGGGATGCACTCGCTGATCTCGAATGTGCGCTCGGTCGCGGACGGCGACTGGCTGTGGACGCCGCCGGGCGGGAATCGCACGATCTTCGAGATCGTGGAGCACGTGGGCGAGTGCAAGTACGTGTACGAGAATCACGCCTTCGGCGACGGGTCGATGCGGTGGGATCGGCCGGGCAGCGTGCCAGGCGTCGAGCGCGATACGGCGCCGGCGGCTATCGCGGAGTGGCTGCGGGAGGGGCAGCGGCGGCTGCGGGAGCGGGTGGCGGCGATGGAGGATGACGCGGAGCTGCTAGTGATGCGGCGGGCGAACTGGGGGCAGAGCTACGAGACGCGCTGGCTCATGAACGCAATGGTGCAGCACGACCTGTACCACGGCGGCGAGATCAATCACATCCGGGCGCTGCGGCAGGGGAACGACCGCTGGGCGTATGACGCGGGGTAGCCGTGAGCCGTCAGCGTGCGCGCGGGCTGCCACCCTTAGCATGACCGGCCATGGCGACGGGCGCAGCTGAAGCTGCGCAGCTACGCGATGCTCGCGGCTCGCGGCTCACGGCCCACAGCTTAGGGCTGGTCTCTCACGCGTTGGCGGCGACGCCTTCGAGGGCGCGGGGGAGACCGCGTTCGTACGCGTCGCGGAGGGCGGCGACGGGGAGGTCGATCCCGGCGGCGAGGATGCGGAGTGAGTCGCCGCCGGTGACGCCGAGACGTTCGAGCGGGAGTCCGTGCGTGCGGGCGAGTTCCGTCAGGGCGGGCGCGTCGACGGAGACGCAAGAGACGACGGCGCGTGATTGTGTCTCGCCGAAGAGCGCGATTGCCTCGGCGGACAGGGCCGCATCGAGGCCGATGTCTCGCGCGATGCAGCATTCGGCGAGGGCGACGGCGATACCTCCGGCGGAGACGTCGTGGGCAGAGCGCAGCAGGCCGCGACCGGCCGCATCGACCAGGAAGCGCTGCAACCGCGCCTCGGCGTCGAGGTCGATGCGGGGCGCGCCGGCGACCAGTCCGCGGGTGAGGCGCAGGTGCTCCGAGCCGGCGAGGTCGCGCGGACCGGACGCGGCGCCGGCGGCGAAGACGGCGTCGCCGGGGGTCTGGAATGCCATCGGGACGGCGCGGGTGGCGTCCTCGAGGAGGCCGACGACGCCGGCGACGGGCGTGGGCCAGATGGCGTCGCCGTAGGACTCGTTGTAGAGGCTGACGTTGCCGCTGATCACGGGGATGCCGAGCGCGCGGGCGGCGTCGGCCATGCCGCGGATGGCCTGTTCGAGCTGGAAGTAGACCTCGGGCTTCTCGGGGTTGCCGAAGTTGAGGCAGTTGGTCATGGCGATGGGCTTCGCGCCGGTACATGCGACGTTGCGAGCGGCCTCGCAAACGGCGATGCCGCCGCCGGTGTAGGGGTCCAGGAAGGTGTAGGCGGCGTTGCCGTCGGTGGCGATGGCGATGGCCTTCTGCGTGCCCTTGATGCGGATGACGGCGGCGTCGCCACCGGGGCCGGCGACGGTGTTCGTGCCGACCTGGTGGTCGTACTGGCGCCAGACGATGCGTTTCGACGCGATCTCGGGCGAGGCGAGCAGGTCGAGCAGAAGGGCGGATGCCGCGCCGGTGGGCGCGCCGGCGGGTACGGCGCCGTTCGAGGTAGCGCCTGCGCCGGTGATGCGCGAGGGATCGTACTCCTGCAGCTGCGTGAGCCACGCGGGCTTCACGCCGTCGCGGACGTAGGTGGGGGCGTCGACGAGGAGCTTCGCGGGGACGCGCGCGACTTCCGTCTCGCCGTCGCGGACGCGAATGAGGCCGTCGCCGGTGACGACGCCAATGGTCGCGCAGTGCAGCTCCCAACGTTCGAAGAGGGCGCGCACGTCCGCCTCGTGCTGCGGCTTGACGATGACGAGCATGCGCTCCTGCGATTCGCTGAGCATCACCTCGTACGGTGTCATGCCGGACTCGCGGCGGGGGACCTTCGCGACGTCGATGATGAGGCCGGTGCCGGCCTTCGCGGCGCATTCGACGGTGGAGCTGGTGAGCCCGGCGGCGCCCAGGTCCTGCAGGCCGGCGATCCAGTCGCGGTGCCCTTCGGTCAGCTCCAGGCACGCTTCCATGAGGAGCTTCTCGAGGAAGGGGTTGCCGACCTGCACGGCGGGGCGGCGCTCCTCGGACGAGTCGTCCAGCTCGACGCTGGCGAAGGTAGCGCCGTGGATGCCGTCGCGGCCGGTGTCGGAGCCGACGAGCAGGAGGAGGTTGCCGGGACCGTCGGCGCGGGCGCGGACGAGCTGGTCGATGCGGGCGACGCCGACGCACATGGCGTTCACGAGGGGGTTACCGGAGTAGGCGGGGGAGAAGCTCACCTCGCCGCCGACGGTGGGGATGCCGAGGCAGTTGCCGTAGCCGGCGATGCCGGCGACGACGCCGCCGAAGAGGTAGTGGTTGCGGGCGGCGGCCTCGGGGGTGGTGCGGTCACGGAGGTCGCCCTGCGGGGGGACGGGTGGGGCGCTGGCGCTTGGGCTGTAGCCGTCGAGTGGGCGCCAGGGCTGGAGGGGGCCGAAGCGGAGGGAGTCGAGGATGGCGACGGGGCGGGCGCCCATGGCGAAGATGTCGCGGACGATGCCGCCGACGCCGGTGGCGGCGCCCTCGTAGGGCTCGATGGCGGAGGGGTGGTTGTGGGACTCGATCTTGAAGGCGACGCCCCATCCGTCGCCGATGTCGACGACGCCGGCGTTCTCCTCGCCGGCTTTCGTGAGGACGCGGGGGCCTTCGGCGGGGAGGAGCTTGAGGAGGGGGCGGCTGTTCTTGTAGCCGCAGTGCTCGGACCAGAGGGCGCCGAACATGCCCAGCTCGACCTCATTGGGCTCGCGGTCGAGGAGGTCAACGATGCGGGCGTACTCCTCGCGGGAGAGCGAGAGCTGGTCGAGGGTGCGCTGGTCGGGGGGCATCGGTTCATCGTAGCGGGTGGCAGCGGGTGCGGAAAACTGGAGGGTGGACGGAGGACGGAGTTCACCGCGGAGGCGCGGAGGGCGCAGAGGGGGGTGCGGGATGGGAGGGGACGAGATCAGGAGGCGAGAAGGTTGGTGACGGTGAGGCTTTCGATGTCCTCGGGGCGAAGGTAGTCGCTGACGAAGAGCAGCTCGATGCCGACCATCTTGCCGGACTCGTCCAGGTCGACGATGACGTGGTCGTCGAGTTCGCGCGTGGTCGTGGGCTCGACATCGCGGAGCCGGATGTAGATGGCGTCTGCCTGGCGGTCGTATTCGACGATCATGAAGGCTCCCGGGGAGGTCTGGCTGGCCAGATCACGGCTATCACCACTATAGCATCGGGCTCCTCGACCAGGACGACGCGGAGCCAGTTGCCGAGATGCCAGATCCAGCGGTTGATGCGTGAGCCGTCCCTGTGCTCTGTTTCGTGCGCGTCAAGAAGGACGAGCAACTCGTCCTGGGCCAGCTTCGTGCGGCGCAGATGATTGCGCGCATGGCGCGTGAAGACGATCGGGCGATCAGTGGTCATGGATCCCTTGATTGAGCCGCGGTGGCTAAGCCCACCCTTACGGGGCGCGCGACGGGTGAGTCAGTCGAAGTCCCAGACGACGCGGCGGTTGCCGCCTTCATTGGGGTACGCGCGAAGTTCCTCAATCGTGTCAGCCTGCCCGATCTCGAAGATGGCCACGAGCTCGCCCGTTGCCCCGGATGCGATGTCCACCGGCGCGACGGCGCCCTCGAAGGTGAGCAGCACGGGCTTCACGGTGCCCTCATCCTCGGTCTTGATGCGGACGGCATCGTCCTCGATCTCGCTGTCGAAGCCGTCTCGGTCGTCATCGATGGTGAACCGGTTCTGCTCGCTCTCGTAGCGCAGCCGGAACGCGACGAGGCGATGGCCGGGCGCGGCGGAGAGCAAGTCGAACGTCGCCGGGTCGTCGCCGCCGCGCAGGGTGAACGTCACGTCGTCCATCTCGATACTGGCGTCGGCGCCGAGGTCGGCCCCTAGCGCCGCGCGATAGTCGACGTGCTCTCGTTCGGACTGGTTGAGGTAGATGAGCAGGAACGTACCAAGGCCGATAGCGCCCGCGACCATGAGAGCGAAGACGATGCTGCCGATCACGGCACAGAGCGTTTGCGTGCCCGGAGCCGCTGGACCAGCGTCGTCATCGAGGGAGAAGGGCGGGAAGACGTCGGTCAGTGACTCGAAGTACGCGGAGACGCGGGCGCCCCAGCGCATCGTCCCCGCTACGAAGCTGTGCAGGCCTCGCGGGTAGTTGCCGGTGAAGAGGATCGCGAACCATGCGATCACCGTGACGAATAGCGCTGCGATCCCCAGGAACAGGAGCACGAAGAAGTGCGGGAGAGACGTGATGAGCTTCCAGAAAAGGATCCTCCAGCGGGAGAGGCGACCCGGATAGTCCACGTCGTACTGGACCACCCAGTCCCCTTCGAAAGCCGGGTACTTGTCGGTGAGCAGTCCGAGGTAAGCGAACGCACGGTAGGTGAAGCGATGCACCGCGACTTGGAAGTCAAAGATCCAGCGGGGGATGGAGCCCCGCACTAGGATTGTGGCCCAGATCGCTGCGATGAGGCCGCCAGCGCCGCCGATGGAGATGTTGCGGACGCCCTCGCTCCTGGAGAACCACTCAAAGGTCGTACCGCCCAAGAGCCCAAGGAAGATCAGTACGGGGATGGCGAGGATGACGCGGAAGAACGTGGAGAGGCGGGAGAGCTTCTCCGGGTAGTCGATACTCAGCCGGACGGGGTAGGGCGGCGGCGTGGCGAAGGAGCTCGCGTCCTGCATCGGCTAATCGAGGCTGAAGGGCGGGTAGGCGTCGGTCATGAGGAGCAGGTAGCAGTTGACGCGCTGGCCGTAGCGGGAGACGCCCACCGCGAACTTGAACAGCCCCTCGGGGTACTTGCCGGTGAAGAGGATGGAGAAGAAGGCGATGACGGTGGTGAGGTAGACGGCGATGCTGAGGAAGATGAGCACGACGAAGTGCGGGATGGCGAGCAGCCACTTGACCAGCGGGAGCCAGCGGTTGAGTTGATCGGGCGGGTCGATCTCCAGGGTGACGGGATACTGGCCAGCGTCCATCGAGAAGGGCGGATACTCGTCGCGAAGCAGGTACAGGTACGCGCTGACGTTGGCCTGCCAGCGGAGGACGCCAACGGCGAACTTGAACAGTCCCTCCGGGTACTTCGTGGTGAACAGGATGGCGAAGAACGCGATCACCGTGATGACCTCGACCACGATGAGCAGCGCGTAGACGATGATGAAGTGGGGGATGGCGAGGAGCCACTTCACGAGGGGGAGGAGGTTATTGAGCTTCTCGGGGTACTGGACGTCCAGGCGGACGGGGTAGGACGAGGGGCCGGGCATCGGGGGGTTGTCCATGGTGACGGCCACTGTGACCTCCTTGTCGTGAATGGCGCGCGTTGGGGCTACTCTGCGACGGCGGTCGCTTCGGTGTCAAGCGGGACGGGTCTCTCAGTCTGTCAGTCGGTCAGTCCGCCAGTCGGCCAGTCTGCCGGTCCAGTGCCCGGCTGGGTTGGTGGCGCCGATGGTGCTGCACGACTAGATTGTGCGCGATGGCGCAATCAGATTCGCGGTGGAATGACGTGCTGCTGGTCGTGGTGGGGGTGGTGCTGGGGGCGCTGGGGGCGGCGGCGTACGGGGCGTGGCGGGCGGTGAGCGAGAGCGACGCGCCGGCGGGGGAGCGGTGGGGGGCGTTCGGGGAGGCGATGGTGTTCCCGGGGCTGCTGATCGTGATGGCGGTGGCGGCGGTGGTGTGGTTGGGGTGGAAGGCGCAGCTGGACTGAGTTGTCCGTTGTCAGTTGTCAGCTCTCAGTTTGGGGACCGGGAACGGGCTCTGGTCGCCTTGTCTGGACGCCTCAGCGGTGTGGGGGCGCTGCGCATCCCTTTGGGCTGCTCCGCTTCCAAATGAGAGTTGCCGGGGGACGCCCCCGGACCCCCGACAGGGGGCGGGCCCCCTGTACCCCGGGGGCCGCTCGTCGTGAGCGATCAGCGATCGGCGCGAAAGTTTTTCAGTCGGGCAGCTTATTAGCCGCGGGCGGGGACTGTCGCCCAGGTTTGTCTGTCAGAACCGCGTGCGTTCGCGGGGCGCTGCGCATCCCTTTGGGCTGCTCCGCTTCCTAATATGAGGCGCCGGGGGACGGCCCCCGGATCCCCGACAGGGGGCGAGCCCCCTGTACCCACCGTGACCCGTGAGCTGTGAGCCGTTAGCGGTCTGCTTCATGCTGTTCCATCGCGGGGATGGGTCGATGACGCGGAGGGGCGCGCCGGTCTCCAGATGCTTCGCTGCGCAGCATGACAAGCGGGCACGGCCGGTGTGCAGATGATGGATGTGACCAGGAGAGGGCGGCGTGCAGTCATCATCGCCGGAGGAGGCGGCGGAGGGTGGCGGTGAGGCGGGCGGGGAGGGGGCGGCGGCGGGCGGTGAGCCAGGCGGCGGTGCGCGGGGGGAGGGAGACGAGGGTGCGGTCGAAGCGGACGCGGTCGTCGGTGCCGCCGAAGCGGCGTTCGTCGGTCGAGAGCATCGGCTCCCAGTCGTAGCGCAGGAGATCTTTCGGGACGCCGGCGGCGGCAGGCGGGGTGTCGAAGGCGACGCCGAAGTTGGCGGCGATGAGGCGGTGCTCGGCGCCGGCCCACAGGTGGACGAGCAGCACGGTGTCGCCGGCGGCGACAGCTTTCATCCGGAAGCGGTCCTGGTGCCGCAAGACGGCGTCCGAGCGGCGGAGGGCGATGAGCTCCCGGTAGAGTGCGAAGATGTGCTCGCCGAGATTCTCGTCGCGCTCGGCGAGGTTGAGCTTGGTGTCGAGGAAGGTCTGCGGATCCTGCGGGTCAGGGATCTCGCGGAGGTGCTCTTCGCCGGAGAGTTCGAGGTAGCGGGCGACCTCGCGGCGGCGGCCTTCGGTGATCAACTGGCCCAGCTCCGGGTTGTGGTCGGTGAAATAGTAGAAACGCGAAGAGGCGGCGAACTCCTGCCCCATGAAGATCATCGGCGTATAGGGCAGCAAGAGCAGAAGTACGGCGAGGGGCTTCAGGTCGGCGGAGCCCACGAGGTGGGAGAGGCGGCGCCCGAAGGCGCGGTTCCCCACCTGGTCGTGGTTCTGGAGGAAGTACACAAAGCTTGCGGCGTCGGCGGCGTCGGCGGGGGTGCCTCGCTCCTTCTCGAGATGGGACGAATATTCGCCGCGGAAGAGCCAGCCCTGGTTGATGGTGCGGGCGAGCTCATCGGTGGTGCCGGCGTAGTCGGCATAGTAGCCGCTCTGCTCCCGGCTGACGAAGGTGTGGATGACGTGGTGGAAGTCGTCGGCCCAGACGGCGTCATAGCCGAAGCCGCCGCGATCGGCGGGACGGAGGTAGCGCTCGTCGTTCTCGTAGGTTTCGGCCATGACGATCACATTGCGGGCGGACGGCACACTGGCGCGCGCGGTGGTGGCGATCTCCTCGAGGATGTGACGTGGCGAGTCATCCTTGATCGAGAAGGTGGCGTCGAGGCGGAGTCCGTCTACGTGGTACTCGTTGAACCAGTAGCAGGCGTTGTCGATGACGAACTGGCGGACGCGGGCGCTGTTGGGGCCGTCGAAGTTCACGGCGTCGCCCCACTCCACCTTGTGGGTGTCGCTGAGGTACTCGGGCGCGAACTGCAGCAGGTAGTTGCCGTCGGGCCCGAAGTGGTTGTAGACGACGTCGAGCACGACGCCGAGGCCGCGGGCATGGGCGGCGTCAACGAGGCGCTTGAAGGCTTCTGGGCCGCCGTAGGCGCTGGCGGGGGCGAAGAGGTCGACGCCGTCGTAGCCCCAATTGCGCCGGCCGGGGAACTCGGCGACGGGCATCAGCTCGATGGCAGTCACGCCGAGCGCGGCGAGGACGTCGAGCTGATCGGCGAGCGCGTCGAACGTGCCCTCGGGAGTGTAGGCGCCGACGTGCAGCTCGTACAGCACCAGACCGTTGCGGCGGAGGCCGGGCCACGCACCGTCGTGCCAGACGAACGCCCCGGGATCGATGACCTGCGAGGGGCCGTGCGGGCCCTCGGGCTGCGAGCGGGAGTAGGGGTCGGGGTAACCCCAGCGGCCGTCGACGCGGAGGCGGTAGGTGGTGCCGGGCGGGAGGTCGGGGATGACGCCGGACCATATGCCATCGTCGTCGCGGGCGAGGGCGACGAAGACGTTGCCCAGCTCGACGTCGATCGAGGTGGCGTGGGGCGCCCAGACGCGGAACTCGACGCCGTCCGGCGTGAGGTCCGCGCCCATCGTGAGGCGCCAGCCGCTCGCAGGGCGATCGGGCATGCGGTTACAGCGGAGCGCCCTTCATGCCGAGCAGGCCCTTGACGAACTGGACCTCGCCGAGGTGCTCGGAGACGTGGCCGATGGAGAAGAAGGCGACCAACTCGGCCTTCGACATCTTGTCGAGCATGGGGTAGACGGCGGCGAAGAACGGCAGCGGCACCTCCGTCGCCGCGTCGCCGTCGCTCATTGCGTCGAGGTGGGTGGAGACGGCGCGGCCGACAGCATCGGCGTAGTCGAGGAGGGCGGCGGGGTCGAGGCGGAGGCCGCCGATCTGCTCACGGGTGAGGCCGTTGCCGAAGGGGGTGACGCCGGTCTCGGCGACGGGGAGGCGTTCGGCCCAGCCCTGCGACGCGTAGACGCTGGGGCCAGCGCCGAGGAGGCCGTGGAGGAGGTCATCCTCGGCGCGGTAGGCGTGCCAGATGGCAAAGGCCATGGAGGTATCGTGGCCCTCCGGCTGCCAGTGCAGTTGCTCCGGGGTGAGTCCCTCGACGATCAGTCGAGGGTACCAGTGCCAGAACTCGAGGTTCTTCTTGAGGGCCGGGATGGCGGCCATGCCGTCGTCTCCTGCGCTTGTCCGAAGCACCATAGCCGACCCCGGCGTCTCGCGGCCACGGGGCGGGGCGGGTGTCAGGTTGCAGATGCGCGTACAGATTCGGGGGAGTCGGAGTCTGACCAGCGGGCGAGCAGGGCGCCGGCGAGGGTGAGGAGCAGGCCGAAGGTGGCGAAGGCCAGGCCGTTGCGCAGCGGCACGAGCGCCAGATCCTCGCCGATGGCAGTAAGTTCGCGCTCGGCGTAGCCGGAGCCGCCGGTCTGCATAAGCAGCCAGGCGGCGCCCCCGGCGACGAGCAGCACGAGCGCCGCGGCAAGGACGACGATGGCGGCGGCGACCATCCGGCCGTAGCCGCGGCAGACGCGCGCCAGTGCTGCGAGCAGCGCCGCGCTGATGGCGGCGAGCGCGTACGTTGCGATGGCGAGCGCATCGTGGACAGAGTCGCGCTCGAAATCCATCCAGCGGTCGACGACGCCGGACGCGGAGAAGGCGCCGGGGCCGCTGGTGGCGCCGGCGTGGCGCAGTTCGCCGGCGCCGCTGTCGTACAGACGGTCGGCGGCGCGGTCGAGGAGGATTGCGCGCAGCTCTTCCGGAGAGGAGCTGCTGGCTTCGGCGGGGGTGAGGGGGACGTCGACGGGGAAGTCGGCGAGGCGCACGGTCTCGCCGGGGCGGGCGTCGGCGGCGCGCTGCCGGAGGTCGTCCGCGTCGCGGGCGACCAGCGCGTCGATCTCGGTGAGGACGGCGACGGCGCGACTGAGCGAGCGGTGGCCCGTGCCCTCGGACGTGAGCTGGAACAGTTGCAGTGACGCGAAAAGCGCGAGCAGCGCGAGGAACGACACCAGGCCCAGCGCCCACTTCGCAGTGTTGCGGGTGGTGTCCGCGCTCGCGCCGTGGCGCCAGGGGGTGTGCATCGTCACTCCGCCGGCACGACGACGGTGCCGACGACGCGGTCGTGCAGGGCGCGGTTGTAGGGGTCGAGCAACGCGGCGGCGAGGGCGGCGAAGGGGGCGGCGAAGCAGAGCAGGAGCAGGCCGCCGAAGACGGCTATGGTCGCGCGGTCGAGGGTGATGGAGACGACGCCGGCGAGGGGGAAGAGGGCGACCGCGGCCATGGGCCAGCTGAAGAGCAGCGGGTTGAGGCAGAACCACCAGGCGGCGGTGTCGCGGGTGGAGAGGGGAGCGCCGTCCTCGCGGGCGAGGCGCACGCCGGCGACGTACTGGCCGCCGGTCTGGCGGCGCCAGCGGAGGAGCAGCAGGTTCATGGCGCTCCAGATGGACGGGGTGCCGATGCCGATGATGGCGAAGATGGCGTAGATCTGCGCGTCGGAGGGGTCGTTCGTCGCGGCGTCGGTGAAGAGGAGGAGCAGACCGAAGGAGAGGACGAACATGATCATCGCCAGGGCGGCGAAGATCACCTGATCGACGATGTAGCCGGCGATGCGGGCCTTGAGGCTGGCAACGCCAAGCGCGGGTGTGGCGGCCCGGGGGATCGCGATCTCGTTCGCTGCGATAGCGCGGCCTCGATCTGGTCGATGACGGGCGATTATAGCACGCGTCCGGCGGCGGCCCCGGCGCGGACGAGCGCGCCGTACGTCGCGGGCTGGCGGTCGCGCACGACGTCGGTGCCGGGCGCCATGGCCTTGAGGCGGCTGAGCGCGCGGTTCACGGTCGCGCTGACGGCGAGTTCGCGGCCTTCGAGGGCGGTGGCGAGCACGCGGCCGTCGGGGGCGGCGATGAGGGATGCGCCGGTTTCGGCCGGGGCGGCGGCGCAGGCGACGAAGACGCGGTTCTCGTCGGCGCGGGCGCGAGCGACGGGCGTCATCGGGAGGGCGGGGTTGTCGCCGGCCCAGAGGAGTACCTCGGCGCCGCGCAGCATGAGGGAGCGGGCGACCTCGGGCACGAATCCCTCGGCGGCGAGCATCATGCCGGCGCGGCCGACGGGTGTATCGACGACGGGGGCGGGGTACTCGCCGAGCGGCATCGACGCGAAGCGTTCGCCCGGCGGCTTGTGCGACTGCGCGTGCGCGGCGACGACGCCGTGGGGGCCGGCGAGGTACATCATGCGCTCGCCGTCGCCGTCGGGGCGCCAGACGACGAAGGCGACGTGCACGCCGGTGTCGGCGGCGATGCGCAACATGGCGTCGAGCGTGGCGTCCTGCGGGTAGGCGTGGCGGACGCGCGAGGGAGTCGCGGGGAAGAGCACGATGTCCGCGTCCTGCAGCGCCAGGCGTTCGACGTGGCGGCGGGCGGCAGCGGCGAACGCAGCGCCGTCGGGAGGCATGGCCATCTGCACGACGGCGACGCGCTTTTCTTCGTGCGCGGGGATCAGGGGCTCGTCGAGCGTGGGGAGCACCGGCAGCGTCCCGGTGGGCCGGGTGAGGGCGTCGTACATTTCGGGGCGGCGGGTGATGGGCGGGGATGCGTCCTCGACGGGGACGTCGTACACGAGCGCCGCGTCGTCGTCAGGGCCGAGGGAGGCGACGACGCGGCCGCGGGGGTCGATCACGCAGGAGCGGCCGCAGTAGACGATGCTCCCGGCCTCGACGCCGAACTTGCTGGCGGCGGCGACCCAGACGCCGTTCTCGGCGGCGCGCACCGGCATGAGGTATTCGCATTGGACGCTGGTGAGGTCCTCGGCGCGGCGGCCGGTGCTGACCCACGCCGTGAGGTCGAGGATGATCTGGGCGCCGTTGAGCGTGAGGGCGCGGGCGATCTCGGGCATGCGTCCGTCGGCGCAGACGAGCATGCCGACGCGGGCGACGCCCGTCTCGAAGACGGGGTAGGCGTCGCCGGGGGCGAACCAGCGGCCGTCGAAGTGCCAGAGGAAGGACTTCTCGTAGGCGCCGAGGAGGGCTCCGTCGCGGGCGAAGAGTGCGGCGGCGTTGCGCAGCGCGCCCTTGCGCTCGAGGGCGAGGCCGGCGGCGATGTAGACGCTGTGCTCGCGCGCCTTCGCGGCGAAGATCTCGACCACGTCGGCGGAGGGGCGAACGCCGGGCGGGAGAGAGCCGTCGGTGCGACCGAGGAAGTACGCCGGGTAGGTGACTTCGGGCAGCACGATGATGTCTGGGCGCTCGCGGGCGGTCTCGTCGATACGGCGCAGGGTGTGCTGCAGCGACGCCTCGGCGTCCTCGATCGAGAACGCGCGGAGCTGCAGCAGGGCGACGCGCAGCGAGCGGCGGGCGGTGCGGGCCATCGGGGAGGAGGATAGCACCTCCGTGGCGCGCGGGATCGGCGCGGGTTAGCCTGTCGCGACGCCGGAGGAGGGACGATGACGGACTACGGCAGCATGACCCCGGAGATGGTCGTCCAGGAGTGCGAAGCGGCGATGGGCCGCTGCGACGACGCGATCGCGGCGATCGTGCGGACGCCGGACGGGGAGCGCACGTTCGCGAACACGCTGGTGGCGGTGGAGTCGGCAGTCGACCACATCGAACAGGCGTCGGGGACGTACGGCTTCATGGCGTACGTAGCGGCGGACGACGGGCTGCGGGAGACGGCGCGCGACTGGGACGAGAAGATCCGGAAGTACGGCGTGGAGTTGGCGTTCCGGGAGGACCTGTACGAAGCGGTGCGGGCGTTCTCGGAGAGCGGGGAGGCGGCGTCGCTGGCGGGGGAGGAACGGCGGCTGCTGGAGTTCACGATGCGCGACTACCGGCGCAACGGCTTCGGGTTGCCGGTGGAGCAGCGGCAGCGGGTGCGGGCGATCATGAACCGGTTGGTGGAGTTGGGGACTCAGTTCCGGAAGGCGATCGACACGTGGGACGACGCGATCGTGGTCACGCGGGAGGGGCTGGCGGGGCTGCCGGAGCGGTTCATCGGCGGGCTGAAGACGGTGGAGGAAGGTGGGGTCACGACGTACCGGGTGTCGCTGGCGTACCCGGAGCTGTACCCGTTCCTGTCGAACGCCGAGTCACCGGAGCTGCGGCGGGAGCTGTTCCTGAAGGACCAGACGAAGGGCGGGCGCGACAACATCGCGGTGCTGGAGGAGGCGATCGCGCTGCGGACTGAGGCGGCGAAGCTGCTGGGGTACGACTCGTGGGCGGCGTACGTCGTCGACAAGCGGATGGCGAAGCGGCGGGAGAACGTCGAGGGGTTCCTGGCGGACCTGGAGCCGAAGCTGCGCGTGAAGTTCGCGTCGGACATGGAGCAGCTCAGCGCGGCGAAGGAGCGGCAGACGGGCGACGGACAGGTCAACATGTGGGACTGGCGCTACTGTCAGAACCTGCTGCTGAAGCACGACTACGCGGTCGACGAGTTCGAGGTGGCGCAGTACTTTCCGCTGGACGCGTGCATCCGCGGGCTGTTCGACGTGACGCAGCAGCTGCTGGGCATCCGGTACGAGCCGGCGCCGGACGCACCGGTGTGGCACGAGGACGTGCAGGCGTTCGACATCTACGAGGCGGAGGGGAAGTCGCCGTTCGCGCGTTTCTACATGGACCTGCACCCGCGGCCCAACAAGTTCGGGCACGCGGCGGCGTTCACGCTGCGGCGGGGGCGGGAGCTGCCGGACGGGACATACCAGCAGCCGGCGAGCGCGATCGTCGCGAACTTCACGAAGCCAACGGCGGAGAACCCGTCGCTGCTGCGGCACTCGGAGGCGGTGACGTTCTTCCACGAGTTCGGGCACATCCTGCACCAGACGTTGACGCGGGCGCGGTACCTGGAGTTCAGCGGATCGGCGACGGAGCGGGACTTCGTGGAGGCGCCGTCGCAGATGCTGGAGCACTGGGTGTGGGACCCGGAGGTGCTGGGGCGGTTCACGTCGCACTACCAGACGGGCGAGCCGCTGCCGGCGGCGCTTCTGGGCTCGATGATCCGGGCGAAGAACGTGGCGTCGGGGGTGGCGATGCTGCGCCAACTGTTCTTCGCGCGGCTGGACCTCGCGTTCCACTCGCCGGGGTTCGGGGGCGACACGACGAAGACGCTGCGGGAGCTGCACGCGATCACGGGCTTCCCGTACACGGAGGGGACGCACTTCCACTCGGGGTTCGGGCACCTGTTCGGGTACGACGCGGGGTACTACGGGTACCTGTGGTCGCGGGTGTTCGGCGACGACATGTTCACGCGCTTCGAGGCGAGCGGTGTGTTCGACGGGGCGACGGGGCGGGCGTACCGGCGGGCGATTCTCGAACGGGGAGGGGCGGTGGACGGGGACGAGCTGGTGCGGTCGTTCCTGGGGCGGGAGCCGAACAGCGACGCGTTCCTGCGGGGGCTCGGCCTTGAAACCTAGCCGGCGGCTTGTGTTGGGAACGTCAGTATCTTCTTGGTCTTCTCGGTCTTCTCGGTCAAATCGGCGGCTGGCGCCAGCTGGCCCTGTTGTTCCTCGTGAGTTCGGCGGGCTGCTTCGCCAAGGTATGACCGCAGGTCCGCCAACAGTCCTTCCAGCTCTCTTGCGGCTGCCTCAGGGATCGGTTGTACTGCTGGGCGCTCTGCCGTCTGCTGCGCTTCCGGCGCCACCTGGGTGGGTGCCTTGCCTTGGTCGCCTGCCGGAACGCCGGCGAATGTCGGCGTGTCTAAAGCCGCCTCACGCCCCAGTGCCGAACCAGTGGCCGCGTAAGGTTCGAGGGTGCGTGCAACTTCCCGGAGCGCCAGTGATAGATCACCCGGTGGCATCGGGCTCACATCCTTCAGCAGCCTAAGGCGCTCAGCACCAGACGGTGCCGAGCGCAGGGACTGAAACTGTTGAATTGATATCAAATCGTTGTTGACGAGATAGTTGATAACCACCTTCCACGTGGGATCTCGACCCGGGTGGAGATCTACAACCGCGCGCGCGATGCGGAATGCCAGATCGGGGCGCCCGATTCTGTTTAGATCAGCGGCCAAGTTGTGGAGGGCGGTGGGATCCTTCAAGCCCAGTCGTATGGCGCTGATGTAATGGACGGCGCCTTGGTTCCTGTCTCCTGCATCGAACTCGATGGAAGCAGCCTGCGCCAGTAGGCCTGGATCCGCGGTAAGTTCTGCTGTGCTGGTCAAAACGCCGGTCAGGTCCGCTGGTGCAATGCCGGCCTGCTGAGCAAACGGATGGGCAAGCGCAAGCCACGGCCGTAACAGTCCGGGACGGGTCGCAAGCTCGGACTTGATGCGATCGAGGAAGGATCTGAGATCAGCCGGCCGGTGTCGGGCTAGGTGCTGTCCAAAATACGCTTGGAGCCTCTCATCCTCCGGGTTAGTTTTGAGGAGGCGCTCGAATATCGTGTCTGCTTCCTGCACGCGTGATGCTTTCGAAAGGAGATCGGCCAAATCACGCTCGGTTCGCGAGTTGTCCGGAGAGGCCGCTAGTGCCCTGCGGTATAGGCGCTCTGCAAGGTCGAACTCCGCCAGCCGCTCGGCTTCTAGGGCGCAATTGTGATAGTCGTCGGAATCGCCTTGGCTGAGGAGTGCCTGTTGCAAGTACCCTCGCGCTTCGGCGGGCAGTCCGGCGCTCCTGCACAGGCTAGCCCACACGTGAAGTTCCTCGGCGTCTTGGATCGTCGCTGCCCCAGGCAGGTGAAGTCCTTCGGGGTCTTCGATCGCCGCTGCTTCGGGCGAGGTGGTTTGTGGTATGGCCGGGATCACGTAATGATCGAGATTCGTCCTTGAGGCGAACGACCGGAGGGTGAGAAAGGCAGTCGCCAGTAGGCCCATGCCGATTAGGCCGAGAACGGAAGTCACGGTGTAGAGAAAGACATCCATCACGAAGTGCCTTGCATCGCGTGAAGGACACGTTCACGGTCAGAAGGCCGGTCAAGCACTCTTCTCATGCCTCTCGCGGACGTTCATTCCGATACTCCTGGACTGTTAGAAACTCGATGAGCAAGAGATCTTCGGTTCTTGCTATGCTCCAGCAAACGCCCGAGAGTGTGGCCAACGCGAAGCCCATGAAGGCTATTGCTCCGAGAACAGTCTTCTCCGACATAGAGAACGCTCCGTCATGTTCGATGAGTGCTGCTGCACCTCCTGCTGCAAGAGTCAACGCGCCCGCTGCTAGGACAACAAAGAGGTGCATGACTCGCTGATGCCGGTATTCGCTACGTGCGGCGATAACTGCCGCCCGTTCGGTATCAGGGAGTCGAACAGCGATTTGGTACAGAGGATCGGGTCGAGCGACGATTGCCATAACAGTTCCTCGCGGAGGAACAGATCCTATACGGTAAACTAGGCCTTGGGCAATCCTAGTGGCCCTTTTGGCGACGGGCGCCGCTCAGGATGAGGAGAGCGCCGGTGGCGGCGGCGAAGAGGGCGAGTGTGGTCGCGAGGGCGGGGGAGGGGGCGCCGGGGCCGAAGCCCAGGCCGGCGATCGCTTCGGCGCCGGGGGGCCGGCGGCCGCCGGGGCTGTACACCCAAGCGTTGCTGGCGTTCTTCGACGGGCTCTCGGCGCGGACGAGGATGAAGCCGGGGGTGTCGCCGAGGATGAAGGGGAACAGCTCATCGGGGACGGTGATGGGAAAGCTCCAGGTGCCGTCGCGGAGGACGGTGACCTGGCGTTCGTGGTAGGTGTCGCCGGTCCAGATGTCAGTACCGTCCGGGGCGAGGGGGTCGGTGGGCGTGAAAGCGAGGCGGATGGTGACGGTCTCGCCGGGGGTCCAGCCGGACTGGCCGACGATCTGGAAGCGTGACCCGTCAGCGCCCTCCTGTGGCGAGATCAGGGGGTCGCGGGGCTGCTGGGCGGATGCGGTGCGGAGGGGGAGCGCCGATGCGCAAGCGAGTGCGACGGCAAGCGTGAGGAGAGTCCACTTCACCACTACCCCGATTCACGTTGCCCCCGCCGAGGGCGGATGCTAACACGCGCGGGATCGGGATGAAAGCGGCAATCAGCGGAAGAGCACCACGCGGCGGAAACGCTCGTTGTAGCGGCCGTCGTCGCCGCGCCAGCGATCACGGACGAACTTGAGGAACTGGCTGTCCGGATCCTCGGCGCCGAGCCCCTGGCTGACGTGCGCGTTGAGGGCGTGGATCTTCTGGTCGACGACGCCTGTGATGTCGGTGTCGAAGTTCGCTTTCTCCGAACCCCAGATGTAGATCTCCTTGACGTTGTGGGTCTCAAGGCCCTCGGCGATCTGTTCGGGGAAGTTGAGGCGGTCGCGGGCGGCGGGGTAGATGGCGTCGACGGCGACCTGGCCGGTGCAGCGGTGGTCGGAGTGGTTCACGAAGCTGTCGCGGACGATGAAGGCCTCGGGGTCGTGGGTGAAGACGGCGTAGGGCTTGAGCATGCGGATGTGACGGACGACATCGCCGAGGAGCTGGCGGGTGTAGGTGAGTTCGCCATCGACATAATCCAGGAAGAAGACGTCGGTGGCGCCGGCACGGCGGGCGGCCTCGCGCTGCTCGTCGCGGCGGACGCGTATGAGCTCGGCGGGGTCGAAGCCGGGGTCCGAGGTGCCCTTGGAGCCGTCGGTACAGACGAGGTAGTAGAAGGTCCAGCCTTCGTTCGTCCAGATGCAGGTGGTGCCGGCAGCGCCGAAGTCGGCGTCGTCGGGATGAGCGGCGATGACGAGGGCGACCTTGTTGTCGGTTTCGGGCGCGGTCACGGGCACGTCCTTCTGTGCGTAGAGGGACTCGAGGCTGGAGGTCACGTTTAGAGCGTACGAAGGAGCGGGGCGCAGGGCAACTGGAGGTTGGACGCGCTGGCGAATGAGATAGGGGGGCGCGTGCCCGCGGCGCGCTGTCACTTGACGCCCGCGATTAGCAGCTGACGCTCGATGCGGACGAGAGAGGCAGCCGGTCGCCGAGTCGAAGGCACGGACGATGGCGCCCTTGAGCGACGGCGGCGTCGGCCGCGGCGATGGAGATTCGGAGCCGCCACGTGTCAGGCGAGGCCTTCGGGGCGGTGCTCGAGGAGGGACTGGCGGAGGAGGACGAGGGCGGTGGTGACGGCGCGGCGCTTCACGGCGGTGCGGCCCTGGGGGAAGACGTAGCTCACGGAGCGCGGGGCCTCCCAGATGGCGTCGACGGCGACGTGGATGGTGCCGGCGGGCTTGCCCTCCTGCTCGTCGGGGCCGGCGACGCCGGTGATGCCGACGCCGACCGAGGCGACGAGGCGCTCGCGGACGGCGCGGGCCATCTCGCGCGCGCATTCGGCGCTGATCACGCCGGACTCCTCGATGACATCGGGGCGGACGCCCCAGTCGAGCTTGAGCTGCGTCTGGTACGAGACGAGGCCGCCGGCGAAGTAGCCGGAGGAGCCGGGGACGTCGGTGATGGTGCTGGCGAGCAGGCCGCCGGTGCAGGATTCCATCGTGGCGAGCGTGACGTGACGCTCGCGCATCATGTCGCCGACGACGCTCTCGAAGGTGTCGTCGTCGGCGCCCCAGATCGCGGCGCCGACGACGGCGCGGACTTCCTGCTCGAGGGGGCGGATGAGGCGCCAGGCGTCCTCCTCGGCCGGGGCCTTGGCGGCGAGGCGCAGGTGGACGCCGTCGGCGCGGGCGTAGATGCCGATGCTGGGGTTCTGTGACTTCAGCAGGGGGCTGACCATCTCATCGACCGTGCCCTCGCCGATGCCGGCGGTCTTCAGGGTGCGAGTGACGAGGACGGAGCCGGGGTTGCGGCGGAGCAGCTCGGGGGCGACTTCGTTCTCCCACATGCGGGTCATCTCTGTGGGGGGTCCGGGCATGGCGACGATGACCTTGCCGTCGCGCTCGGCCCACCAGCCGGGGGCGGTGCCGCGGGGGTTGGGGATGGCGCGGGCGGAGGGGATGAGCCAGCACTGCTTGACGTTGCGCTCGGGCATGGCGTAGCCGCGACGCTCGAAGAAGGCGCGCAGATTCGCTTCGAGGTCCGGGTCGACGTGGGGCTCTTCGCCCATCACGGCGCAGATGGCCTCGCGGGTGAGGTCGTCCTCGGTGGGGCCGAGGCCGCCGGTGCAGATGACGACGTCGGAGCGCTCGCGGGCGCGCTGGATGGTCTCGGAGAGGCGGTCGAGGTTGTCGCCGACGACGGCTTTGAAATAGAGGTCGATGCCGAGGGCGGGGAGGCGGGAGGCGATGTACTGGGCGTTGGTATCGACGATCTCGCCGAGGAGGATCTCGGTGCCGATGGAGAGGATCTCGGCCTTCATGAGGGGAGGGTAGGGGGTGGATGCGGGAGGCGCGAGGTGGGGGTGGTCGTTAGGAGGTTGGAGGCTGGACGGTGGACGGTGGAGGGGGCTGGCCAAGGTTGGATGTGGGCTGGTCGTTGAGGGTTTGGAGGTTGGACGAGGGGCCGTTTCGGCCGGAGATGTAACGCCGCGGCGCGGCAGGGCGTTGTCAAGTTGAACCATCATCGAACAACGAGGAGGAGTCAAGACGATGCTGAACGAACTGGCGCTGCGGGTATTGTCCGTGGTGCAGGGCCTGGCGGCCCGGACGAAGGACGAGGAAGGCCAGACGCTGGCGGAGTACGGCCTGATTGTCGCGGTGATCGCGGTCGCTGTGGTGGCCCTCGCGCTGTTCACGTTCAAGGACGAGATCATCGGGGCGTTCGACAATGGCACAGCTTGTCTGGACAACGGCGTCAACGGCACCTGCTAGCCAGCCCTTCAGGGCACATCGCGCGCGCCTCCCGGGCGAATCGTCCGGGGGGCGTTCGTGCGTCCGGCATTCGGGGCGCCTAGAAGCTGTGGAACGCGCCCTCGGCGGTGTGGAGGTGGTGGGTGTCGTTGAGGACGTGGAGGGCGCGGCGGCCCTGTCCGGCGGCGACGATGTTCACGGAGGTGTGGGCGGGCTGGAAGAACATGTCGTACGGCGAGCCGATGACGTGCGAGATGTAGGCGTTGATGACGCCGCCGTGGCAGGCGATGGCGACGCGCTCGCCGGCGTGGGCGATGATGATCGCCTCGACGGCGTTGATGATGCGCTTCCGGAACTCGTGAGTGGACTCAGAGTAGGGGTACACGTCCCACTTCTTCTCATTGATCATGCGCTCGCGGATGCCGGCGAGCAGCTGGACGCCGACGTAGTCGACGGCGTGCCGGTCGGGCGGGATGTCGCGGAAGATGCCGACCTCGCGCAGGTCTTCGATGACGATGGGGTCGAGGCGGTGGTGGCGGGCGATCTCCCGGCCTGTCTCGAGGGCGCGCTGGAGGGGGCTGGCGTAGACGGCGTCGATGCGCTCGGTGGAGAAGCGCATGCCGACGAGGCGCGCCTGGCTACGGCCGAGGTCGCTCAACGGCGGGTCGACCCAGTCGCCGACGGGGCCGTCGCGGTCGACGTCCTGCTGGCCGTGGCGGACGAGGAGCAGCTCTGTGACGTCGGGGATGCTGGCGAGGAAGGCGTGTTCGAAGACGCCGGGGGTGCGGCGGCGGGCGGCGCGCTCATCGGCCTCGCGGAGGACGTTTTCGTCGGCGTCCTGTTCGTCGAAGGTGTGCTGGTCGTCGGACACGCGGGCCTCCTGGGGGGCGGGCAGGGATGGGCGTCTTCACGATAGCGGATGAGGGTTAACGGGGGGTTAAGGCTGGCGGCGGGTCAGTCGTCGCGGTCGGTGCGGGGGCGGGCGCGGCGGCGGAGGGCGGAGAAGAGCCACGCGGCGAGGGCGCCGACGGCGGTGCTGGCGAGGAGCGCCCAGAGCATCCGCGTGGACCAGTCGAACCAGAGGAAGTGGATCTCGACCTCTTGCAGGTTCTGGAGAATGAAGAGCGCCAGGGCGCCGACGGCGAGGATGCCGACGGCGAGGCGGAGCTGTTCGCCGATGGTCTGGCGGTCGTCGGGCTCTTGCGGCTGCGTGGTGGTGCGGTCTCTGGTCATGGTGTTCGCCATATCAGGATACTCGGCGGCGGATGGAGGATCTGGGCTGTGATGGCCGACTGGAGGCTGGAGGTTGGAGGTTGGAGGTTGGAAGGAGCGGTCGGGGAGTTCACCGCGGAGGCGCGGAGAGCGCAGAGGTTGGGGTGAGAGTCCACGCGGGCTGAAGGCCCGCGCCACATTAGGACATGGCAGCGCGGTGCGGACGGTCGCTGCGGTCAGTCGGAGGCGCGGGGGGAGCGGGGGAGGGCGAGGGGCTCTTCGGGGAGGGTGGAGTCGTAGGCGCGGCGGGTCTGGTCGACGGCGGCGGCGAGGGCGTCGGGGGTGGTGACGGGGGCGGAGCAGAGGGTGCCGTAGCAGACGTAGGCGGCGGGGGCGGGCTGTGCGGGGAGGGCCTCGGCGGCGAGGGCGGCGGCGTCGGACGGATCGAGGACGCGTACGGTGCGGCCGGGGACGGGGAGGGCGAGGGTGGCGGCGCGGAAGGCTGCGGCATCGGCTGGTGAGGCGACGATCTTCACATCGGCGCCGGGGTTGAGGAAGACGTCGACGGCGCGCGCGTAGCCGGCGGCGAAGTGGCCTTGCGACTCGGCGACGTGGGCGAAGCGCTCGAGGGTGCGGCGGGCGACATCTTCGTACGCCGCGTCGTGGGTGATGCGGGCGAGGCGGGTGAAGGCTTCGGCGGCGGCGGTGTTTTCTTTCAGGGGCGTCTGTCGCATGGCGAGACGTCCGAGGGTGTCGTGGCCGGTGGGGGTGTCGTAGAACGCGCCGTCTTCGGCGGCGAGATGGTCACGCATGAAGGCCGCGAGCTGTGCGGCGCGATCGAGGTCCTGCGGGCGGCCGGCGGTCTCGTACGCGTCGAGGAGGGCGATCGCCGTCCACGCCTGGTCGCCGAGGAGGCCGCCGACGCGGGGGCCTTCGGGCGCGAGGTAGCGGTGCATGCCGCCGCCACCGGTCTGGAGGCGTGCCCAGAGGAAGTCGAGCGTGCGGAGGGCGCGGTCGCGCAGCTCCGGGCGGCCGATCGTCCACGACGCTTCGAGGTAGGCGCCGATCGCCATGGCGTTCCAGCCGGTGTACACGGTCCGGTCGACGTAGGGGGCGTCGCGCGTCGCGCGCTCTTCGGCGGGGAGGGGGTAGAAGTCCTCGTCGGCATCCTGCGAGCCGTAGAACGCGCCGGTCTCGAGGTCGCTGAGCCACGCGTCGAGGTAGTCGATCGTGAACTCGATGTAGCGGCGGTGGGCGGCGTCGCCGGTGATGCGGTAGAGCTTGCAGAGGTTGCGGAGGAGCGGGGCGTTGTCCTCGAGCATCTTCTCGTAGTGGGGGATGCTCCAGTCGCGCTTGGTGGAGTAGCGGTAGAAGCCGCCCCAGACCTGGTCGTAGGTCCCGCCGTTGCACATGTATTCGAGCGTCTTGCGCACCATGTGGAGCGCGTCGCGATCGCCGTCGCGGAGATATGCGTGCAGGAGCAGGTCGATGGCGTCGGTGTGGGGGAACTTCGGCTCGTTGCCGAAGCCGCCGAAGACGGGGTCGTAGGCATCGACGGTGGCGTGGAGGACGTCGCTCAAGATCTGTCCGGACAGCGTGTCGTCGTCGCCGGAGATGTGCGTCGCGCGCTCGCGGGAGGCCGCGATCTCGACGATCTTCTGCTGGATGGAGTCCTTGTTGTCGCGGTAGTAGCCGCTGACCTGCTGAAGGACGTCGCGCATCTGCTCGGGCGAGACGTAGGTCATGCCGGCCATGACCTCGCCCTCGGGGGTGAGGAAGGCGGTGGTGGGCCAGCCGCCCATGTTGTAGCGGGCGTTGATATCGGGGCGCTGGTCGTTGTCGACGCGGACGGCGACGAAGCGGTCGTTGATGAGCTGGATGACGGCGGGGTCTGAGTAGGAAGTCTCGTCCATGACGTGGCACCAGTGGCACCAGACGGCGGAGATGCCGAGGAGGATGGGCTTATCGTCGCGGCGGGCGGCGTCGAAGGCGCCGGGGGACCATTCGCGCCAGGCGATCTCGGCGGCGCGGTTGGGGCGGGGGGAGAAGTGGAACGGCGTCGTTGTCATCTGACTCATGCTAGCAGCATGGGGCGACTGGAGGATGGAGGATGGAGCCTCACCCCACTGGCCCCTCTCCGACTTTGCGGAGAGGGGGGACGTTGTTTGGGCGCGAGAGCGGTGGCCGTTCGACGGCGTGAGGCCCGTGTGACGTGCTACTGCGCGGCGGTGAGCTGCGCTTCTGCGTGGTCGAGGGCGGTGGGGCTGATGCCTTCCGCGAAGGAGTTGCTCTTCCGATTCACGAACCAGATGTGCATCATCTGGCCGCTCTCACGGGCGACGGCGCCGTCGGGGCAAGCGCCGGACATCGCGTCGATCTGGGTCTTCGTCGCGAGGTCGACGCAGGCGGTGTGGGTGTGCCAGGTGCTGACGGGGCCGCAGGGTGTGGGGCCGGGCTGGCCGCGCAGGGCGTGGAACATCACGCCGATGAGCACCTTCCGGCCGTCGGGGGCGGTCCAGTAGACGAGGGTCTCGGGGTGCTCGACGTCGAGGACGGCGGCGTCGCGGGCGTAGGCGTTGTTCCGGTAGTGGGTGCCGGCGTCCTTGTTCTGCACGTAGCCGCCGGCCAGGGCGGCGGCCTCGTCGCTGTACTTCTCGGCCGCCGCGCGGGCGCGGTCGAGGAGGTCGCGGCCGCAGGCGATCTCTTCGGCGGTGACGGGGCCGGGGACGGGGTGGGCGTGCGTGCCGACGGCGGCCATCTCGCCGGATGAGCCATCCATCGGCGCGGTGTCGTCGGCGTGGGCCCCGTGCGTCGCGCCGGACGATGATGCGACGTCCGCGTGCATGTCCGTGAGATCGTCCGTCGTCGCGGCTGGTGCTTCGGCGTGCGTGGGCGGCAGCGCCGCCGCGTCCGGCGCGACGGGGAGCGCCTGTGGGTGCGGCCCGGATGCCATCCCGGCGGCGACGACGGCTTCGGCGTGCGTGCGGGTGTGCGCTTCGTCGCCGTGGGCGTGGCCGGCGGTAGAGACGGCGAGAGCGAAGACGACGGCGCCCATGGATGCGACAGCGCCGGCTGCGAGCGAACCGTGGCGGACGAGCGACCGTCCGAGGAGGCCACGCGGCCGGGCCATGCCCCACGCGGCGTGGGCGGCGGCGAGGATGCCGCCGCAGGTGAGCGCCATGCCGGCGGCGAGCAGCGCGTGGCCGGGGTTCGTCAGCGAGAAGATCGACTCGCGACCGGCGAGGGTGGGGTCTTCGGCGTGGAGCCACGCGTCCCAGCCCAGGCCGGCGAGGGTGAGGGCGACGCCCAGGGCGCCGGTGGCGAGCGATGCGATCAGTCGGGTCATGGTGCGCCTCCGTCTATGTGGAGGATCGCGCGATGGCGGCGGGGTTGAGGCGCGGGGAGGTAAGGCGTGCGTAAACTCTGCGGAAAACCGGCAGGGGGCGCCGAGGGACAACAGACGACGGACAACAGACGGGCCTGTGGCCGAACTCGTGCCCATGCCGATCGCGCCGGACTCGCGCTAGTCTCGGGATCGCCGACTAGGGCAAGCCGGCGGGAATCGACGTGAGGAACCGACGAAGGATGCTGGAAAAGGCGACGTCGCGCTCCACCCAGGGCAGATGCCCGGCAAGCTCGAGGACTTCGAGTCTGGCATCGGGAAGCGCTTCGATCAGTGACTGCACTGAGGAGACGGGACGCGGATCTGCAGCGCCGTGGACCAGGAGTGCCGGCACGCCGAATCGGCGGCAGCGTTCGATCATTACCTGTTCGTCCCGGGCGTTGTGTTCAGCGTTGAGAAGCGTATTGACTTCATAATTCGGCGCGAATCCGCCCGACAGCATACCGGCGGAGTCGGCGCGCCCAATCGATATGTCTGCGTAGTCGGTCATCCAGGTGAGCAGGCATAGCTCTCGCTCTTCGTCGAGTGACCGTGCACGCGAGCTCAACTCTTCCCATCGCTTGTCAGCACCCGCTGCCGCCAGTCGCTTCTGGCGCTCCGCGTAGTAGTGGGGTCGCCATTGGCGGCCTAACCCGATGCCGGAGACGTAGAGCAGCGCTCGCGTGCGCGCCGGATGTTGCAGAGCGTACTCCAAAGCGAGGCTCGCTCCCCACGAGTGCCCGCCGACGATCCACCGTTCGTAACCGAAGTGAGCTCTGACCGCCTCCAGATCGTCGACGAACCGCTGCAGCGTGTACGGGGGTGCGGCGCCTGATCGCCCACCGCCGCGTTGATCCCAGCGATGAACGGTGAACGTGTCCTCGACCATCTCCGCGGCCGGTGCGAGGTAGTCCCACAACCCTGGCCCGCCATGGCAGAGTACGATCGGGGGACCGGCGCCGGCCGACGCCGTCCAAAGTTGGCAGCCGTCGTCGGTCCCAACAAAGTGAATACGTGCAGTCCGGTTCAACGATCACCCCATTTTTCCTCTGAAGTCTCCCAGGGCGGCGGGCTTCGCCGCTACACCTAGAGCGCCAGGTATTGGGCGCGGTTACCAGCCGGCGGCGAGGCCTTCGCCGCGGGAGTCGGAGGCGCCGATGAGGGCGCCGGTCTGGCGGTCGATGAGGATGGCCTGGGGGCGGCCGGTGGGGTTGGTGCGGCGGGGGGCGGGGGTGACGTCGTGGCCGCGGCGGCGGAGATCGTCGCGGGTGTCGTCGGGCATTTCCTCTTCGATGAGGAGGCCGTTGGGGGTGTGGCCCCAGCGGGGGGCGTCGAGGGCGGCCTGGGGGTCGAGGCCGTAGTCCAGCACGGCGGTGATCACCTGGAGGTTCGTCTGCACCTGGAAGTCGGCGCCGGGGGTGTTGCCGATGAGGTACGGGGCCTTGTCCTTGAAGACGAGGTAGGTGTTCAGGGTGTGCATCGTGCGCTTGCCGGGCTGGATGACGTTGGGGCTGTTGACGTCGGTGGAGAAGCCGCACATGCGGTTGTTCATGATGATGCCGAGGTCCTCGATGCAGACGGCGGACCCGAAGGGCGCGAAGACGCTCTGGATGAAGGAGCAGACGTTGCCGTCACCGTCGGCAACGACGAACGACGTGGTGTCGTGCGACGGGGTGGCAGCGCGGGAGGGGCGGGTGCGCTGCGGGTCGATCTCGGCGCGGCGCTGCGATGCCCAGCCCTTGTCGAGGAGCGTCTTCGGGTCGAAGCCGGTGAAGGCAGGGTCGCCGGCGAGGCGGTGACGGTCCTCGAACGCCATCTTCTTCGCTTCGACCATGTGGTGCACCGCGTCGGCGGAGAGGTGGCCCCAGGCGCGCATCGCGCAGCCTTCGAGGATGTTCAGCTCTTCGAGGAGGATGAGGCCCTGCGAGTTCGGGGGCGTCTCGTACACGGTGTAGTCGTGGTACTGCGTCGAGAGGGGTTCTGACACGTCGGCGCGGTGGGACGCGAGGTCGTCGGCGGTGAGGACGCCTCCGGCCTTCTGCACGTCTTTCGCGATCTGCTGCGCGAGCTTTCCCTCGTAGAAGGCGGCGCGGCCGCCCTTCGCGACCGCCTCGAGGGTGCGGGCGAGGGCGGGCTGCTTAAGGGTCTGCCCGAACGCGGGCGGCTGACCGCCGGGATACAGCGTCTTGGCGAGGGCGGTGTACTTGGTGAAGAGGCCGCGGGCGCCGCGCAGCAGCAGCTCCAGCTCGCGGGAGACGGGGAAGCCATCGCGGGCGTAGGCGATGGCGGGCCGCAGCAGCTCGTCGAGGGGACGGGTGCACCAGCGCTGGTGGAACGCGGCCCAGGCGTCGACGAGGCCGGGGATGGCGACGGCCTTGCCGCCGTGCACGGGGATGCCGCCGGCGTAGGCGTCGTGGGTGGCCCCGGCGGGGGCGCGGCCGCCGGAGCAGATGGCGGTGACGCGCGCTTCCTTCTTCGGCCAGGCGAGGATGTAGGCGTCGCCGCCGAGGTGGCTGCGCGAAGGCTTCACGACGGGCAACAGCGCGGACATGGCGATCGCGGCGTCGAAGGCGTTGCCGCCGCGGCGCAGCACGTCGACGCCTGTCTGGGAGACGAGGGGGTGCTCGGAGGCGACCATGCCGTGCGTCGCGAGGGTAGGGCCGGGGAGGAGAGGGGCGTCAGCCATCACCGTTCTCCGTCACGCGTGGCGGGCCGCCATCCTTCGTGGCGCACAAGAAGGCGACGGCGTTGCGTTGCGTCATGCCGCCGGCCTCGACCAGCGGCCGTAGGTGCTTCTCGAATCGCGCGGCCTCCTCCGGCGAGAAGATCTCGCGCATGGCCTGCGCCATGGGCGGGATGCGCGGGTTGCCGGGCGCGTTGATCATCGCCTCCCACGACCGGGGCAGCGCCGTGTCGATATCGATACGCAACTCGAGCTGGACCCGATTGAAGCCGGCCTCCTCGCACAAGCGCACCAGGTCGCGCTCGTCGAAGTCCATCATCGGGTCGGCGTCGAGCGGCTGGAGCGCGCGGTAGTAGTCGCCGATCCGTTCGGCGAGGTCGCGCACAGGCTCGACCCTCGGGCCTCCCCACCCACTTGCGCGGTCGGCGACCGCCGCATAGCGGTTGATTGGCTCGAAGAGGGAGACGCGCCCGCCGGGCTTGAGCACGCGGTGGAACTCCCGAAAGGCGGCAATCTTGCCGGGTACGTAGATCAGCACCGAGCGCGTCGTCACAACGTCGATGGATGCGTCGGGGATGGCCCGCAGGTCGGCGGCAGACGCTTCGACGAAGGAGCAGCGGTCGAGCGCACCCAGCCGCCCGGCGAGATCGCGGTCATGGTCGAGCAGCGGCTTCGAGATATCGCTGAAGATCACGTGGCCGGTCTCACCGACGCGGTCAAGCGCGCCGAAGGCGATCAGGCCGTCGCCGGCGCCGACATCGAGAAGCGTCATCCCCGGCCCGAGCTTCGCGCGGTGGAGGACGCGGTCGCGTACGGCGCGGAGGAGGCGCATGCCCTCCTCGGCGGCTTTCGCGTCGCCGCCAAAGCGGGTTCCGAGCAGCCACTTCGACCACTGATCCTGGACGGTTGCGCTCATGGTCGTCCTGCCCCGGCGGGGCGAGTGAGGGCGTCGCGGGCGAGAGACATGATACGCCGCTCGTCCTTGAGGCTCACGCGCAGGCTGCTTACCACGAGTTGTCTGCCGGCGTTAGGGCGATCATCAAGGTGCGACAGTCGCTGCGCATCCCTGCGGGCTGCTCCGCTTGTGATCTTGGAGGTGGTGGGGGACACCGCCTGCACCCGCCTCGTCTTTCGCTCACGGGGGGCGGGCGCCTTCCTGGGGGTGTCTGCTTCGTCTTTCGGCGGAGGCGCTGCGCATCCCTTCGGGCTGCTCCGCTTGCAATTTTGGGGTGGTGGGGGACACCCCCACGCCCCGGCAGGCCTGCGGCCTGCACCGCTTTGGCTCTTGGCGCACATGAGGCAGAGGTCATGCTTGGCTGGCACTGACGCCGCGACGCGGCGCGGTTGGCTCGATTGCCAGGTCGCGGGAGAAGCCCTCGCGTGGGGTGTGTCCGCCCTTGCAGGCAGCGAGGCTCAATCGCGGATCCAGTCACAGGGTTGAAGCACTCGTGACTTGTGGAGCTTCGTGATGCATGCTCAGCCAACTTCGGAGGCACGGGTGAGGGCGTCGCGGGCGAGGGACATGATACGACGCTCGTCCTTGAAGCTCAGCATGTGCTCGGCGTCATCGAGGTCGACCCAGCGGGCGTGGTCGACCTCGTCGTCGTGATCATCGGTCGAGCCGCCGGTGCAGCGGAGCAGGAAGAAGTGGACGAACTTGTGGATGCGCACCGGCTCCGACTCGTACGCCGGGCGGAACCAATAGTCGATGGTGTCGAGCGGGCCGATGACCTCGCCATCGAGGCCGGCCTCCTCGCGCACTTCCCGGGCGGCGGCCGCCTCCTTTGTCTCGCCGTCTTCGACCCAGCCTTTCGGGAGCTGCCAGCGGCCCTCGTGGGTGCGGATGACGGCGACGTCGAAGCCGCCGCCTGCGCGCTCGCGGAAGGCGACGCCGCCGGCGGAGACCTCGGTGCGGGTGGGGACGGTCATCGCGCCTTGCGGGCGGGGCGCGGACGCTGGCGTGCGCGTCCGGCCGGTGCGGGTGCGGCGGTGGTGGGGGCGACGCCGTCGCGCTGGGCGGCGCGGTTCACTTCGACGGCGCGCTTGGTCATGGCGGCGAGGGCGTCGGTGACTTTGCGGAACAGTGTACCGTCGGCGTAGGCGCCGCCCCTGAGGGGGCGGCCGGCGGGGAGGCTGGTGAGCAGCTCGATCCCCTGCTCGATGGTCGAGACCGCATAAATGTGGAAGCGGCCGGCGGCCACGGCCTGTACGACTTCCGGTTTGAGCATGAGGTTGCGGACGTTGTCCCTGGGGATGATGACGCCCTGGGAGCCGGTGAGGCGCCGCTCCTTGCAGATGGCGTAGAAGCCCTCGACCTTCTCGTTGACGCCGCCGATGGCCTGGACCTCGCCGAGCTGATTCACGGAGCCGGTGACGGCGAGATCCTGGCGGAGGGGTGTGTCGGAGATGGCGGAGAGCAGCGCGTAGAGTTCGGCAGAGGATGCGCTGTCGCCGTCGATCTCGTCGTACATCTGCTCGAAGGTGATGCTGGCGGCGAAGGAGAGGGGTTGGCGGTGGGCGAACTTGCCGTTGAGGTAGCCGGTGAGGATGAGGAATCCCTTGCTGTGGGATGCGCCGCTGCGCTGGACCTCACGCTCGATGTTCACGACCTGGCCGCGGCCGAGGCTGACGCGCGCGGTGATGCGCGACGGACGGCCGAAGGCGTAGTCTCCGAGGTCGTGGACGGAGAGTCCGTTGACCTGGCCGACGACGGAGCCCCGGACGGCGACCTTGATGACGCCGCTGGTGATCATCTCGCGGAGGCGCTCTTCGATGAGGCTGGAGCGGTAGAGCCGCTGCTCGACCGCCTTCTCGACGTAGGCGGCGGTGACGGAGGGGCGTTCGTCATCGCAGGCCCAGTAGTCGGCCTCGACGAGGAGGTCGACGATCTCCCGCATGCGGAGGGAGAGCTTGGTCTGGTCGGCGGCGAGGCGGGAGCCGTACTCGACGACGCGCGCGACGGCGGCGCGGTCGAAGGGGCGCATGCCCTTGTCGATGGACTGTTTGGCGATGAAGCGGGCGTAGAGGTCGACATGCGCGGCGATGCGGTCGACGTCGATGGTGAAGTCGGCCTTGGCCTTGAAGAGCTTCTGGAAGTCCTCGTCGGCGAGCTGGAGAGTCTGGAAGAGGCGAGGGGTGCCGATGAGGGCGACCTTCACGTCGAGGGGGATGGGCTCGGGGGTGAGGGAGGCGGTGGGGACGATGCTCAGCTGCTCGCCCATGTTCTCGAGGCGGACCTGGCGGGTGCGCAGGGCGCGCTTGAGGGTGTCCCAGACGAGCGGCTGGCGCAGCAGGTCGAGCGCATCGAAGACGATGAAGCCTCCGTTGGCGCGGTGCAGCGAACCGGGCTTAATCATCGTGTGCTCGGTGACCATGGCGCCGAAGCTGGAGCGATAGTCCATGCGTCCAAAGACGTGGTAGTAGGAGGGGCTCTCCTCGAAGACGACGGGTGCGCAGGTGGCCCCGTCGTGGGCGACGATGACGTTGACGTCGTAGCGGTTGAAGATGCCGTCCCGCGGGGAGGGCATGCCGGGGATCACGGGTTGCGGCTCTTCGAGGGCGCGGAAGTCGTCGAGGCGCTCGACGAGGTCGGCGCCGAGCGCGTCGAGATACTCGACGACTGTCTGTTCGCCGGCGTAGTCGCGCTTGAGGTCGTCGATGAGCGGAGAGGCGATGGCGACCATGACGCGGCGGTCAAGCTCGCGCAGGAGCTGGGCGACGCCGCGGTCGAGGCGGCGGAGCTGGGGCATCATCTGGGCGATGATGGAGTCGAGTTCGGTGGTGCGATCCTTCAGTTGCTCCTTCCGCTCGTCGGGAAGGAGGTCGTACTGCTCCTTCGTGATCGGCTTCCCCTCGATCATGGGGACGGTGGTGATGCCCATGGGGGTGATGCTGGCGGAGAGTTCGCGGGCGGAGGCCTCGCGCTGGAGGGCCTCGAAGAAGGCCTCGCGCTGCGTCTGCACCTCGCGGCCGATCTGGTCGCGGCGCTGGGCGTACTCGTCGCTGTCGAAGGCCTTCGGGACCTCGCGGCGGACGGTGGCGATCATCTCGTCGACGTCGCGGGCCAGTTCGCCGCCGCGTCCGGCGGGGAGGCTGACGGCGAGGGGCCGCGGCGGATCGCGGAAGTTGAAGACGTAGCACCAGTCCCGCGGGGCGGGGCGGGTGGCGGCGATGCGTTCGAGCTGGTGGCGCAGTTCGGTGGAGCGGCCGGTGCCGGGGGGGCCGGCGACGAACAGGTTGAACCCGTCGGCCTCGATGCTGAGGCCGAAGTCCATGGAGCGCACAGCGCGCTCCTGGCCGACGGTCCCTTCGAGTGGGGCCAGCTCGGCGGTGGTGCGGAACTTGAACTTCCGTGGATCGCAAGCGCGGCGAAGCTGCTTGACGGGCACACGGAGGGTTGTGGGGGCAGTGGCCGGCATTGTGCCTCCCGAGGGTTGCGATCATCCTAACCGCAGTAGGCCCCATGGAACATCCGCCCGACACCCCGCCGCTCCCTCGACGCCCGTGGCGGGCGATCGAGGAGCGGCTGCGTGCGTGGGGAGGGGTGGCCGCGGCATCGCGCGGGGAGATCGCGCTGGTGGCGGCGATCACGATGCTGGCGGCGGTGTTGCGGTTGTGGCGGCTGGGCACAGTGCCGCTGGGGCTCCATGGCGACGAGGCGCTGACGGGCATCGACGCGCTGCGGGTGCTGCGGGAGGGGTGGATCGGGCCGTACGTGGAGAGCGCGCTGGGGCAGCCGGCGGGGCCGTTGTACGTCGTCGCGCCGCTGCTCAAGATCCTGCCGGACACTACATGGACGCTGCGGTTCTCGATGGCGCTGTTCGGGATCGCGACGATCCCGGCGTCCTACGCGGCGTTCTCGACGATGTTCGACCGGCGGACGGGGGTGTTCGCGGCGCTGCTGCTGGCGGTGATGACGTGGCACCTGCACCTGGGGCGGACGGGCTTCATGGTGACGGCGTGGCCGCTGCTGCAGGTGCTGGCGCTGTGGGCGCTCTTTGCGGCGATCCAGCGCAGGAACGTCTGGCTGATGGGGGTGGCGGGCGTGGTGACGGGGGTGGGGATCTACACCTACAACGCGTACCTGCTCTTCCTCCCGGTGGCGGGGGTGGCGTTGCTGTGGCACTACCGGTCCGGCGGAGGGCGGGGGCAGCCGGGCTTCGCGGCGGGTGTGGTGCTGTTCGTGTGCGCGGCGGCGCTGGTGGCGGTGCCGATGGCGCGGTACATCGACGAGCACTGGGAGATCTACCGGGAGCACCAGCGGATCGTCGGCGTGACGGACGCGCCGGAGTGGCAGGAAGAGAGTTGGGCCGGTCGCGCGGACATCCTCGCTGACCGGACGCGAGAGTGGGTGCGGGGGCTGACGGTGGGAGGGCGATCTGACTTCGGGGATGGGCTGGCGACGCAGGGGCATCCCGTCGTTGACCCGATCACGATGTTGCTGGCGGCGTGCGGGGTGCTGATGGCGCTCTGGCGCTGGCGATCGCCGGCGCACGCGACGCTGCTGGCGGCGGCGGTGATCCTGCCGCTGGGGGCGGTGCTGACGACGGGCGACGGGCTGTTCCGGCGGACGTTCGGGCTGGCGCCCATCATCGCGGCGCTGGGGGCGCTGCCGTTGTCGGTGTGGTGGGAGTCGGCGATGCGGCGACCGGAGCGGCTGCGATACGCCTCGATGGCGGCGATGGGGCTGGTGCTGGTGTACGCGGGCGGGCGCAACATCTATGACTATTTCGGGCCGGTGCAGGACACGTTCGAGATGCGTTACGTTTATCCGTACGAGATGGACGCCGCCTCGGGTTACCTGGCGAAGGTGCCGCGCGAGACGGTGGTGTACTTCTACAGCGACCGCTGGAGCGTCGATTACGAGACGCGGCAGTACCTGGCGCCGGACATCGGCGACCGGGTGGACCGCTCGCCGGAGTTCCGGGGGGTCCCGTTCGAGATCACGGATGAGCCCACCGATTACGGGATCGACCGCAGCCGCGACGCGGCGTTGGTGCTCATGGGGGCGTATCTGGAGGACTTCGACCTGATCGCGGAGCGGTACCCGGGGGGAACGCTGGTCGAGGAAAGCCGCCGCGGCGAACTGCTGTATCGCGCGTACTTCCTCCCGGCGTCAGAGGGGCGATGATCGGGCTTCCACCGATCGTGCGAAGCTGGGGCGGGGCCGATCCGTCGGACGCGGGTGAGGGGGAGCGGGTATGGCCGCGATCGACGCTTTGCTATCATCCGGAGACTTTGTGAGCGGAGACTGCGCGCGAGGCGGCGGGGTGCGCGAGGAGGGATCATGAGCAACCGGCTAACGCTCGCCGTGCTGGGCGTCGCCGCGGCGCTGATCCTGGCGCTGGCCGTCGTCCTGATCGTGGTGGTGGCGGGCGGCGACGGGGACAAAGACACGGCGGGCAGCGGCGGAGCGCAGACTCCATCGGCTTCTGAGGACGGCAACGGGAATGGTGACAGCGAGGCGGGCGCGGGCGAGCTGCGGCTGCGCGGCGACGACCCGCTGACGCTCGACCCGGCGACGGCGCAGGACGCCGGTTCCGCGTTCTACATCGTCGAGATCTTCTCCGGGCTGGTGCGGTTGGACAAAGACCTGCAGGTGCAGCCGGACCTGGCGGAGCGCTGGGACATCAGCCCCGACGGCAAGACGTACACCTTCCACCTGAACCCGGACGCGACGTTCCACGACGGCCGGCTGGTGACGGCGGAGGACGTGAAGTACTCGTTCGAGCGGGCGCTGAGCGGCTCCACGGCGTCGATCGTGGCGGAGAACTTCTTGGGCGACATCGTGGGCGCGAAGGACGTATCGCGGGGGCGGGCGGAGGAGGTCAGCGGGATCAGCATCGCGGGCGACACGACGATCGAGATCACGATCGACGCGCCGAAGCCGTACTTCCTGTACAAGCTGACGTACCCGACGGGGTTCGTGGTCGACCGGCGGCAGGTGGAGGCGAACCCGCGCCGCTGGACGAACAAGCCGAACGGCACGGGCCCCTACAAGCTGAAGGAGTGGCGGCTGGGCGAGGAGATCGTGCTGGAGGCGTACGACAAGCACTACCTGGGGGCGCCGAAGCTCAAGACGGTGCGCCTGGAGCTGTCGGGCGGATCGGCGCTGATCGAGTACGAGGACGGGAACCTGGACCTGACGGGCGTGGGGCTCGACGACCTGCCGCGGGTGCAGGACCCCTCGGACGATCTGAACGCCGAGTACCACCAGGTGCCGCGGCAGTCGATCGACTACATCGGTTTCAACACGACGGCGCCGCCGTTCGACGACGAGAAGGTGCGGCAGGCGTTCGCGCTGGCGGTGGACCGCAAGAAGATCGCCGAGGTGTCGCTGCAAGGCGCGATCCCGACGGCGACCGGGATCATCCCGCCGGGCGTGCCGGGCTTCACATCGGACGACAAGACGTACGGGTTCGACCCGAACCGTGCGCGCGAACTGCTGGCGGAGTCGTCGTACGCGGGCGACCTGCCGGAGATCACGATGGCGGAGAGCGGGGCGGGGGCGACAGTCGGGCCGACGACGGAAGCGATCGTGCAATTCTGGCGCGAGGAGCTGGGTGTGGAGGTGAACATCCAGCAAGCGGAGTCCGGGACGTTCTTCAGCGACATCGACCAGGGGCGGTATCAGATGTTCCACATCGGGTGGATCATGGATTACCCGGACCCGGAGGATGTGCTGGATGTGCTCTTCTACAGCACGAGCAAGCAGAACAACACGCGGTACGCCAACGCGGAGATCGACGCGATGCTTGAGGCGGCGCGGGTGGAGCAGGACTCCGAGGCGCGGCTGGCGACCTATCAGGATGTGGAGAAGAGGCTCATCGAGTCGGCGGTCTGGATCCCCATGTTCTTCGACGTGGCGCACGTGCTGGTGAAGCCGTACGTGCAGGGGTTCGAGTTCCCGCCGATGGTCATCGAGCGGTTCCGCGACGTCGTCGTGCAGCGCTGACGCACGGCCCGCACGGGAGGACGCGTGACGGATGGTCTCGCCGCCTACATCGTGCGCCGGCTGCTCTTCGTGCCGATCACGCTGTTGATCGTGTCGCTGGCGACGTTCTACATCACACGCTGGGGGCCGGGCGATCCGGTCAGCGTGTACTCGGGGCAGTTTCGCGACGAAGAGGCGTTCGACCGTGTCCGGCATCAGTACGGGCTGGACAAGCCCATCATCCAGCAGTACGGCATCTGGCTGCGCGACGTGGTCACCGACGGAGACTTCGGCGTGAGCTTCCGCTACCGGGACCGTGACATCCCGGAGGTGATCGGCCCGAGGATCTGGGTGTCGGCGCGCCTGGGACTGTACGCGTTCATCATCACGTTCCTGGTCGGGATCCCGACGGGCATCTACGCCGCGGTCAGGCAGGGGACGTGGCTGGACCCGGTGATCATCGGGTTCTTCCTGTTGTTCCAGTCGATCCCGGTGGTGGTGGCGGTGCCGATGCTGGTGATGTTGTTCGCGGTGTGGCTGGACTGGGTGCCGCCGGGCGGCTTCGACGGGCTGGTCTCGCGGTCGATGCTGATCCCCACGCTGGCGCTCTCGGTGCCGGGGATCGCGGGGGTGGCGCGGCTGGCGCGCACGGCGACGCTGTCGACGCTGCACGACGACTTCGTGCGGACGGCGCGGGCGAAGGGGCTGGACGAGGCGACGGTAGTGTTCCGGCACGTGGCGCGCAACTCGGTTGTGCCACTGATGACGACGGTGGTGGGGCTGTCTCTGGTGGGGCTGATCGAGGGGGCGCTGTTCACGGAGACGCTGCTGGGCATCCCAGGCATCGGCAGCTTCATCTACGAGGCGGTGAGGTCGCAGGACTACAACGTGGTGCTGGCCGTGGTGCTGCTGATCACGGTGGCGTTCATGGTGGCGAACCTGGTGGTGGACGTGGCGTTGATCGCGCTGGACCCGCGGGTGCGCGATTCGGGGTCGGTGCGCTGATGGTCCTGGCAGCGGCGTACAGCCAGGTGTCCGAGGCGGCGGTCCGGACGGACAGCCCGATGGGGCGGGCGCTGCGGCGGCTGCTGCGGAAGCGCGTCGCCGTGGCGTGCCTCGCGGTCATCCTCACCTTCTATACGGTGGGGGCGCTGGCGGCGTGGATCGCGCCGTACGGGTACGCGGAGCAGAACCTGGACGCGTCGTTCGAGGGGCCGTCATTGCACCATCCGTTCGGGACGGACCGGAACGGGCGAGACACGCTGAGCCGGACGATCTTCGCGACGCGGACGACGCTCGTGGTGACGCTGGCGACGGTGGCGACGGGGAGCATCCTGCTGCCGCTGACGCTGGGGATGCTGGCGGGGTACCGGCGGGGGCCCATCGACTCCGTGATCATGCGGGTGGGGGAGATCCTGGCGTCCTTGCCGGGGCTACCGATGCTGGTGCTGATCAGCGTGGCACTGCGGCCGCGGTTCGCGGGCTCGGCGACGCAGGAGGGCTGGGTGGAGAAGTTCGAGGACTGGATCGGCTGGCACGGGCTGACGTCGTCCGGGTTCGCGGACTACTTCATCATCTTCTTCGTGCTGTCGCTGTTCGGCTGGGTGGGGGGTGCGCGGCTGATCCGCACGCAGGTGCTGACGATGCGGGGGTCGGAGCATGTGCTGGCGGCGGAGGCGTGCGGGGCGGGGACGCTGCGGATCCTGTTCCGGCACCTGCTGCCGAACGTGATGCCGCTGGTGATCGTGGGGGCTTCGGCGTCGCTGGGGGCGATCGCGACGTCGGAGATCGGGCTGACGTTCCTGGGGGTGGGGATCCAGCCGCCGCACCCGAGCTTCGGTGCGCTGATTACGGACGGGGCGAGCCGGACGGTGCTGGAGAATCACCCGCAGCTGCTGCTGGTGCCGGCGGCCGTGGTGGCGACGCAGATCTTCGCCTTCAACCTGCTCGGTGACGCGGTGAACGACGTGCTGACGCCCCGCGCGCGCTGACGGGGGCCATCACGGGCGGCCTTGCTATACTTTCCTTGACGACGGGCCTCACAGGCATCTCCGGAACCGCGGTCGCCGCTGGCGGCCGTGGCTGTTTGTCCGGGGTGGCGGGCCGTCGCGGGGGTGGCGGAGCTGAAAGTCTCTACGGAACGGATTCCCGAGTCCCAGGTCGTGATGACCATCGAGGTGGAGTCCGAGCGCCTGGACGAGGCGCGGGGCAAGGCGTTGCGCCGCCTGTCGCCGAAAGCCCGGGTGCCGGGCTTCCGGGCGGGGAAGGCGCCGCCGGACATGGTGCGGCGGCACCTGGGGGAGGAGCGGATCCTCGACGAGGCGCTGGACGTGCTGGTGCCGGACGTCTACCGGGAGGCGGTGGAGGCGGACGAGTCGATCGTGCCGATCGCCCGGCCGCGGCTGGTCATCGAGACGACGGAGCCGCTGGTGGTGAAGGCGACGATCCCGGTGCGCCCGACGATCGAGCTGGGGGACTACCGCTCGGTGCGGGTGGCGCCGGAGCCGATCACGGTCGAGGAGGCGCGCGTCGACGAGACGGTGCTGGCGCTGCGGCGCCGGAACGCGACGCTGGAGCCGGTCGAGCGGGAGATCCGCTGGCGAGACGTCGTCCGGTTCGACGTGAAGGGGATCGTCGAAGGGGAGTCGCTGGTCTCGGAGGACGACGCGGAGGTGCAGCTCATCGAGGAGCGGGACGTGCTCTTCGAGGGGTTCGAGGAGGGGCTTCTGGGGCATCGCAAGGGCGAGACGGTGGAGTTCGACCTGCCGGTGCCGGAGCGGGTGCGGGGGGAGGCGTTCGCGGGGAAGGCGTGCCATTTCACCGTCGCGATCAAGGAGACGAAGGAAGAGGTGCTGCCAGCGCTGGACGACGAGTTCGCGAAGCAGCTTGGTGACGGTTTTGAGACGGTGGAGGCGCTCCACGAACGCATCCGCGACGATATTCGGAAGCACGAAGAGGAGCAGCGTGACAACCGCTGGCACGACCAGATCCTCGGGGAGCTGCTGGACCGGGCGACGGTGGAGTATCCGCCCGTGATGCTGGAGGCTGAGATCGACCGGATCCTGCACGAGCAGCTGGGCCAGATCCAGCACGGGCGGGACCTGGACCGCTATCTGGCGGGGATCGGCAAGACGGAGGCGGAGGTCCACGAGGAGATCAGGCCGGTGGCGGACCTGCGACTCAGGCGTTCGCTGATTCTGGGGAAGGTGGCGGAGGCCGAGACTATCGAGGTGGGGAACGCGGACGTGGAGGAGGAGATCGAGCGGCTGACGGCGGCGGCGGGGCCCCAGCAGGCGCAGCTGCGGCAGCTGTTCACGTCGGAGGACGGGCGGGCGACGATTCGCCGGAACCTGCAGACCCGCAAGACGCTGGCGCGGTTGGTGGAGCTGGCGACGCAGGACGGCGGGGCGACGGCGACGGCGGAGAAGGAGCCCCCGGCGAAGAAGCCGCGAGGGCGCAAGAAGAAGGCAGGCGAGGAGGCGGCTTCGGCCGCAGATGCAGGCGACGCGGAGCGCCAAGGAGCATGAACATGAGACCGGAACTGCCGAAGGACATGATCATCCCGTCGGTGATCGAGACGAGCCCGCGGGGAGAGCGCGCGTTCGACATTTACTCGCTGCTGCTGCGGGAGCGGATCATCTTCCTGGGGACGGGGATCGATGACCAGATCGCGAACCTGGTGATCGCGCAGCTGCTGTACCTGGACCGGGAGGACCCGGACAAGGACATCAACCTGTACATCCATTCGCCGGGCGGGGAGATCTCGTCCGGGCTGGCGATCTACGACACGATGCAGCTGGTGCGGTGCGACGTGGCGACGTACGCCGTGGGGATGACGGCGAGCATGGGGACGGTGCTGCTGTGCTCGGGGACGCCGGGGAAGCGCTACTGCATGCCGAACGCGACGATTCACATGCACCAGGCGCTGGGCGGGGCGCGGGGGCAGGCGGCGGACATCGAGATCCAGGCGAAGGAGATCCTGCGCCTGAACGACATCATCCGGGGGATCCTGGTGAAGCACACGGGGCAGGACGACGAGCGGATCCGGAGAGACTTCGACCGGGACTTCTACATGAACCCGGAGCAGGCGAAATCCTACGGGATTATCGACGAGATCCTGACGCGGGCCGGAGTCTGACCAGCTTCGGCGGGATATGCGGGGGAGGGCTCCTCCGTTTAGGACTTCAGAAGCCTTCGGAGATTCCCGACAACCTTAGGGAACACCCGGAGAGGGCCGGACGGGGGTAGTCAAGCTGACAAACCCGCCCGGACTGGCGTAGAATCGGCAGAGCCAGCTATCCGCCCCGGCGGATGGCGCCGAGGGGACGGAAGGCAGGCATGGCGAACAGCCGAGCGACGCGCGTCCAGTATCACTGTTCCTTCTGCGGGAAGAACCAGGATCAGGTCAAGCGCCTGATCGCCGGGCCCGGAGCGGTGTACATCTGCGACGAGTGCGTGGAGTTGTGCCGCGAGATCATCGACGAAGAGGCGGCGGGGCCGGCGAAGGCGAAGCCGACGGGCTCGCGCATCCCGCCCCCGAAGCAGATCTACGACCAGTTGAGCGAATACGTGGTGGGGCAGGACCAGGCCAAGAAGGTCCTCTCCGTCGCCGTCTACAACCACTACAAGCGCATCCAGTCCGGCGCAGGGCAGGGCCCCGAGGTGGAGCTGGAGAAGAGCAACATCATGTTGCTCGGGCCGACGGGGTGCGGCAAGACGCACCTGGCCCGCACGCTGGCGAAGATCCTCGACGTGCCGTTCACGATCGCGGACGCGACGGCGCTGACGGAAGCCGGCTACGTCGGCGAGGATGTCGAGAACATCCTGCTGCACCTGATCCAGGCGGCGGACTTCGACGTGCAGCGGGCGGAGCGGGGCATCGTCTACATCGACGAGATCGACAAGATCGCCCGGAAGTCCGACAACCCTTCGATCACGCGCGACGTGTCGGGCGAGGGCGTGCAGCAGGCGCTGCTGAAGATCATCGAGGGGACGACGGCGAATGTGCCGCCGCAGGGCGGGCGCAAGCACCCGCACCAGGACTTCATCCAGATCAACACGGCGAACATCCTGTTCATCTGCGGCGGGGCGTTCGAGGGGCTGGACAAGATCACGGAGAAGCGGCTGGGCCGCGACAAGCGCTCGCTGGGCTTCGGGGCGGACAGCAAGCCGCTGGACAAGCAGAAGCGGGCGGACGAGCTGATGCGGCACGTCACGCACGACGACCTGCTGCAGTACGGGCTGATCCCGGAGTTCATCGGCCGGCTGCCGATGGTGGTGGGGCTGGAGTCGCTGGACGTCGATTCGCTGGTGCGCATCCTGACGGAGCCCAAGAACGCGCTGATCAAGCAGTTCCAGCGGTTCTTCAACCTGGACAGCGTGGAGCTTGTGTTTACCGAGGACGGGACGAAGGCGGTGGCGGAGGAGGCGATCCGGCACAAGACGGGCGCGCGCGGGCTGCGCACGGTGCTGGAGGACACGCTGCTCGAGGTGATGTACGAGATCCCCTCGCGGACGGACATCAAGAAGTGCGTGGTGAGCGGGGAGACGATCCGGAGCCGGACGCGCCCGCTGCTGCTCACCCGCTCCGGCCAGAACATCGACGACGAGGGTGTGGCGGAGGAGGAGGCGGAGGACGTGAAGGACGTGTCGGCGTAGGGTTTCGAGCCGTGAGCTGTGAGCGGCTAGCGGTCAGCAATCAGCCTGTAGCAGTATCAGATGTGTGATGCGGCCGTTCGGGCCGCGGCCTAACGCTCCCCCTTCCCTGAGGGGCGGTGGTGACGAACGCTCGTCGAGACAAACAGACGTTGCACCTCGCCGCCCAGTTGTTGTACCGTTAGACATAATAGAACTAATGTACTAGCGCGTAAGCGCGTACCATGGAGGCCATGACGGATCAGCAACTCGACCTGTTCGTGTCCACGGCGCCGCCCGCGGAGCGGCCTGAGCGCCTTGGACCGGCGCGAGTCGACTACGTAGACAGCAAGAGCGTCTTGACGCCCGCCTCGGGCTTCATGGAGAACTATGACTTTACCCTCAACCCGTACAGCGGGTGCGGCTTCGGCTGTGAGTATTGCTATGCTCGTTTCTTCGCCCCGACGGAAGAACTACGTGACACCTGGGGCGAGTGGGTGAAAGTCAAGGAGAACGCTATCGAGGCGCTCCGGAAGGCGATGCGCTCGCGCGGTAGCCACCGCCTGGACGCGGGCGCAAAAATCTACATGTCGAGTGTGACCGATCCGTACCAGCCGGTTGAGAAGAAACTGGAGCTTACCCGGCGCATCCTCGAGGTCCTCCTTGATGTTCAGCCGCGACTGACCATCCAGACCAGGAGTCCACTCGCCACACGTGACATCGATCTCTTCAAGAAGTTCGAGCGCATTCGCGTGAACTTCACGATTCCAACGGACAGCGAAGCTGTTCGACTTCGTTACGAGCCGCACTGTCCGTCCATTGACGTGAGGTTCAACGCAGCCGCCGAGGTTTCGCGGGCTGGGATCCCGATCGGGATATCAATTAGTCCGACGCTGCCAGTGTATGACGCTGAGGAGTTCGGCTGCCGCTTGGCCGCGCTTGATGCGGCTGAGTATGTCACGCAGTTCATGAAACCGCCGACGATGCGCTTTCGCGCGGGTAGTGCACCAGAGGCACTGGCGAAGATGCACGAAGACGCTTGGACGGTAGATCGGTATAAAGAGGCCCGAGCGTGTATCCAGCGCCAACTCGGAGTGGGGCGGCCTCTTCTCGAGGGTATCTCGGGCTATGCTCCCCCGCAGTAGCTTCACCTCACAGTTCTGGGAGGCACTGATATCTCGGCTTGATCGGGTGATCTTTTCGTCGGCGGTTGCCTACATTGACAGGGAAGGCCTGACAGGAGTCCAAGTCGCCGAAGGATACCGTGAAGTCCGGCGTACTCTTCAAGCTGGCAGGGAACCAGACTACGATGATCCTGCGGTCGTAGCAGGGTATGCCTTCCAATACCTCCCTAAGAGAGTAGCCAGCCTTGCTGGTGCCCTCAGCCTCTTGCCCAACACATTTCGCCCCGATCGGGTCCTCGATATCGGAAGCGGATCAGACGCGACCCGCATCGCTCTCTCGCTAGTCGCGCCAGCCCTGAGATGCGAGATCATTGCAGTGGAGCCCAGCTCTGCAATGCGTAGCTACGCGAGGTTGATTGCCACCTCGAACATTCGCCGCGTCAGCAAGGCCGGCGGGTGGGAGCAGATTCGTCAAGGATCGCTTAATCTGCGTGTCGGATCCTTCGACCTTGTGGTGATGTCCGCATGTCTGCCATACGCAGCCAGCTCTTGGGCACCGTCTCGTTGGGCGGCAATCAGCAGGGCGGTTGGCGAACTCACAGAGCCACCGGCGGCTGTGATCGCCATTCAGCCGTCGGCGAAGTTCTTCCTTCTGTCACAACTTAGCGCGGCATTCGACGGCACGGGATGGTACAAAACGAGTCGGTACTGCTGCCATGCGTTTCCTACGGTGATCCGGAAGCCGCTCCCCCTTCCAAGGACGTCCCGTTTACTGGAGAGGCACCTGCCTGGAGCGTTTTACGTCGACTCGTGGAACCCCAGTCGGAATGAGTCGATCGTCATAGGCCTAGAGCACCGCGTCGAAAGCTAACCCGCGTCGGCTTGCATCGAAGCCATAGGCGTATAATCGGGCCGATGGAGAGGGCTGGACCGCGGGGGGGCGGGGGCGTTGCCGTGGCGACGTCCAAGTTCGCGGTGCCCCGGCGGCGGCCGGATGTGGTCCGCCGGGCGCGGCTGAACGCCCTCCTCGACGCCGCCATCGGCACCAAGGGCACGCTCATCGCCGCCCCGGCCGGCTACGGCAAGACGACGCTCGTCGTCGACTGGCTCCAGACGTCCGATTTCGTCCCAGTGTGGCTCTCGCTGGACTCGTGGGACGCGGAGCTGGCGGCGTTCGCGCGGGCCATCGGGGAGGCCATCGGCGCGCGCTTCGACACAGAGGTGCCGCTGGGGGACGAGCGGTTCTGGCAGCCGCGGACGGTGGGGACGGTGCTGGTGAACGCGATCGGCGAGCAGGACGACTACGTCGTGCTGGTGCTGGACGACGTCCACGTGGTGCAGGCCTCGGACGAGGTGATGCAGACACTGGCGTTCCTCCTCGATCGGGCGCCGGAGAACCTTCACATCGTGCTGACGTCGCGGACGCGGCCGCCGGTGCCGTCGCTGACGCGGCTGATCGCGCGCCGCGACGTGGCGACGGTCGGCGCGTCCGACCTGGCGTTCACGCCGCGGGAGATCCTGGAGCTGATGGGCTCGGTGGGGCGGGCGGTGTCGGAGGACGAGGCGGACTCGCTGTTCGAGCGGACGGAGGGGTGGGCGGCGGCGCTGATCCTGGGGGCGGTGCCGCCTCAGCCGGGCGGACGCGTCGCGGTCGACGGGGAGGAGGCGACGGGTGGGGCGGGAAGCATCGCCGGTCCGAACGTGGGGCTGTCGCTGGCGGACTACGTGCACGGCGAGGCGCTGGACACGGTGCCGGAGGAGTTGCGCGGGTTCCTGCGGAAGGTCTCGCTGCTGCCGGTGTGGACTCCGGCGCTGTGCAACGACGTGACGGGGAGAGGGGACAGTGAGCGGCTGTTGAAGGAGGCGGCGTCGCGGGTGCTGTTCGTGACGCAACACGCGGAAGAGCCGCCGATGTACCGCTGCCACCAGCTGCTGCGGTCGCTGTTGATGCAGCGCTTCCGGGAGGAGGACCCGGCGGGGTTCGCGGCGACGGGGCGGGCGGCGTCGGAGGCGCTGACGCGCCTGGGGCTGCTGAACGAAGCGGTGGAGCTGCTGTTCGAGCTGGAGGCGTGGGACGAGGCGGCGGCGCTGCTCGAAGAGATCGCGCAACGGCTGGTCCAGCAGGGGCAGGCGCGGGGGCTGGCGGACTGGATCGACCGGCTGCCGCGCGAGGCGCAGAGCGGCCGGCCCCATCTGCAGGTGTGGAGGGCGCGGGCGGCGTACAAGCTACAGGAGCTGGACGAGGCGCTGCGGCTCATCGAGGACGCGGTGCACGCACTGCGGGAGCGCAACGACTCGCGCGGGCTGGTGGCGGCGCTGTTCGTCCGGGGGGAAGCACAGCGCTGGAAGGGCTACTACGAAGAGGCGCTGGCGACGTTCGGGGAGGCGCGCACGCTGCTCGAGTTCGGGGAGGAGGAGGACCTGCGCCTGAGCGGCGAGGCGTTGCGCAACCTGGGCATCACGCACACCGTCACGGGGGATCTGGAGGCGGCGGTGGGGGAGCTGGAGGAGGCGCGGCGGCTGCTGGAGCAGGTGGGGGACCTGCAGGGCATCGGCAACACCTGCAACTCGCTCGCGCAGTGCTACAGCGCGCGGGGGGAGCAGCAGGCGGCGCTGGGTGCGCTACAGCGCGCGCAATCCGCCTTCGAGCGGGCGGGGAACACGTACGACCTGGGGCTCACGCTGAACAACACGGGGATGCTGTACTACGAGCTGGGCGAGTACGAGCAGGCGCTCCAGGTGTACGAGCGGGGACTGCGGCTGATGCAGGGGGCGGGGAACCCCGTCGCGGAGACGGTGATCATGGCCGGCATCGCCGAGGCGTACCGGTGCATCGGGCGTCTCGAGGACAGCCTGGAGATGTACGAGCGGGCGCGGACGGCGGCGGACGCCCTGCAGGTGCCGTACCTGCACGCTAGCGTCGCCGAGGGGATGGCGCTCACCCGGCTCGGGTTGGGGCAGGGGGAGGAGGCGGCGCAGCTGGCGCGGAGCGTCGCGCCGAAGCGGACGGAGTCTCCGTCGCGGTTGGTGCAGCACGCGCTGACGGAGGCGCAGATCTCGCTCGAGCGGGGGGACCCGTCGGCGGGGCTGAAGTCGCTGGATGCGGCGTGGCGGCACCTGGAGGCGGCGGGGAACCATCACGACATGGCGGTCGTCGCGTTCCTGCGGGCGCGGGCGCTGTTCGAGGCGCATCAGCCGCGGAAGGCGATGACGGAGCTGGAGCGGGCGGCGCAGCTCTGCGAGAAGCTGGGCTACCATCGCTTCCTGCGGCCGTACGTGGGGCCGGCGAAGGAGCTGGTCGAGTACGCGCTGGTGCGTCACGTGGCGGAGGGGTTGCTCTCGAAGCTGGGGGCGGAGGGGCGTCCGGCAGCGGTCGCGGACGTCGCGGCGGGGGAGCGTCCGGCGCTGGGCGTGGCGCCGGAGATGCTTCCGCCGGTGCGGGCGTTCGCCTTCGGGCGGGGTGGGGTGATCGTCGGGGAGCGCCAGGTGTCGGATCTGGACTGGCGCAGCGAGAAGAGCAAAGAGATGCTCTTCCTGCTGCTGGCGAAGAAGGATGCTGTCGACAAGGAGGAGATCTTCGCGGCGCTGTGGCCGGACCTGCCGGAGTCGAAGTGCAACAGCAACTTTCACTCGAGCCTGTACCGTTTGCGGCGGGCGGTGTTCCACGAGTGCGTGGTGCGCGACGCGGAGGGCGGCTACGAGTTGAACCCCCGGGGCACCTTCGCCTTCGACGTGGACGAGTTCAACGCGGCGATGCTGCAAGCGGAGGTCGCCCGGGAGGAGAGTGAGCGGACAGAGCAGCTGGAGAAGGCGGTGGCGCTGTACAAGGGGCCGTTTCTGGCGTCGACGTACAGCGAGTGGACGGGGCCGGTGCGCCGGGAGCTGGAGGAGCGGTACATCGAAGCGCTGAACGAGCTGGCGGCGGGGAAGCAGCGGGCGGGGGCGTTCGAGGAGGCGCTGACGCTGTTCAAGGCGCTGGAGGCGGTGGACACGTACAGCGAGGCGGCGGCGTACGGGATCATGAAGTGCCATCTCTCGATGAACGACGGGGCGGCGGCGGCGCGGCACTTCCGGCGGTTCCGGCAGCTGCTGAAGGACGATCTGGAGGAGGAGCCATCGCCGCGGCTGGCGGAGCTGTACCGGGAGGCCTCGGCGCGGACGTAGCTGGTGAGCCGTGAGCCATGAGCCGTGAGCCGTGAGCCGTGAGCCGTGAGCCGTGAGCCGTGAGCCGTGAGCGGACGGCCTTCAACAGAGCGCGGGCTTTCAGCCCGCGCGTTTGTGCGCCGTCGGACGATTTTGTTTTGGAGGATCAGATTCTTCGCTGCGCTCAGAATGACGCGACTCAGGCGCTCACCATGACGTTCGGGGAGGTCAGGCGGCGCGGTCGGCGGGGTCGCCGGTCTTGTCCTCGAGGGTGAGCATCATCGGGGCGGAGGAGAGCAGTTCGCGGCGCGTCTCTTCGAGGAGCTTCGCGGGGTCGTCGACGTCGGCACCGAACGAGGCGCTGCCCATGCGGATCTTCCAGGCCTTGCCCTTGCGCGCACGAGTGGTGAAGCGGCGCAGCGCTTCGAGCAGCCGGTCTTCAATCGGCTCCATGAGGGTTGGCACGACCGAGGGCGTGAGGAGCGCCAGCTCATCGGGGCGGAAGGACGCGAGCGTGTCGTTGGTGTCGACGGTCTCGCGGACGGTCTTGGCGAAGTCGGCGAGATCCTCGCGGGACATGCTGACGAAGCGGCCGGAGGGGTCCTGGCGGCGGGCCTGCAGCAGGAAGATGCGGAAGGAACGGTTGGCGACGGTGGCACGGGCGATCTCGAGGTCGAGCCGGTCGAGGAAGTACTGGCGGTTATGGAGGCCGGTACTCTCGTCGAAGACGGCGGACCAGGCGAGGAGTACGTCCCGGCGGCGGGCGGCGCGCATGAAGTAGAGCGTCGAGAGGACGGCGAGACCCACGGACATGAAGGCGAGCATCATGGCCATGGCGGTGGCGCTGGTGTACTCGCGGGCGTCGAGGCCGAAGGGCAGGAAGGGGGTCGCCCAGGCGAAGAAGATGGCGGCGACGACGAAGAATGCGGCGCGGGTGAGATGGCTCAGTTTGAGGGCGCTGATGTAGTGTTTCTTGACGTCGTCGGGGGCGAGGTTCGCGGGGGGCGTGGCGGCGGGCATGCTGATGCTCCTCGATCTCTGGGAGTCTCCCATAGGATCATCGGCTGCTGGGGAGCCACGGGGAGTGCGGGGAGGGCACCCGCGCGCGATTGGGTGGAGGCACCCGGGAGCTTTGAGCCGTGAGCGGCGAGCAATTCGCCCCAGCTACTTCGCGGGGACGAACCTCATGGAGAGGGAGTTCACGCAGTGGCGGGTGTCCTTCGCGGTGAGGCGCTCGCCGACGAAGACGTGGCCCAGGTGCCCGCCGCAGCGGGCGCACTCGATCTCTGTGCGGTGGCCGTCCGGGTCGGGCAGGCGCTTCACAGCGCCCTCGATCTCGTCATCGAAGGCGGGCCAGCCGCAGTGGGCGTCGAACTTGTCGCCGGCGCGGTACAGCTCGGCGCCGCAGCGGCGGCAGGTGTAGGTCCCGGGCTGGAAGAGGGCATCGTACTCGCCGGTGAAGGGCCGTTCGGTGCCCTTTCCCTCGATCACGTAACGCTCTTCGGCGGTGAGTTCGTTGTATTTCGTCTCGGTCATGCTGTCTCCGTCGATGGGCGGCGGTGCATCAGCTGATGTGGCAGGTGGCGAGGCCGCGCTTCTCCAGGTACTGCTGGTGGTAGTCCTCGGCGCGCCAGAACGTGGTTGCCGGCGTGATCTCGGTGACGATCGGGCGGCGGTGGAGGCCGCTCTTGTCGCGGGCATCCTTCGAGGCGATGGCGGCGGCTTCCTGCTCGGGCGAGTGGAAGAAGATGGCCGAGCGGTACTGGTCGCCGATGTCCGGGCCCTGGCGGTTGAGCTGGGTGGGGTCGTGGTTCTCCCAGAAGGCGGTGAGCAGGTCGTCGTAGGTCACGCGGGCGGGGTCGAACTCGACTTCGACGACTTCGGCGTGGCCGGTGTCGCGGTAGCAGACGTCCTCGTAGGTGGGGCGGTCCAGGCGACCGCCGAGGAAGCCGACGGCGGTGGCCTTCACGCCCGGGACCTGGCGGAACGCCGCCTCGACGCCCCAGAAGCAGCCCGCTCCGAATGTTGCTTTTTCGGTGGTGGTTGTTGTGGTGTCCATGCGTCCATGGTAGCGCACGGGGGCGTGGGGCTGAGGCGGGGACGTGCATGGGGGTTGGGCGCACGAGGATTCCTCGCTGCGCTCGGAATGACCGGGTGCGGGGGTTTCGCTACGATGCCGAGCCACGCCCCGCGCCGCGGGGCGCAGCTGAAGCTACGCCGCTACGTCCAGGGGGAGCCGGAGATCAGGGGGGCTATTCGGGGAGGATGGCGTCGGCTTCGACTTCGACGAGCATCTCCGGGTCGATGAGGGCGGCGACCTGCACCATGGTGGTGGCGGGGCGGATGCCGGCGAAGGCTTCGCCGTGGGCGCGGCCGACCTCCTCCCAGCGGGAGATGTCGGTGACGTAGATGCGGGTGCGGACGACGTCGTAGAGCGATGCGCCGGCCTCGCGGAGGGCGGCCTCGATGACGGTGAGAATGTGGCGGGTCTGGGCGTAGGCGTCGCCGGGGGCGACGGGGGCGCCGTCGGGGCCGGCGGCGGCGGTGCCGGAGACGGCGATGTGGCGGCCGATGCGGGCGGCGCGGGAGTAGCCGACGATCGGTTCCCACTTCGCGCCGCTGCTGATGTTCTGGCGGTCTGGCATGGGTGCCTCCCACATGATGAGTTGACGGGGATTGTACTCTACGGTCATGGATAGTTTGGTCGCGCACGAGCCCGGCTGTGATCTGCGGCATCGCAGTCGTCAACGGTGTTCGGCACAGAGCGTCGCCGAGGGCGACCGATGTTGGCTGTGCGACGCGGATCTACCTACGGTGAGCGCGTCCTGCCCACGCTGCGGATACTCACCGGGAGTACCGGCTTCGATGTCCGCCGTTGCGCCCAGTCGCTTTCAGCGCACCATCACGCACAGGGGAGTACTTACCCTGGGCGAGGCTGTACCGGGACTGCTCCTCCTCTCGATGTGGGGCACGAATGTTGTCTTCGACTGGATGGACAACCATACGGGCGCAGCCCTGCTGTTGGGTTCCCTGACGTTGTTCGGGGGAATCGGGTGGGCTCTTACAGGGGTTGGTGGATGTGTCGTGGCGCTGTTCCAGCAGATCGTGCGGCTGGGAGCGATTCTTGTACTCCTGGTACTGGCATTCCTTGCGTTCCCGAGTCATTCTCGGGACGATCCTTGCGCATCTCACGAGTTCGAACCGAACGCCTACCAGGGCTGCATCGGCAACTACCGAGTGGCGTATTACGGCCTCTTAGGCGCCCTTGTCTTCGTGCCGCTTGCGTCTGCCGGGGCACTGTGGGTTACGCAGCGTGATGCCGCCTTGTGAGTCAGCCCATCCCGCTGCGGAAGCGGTGATACTGTACGGCGCGGCGGAGGGCGCGGGCGGCGCGCTCGAACGAGGGGAAGACGGCGAGGCCGCGGTCCTGCACGCGCTTGCGGGCCTGCACCGTCACTTCTTCCACGTGCCCCGGCTGCAGCACCGCCACGAACGGTTTGGCTGAGCGCTCCTGGTGCTTCGCCAGCGTGTCGATCAGGCCGTCGAGCGACGCGGGGTTCGACTGCCACATGCGGACGAGGAAGCCCGACGCCATCTCCATGGCGATGGCGTCGACATTCTCGTCGGCGTCGAGGATGCCGAAGAGGCGCTCGAGCGTGCCGGGGGCGGCGCCGAAGCCGATCGTGCCGCCCATGTCGAGGGGGTTCTGGTAGGAGCCGCCGATGATGTTGAAGAACGACGCCAGCTGCTCGTACGACGCGGGGGAGAGGCGGGGGACGTCGAGGCCGGCGTTCACGAAGGCGTCGGTGATGACGACGGACTGCCCGCCCGTCATGGCCATCAGCCCCATGCGCGTGCCCTTGCCCGGTTTGGCGTAGAGGAGCGCCTTGCAGACGTCGATGGTGTCGTCGAGGGAGTCGGCGGCGAGGGCGCCGCACTGGCGGACGGCGGCGGAGAAGACAGCCATGGGCGCGGCGAGCGATCCGGTGTGCGAGGCCATGGCTCGGGCGCCGGCGTCCGTCGTGCCGCCCTTCCAGACGACGACGGGCTTCTTCGCGGCGGCGTCGCGGAGGGCGCGGACGAAGCGGCGGCCGTCCTTCACCCCCTCGACGTACATGGCGATGACCTTCGTCTCGGCGTCGTCGGCGAGGTAGTCGAGGTAGTCGGGGACGTCGAGGATGATGGCGTTGCCGATGGAGACGGAGGTGCTGACGCGCACGCCGTGCTGCTCGCCGACGAGGCCGAGGTTGATGGCGTGGGTGCCGCTCTGGGAGATGAAGCCGACGGCGCCGCCCTCGCCGGCGGCCTGCTCGGCGGACTGGCGCACCCCGAGGCGGCGGTTGTAGAGCCCCATGCAGTTCGGGCCGATGAGGTTCAGGTCGCCTTCGCGGGCGATGCGGCCAAGCTCCGCTTGGAGGCGGATGCCCTCCTCCTCGCCGGTCTCGGCGAAGCCGGAGGTGAAGAGCGCCACGCCAGCGACGCGCTTCTTCGCGCAGTCGGCGACGATGCGCGGGGCGACGGGGCGGGGGACGGCGACCACGCAGTAGTCGATGTCGTCGGGGACGTCGAGCAGCGAGGTGTAGTTGGGGACGCCGAGGGCCTCGATGCCGGGGATCTCGTTGGGGTCGATCTGGACGGAGTAGAGCTTGCCGGTGAAGGTGGAGTTGTTGCGGAGCCACATGTAGCCGTCGGCGCGGCGGGCGCCGACGACGGCGACGGTCTTCGGGGCGAGGGCGCGGGCGAGGCGGCGCGCGGACGTTTCATCGCTCATCGGCGGTGCTCGCGCGCCGCAGAACCAAGAGCCAAGAACCGAGAGCCCTCACGCATTATTCGAGGACGATGCGGGCGTCGACGGCGATGCAGCCGTCGGCGTAAGCGAAGACGGGGTTGAGGTCGAGTTCCGCGATCTCCGGGTGGGCCTCGATGAAGGCGGAGAGCTTGAGGAGGAGCGCCTCGAGGCCGGCGACGTCGGCGGGCGGGGCGCCGCGGTAGCCCTCAAGCAGCGGGTAGCCCTTGATCTCGCGGACGATCTGGCGGGCGTCGCGGGGTTCGATGGGGATGATGCGGAAGGCCACGTCCTTCAGGATCTCGACGAGTACGCCGCCGAGGCCGAACATGAGCACCGGGCCGAACTGCGGGTCCTTGGTGACGCCGACGATGACCTCGATGCCGGGGCGCTCCATGCGCTGGACGGCGACGCCTTCGATGGTAGCGTTGGGCTGGTGCTTCTTCGCGGAGGCGACGATGCGGTCGAAGGCGGCGCGGGCCTCGTCCTGCGAGCCGATGTTCAGCTCCACGCCGTCCACGTCGGACTTGTGGGTGATCTGCGGCGAGACGACCTTCAGGACGACCGGGAAGCCGAGTTCGGCGGCGACCTTCGCGGCGTCGGCGGCGGTGGTGGCGAGGCGGGCGGGGGAGACGGGGATGCCGGCTTCGGCGAGCAGCTGCTTGGCCTCGATCTCGGAGAGGAGCTTCCGGTTCTGGGCGCGGGCGCCGTCGATGATGGCGGATGCGGGCATGTCTTGACCTGGGCCTCACCCTCTCCTGCGGCGAGTCCTCTCCGACTTCGCGGAGAGGTGGACACGTCATGGACGAGTGGCATGGTACGAGACGCGTAGGAGTTGGGGAAGCACGAGGGCACCTCACCCGGCCTTCGGCTCTCCTGCGGCGAGTCTTCAACCACCCTCTCCACACTGTGGAGAGGGACTGATCTGGCGCGGGGTGACACTGCGGATGCCCTGATCTACGATCGCTCACCTGTACAGCCTGCCGGGATGGCATCACATGACAGCAGGGAACGCTCGATGGCGCTGGTGTGGTTGGCGGCGGCGTGGATCGCGGGGATCGTCGCGGGGGCGACGGTTGGGGGTGAGGCGCGGCCGCTGGCGATCGCGCTCGCGCTGTGCACGCTGGCGGTGGCCGTCGTGCGGCGGGACGCTCGTCTCGTGGTGTACGCCGTCGCGCTGCCGGCGCTGTTCCTGTTCGGGCTGGCTCGCTACGAGGCGGCGCGGCCGTCGCTGGCCGGCGACGCGGTCGCGCACTACAACGATGGCGCGGCGGAGCGCATTCGCGGCGTGCTCCGCGACGACCCGCGCGTGCACGACACCTCGCAGAGCTTCGCCGTCTCGGTGCGGGAGGTCCGCGAGCGCGGGGAGTGGGTGGAGGCGTCGGGCGGGGTGCTGGTGCGGACGGCGTTGCTGCCGCGCCATCGCAGCGGTGACGTCGTCGAGCTGGAGGGGCGGCTGGAGACGCCGCCGGCGCTCGACGGCTTCGACTACGCGGAGTATCTCTCGCGGCGGGGCATCGGCAGCGTCATGGACTATCCGGCGCTGCGCCTTGTCGGCCATGACGACGACAACATCCTGCGCGCGACGGTGCTGCAGGTGCGGCGGCGGCTGTCGGGCGCGCTGGCCCTGGCGCTGCCTGAGCCGCACGCCTCGCTGGCGCAGGGGGTGCTGCTCGGCGAACGCCCGGCGCTGCCGCGCGACGTGCTCGACGACCTGAACACGACGAACACGGCGCACCTCGTCGTGGTGTCGGGCGGGAACATGGTGCTGGTGTCGTCGTACGTGACGTTGCTGTTCGCGTGGGCGGTGGGGCGGCGGCGGGCGCTGGGGCTCTCGATGCTGACGGTGGTGGCGTACGCGCTGCTGGTGGGGGCGTCGCCGCCGGTGCTGCGGGCGACGATCATGGGGCTGCTGCTGATCGTCGCGCAGCTCACGGGGCGGCCATCGAGCGGGGTGGTGTCGATCACGCTCGCGGCGGCGGCGATGGCGGGGCTCGACCCGGGCGTAGTGCGCGACGTGTCGTTCCAGCTGAGCTTCGCGGCGTCGACGGGGATCATCTGGCTGGCGGCGCCGCTGCGGGGATGGGCGATCGCGCTGACGGCGCGGGCGCTGCGCCGGGAGGAGGTGCCGCGCTGGACTGCGGCGTTCTTCGCCGAGCCGCTGGCGGTGACGGTCGCGGCGGTGGTGGCGACAGCGCCGCTGCTCATGCTGAACTTCGGGCGGCTGTCGCTGGTGGCGTTGCCGGCGAACCTGCTGGTGGTGCCGGCGTTCCCGCTGATCCTCGGGGCGTCGCTGCTGGCGGCGATCGGCGGGATGGTGCCGCACGCGCACCTCGCGCTGGGGGCGCCGGCGTACTACGCGCTGTCGTACTGGCTCGCCGTCGCGGACGGGCTGGCGGCGCTGCCGGGCGCGGCGGCGTCCGTGGGCGGATACTCCACGGCGTGGACGGCGGCGACATATGCGGCGATCGTCGCGGGTTCGCTGGCGCTGCTGCGCGCATCGCGGAGGCCGCTGGAGGCGCGGCTGGCGGAGTCGCGTCCGCTCACCCTGCGTTCGCTGCGGGCGCCGGTCGCGCTCGCCGTCCCGGCGCTAGTGCTGGCGACGAGTGTGGGCTGGGTGCTGTGGCCGCCGGAGCCGGCACGGCTGCGGGTGACGGTGCTGGACGTGGGGCAGGGCGACGCGATCCTGATCGAAGGCCCGGACGGTCGCGACATCCTCGTCGACGGAGGGCCGGGGCGGGCGGTGCTGCGCGGGCTGGGCGAGGAGCTGTCATGGCGGGACCGCTCGATCGAGCTGATGGTGCTGACGCACCCGCAGGCGGACCACGTGACGGGGCTGATCGACGTGCTGGCGCGCTATGACGTGCGGGCGGCGATCGCCGGGCCTGGGAGCCGCGCGTCGGTGGCGGCGCGGACGTGGGAGGAGGGGCTGGGCGACGAAGGCGCGGCGGTGCGGACGGTCACGCGCGGTGAGACGATCGACCTGGGGCGCGGGGCGCGGATGGAGGTGCTCTCGCCGGACTGGTCGCTGGCCGCGAGCGCGAACGCGAACAACCGGGGCGTGGTGCTGCGGGTGGTGTGGGGCGAGGTGAGCTTCCTGCTGGCGGCGGACATCGAGGTGGGGGCGGAGGAGGCGCTGGTCGATTCGGGGGTGGACCTGCGGTCGACGGTGCTGAAGGTGGCGCATCACGGCAGCAAGACGTCGAGCGGGGCGCGGTTCCTGGCGGCGGTGCAGCCGTCGGTGTCGGTGGTGTCGGCGGGGGAGGGGAACCCGTTCGGGCATCCTGATGACGGCGCGAGCGGCTTCATGGCGCGCGTTCGACTGCGACTCCGGGCGATGATGACGCTGGCGGACGGGGCACGGGCACGTGATGGCAGCGTGATGGGCCGGCTGCGGTCGTGGGGGCGGGTGTACGTGACGGCGGCGGACGGGGCGGTGCGGTTCGAGACGGACGGGCGGCGGCTGTGGGTGGATGCGGAGCGGTGACGGTTGGGGCGTCTGGAGGGTGGACGATGGAGGATGGAGGGATGCACGGGTGAGGAGCTATGCGACGTGAGGTGATGGGGGACAAAGACAACAGACAACAGACAACAGGCGAACGGGCCTTGTCGACACAGTGTGCTGGACGGCGCATGATGGAGCTGGCAACGACTGAAGACTGACTACTGACGACTCGAATAGAACGGATACTTTCTCATGCAGCGACAGGACGGGCGGAAGCCGGACGCGCTCCGGCCGATCAGCATCGAGCCGGACTTTCTGAGCAACGCCGAGGGGTCGGCGCTGGTGCGGTTCGGCAACACATGGGTGATCTGCACGGTGAGCATGGAGGATCGGGTGCCGCAGTTCCTCCGCGGGTCGGGGAGCGGCTGGGTGACGGCGGAATACGGCATGCTGCCGCGGTCGACGAACACGCGAGGGGAGCGGGAGGCGGCGCGGGGGCGGCAGAGCGGACGCTCGCAGGAGATCCAGCGGCTGATCGGGCGGGCGTTGCGGAGCGTCACGAACCTGGATGTGCTGGGCGAGCGCAACTTCATCGTCGACTGCGACGTGATCCGCGCCGACGGGGGCACGCGCACGGCGGCGATTACGGGCTCGTGCGTGGCGCTAGCGCAGGCGCTGCACCGGCTGGTGAAGGACGACGTGGTGTCGTCGGTGCCGCTGACGGGGTTGGTGGCGGCGGTGAGCGTGGGGGTGGTGGAAGGGCTGCCGCTGCTGGACATCGACTACAGCGAGGACTCTGGCGCGCAGGTGGACTTCAACGTGGTGATGACGGACGACGGGCGCTTCGTGGAGGTGCAGGGGACGGCGGAGGGGGCGGCGTTCGAGCGGGCGACGATGGACCAGATCGTCGAGATGGCGGCGGGGGGCATCCGGCAGCTTCACGCGGCGCAGCGGGTGGCGCTGACGCAGCTGGGGATCGAACTGTAGCGGCTGATGCTGAGCCCCGAAGCACGCGGACGGACGGTGACGCGCGCGGCGTACGCAGTCGGGGTGCTGGTAGCGCTGGCGTTCGCGATCTCCCTCACGTCCGGCGGCATCGACTACGCCATCCGCGGGTGCGGCTGCGACGAGCCGTTGTTCCCGGACTGGGTGTGGGTTGTGCCGCTGGTCGTCGCGGCGCCGTTCTATGCGGCGGCGGTGGCGCTTGGGCGGCGCGCGTTGCGGCGGGGGTGACTACGCGTACTCGCCGAGGTGGGTGCCGCCGAGGATGTGGACGTGGGCGTGGGACTGGCTCTGCATGGCGTCGTAGCCGAAGTTGCTCAGGAGCCGGAAGCCGTTCGGGCAGTGCTGCGCCCCCATCTCGGCCGCTACTTTCGAGACCTTCGCCATCGCCGGTGAGGTCCACAACTCGCCCTGGGCGAGGTGCTGCTTGGGGACGGCCAGGAGCATCACGGGCACCCAGTTGAGGCGGTTGCGGAAGACGACCACGTCGTCGTCCTCGTACTTGATGTCGGCAGGCTCGCGGCGGGCGACGATCTCGCAGAAGACGCAGTAGGACGCCATGCGGGCACTATAGTCGCGGGCGGGCGGGCGCACTACCGCCAGCGCGCGGCGGCTCCCTATACTCCGGCGTGGCGGACATCCGGCCCTTTCGCGGCCTGCGCTACGACGCGGCGGAGGCCGACCCGGCGCTGACCATCGCGCCCCCGTACGACGTGATCTCCGCGGAGCAGCAGCGGGCGCTGTACGAGCGCAGCGCACAGAACATCGTGCGCGTGGAGTACGGCGAAGCGCTCGCCACCGACGCAGCCGCCGACAACCGCTACACGCGGGCGGCGGCGGAGCTGGCGTCGTGGCGGGCATCGGGCGTGCTGGTGCGCGACGAGCGTCCGGCGCTGTACGTGTACCGGCAGGGCTTCGAGTGGGGCGGAGAGCGCTACGTGCGGACGGCGGCCTTCGCGGCGGTGCGGCTGGAGCCGTGGGACGCCGGGGTGATCAGGCCGCACGAGCGGACACTGCCGAAGCCGAAGGCGGACCGGCTGGAGCTGCTGCGGGCGACCCGCACACAGGTGAGCCCCGTGTATGCGCTCTGGCGCTCGCGCGGGGCGCCGTTCGAGGCGCCGGCGGCGGATGCGGCGTTGTACGACTTCGAGGCGGACGGGCAGCGCCACACGCTCGGCGCCGTGTACGGCGAGCGCGCGCAGGCAGCGTTCGCGGAGGGGCTGCGGTCGTCGGACGTGTACATCGCGGACGGGCATCACCGCTACGAGACGGCGCTGGCGTACCGGGACGAGATGCGGGCGCGCGCCGGGGCGTGGACGGGGGAGGAGGCGGAGAACTTCGTGCTAATGGCGCTGACGGCGTCGGACGACGCCGGGCTGCTGGTGCTGCCGACGCACCGCATCATCGACCCGCCGCTGATGCCGGAGGACGCACTCGCGCGGATCGGACGGTACCTCTCGGCGGAGGAGATCGCGCCGGATGCGGCGGAGGCGTCGCGGCGGCTGGCTGCGGCGGGCGGGACGGCGTTCGTGGCTGTGGGGTTGCGGCCGGGGGCGGCGTACGTGCTCGAACTGCGCGACCGGTCGGGCGTCGAGGCGCTGATACCGGCGGACCAGCCCGATGCGTGGAGGCGGCTGGACGTGAACGTGCTGCAGTACGGCGTGCTGCAGGAGGTGTTCGGGATCGACAAACGGGCGATCGCCGAGGGGTCGGTGGTGACGTACACGCAGGACGCGCCGGAGGCGTTCGCGGCGGTGGCGTCGGGGAAGGCGAAGCTGGCGTTCCTGCTCAACGCCACACCCGTGGAGCAGGTGCTCGCCGTCGCGGATGCGGGAGGTCGCATGCCGCAGAAGTCGACGTACTTCTACCCGAAGCTGCCGACGGGGCTGGTGCTGCGCGCGCTGGAGGCGTAGCCACGCCCGAACGATGCTGCTTCAGTTTCAGGACTCGCCTGCGTCCTGGTGACGTATCCGGACACCTCACCCCCGGCCTTCGGCCACCCCCTCTCCACACTGTGGAGAGGGGGCCTAGACGTGCGGTTGCGCAGTGGCGTCTAATCCCCTTCGTTGCGCCGTTGGAGGCCATCCCGTACAACGGAACATAAGCTCGTCTCACTCGCGGCCGGCCTCGTCCGGCAAGGAGCCCTGATCCGTGGCAAAGAAGGTCGTCCTCGCCTACTCCGGCGGCCTCGACACGTCGGTCGCGATCCGGTGGCTGCAGGAGGAGCGCGGGTACGACGTGGTGGCGCTCACAATCGACCTCGGCAACGAGACGGACCTGCTGACGGTGAAGCGGCGCGCGATGGAGATCGGGGCGGTGAAGGCCGTCGTGCGCGACGCAAAGCAGCCGTTCATCGACTACTTCGCCTTTCCCGCGCTGATGGCGGGGGCGGTGTACGAGGGGTACTACCTGCTGGCCACGGCGATCGGGCGGCCGCTGATCGCGAAGCTGCTGGTCGACGTGGCGCGGGAGGAGGGGGCGACGGCGATCGCGCACGGTTGCACCGGGAAGGGGAACGACCAGGTGCGCTTCGACGTGAGCACGCAGGCGCTGGCGCCGGACCTGGAGATCATCGCGCCGGTGCGGGAGCATCGGATGAGCCGGGAGGAACAGATCGAGTGGGCGGCCGCGCGGAAGGTGCCGGTGCCGGCGACGAAGGCGAAGCCGTATAGCACCGACGAGAACCTCTGGGGCCGCAGCATCGAGGCGGGGGTGCTGGAGGATCCGTGGGAGGCGCCGCCGGAGGACATCTACGCGTGGACGCGGTCGCCGATGGCCGCGCCCGATACGCCGCGGGAGGTGATCGTGGCGTTCCAGCAGGGGCGGCCGGTGAGCCTCGACGGCCACGAGATGGACGGGGTGACGCTGGTGCAGACGCTGAACCAGTGGGCGGGGGAGCACGGTGTGGGGCGGAGCGACATGGTCGAGGACCGGCTGATCGGGATCAAGTCGCGGGAGATCTACGAGGCGCCGGCGGCGTGGACGCTGCACCTGGCGCACGAAGCGCTGGAGCAGCTCACGCTCTCGAAGGACCAGCTGCGGCGCAAGCAGGGGCTGCGGCAGGAGTACGCGGACCTCATTTACAACGGGCTGTGGTTCACGGCGCAGCATCAGGACCTGGCGGCGTACGTGCACAGCACGCAGCGGTACGTGAGCGGGGAGGTGCGGGTGCGGCTGTACAAGGGGCAGGCGACGGTCGTCGGGCGGCGGTCGCCGAAGAGCCTGTACAGCTACGCGCTGGCGACGTATGACCGGGGTGACCAGTACGACCAGGGGAACGCCGTGGGCTTCATCAAGATCTGGGGGCTGCCGGTGGCGCAGCAGGCGCAGGCGCAGCTCCTTGCGGACGGCGAGCAGCCGTTCCAGCTGGGTACGTCGGAGACCGAGACACCGGCGGGCGGATGACCATACGCCGGGCAGCGGGGTTGCTGGGCGCCGCGCTGGCGAGCATGGCAGCGCTGGCGCTCGCGGCGTGCGGTGATGCCTCGTCGCCGGCGACGCCTTCGCCGGCAGCGATCGCGACGGCAGAGTCGGCCTCGCGGGTGGTGCGCATCGACGCACCGTTCAGCACGACGCCGGAGGCGGAGGACGAAGAGCAGGACCCGATCGTGCTCAGCAGCCGGGTGTTCGGTTCGGGGCCGGTGGGGGTGATCCTCGCGCACACTCGACTCGACGACCAGACGTCGTGGTTCCCATTCGCGAAGGAGCTGGCGGACACCGGCGAGTACACGGTGCTGACGTTCGACTTCCGGGGGTTCGTCGATTCGACGGGCGAGAAGCGCTTCGACCGTCTGGACACGGACCTGGAGGCGGCGCTGGCCTACGTGCGCGACACGCTGGGCATCGAGAAGGTGTTCCTGGTGGGGGCGAGCACCGGGGGCACGGCGTCGCTGATGGTGGCGTCGCAGCAGGAGGTTGCGGGGGTGGTGTCGATCTCGGCGCCGGGGCAGTTCCCGCCGTACGAGCCGGTGGAGGCGGTGGGGGCGATTGCGGCGCCGAAGCTGTTCGTGACGAGCGCCGACGACGTGCCGCAGGCGCGCTCCCAGGAGGAGTTCTGGGAGGCGGCGCGCGAGCCGAAAGAGCAGCACATCTACGAGGGGGATGCGCACGGGATGGACCTGTTCGCGGGGCCGTATGGGGCGGACCTACGGGCGCGGGTGCTGGCGTTCCTGGCGGCGCACTGAGCATCGCGAGGAGGGAGCAACAGCCCTCGTCGCGGGCTGATAGCCCGCGTTCTGGTTCATGCGCCGGTTCAGGAGATGCGGTCGACGAGGAGGCTGGCGAGGCCGAGGAAGATGAGGAAGCCCATGATGTCCGTGAGCATGGTGTCGAAGACGCCGGCGGCGGTGGCGGGGTCGAGCTTGAGGCCGTAGCGCAGCGTGATCGGGATCAGCACGCCCGCCATGCTGGCCACGATCATGTTGAGGAACATCGCCGCTGCGGCGACCAGCGCCAGCGTCATGTTGTCCTTCCAGGCGAAGGCGATCAGGGCCAGCGCGCCGCCGAAGAGCGTCCCTTTTACGATCCCCAGGCCCATCTCCTTCGCGAGCACGCGGAACAGATCGCTCAGATCGATCTCGTCGAGGGCGAGGCCGCGCACGACGATGGTCGACGTCTGGATGCCGGCGTTACCTCCCTGCCCGGCGATGATGGGCATGAACACGGCGAGGGCGGCGACGCGAGCGATGGTGTCCTCGAAGCGGCTGACGATGAAGGCGGCGATGAGGGCGACGCCCATGTTGACCGCGAGCCAGGGGAGGCGGCGGCGGGCGGATTCGCCGATGGGGCTGAGAACGTGCTCGCGCACGCCGACGCCGGCGAGCTTGAGGATGTCCTCAGTGGCCTCCTCCTCGAGGACGTCGAGGACGTCGTCGACGGTGATGACGCCGACGAGGCGGTCTTCGGCGTCGACGACGGGGAGGGCGACCAGGTCGTAGCGCTGCACGAGGCGGGCCATCTCCTCCTGGTCCATGTCGTCGCGGGCCTTGACGATGTCGGTGGCCATGATCTCGCTGAGCTTCGCGTCCGGCGGTGCGATGATGAGGTCGCGCAGGCTGACAACACCTTCGAGGCGGCGGGAAGCATCGGCGACGTAGAGGTAGTAGGCGGACTCGGCGTCGGGGCGGGCGCGGCGCAGGTAGGCGATCGCGCGCTCAGCGGTCCAGTTGCCGTTGAGGGCGATGAAGGCCCGCGTCATGTGGCCGCCCGCGGTCTCGTCGGGGTGGCGGAGGAGGGGCGCGATCTCCGGCGCGCGGCGCATGAGCTGCATCACGGCGCCGGCGCGCTCCTCGGCGAGTTCGTGCAGGATGTCGGCTACGATGTCGTCGTCGACCTCGTCGAGGAGAGGGGCGAGGTCGGGCGGCTCGATCTCGTCGATGATGGCGCCGCGCCGCTCTTCGGGGAGGTATTCGATGATGCGGGCGACGGCGTCGCGGGGCATGACGGCGACGAGGCCGGCGCGCTGGTCGCGTTCCAGCTCGGCGACGAACTCCGCCTGGTCGGCGGGGTGGGCGGTGGCGAGGCGCGCGGAAGCATCGCCGAGTGTGCCCGCTTCGACGAGGCCGCGAATCTCCGCGAAGAGATCCTCGCGTCCCTCTTCCATGACGCCTCCAACCTTGCGGATGCTGTGTGCGGTCGCGGGGACGGCCGCAGGGCCACGTGGTGAAGGTGCGCGCGCCGGCGATCGAGGGATGGATGCGAGCCGGGGCGCCTGTCGCCCGGGCACTCTACTGAGGGAGGGTACGGGGGTCAACGCACACGCGCTTGACCTGAAGGCTGTCGCGGACCGGTTGCGGCGATGCGCCGACTCGAGCCACACCGCCCGGCCCCGCCCGACCTAACCCCTTCCCCTTCCCTGAACTGAAGGGAAGGGACACCTTCACCCGTGTCACATTGACATGCGTACACTTCGCAGCGCGGATGGCCAACACGCTCCGCGCGGGCTGAAAGCCCGCGCCACATCGGCGGCGTACATCGGCGCTTGACCGAGGGGCGGGGAGCGGACAGGCTTCAGCGCGTAGATCGCGGCGAAGATCGCGGCGGAGATCGTTCAAGCAGGAGGACGCGTATGCCGGCGCTCGATGGGATCAAGGTGCTCGACCTTTCGCGGCTGGCGCCGGGGCCGTTCTGCTCGATGCTGCTGGGAGACATGGGCGCCGACGTGCTGCTGATCGAGGCGCCGGCGGAGGGCAAGCTGGCGCCGGCGCTGGTGGCGCGGGGCGGCGACCCGGAGCGGGCGGCGGCGTACAACATCCTCGGGCGCAACAAGCGCAGCCTGCAGCTCAACCTGCGGGAGCAGGAGGCGCGCGAGATCTTCTACAAGCTCGCAGAAGGCGCCGACGTGGTGTTGGAAGGGTTCCGGCCGGGGGTGGTGAAGCGGCTTGGCGTGGACTACGAAACGGTGTCGTCGCGCAACCCGCGCCTCGTGTACTGCTCGCTCTCGGGGTACGGGCAGACGGGCCCGTACCGGGAGGTGGTGGGGCACGACATCAACTACATCTCGATCGGCGGGGCGCTGGGGATGATCGGGTGGCCGGACCAGCCGCCGGCGATCCCGATGAACATCATCGCGGACTTTGCGGGGGGCGGGCTCCACGCGGCGTTCGGCATCGTGACGGCGCTGCTGGCGCGGGAGCGGACCGGGCGGGGGCAGAACGTCGACATCGCGATGTCGGACGGGGTGCTGTACCTGCTGGCGAGCCTGGCGGGGGGGCCGCTGGCGGGCGGGGGGTCGCCGACGCGCGGGGGGACGATCCTCAACGGGTCGGTGCCACACTACAACGTGTACGAATGCTCGGACGGGGGGTGGATCAGCATCGGCAGCCTGGAGCCGCACTTCTACGCGAACCTGTGCCGGGCGATGGGGCGCGAAGACTTCATTGCGCACCAGTACGATGCCTCGAAGCGGGAGGAGATCGCGGAGCACCTCCGAAGCACCTTCAAGACGAAGACGCGTGACGAGTGGGCGGAGATCCTGCGCCAGACGGATATCTGCGCCGCGCCGGTGTACTCACTGGAGGAGGCGCTGCGCGACCCCCACAACCTGGCGCGGGAGATGGTGGTGGAGGTGGACCATCCGACGCTGGGGAAGGTGAAGCATCTTGGCATCGGGACGAAGCTGTCGGACACGCCGGGGTCGGTGCGGAGCACGGCGCCGCGCGCGGGGCAGCACACGGACGCGGTGCTGGCGTCGATCGGACACGACGCGGCGACGATCGCGTCGCTGCGGGAGCGTGGGGTGGTGGGGTAGGCGGAGTTGTCAGTCCTCAGCTTTCAGTCTTCCGTGGCGTCCTCCGTGATAGCGCACTCCATCCGCGCGAGGGGTCAGGGTGTTCGGTATGGCAGTTGAGCCGGAGGATGAGTCCGAGCTGGAACTCTCTATCGAAGGGGTGGCGGCGCACCCGGAGGACGACGGCAACCTCCGGGTGCTGATCACGACGTCGCGGGGGGAGATCCGGGCGATCCTGCATCCCTGCGCGACGGCGCCGGGGGCGGCTATCTATGCGGGCGGCGCGCGGGGCGGGTTCCAGGGGCCGGCGAACGACCTCTACGGGCGCCTCGCCGACCGGCTGCGCCCGCGGATGAGCGGGCTGCGGCTGCACTACCGGCAGCCCGGCGAGTTCGAGGAATGTGTGCTCGACGTGCTGGCGGGGGTGTCGTTCCTGCGCGGCTTCGGCGCGGGCGATGTCGCGCTGGTGGGGCACTCGTTCGGCGGTGCGGTCGTCATCAAGGCGGGCGAGTTGTCGGCGGCGGTGACGGGCGTGGCGGCGCTGTCGTCGCAGACGTACGGGACGCGCACGGTCGAACGGCTGGGGAAGCCGCTGCTGCTGATGCACGGGATGCGCGACGGGATCCTCGACTACGCGGCGAGCGAGGACATCCATACGCGGGCGGTCGAGCCGAAGCGGCTGGTGCTGTACGCGGAGGCGGACCATATGCTCACGCAGGCGGCGGAGGAGGTGGAGGAGCTGCTGGCGGAGTGGCTGCCGTCGATGGTGGGTGGGCCGGCGGCGGGGGTGAATTGAGGCGGGTTGTCAGTCTTCAGTTGAGCGTATTCGGAACGTGCCGCGCTTGCGCCCGTCAGCTACGCTAGGCCGTGACCTCCCCCATCACGCTCCCCGTCTCGGCGTCGGGCGCGCAGGCGCTCGACGTGGCGTGGCGCTGCGCGCGCGAGGCGGCGGCGATCGCGCTGCCGCGGTTCCGGGGGGCGCAGGACGTGCGCTCGAAGGGGCGGGGGAACGTCGTGACGGCGACAGATGTCGACGTGGAGCAACGGGTGCGCGAGCTGCTGGCGGCGGAGTTCCCGTCGCACGGCTTCCTCGCCGAAGAGACGGCGGCGGACACCGACCCTGACCGCGGCTTCGTGTGGGTGCTGGACCCGATCGACGGGACGAAGAACTACGCGCAGGGGCTGCCGTTCTGGTGCATCAACATCGCCCTATGCCTCGATGGCGAGCCGGTGGTAGCGCTGACGTACGACGCGGTGCACGGGGAGGGGTTCCACGCCGAGGCGGGCGGAGGCGCGTTCGTCAACGGCGTGCCGGTGCGGGCTTCGGAGCGGGAGGACGTGGCGTCGTCAGTGCTGGGGATGGACCTGGGGTACGACGACGAGGCCGGGAGCCGGCAGATTGCACTGATGGAGCGGATCTTCCCGAACGTGCAGACGATCCGGATCCTGGGCAGCGCGGCGCTGGGGGTGGCCTACGCGGCGTCGGGGAGGGTTGACCTGTTCGCGCACTCGAACATCTCGCCGTGGGACATCGCGGCGGGGATCCTGGTGGTGCGGGAGGCGGGCGGGGCGGCGTCCGACCGCTCGGGCGCTCCGCTGCGGCTGACGAGCGGGACGGTGGTGGCCGGCGGGCGGCGGGTGCACGACGACTTCCTCGCGCGGTACGCTGCCGGCGCGCACGGGGGCATGGCGGCGGGGAGGTGAGGTGCGCCTGATGCTGCGACGATCCGCTTCGACACTTCTGATACTGATCGCCGGGGTGGCGCTCGCCGGGTGCATCGGCGGGGGCGGCGGTGGCGGCGACAAGACGCCGAAGGCCACTGCCACGCCCGAGAAGCCGGGGCCGGTGGACGCGGTGGCGACGTGGGTGCGCGAGAACCGCAACGTGGCCTTCGTGGGGGACTGCGGGGAGGCGACGCGGGGCGTCGACGTGGGGAAGCTCTGCGTGGAGCTGGCGGGGGACCGGGGGACGCGGCGGGCGTACTATCTCGGCCCGGTGTTCTCGCAGCCGACGGCGCTGGCGATCGTCGAGGAGACGCCGGAGGGGTGGGTGACGCTCAGCGTCAATAACCTCGACCCCAGCCAGACGGACGTGCCGGGGATCGACTGGCCACTGGAGGTGGGGGACCGCGTCGTCATCATCGGCGTGGGGGAGGGGGACTGCCTGCGCGTCCGCGACCAGCCGACGCAGACCGGGGCACAGCTCAACTGCATGCCGGACGGCACGGAGGCGATCGTGCAAGAGGGGCCGGTGGAGGCGGAGACGTTCACGTGGTGGCGGATCTCCGGGGACGGGTTCAACGGCTGGGCGGCCGGGCGCTGGCTGCGCCTGCCGGAGGCGATCGCGGCGGCGTTGACGCCGCGCCCGGCGGGGACGGCGACGCCGGAGGCGTGAGTTTTCAGTTTTCAGTCAGTCATCAGTTGTGAGTTGTGAGTGGTGGGTGGCGCCCTTTCCACACGACGCCGTCCTAACCAAGATGAACGGAGTCAGGCGCTCAGTCCCAGGCCTGAGCGGGGCGGGTGTCATGTCTACTCGGGTGGCCGCGTTTTCGGTAGGGGCGTGCTAGGATCAGCGGCCAGTTGACGGAACGAGGCATGGACACCGCAATACCCACGCGCGAGCGGCGGCTCGCGATCCCCTTCGGCGACCGGACGATCGACCTGGCGGCGCTCTGGGCGCGGTACGGCGAGCTGGCGTTCGTCCTCGCGCTGACCGGCTTCAGCGGGTACATCCGGTTCTGGCACCTCACCACGGTCCCATACGGCTTCCACAACGACGAGGGCAACGTCGCGCTGGACGCGAAGCGGATCCTCGAACAGGGGTGGATCGGGCCGTGGTCGCTTCTGGCGACGGGGTATCCGATCGCCGTGAACTACTACATCGCGCCGTTCATCAAGGTGTTCGGGTTCGGGATCCTGGGGGTGCGGCTCCCGATGGCGCTGCTGGGGACGCTGACGATCCCGCTGGCCTACTACACGTTCCGGGAGGCGGCGGGATGGCGGGTGGCGGTGTGCGGCAGCATCATGCTGTCCGTCCTGAGCATCCACCTGCACCTGAGCCGCATCGGGTTTCCGGTGCTGGCGTGGCCGGCGCTCGAGCTGGTGGCCGTGCTGTGCCTGTTGCTGGGGATGCGGACGAGGGCGTGGCCGTTCTACGTCGTCGCGGGGCTGGCGGTGGGCGTGGGGGTGTGGGCGTACAACTCGGTGTTCCTGTTCGCGATGGCGGTGGCGATCTATCTCGCGGGGTGGATGCTGGTGCGCATCGTGCGGCGGCGGGACTGGGAGACGGCGCAGCACTTCGTGTTGCTGGCGATCCTCGGCGCGAGCGCGCTGTTCGCGGCGTGGCCGATCTACGAGTATCAGCAGGACGACCCGGGGTACCGGAACGGCTTCAAGGCGCGCTACATCTTCAACCGCCCCGAGTACGACTACGCGGACACCTTCAGCGAACGGGCGACGCTGGTGAAGGACAAGGCGCACGACCTATACCGCTACTTCACGACGGAGCCCCATCCCGACGGGGCAGACGGGCTGGGGGTGAAGCCGCCGTACGGGAAGGTGCTGATCTATCTCGCGTTTGTGGGGGCGGCGGCGGGGCTGTGGCGGCTGGGCAACCCGATGATGGGGATCGGGCTGCTGGCGGTGCCGCTGGTGGCGATGGGGTCGGTGGTGACGGTCGACGGGCAGTTCCGGCGGAGCTTCGGCATCGCGCCGTTCGTGGTGTTCTTCGCGGCGCTGACGCTGGGGATGGCGTGGGAGTGGGCGGACCGGCAGATGATGCTCGTCCGGGCGGCGGTGCTGGCGCTGGTCATCGGGACGATCGGGACGTTCGGGTACCAGAACCTGAAGTTCTACTTCGACGAGCTGCCCGAGTCTGGGTCGACGCGCTTCGTCTTCTTCCCGGAGATGCGCCAGGGGTCGGAGTTTGTGGGGTCGCGGGGACATCCGTACATGTTCATGTACAGCGAGCGGGCGACGATGGGGCACGAATCGCGGCGGGTGCTGGCCGACAACATCGCCGGGGGGGAGGACCGGGGCTCGGAGTGGACGCACGCCGACCCGCTGTACACCCTGGCGCCGCAGGCGGCGCCGGCGTTCCCGGCGCGGGTGGCTCCCGACGGGGCGGTATGGGTGTTCTTCGGGCGGTACGCGCAGCTGCCGGACGACCTTCTGAGGGTGATCGACCGGTACCCGGGCGGGGAAGTGAGCGAGGTGTACGACCGGCAGTATCGTCAGGGGTACACCGTGCAGGCCGGCGATACGGCAGCTTCGATCGCCTCGCGGTTGGGGTTTCCACCGGAGTACCTGACGGAGATCAACCTGCCGGCGATCGAACTCGGGATCGTCGACCCGGCGTTCGAGACGCCGGGGCAGTCGATCGCCGTGCCGGTGTGGAACTACCGGGCGTATTACCTTCCGGGCGATCTGCTAGAATCGTACTCCCGCCAGGAGTCGGTGACGTATCCGGTGGTCCCCAAGCCCCAGTGACCCCCGGCCCGACACGTTTTCCTTGACAGCGCGTTTCCATCTAGGTCGACAGGAGAGAGATGGTAGCAGGCCCGACGGTCTCGGTGGTGGTGCCCACGTACAACGAGCGACATAACGTCGAGGCGCTGATCGGGCGTCTCGAGGCGTCGCTGGCGGGGCTGCCGTCGGAAGTGATCTTTGTCGACGACAGCGACGACGGGACGGAGCAGCTGATCGCCGCCCGGCCCTCACAGCTCGACATAAGGGTGATCCACCGCGCCGGACGGGAGCGGAAGGGCGGCCTCTCGACGGCCGTGCTGCGCGGCATGTCCGTGGCGCGCGGGGCGTACGTCTGCATCATGGACGGCGACCTGCAGCACCCGCCGGAGACGATCCCGGCGCTGGTCGAGCGGGCAGAGGGGACAGACGCGGACATCGTTATCGCCAGCCGGCACGTGGAGGGGGGGAGCAGCACGGGGCTCGACGGCCCGTGGCGGCGCTTCTTCTCGTTCACCTTCGGGATGCTGTCGCGGGTGTTGTTCTACGAGAAGTTACGGCGAGTGAAGGACCCGCTCAGCGGCTTTTTCCTGGTGCGCCGCACGGCGCTGGAGGGCATCACCTTCCGGCCGATGGGGTACAAGATCTCGCTGGAGATCCTGGTGCGCAGCGCCGGTTCGCGTGTCGAAGAAGTGCCGTACCGCTTCACGATGCGCGAGGCGGGCGTCAGCAAGGCCACGCTGGGCACAGGCGTGACGTTCTTCCGGCACGTGGGGCTGCTGTTGCTGGAGGTGCCGGAGGTGGGGCGCTTCTGGAAGTTCGCGTTGGTCGGCGGGACGGGCGTGGTGGTGTATCTGGGGTTCCTGTGGCTGCTGACCATCCACGTGGGGCTGCACTACGGTGTGGCGTGGGGAGTGGCGGCGGAGACGGCCGTGCTATCGAACTTCATTCTGAACCGCAACTTCACCTGGTTCGAGCGCCGGTCGCAGGGAGCGCGCCCGCTGCTGGGCGAGGCGGCGAAGTATCACGTCGCGTCGGCGCTCTCGGTAGGGGCGAATGCCGTCGTGTTCTTCGCGCTGACGTCGAGCGGGGTGGCGGTGCTGGTGGCGGGGGCGATCTCGGTATGGGTGGGAGTGGCGATCAGCTTCCTGGGGGCCGAGAAGTTTGTGTTCGTCACGCGGCGTTCGATCCCGCTGCGCCGTCGCGTGATCCCGGTGGAGCCTGTGGAACCAGCGACACCGGAGCTGGAGGCGGCGGGCAGGCCGGAGGCGGCGATCGCCTCGCGGGGCGGGGGATCGCATGACTGAGGCGGAGACCAACTACGACGCCGACTTCCTGTTGCTGAACAAGAAGTTCTACCTCGACGAAGAGGAGTACGACTGGGTCGAGGTGACGGACCGCTTCCGCGGGCTGGAGAGCTTCTTCCACCGGGGGCGGCAGCGGATGATGAAGCGGCTGCTGGCGAAGTACGGGGCGCCGCCGTTCGTGGACTGCGGCTGCGGGACGGGGCTGATGCTGCGGCACCTGCCGGCGGGTTCGTTGGGGGTAGACATCAACCCGCGGAACGTGCCGAAGGCGAAGCGGAACGCGCCGGTGTCGAGCGTGGCGCAGGCGGACATCGAGCACATGCCGGTGCGGCCGGGGTCGGTCTCGACGATCGTGATGACGGAGGTGCTGGAGCACTTCCCGAACCCGTCGGACGTGCTGGCGCACTTGGGGACGCTGCTGCGGCCGGGCGGGCGGTACATCGGGACGGTGCCGAGCCAGTCGTTCATCTGGAAGCTGCGGTTCCTGTCGAGTTCGTGTCCGGCGGAGGAGCCGTTCCACAAGAACTACAGCAAGGCGGAGCTGCGGGCGTTGCTCTCGAAGCAGTTCCCGAAGGTGAAGCTGGGGCTGGGGAACAGCAGCATGAGCATCTGGTTCGTGGCGGAGAAGTAGCAGGCGTGGGGGGGGGCCCCCCCCCCCCCCCCCCCCC
>JBBDXE010000023.1:0-88118 GCA_040902505.1 Dehalococcoidia bacterium | reverse complement strand
GCGCGCATCCGGAAGGCCGACGCGGATGTCCTGGTCCTGCTGCTGGGGTATCCGAATTTTTTCTCCGGCACCGGTCACGTGTTCGAGGCGTCGGCCGGGCGGGTGCTGCCCCGGCTGGACGATGCCATCGGCGGCGTGGCGGCGGAGTTCGACCGTGTCGTCGTCGCGGAACCGTCGTTCGAGGGGCGGGGCGGCGAACTGACACACATCCTTGACGAGGCGTTCGACCCCCACCCGAACAACGCGGGCCACGCGCTCATCGCCGGGGCGTTCGAGCGGGCGCTGGAAGCGCTGGAATAGCGCAGCTTGCGCGGGCCGGGGCGGCGCCGCACCCTGAACCTGTGCCTCGCCTTGTCATCGCCACGAACAATGCCGGGAAGCTGCGGGAGTTCGAGCGGCTGCTCGAGGGGTGTGGCTTTCAGCTTGTCACGCCGCGCCAGCTTGGAGTGACGTTCGAGCCGACGGAGACCGGCTCCACCTTTAGCGCTAACGCTATACTCAAGGCACGCGAGGCGGCCCGGCTGACCGGACTGCCCGCCCTCGCCGACGACTCCGGGCTGGAAGTCGACGAGCTTGGCGGACGTCCGGGTATTTTTTCCGCCCGATATGCCGGCGGGGACAGCACGGATCCCTCCCTCTCGGATGAGGACCGCGTTCGGATCGTCCTCGAAGAGATGGAGGGGGTGCCTTCGGGGGACCGGACGGCGCGCTTCCGCTGCGTGATCGCCATCGCGACGCCGGCGGGAGACGCGCGGATCGTCGAGGGAGTGTTCGAGGGGCGCATCGCGCACGATCCGCGGGGCGAGAACGGTTTCGGCTACGACCCGATCTTCATCGTGCCGGAGTTGGGCCTCACCAGCGCGGAGCTGACCCCCGCCGAGAAGGACGCGCTGAGCCACCGCGGGAAGGCGGCGGTGCGGGCGAGAGAGATCCTGAGGCAGATGGCCAATGCCGCCCCTACCGACTGACACCAACGCCCCTCCGGCGGTGCTCGATACGCTCGGGCGGGCGCTGCGTGACCTGCGCATCTCCGTCACCGACCGCTGCAACTTTCGCTGCCGCTACTGCATGCCGCGCGAGGTGTTCGGGGCGGACTTCGCGTTCCTCCCGCGCGCCCAGGTGCTCACGTTCGAGGAGATCACGCGCGTCGCGGGCGTCTTCGCCGGGCTGGGCGTGCGCAAGTTCCGCCTCACCGGCGGCGAGCCGCTGCTTCGCCGCGACCTCCCGACGCTGGTCCGGATGCTCAACGTCATCCCGGGCGCGGAGATCGCGCTGACGACGAACGGCTCGCTACTCGCCCAGCAGGCGGAGGCGCTGGCTGCGGCCGGGCTGAACCGCGTCACGGTGAGCCTCGACTCGCTCGATGAGGATGTCTTCCGGCGGATGAACGACGCTGACTTCTCGGCGGCGCAGGTGTTGCGGGGCATCGAGGCGGCGGAGGAAGCGGGGCTGAGTCCGGTGAAGGTCAACGCCGTCATCCGGCGCGGGGTCAACGATCACACTGCGGTTGACCTCGCGCGCCACTTCCGGGGCAGCGGGCACATCATGCGGTTCATCGAGTACATGGACGTGGGCACGACTAACGGCTGGCGCCTCGATGATGTCGTGCCGGGGGCGGAGATCATCGAGCGGATCGGGGCGGAGATGCCGCTGGAGCCGATTGAGCCGAACTACGACGGGGAGGTGGTCCAGCGCTGGCGCTACACCGATGGCTCCGGCGAGGTCGGCGTGATCACGTCTGTGACGCAGCCGTTCTGCGGCGCCTGCACGCGAGCGCGCCTCTCGGCCGACGGCGAGCTGTTCACCTGCCTCTTCGCGGCGCGGGGGACGGACCTCAGGGCCCTGCTGCGGCGGGGCGTGGCCGACGATGCGTTGTCCGAGGCGGTGGCGGCCATCTGGCACATCCGCGACGACCGCTACTCCGAGATCCGGTCTGACGCCACAGCCGGCCTTCCGAAGGTCGAGATGTCGTACATCGGAGGTTGAGGTGACGGAGGGGGGCACGCCGCGACTCAGCCATCTTGACCCGTCCGGGCGCGCCCGCATGGTCGATGTGACGGCGAAGGACGATACGCAGCGGGAGGCGACGGCCCGCGGGCGCGTGGTCATGCGGGCGGAGACGCTGGCGCTGATCGAGGCGGGAGGGGTGGCGAAAGGCGACGTGCTGGCGGTGGCGCAGGTCGCGGGCGTGATGGCGGCCAAGCGGACGCACGAGCTGATACCCATGTGCCATCCGCTGCTGCTGACGGGCATCGAGGTCTCGCTGCGGGCGGACGTGGCGTCGAGGTGCATCGAGATCGAGGCGACGGTGCGGACGACGGGGAAGACCGGCGTGGAGATGGAAGCGCTGACGGCGGTGAGCATCGCGGCGCTGACGGTGTACGACATGTGCAAGTCGGCCGACCGGGCGATGCGCATCGAGGGGGTGCGGATGGTGCGGAAGTCCGGGGGGAAGAGCGGGGAGATCGTGCTGGAGTAGGCGCTTCACGTCCCGCCAGCCGGGTTGACCACAAGCGTTCGTGTACTACGATCGGCGCATCAACTGCTGCGCTGAGTGAAGACGGAGTGTGACGCATGAACGCGATCGAGGCCATCAAGCTGGCATACGCGGGCTCGCACGACTGGTACCAGGGCACGATCGCAGATGTCACGCCAGACGCGGCGAACAACGACCCTGGCGGAGAAGCACAACCGATCGGCTACGTTGCAGCGCACATCCTTCACTGCGAGGATGTGATGATCAACTCGGTGCTCCAGGGTCAGCCCTCGATCTGGGAGCGCGATGGATGGGACAAGAGGCTCGGGATCTCGTCGGTCGCTCTGGACCAGGCGACAGCGTCGGCAAAGGCGTACCGGTGCGATCCGCTCACGCTCAACGACTACGCGCACACGGTATACAAGAGCACCGAGTCATACCTCGACGGGCTGAGTGCGGACGCCCTCGACAAGGAGGTCGACCTGTCGGCGGCGGGCATGGGGAAGATGGGCCTGGGTACGTTCCTGCTCACGATGCTCCTGGGCAACAACTATGCGCACACCGGCGAGATCTCGGCGCTCAAGGGCATCATGGGCAAGAAGGGATATCCGTTCTAGCCGCGCCGTCTCGCCTTCACGCGGCGAAGCGACATGTTCTTCGGACGGACGGGCACTGGTCCGGGCAGCCGGGGGCGGGGTGAGCCGCGAGGGACGCAGGGCGAGGGCAGCCGTACGGCGGGCGGAAGTCCTACAGGGGCCTGACAGCGAAGCGAACGTCCGAATTGTCAACGGCTACGTGAGGTGGACAGGTCGCGGGGTCAGGGAGCAGGGGCGCCATCCCTCACGCCCTGCTCCGCCAGGGCGCGGCGCAGGAACGTGCGCAGACGTCGGTCGACCTCGGCGGGGTGCACGTGAAGGCCCAGGTCGCGATAGCCTTTGAGCCACAGTTCGAATTGCGAGAGCGCTCTCACCCCGCGAAAGAGATCGAAGAACCAGAGGCCGTGCAGTGGCCGGCCGGCCAATCGCTCGTAGTCCCGGCGAAACGCATCCGCGACCTCGATGCCGTGGCTGATCGTCAGGTCAACCCGGCACTGGGCCACGTCCGCGCGCGGATCACCAAGCTCAGCCGCGGTCCAATCGACGATGGCGGCGAGGCGGCCGCGGTACCAGATCGTGTTGCCGGGCCAGTAGTCATCGTGGACGAGGGTTGGCGCCGAGAAGTCGATCTGTCCCAGGCCAGCCTCGAGGACCGGGTGGATCTCCGCCAGGAGGGGCTCGGTTTGCGCGGGAGTCCATTCGTGTTCGATCCTCTCCTGCATCCCCTCGCGCAGGTACACGCTGAGCCCCGACAGATCGAACCGATCGGGCGTGACCGCGTGCACAGTTTGCAGCGCCCTGGCCAGGCTGTCCGTCCAGGGCCCGACGTTCTTCGAGGCGAACAGCGGCCGGCCGGAAATGTAGGATAGGACCAACGCGGGAACGCCAAAGAGTTCACCCTTCGCATCGAGGAGGAGCGGCCGGGGCGCGGGTATTCCGGCGGCCTCCGCGAGTCGCAGGATGTCAAACTCATGTGCGACGTGGTCAGGCGTGGAGAAGCGGTGCTCTCGCACGAACCTCCGCAGCGAGACCTTCCAACGGGTGCCGTCAGCGCGTTCGATATCGAGCGCGTCCATGCGGCAGCTGAGACCGCCGCGGAGCCTGCGAGTGCTCACCACGCGCCCGCCGGGTGTGAGCCGGTCGGCGAGGTCTGCGAGCGGCGCGGGTTTCACAACAGCACCATCGTGGGCCGTCAGTGTACGCCCGGTTTTCGACCCAGTCGGGCGCGAGCGGATCATCCAGGGGTTGACAGCGTCAAGGGGCGGGCGTAGGATTCTGATCGCTAGTGAGTGCTCACTAACAAGGAGCGCCCAGTGGAATCGCGTCGGGCCCAGCGCCTCCCCGCCGAGAAGCGGCGCCGCCAGATCATCGAGCGGGCACGGGACGTGTTCGCCGCCCAGAGCTACGCCCGCGTCGGCACGGCCGACCTGGCGAAGGCCGCCGGCATCTCCGAGCCGGGGCTATACCGCTACTTCTCCGGCAAGAAAGAGCTGTTCGTGGCGGCGATCCGCGCCACCGGGCCGCGCCTGCTGAAGATCTGGGAAGAGATCTCGGTGGAGTACGAGGACCCGATCGAGACGCTGTGGGCGATCGGCGTCTACTACTACGACCACCTCGAGAGCCACAGCGCGAACATGAAGCTGCAGTTCCGCGCCATCTCCGAGGCCGACGACCCCGACATCCGCGACGCTCTCCACGACAACTTCGAGGCGTTCGTGCACTTCGTGACGGACACGCTGGAGGAGGGGAAGGCGCGGGGGATCGTGCGGAAGGAGATCGACTCCCGAATGGTGGCGTGGCAATTCCTGGGCATCGGCCTGACGCTCGACCTGATGCACCTGCTGGGGTTCAAAGGCGAGATGGACCGCGCCAGTGCCGGCCTCTGGGGGCGGGTGTTCGTTGACGCGGTGAAACGACGCGGGGGCGAGCGCCCGCACACCTACATCAACGCCGAGGGCACGCCGGAGCGCACGGGCGCTACGATGGGGGGCTTGTGACGTGGGAAGCGCCGTCGATCCGCTGGTGCGAGGCATACGCATGATGGCAGGCGACCCGAAGGCGGTGGCGCAGGAGCGGTTCGCGGAGCGCGACTGGAACGAGCGAGGACTGTCGCTGGTCGAGCGCTGCGCGACCGACCCGCCGATCGTCGTCCGGGGGCTTGTCAATGCCGTGCGTGAGCAGGCGCGGCCGGGGAGCCGCGTCATCGAGTTGGGGTTCGGCTCCGGCTGGCTCATGGAAGCGCTGCGGGATGAGCTGCCGGATGTGTCGCTGTTCGGGCTCGACCTCTCGCCCGGCTTCGCGCGACGGGTGCATGAGGAGTGCGGCGACCGTGTGCGTGTGCTTCTGGGCGACATGGAGCGGTTGCCGTTCGATGACGGCTCGTTCGACGTCATCGCCACCTGCTGGACCCTCTACTTCATGCGCGACATCGACGCGGCGCTGGCCGAGATCAAGCGCTGCCTGGCGCCGGGCGGCCGTCTCATCGCCGGGACGAACGCTCCCGAGCACGAGGCGGAGTGCGGCGAGCTGGTCTCGGAGTCGATCCGGGTTGCGCTAGGGCGCGACGAGCCCGACCACGACGTGGCCACGCGCTTCGACCTGGAGACGGGCGAGCCGTATGTCCGCCGCCACTTCCCGCACGTGGAAGTGAAGGAGTGGCGCGGCGAGATGGTCCTCTCGGATCCGGACGACGTCGAGGCGCTGTGGCCGAAGTGGGAGCCGGCGATGCTGCCGAAGGAAGAGCAGCAGGCGGTTCGCGTCGAGTTCTTGCGGCTGGCGCGCGAGCGGCTGGACCGCGACGGAGCGCTGCGGATCCGGCGGCACAACGGCGCGTTCGTGTGCGACCTGGCGGGGGTCGAGGTCTGATGTTGACGTTAACGTTAAGCTCGCCGAGAATAGCCCGGCGTTTCGGGATGGGCTGAGACATGGACTTTCACGACACACCGGAAGAGGCGGCGTTCCGCGGAGGGGTGGCGGAGTTCATCGTCAGCGAGTGCCCGCCGGGCATCCGCCGCCGCGGCTTCGGCGCGATGTTCGGTGGCGGCGGTTGGGACGACATCCGTCTGGGGACGGACGAGTATCGCGCGCTGAACGCGAGCTGGGTGAAGAAGCTGGCGCAGAACGGCTGGATCGCGCCGGCGTGGCCGAAAGAGTACGGCGGCGCAGGCATGTCGGTCATGCAGCAGTTCATCTTCAACCAGGAGATGGCGAAGGCTGGCGCGCCGCGGGGCGGCAACTACGGCATCGGCACCGGCTGGGCCGGCCCCACGATCATCCTCTACGGGAGCGAAGAGCAGAAGAAGAAGTACCTGCCGCCGATCGTGCGAGGGGAGGCGATCTGGTGCCAGGGCTTCAGCGAGCCGGGCGCGGGCTCCGACCTGGCGTCGCTGCAGACGCGGGCCATGCGTGACGGCGACGACTACGTGATCAACGGGCAGAAGATCTGGACGTCGGGGGCGCACGTGGCGCAGCACATGATCCTGCTGGCGCGCACGGATCCGGACGCGCCGAAGCACAAGGGCATCAGCTACTTCATCGTGGACATGAAGTCGCCGGGGATCGACGTGCGGCCGCTGGTGAACATGGCGAACAACCACGACTTCAACGAGGTGTTCTTCGACAACGTGCGCGTGCCGAAGGAGAGCATCCTGGGCGAGGAGAACCGCGGGTGGTACGTCGGCACGACGACGCTCGACTTCGAGCGCTCGGGGATCGCCACCAGCGTCTCGCACGGGCTGATGGTGCAGGATCTCGCGACGTTCGTGCGGGACAACCGGGGGGAGGGGTTCGTGCGGAAGGGCCGCTCCATACGCTACGAGGTAGCGGACCGGGCGGTGGAGTCGGGGGTGGAGGAGATGCTCAGCCACCAGGTGATCTCCATGCAGAACCGCGGGCTGGTGCCGAACAAAGAGGGCTCGATCGCGAAGCTGTTCTCGTCGGAGCTGGACGTGCGCATCGCCGGGACGGCGATGAAGGCGATGGCGCTCTACGGGCAGCTGTGGCGGGGGAGCGAGTATGTGCAGATGAACGGACGGGCGGCGAGCGCGTACCTGTACGCCACGACGAGCACCGTGGGCGGGGGGACATCGGAGATCCAGCGGAACATCATCGCGCAGCGCGGATTGAGCATGCCAAGGGCCTAGTGACCGGCGCATCACAAGGGAGGACAGGATGGACTTCAAGGACAACACAACCGAGGCGGCGTTCCGCGCGGAGGTGCGCGAGTTCATCGAGAAGGAGATCCCGAGCGGGCAGAAAAACAGCGACGTGATGGAGCGCGGGATGTATCGCGGCGCCTTCGAGCGGCTGCGGGAGCTGCGCAAGAAGCTCTCCGAGCGGGGTTGGATCGCGGCGGCGTGGCCGAAGGAGTACGGCGGGGCAGGGCTGTCGGTGATGCAGCAGTTCATCATGAACGAGGAGTTCGCCGCGAACCGCGTGCCGCCCGTTGGCGGCATGGGCGTCTCCATGGTCGGCCCCACGATCATCGCGCACGGCACCGAGGACCAGAAGAAGGAGCACCTGAGTCGCATCCTCTCCGGCGACGTGCAGTGGTGCCAGGGCTTCAGCGAGCCGGGCTCGGGGTCGGACCTGGCGTCGCTGCAGACGCGCGCCGTCCGCGACGGCGATGACTACGTGATCAACGGGCAGAAGATCTGGACCTCCGGGGCGCAGTTCGCGCACTGGATGTTCATGTTGGCGCGCACCGACCCGGACGCGCCGAAGCACAAGGGCATCAGCTACTTCCTGGTTGACATGAAGGCGCCGGGCGTGGAGGTGCGGCCGCTGACGAACCTGGCGAACCAGAACATGTTCAACGAGGTGTTCTTCACGGACGTGCGGGTGCCGGCGAGGAACATCGTCGGGGAGTTGAACCGCGGGTGGTACGTGGGCACGACGACGCTGGACTTCGAGCGCTCAAGCATCGGCAGCGCGGTGGGGCTGCGGCTGCAACTGGACGAGCTGGTGAAGCACGCGCGGGAGCACGCGGACGACGGCACCAGCCGCACGCAGCAACTCCCCTCGGTGAAGATGGAGCTGTCGGAGCGGTACCTGGAGGTCACGGTGGCGCGGCTGATGTCATATCGGGTGATCACGATGCAGGCGCAGGGGCTGATCCCGAACCACGAAGCGTCGATGGCGAAGCTGTTCTCGTCGGAGCTGAACCAGCGGATCGCGCGGACGGGAATCAAGGTGCTGGGGTTGTACGGGCAGCTGTACGGCGATGGGGCGCCGCTGCGCGGGCGGTACGAGAGTTCGTATCTGACAACTCTGGCGTCGACGATCGCCGGGGGGACGTCGGAGATCCAGCGGAACATCATCGCGCAGAGGGGCCTCGGTTTGCCTCGCGACTGAGTCGCGTGGCGGGCGGTCGGAGGCCGAAGTCTGGACTAGTCGTTTAGAGGTTGGAAGTTAGAGGTTGGGTGGGCGGTCACCAGTCACGAGTCACCAGTAACCAGAAACTAGGAGGACGAGGGTATGGACTTCAACGATACGCCGGAAGAGTCCGCGTTCCGGAAGGAAGTGCGGGACTTCATCCTCGCGGAGGCGCCGCGGCCGAAGGCCGGGCAGTCGAGCGAGGAGGCGCTGATCAGCGGGTGGCAGCGCAACCAGGAGTGGTTCAAGCTCCTCGGCACGAAGGGCTGGATCGCCCCGGCGTGGCCGAAGGAGTACGGCGGCGCCAGCATGACGACGGTGCAGCAGTTCATCTTCAACGAGGAGATGGCCGTCAATAAGGCGCCGCGTCCGCTGCACATGATCATCGGCCTGGGGATGGCGGGGCCGACGCTCATCGTCCACGGGACGGAGGAGCAGAAGAAGACCTACCTGCCCGGCATGCTCAAAGGTGAGGACATCTGGTGCCAGGGCTACAGCGAGCCGGGCGCGGGGTCGGACCTTGCGTCGCTCCAGACGCGCGCGGTGCGCGACGGTGACGACTACGTGATCAACGGGCAGAAGATCTGGACGACGCTGGCCCACATGGCCAAGTACATGATCCTGCTCACGCGGACCGACCCGGACGCGCCGAAGCATCGTGGGATCACGTACTTCATCCTCGACATGAAGGCGCCGGGCGTGACGGTGCGGCCGCTGTACAACCTGGGCAACAGCCACGAGTTCAACGAGGTCTTCTTCGACAACGTGCGCATCCCGAAGGACAACGTGATCGGGGAGGAGAACCGGGGGTGGTACTCCGCCGTGACGACGCTGGACTTCGAGCGCTCGAGCATCGGCTCGGCGACGGGGATGAAGCAGCACGTCGAGGAGCTGGTGGAGTACGCGAAGAAGCACGAGAACGATCCGACGAGCACACTGCGTACGAACCCCATGCTGCGCTACGAGCTGGCGGACCGCATGGTGGAGGTGGAGGTGGCGCGTATGCTCTCGTACCGCGTGGCGAGCATGCAGGCGCGGGGGCTTATCCCCAACTATGAGGCTTCTTCGCTGAAGCTGTTCTCGACGGAGCTGAACCAGCGCATCGCGCGGACGGCGACGCACATCCTGGGGATGTACGGGCAGCTGAGGGGTGAAGGAGCGCCGCTGGCGGGGCGGTGGGCGGCGGTGTACCTGCGGTCGCAGGCGTACACGATCGAGGGGGGGACGTCGGAGATCCAGCGGAACATCATCGCGCAGCGCGGACTCGGCCTTCCGCGCGACTAGGGCGCTGGGAGGCGAAGCGATGCGTTTCACATTCACTCCCGAGCAGGAATCATTCCGTGCGGAGGTGCGGGGGTTTCTCGACGGGGCGTTGCCGGCGGACTGGGAGGGGGCGGACAACGCGATCGACGACGAGGCGTACGTGTTCGGGCGGGAGTTCCTGCAGAAGCTGGCGCCGAAGCGGTGGATCGCGCCGGCGTGGCCGAAGGAGTACGGGGGGGCCGGGCTCGGACTCTGGGAGCAGGTGATCTTCAACGAGACGATGGGCTACGCGCGCGCGCCGATCGTCAACACGGCGGCCGTCGGCTATCTCGGGCCGACGATCATCCTTTACGGCACGGACGAGCAGAAGAAGCGGCACCTTCCGGGGATCACCTCAGGTGACGTGGTGTGGTGCCAGGGCTACAGCGAGCCGAACTCGGGGTCTGACCTGGCGTCGCTGCAGACGCGGGCGGTGGTTGACGGCGACGATTTCGTCATCAACGGGCAGAAGATCTGGACGAGCCAGGCGCACTACGCGGACTGGATGTTCCTGATCGCCCGGACGGACCCGGACGCGCCGAAGCATCGCGGCATCAGCTACTTCCTCGTGGATATGAAGACGCCGGGGATCACCGTTCGGCCGCTGATCAACATGGCGAACGGCGAGGGTTTCAACGAGGTGTTCTTCGAGAACGTGCGGGTGCCGCGCGAGGGGCTGCTGGGCGAGCTGAACCGCGGCTGGTACATCGCGACAACCACGCTGGACTTCGAGCGATCGGCGATCGGCGGGGTGGCGCAGTCTCTGCGCTCGCTGGAGGACCTGACGCGTTTCGCGAAGAGCGAGCGCGACGGCGCGACCGGCACGCCGATCTGGGAGAAGCCCTCGGTGCGGCACGCTGTGTCAGGGCTGTGGGTCGACCTGGAGATCATCCGTCTGCTCTCGTACCGCGTGGTGAGCATGCAAGAGCGGGGGCTGGTGCCGAACTACGAGTCGTCGATCACGAAGGTGTTCAGCTCGGAGTACGCGCAGCGGATGGCGCGTGTGGGGCTCTCGATCATGGGGTTGTACGGGGGGTTGTGGGGGGAGGGGCGGTGGTCGAAGCTGCGCGGGCGCTTCGCGAAGACGTACGTGGCGTCAGTGGGGTCGACGATTGCCGGCGGGACGTCCGAGATCCAGCGGAACATCATCGCTCAGAGGGGTTTAGGGCTGCTGCGGCAGTGACGAGGTGACGAGCATGGCTGAACGGCTGGCCGTCCTGACGACAACAAACAACAGACAACAAACAGCAGAAGGTCACGTGAGTTCTGTTGCTGGTTGTGTGTTGTCTGTTGTTGTCCGAGAGCGTGCGGCTCATGGACTTTAGGGACAACGCCGAGGACGCGAAGTTCCGCACGGACGTGCGTGAGTTTCTCCGCACGGAGCTTGCGGACAGTCCGCGTGCGGCCGACGAGGCGGTGCTGGGCGTGGGGATCGGGGAGGACGAGCGGGAGCGCGATTGGCTGCGCAAGCTGGCGACGCGGGGATGGGTGGCGCCGGCGTGGCCGAAGGAGTATGGCGGGGCGGGGCTCGGGGTGATGCAGCAGTTCGTCTTCAACGAGGAGATGGCGCGGGCCCGGGCTTCGCGGCCGAACTTCCTGGGGATCGGCCTCGCCGGGCCGACGATCATCGTCCACGGGACGGAGGATCAGAAGCGCGAGCACCTGTCGGGCATTCTCTCCGGCGAAACGTTCTGGTGCCAGGGGTTCAGCGAGCCGGGCTCAGGCTCGGACCTGGCGTCGTTGCAGACGCGCGCGGTGCGCGACGGCGACGACTTCATCATCAACGGCCAGAAGATCTGGACGTCGGGGGCGCACCGGTCGCAGCGGATGATGCTGCTGGCGCGCACCGATCCTGAAGCGCCGAAGCACAAGGGCATCAGCTACTTCCTCGTCGACATGAAGTCGCCGGGGATCACCGTGCGGCCGCTGACGAATATGGCCGATACGCCGAGCTTCAACGAGGTGTTCTTCGACAACGTGCGTGTGCCGAAGACGGACCTGCTGGGCGAGCTGCATCGCGGGTGGTATGTGGCGACGACGACGTTGGACTTCGAGCGGTCGGGGATCATCAACGGGGTGAGCCTGCGAATGATTGTGCGGGAGATCGGCGAGTTCGCGCGGAACGGACGGCGGCAGGACGGCGGCTGGGAGTCCGTGCGGGCGGAGCTGTCCGACCGGGCGATCGAGGCGGAGGTGGCGGTGATGCTGTCGTACCGTGTGGTGTCGATGCAGGCGAAGGGGCTGATCCCCAACCAGGAAGCGTCGGTCACGAAGCTGTTCGCGTCGGAGTTGGGGCAGCGGATCGCGCGGACGGCGGTGAAGGTGGCGGGGCTACACGGCGTGCTGACGCCGGGATCGGCGCGGGCGCCGCTGGGCGGCCGGTTCGAGGCGCTCTACCGGATCGCGGTGGGGTCGACGATCGCGGGCGGGACGTCGGAGATCCAGCGCAGCGTGATCGCGCAGCGCGGGCTGGGTTTGCCGCGAGGGTGAGTGGGCTGGAGAGCATGACAACAGACAACAGTCAGCAGACAACAGAGGAGACGGAACACAATCTGTTGGCTGTTGTCTGTCGTTTGTTGTTTTCCCATGACGCGTCGGAGGTTTCGCCGTGAGACGAAGGTTACTGATGGCGGTGGCGCTTGCCGCGGGGATCTACGGGGTGGCGCTGGGGGCGGGGTCGCTGCTGTACGCCACGGGGGTGATCGGCACGGGGGCGACGCACAACGACTGCGCGGGCTACCGGGATGAGATCGCGAAGGAGCGGGGAATCGACGAGCACGACGTGCCGCAGCAGGAGATCAAGGACCGTACGGCGGCCTGTCTCGCCACGCACGAGCTGACGAAGCGCGAGGCGTTCCGGACGGAGTACCTGTTCTGGTCGGTGTGGCCGGCGGTGATCACGGCGCTGATTTTCCTGTTCTGGCCGGTGTGGGCCGGCGTGCTGGAGCGCCAGGAGGAGGCCGAGCTGGAAACGGCACGGGAGACGCGGGAGGCGGGATCAGCGGAGACGTAGGAATCATCATCCGCGGCGGCGGGTGTGATGGACGGACAGGGTACACCGAGGGGGCGGGGCGCTGGCGCGAGGGTTGCGCAGCCACTAGCATCCTGAGGCCAATCACAAGAAAGGGAGCGGGGACATGGACCTGGGACTCAGCGAGCAGCAAGAGCTGCTGAAGAATGCGGCGCGCGACTTCCTCGAGAAGGAGTGCCCGGAATCGCTCGTGCGGGAGATGGAGGAGGACGAAAAGGGATACTCGCCCGACCTCTGGAAGAAGATGGCGGAGCAGGGCTGGCAGGGGCTGCTGGTGCCGGAGGCGCAGGGCGGGGCGGGGTTTGGCTACCTGGACCTGATCGTGCTGATCGAGGAGTTCGGGCGGGCGCTGGTACCGGGTCCGTTCATCTCGACGGTCGTCGGCGGGACACTGCCGCTGCTCGAAGGCGGCACGGAGGAGCAGAAGAAGCAGTACCTGTCGCAGATCGCGAGCGGCAACGCCATCTGGACGCTGGCGTTCACGGAGCCCTCGGCGCGGTTCGATGCGGAGGGGATCACGCTCGAGGTGAAGGACGACGGCAACGACGTGGTGCTCAACGGCACCAAGCTGTTCATCCGTGACGCGAACGTGGCGGACTACTTCACCGTGGTCGGGCGGCGCCCGGGGACGAAGGGTGAAGCGGGGATAGAGCCGGTGATCGTCGACGCGAAGGCGTCGGGGATCAGCCAGACGCAACTGAAGACGATCGCCGCCGACAAGCAGGCGGAGGTGAAGTTCGAGAACGTCCGCGTGCCGAAGGGGAACATCATCGCCGGAGGCTGGAAGACGTTCGACAAGATCCGGCGCAAGGCGACGGTGATCGAGTGCGCGTACCTCGTCGGGCTGGCGCAGATGGACTTCGAGATCAGCGTGCAGTACGCGAAGGACCGCATCCAGTTCGGGCGGCCGATCGGCTCGTTCCAGGCGATCCAGCACAAGGCGGCGGACATGGTGACGGACGTCGATGGGGCGCGGTTCATCATGTACCGGGCGGCGTGGTCGGTGGACCAGGACGAGGCCGACGCGGACATGAACGTGCACATGGCGAAGGCCTGGTGCAGCGAGGCGACGCGCCGGGTGGTGGCGCACGGGCAGCAGATCCACGGCGGCATCGGCTTCACGAAGGACTACAAGGTGCAGCTGTACTTCCGGCGGCAGAAGGCGTCGGAGCTGATGTGGGGGGACGCGGACTACCACCGGGAGCTGGTGGCGGAGGAGCTGAAGATCTGACGGTTTCAGCCGTGAGCTGTTAGCCGTGAGCCGTCAGCGGCAATCAGCGATCAGCAGTCAGGGGGCGCCTCGGCGCCCTCTGACGCTTATGAGCCCGGCCAAATGGTCGCGCAGTCGACCTTTGTGCACCATGGGAGGGATCCGTGGTGGAGAGAAAGTGCTTCTTTCACTGCAATCGACGTGGAGAAAAGTCAACAGGGCTACGCGCTCTCATTGACGCCGCTGGTGCCAAGAAATCTGATTGGTGGAGTGCAGCCCTGTGTAGTGAGTGTTTCCGGAGGCTATCGGATGGCCATCCGCATAAGCATCGTGGGGCGAGCATCTGGTGGCAGACTGACCAATGCAACCAAATCGCGAGCGGTTCGCTGCGCACGGGAGGATACAAGAAGTACGGCCAGAAGACGCCACCTCACCGATACCGCTCACGGCAGATCCGGATGTGATGGGGGTGGGGCGAAGAGCACGCGCCGCGAGCATGGAGCGGTGAGCGGGTAGGGTCGTACAAGCAGAACACAAATCGGGCGGACGTAGCGTCCCTGATGGTGGCCGGATTTGCCGCCGGTGCACGTGATCGGTTAGACATGCAGCGTCCATCCGTGTATCCAGGGATCGCCCTTGAACGTACTCTTCGCTGCCGCCGAGATGAGCCCGATCGTGAAGGTGGGCGGCCTCGGCGACGTGGCGGGATCGCTGCCGCGCGCGCTGCGCGCTCTCGGGCACGACGTGCGCGTGGCGCTGCCGCTGTACGGGACGGTCGACCGCGAGGCGTACCGGCTGGAGCGGATCGCGAGTGACATCGAGGTGCCGTGGCGGCCGGCGGCGGAGCGGGTGGGGCTGTGGCGGGCGGAGGTGCGCGGCGTGCCGGTGTACCTCATCGAGCACGAGCGCATGTTCGGCCGGAATGCGGTTTACGGCTTCAAGGATGACCTCGAACGGTTCCTCTTCTTCTGCGACGCGCTGCTCGCCTGCGCACCGCACCTGGGCTTCGCACCGGACGTGGTGCATGCGCAGGACTGGCACACAGCGCTCCTGCTGACGCGGCTCTCGGCCATGCGCGCGCATCCCTGGGCGGGGTTGGGGCGGGTGTACACGATCCACAACCTGGGGTTGCAGGGGAAATTCACGCGCCGGTTCGCGGACGTCCACGGCATCGGGGCGCGGCAGCTGAGGGTGCCGGGAGGGCTGCCGGCGAATACGGCGATGAGCGCGATGGCGCAGGGGATCCTGCACGCAGGGCGCGTGAACACGGTGAGCGAGACGTACGCCCGCGAGATCACCACGAAGGCGTACGGGGCGGGGCTGGAGCGGCTGCTGCGTGCGCGCTTACGGGTGCTCTCGGGCATCGTCAACGGGATCGACTACGAGGAGTTCGACCCAGCGAAGGACAAGCATCTGATCCGCCGGTTCAGCGCGCAGAGGCTGAGCGCGCGCATCGAAGACAAGCGGGCGTTGCAGCGGGTGGCGGGGCTGCCCGTCGACGATAGTGTGCCGCTGTTCGCGACGGTGACGCGGTTGTACGCGCAGAAGGGCATCGACCTGGTGCCAGGGGCGTCGCGACGGCTGCTGGAGGCGGGGCGGGCGCAGCTGGTGATCCTGGGCAACGGCGACGGGAAGGTGCACCGGGCGCTGCTGGCGCTGGAGGCGCGCTACCAGGAGCAGGTGAAGGTGTGGCTGGAGTTCAACGCGGCGTTGGGGCAGCAGATCTACGGCGGCTGCGACGTCTTCCTGATGCCGTCGCGGTACGAGCCGTGCGGGCTGGGGCAGCTGATCTCGCTGCGCTACGGGGCGGTGCCGCTGGTTCGGCGCACGGGCGGGCTGGCGGACACGGTGACGGACATCGATGCGGCTCCGGCGGAGGGGACGGGATACGTGTTCGACGGGGCGCTCGGTGACGACCGGTTGCTGCGGGCGGAGCTGCGCGGGGCGATGGAGCGGGCGGCGCGCGCCTATGCCGACCGGCGCGGGTGGCGGGCGATGCAGCTCCGGGGGATGCGGCAGGACTGGTCGTGGGGCCGGGCGGCGGGGCGCTACGTGGAGCTGTACGAAGGAGTGACGAAGACGCCGGCGCGCGCGCGGGGGACGCGGCGGTGACCGAGCGGGAGCTGTTCGCCGGGATTGACCTGGGCGGCACGAAGATCCTGGTGGTGATCAGCGACGGCGACGGCAAGATCATCGGGAGCGCGCGGACGCCGACACTGGCGGCGCAGGGATCGGACGCCGTCGTCGGGCGCATCGTCGAGACGACGCGGGCGGCAGCCGGCGATGCGGGCGTGGAAATCGCAGGGCTGCGCGCGGCGGGCGTGTCGTCGCCGGGGCCGATCAACGTCGCGGAAGGGGTGCTGACGGACCCGCCGAACCTTCCGGGCTGGCACAACGTGCCGCTGGCGCGTATTCTTCGGGAACACCTCTCCCTCCCCGTCTTCCTGGAGAACGACGCAAACTGCGCCGCCGTGGGCGAGCACCGGTTCGGTGCGGGCGTGGGGTACCGGCACCTGGTGTACATCACCGTGAGCACCGGGATCGGCGCTGGCCTCATCCTCGATGGCCGGCTGTACGCGGGCGCATCGGGCGCGGCCGGGGAGGTGGGGCACCTGATCCTCGCGGCGGAGGGGCCGAGTTGCGGGGCGGGGCACACGGGCTGCCTGGAGGCGCTGGCGTCCGGCACGGCGATCGCGGCCCGAGCGCGGGAAACGATCGACGCCGGCGGGCTGCCCCGGACGGCGAGGCTGGCGGAGCAAGACCCGCCGCTCTCGGCGAAGACGGTGTATCTGGCATCCCAGCAGGGGGAGAGCGAGGCGGCGGCCATCATCGAGGGGGCGGGGCGGTACCTGGGGATGGGGCTGGCGAGCCTGATCAACGTGTTCAACCCGCAGGTCATCGTCATTGGCGGGGGGCTCACAAACATGGGGGAGGCGCTCCTGGGGCCGGCGGTGGAGACGGCCCGGGCGCGGTCGTTCGCGCAGTCCTTCATGGACGTGCGGATCGTGGAGGCGGCTCTGGGGGAGCGGGGGGCGGCTCTGGGGGCGATCGCTGTTGCAAAAGAGAGATGCGGTCATGGACCGGCCTGAGGCACGTCCGCTCTCACGGCCCTTAGGGGAGCGGCCGATAGTTACAGAGAAGCATCCAGCCGGGCGGCCAGGCCGTACGGTGGGCGGAGACGTCATGATCCACGTCCGGAAGGCAGCAGCCACGATCAGGGGCGAGCGTGCCCGTGTGTTCGAGCTGGCCGCGGTGGTCTTTCTGTGGCAAGCGGCCGTGGGCGTGTACTTCATCTCACTGGTGCAGCAGTACCTGCCGGAACAACTGGGGACGGGCGCGGCCTTCCCGGGCTTCGCGATGGCCAGTTACGGCGTGGCGAAGTTCCTCTGGCAGACTCCCGCTGGCTGGATCGCCGACCGGCTCGGCCGGCGGGTGACGATGATCGCGGGCATGGCGCTGAGCCTGCCGGTGCTGGCGGCGATGATGGCGACGCCGAACGAGGTCGCCTTCCTGGCGTTCTCGGCGTTGCTGGGCATGGGCGCGGCGACGATGTGGCCGGCGTTCATGGCGCACGTGGGGGAGACGACGCCGCGCGGACGGCGCACCGGCACGATGTCGGTGCTGAACATCGCGCAGATGGCGGGGATCGGCATCGGCACGGTGGTCGGCGTGGTGATGGTGGACTTCGTGACGTACGGGGCGGCATTCTGGGCGTGCATCGGGTTCAGCCTGCTGGCGCTCGTGGTGACGGCGCGGAGCATCGAGACGGGCGCGGTGGCACCGTATGCGGAGGTGTCAGGCGAGTCGAAGAAGCGCGTACACGTGGACGCCGCGTGGACGCCGAGCGTGTTCATGCTGGCCGTCATCGTGCTGTTCCTGACGCTGGGCACGAGCCTGCACACGCCGATGATCGGCGCGTACACCAGCGATGTGCTGCGGGTGAAGATGTCCTTCCTGGCGCTGCTCTTCCCGGTGCCGGCGGTCGTCGCCGGGGCGGCGATGTGGAAGTTCGGGCGCCTGGCCGACCGGTTGCCGCGCCACGTGCCGCTGGCGGCGGGGCTGTTCGTGGCAGCGATGAGCATCTTCGCGCTGACGCTGACCCGCAACCCGTACATCGCGGTGAACCTGGTGGTGCTGGCGGGGCTGGCGTACGCGATCACGATCCCGGCGTGGGGCGCGGCGGCGCTCGACGCGACGGACGTGGGGAGCCGGGGCCTGTGGCTGGGGGCGCTGAGCGCCGTCCAAGGCCTGGGCGTGGCGACCGGGCAGGGCCTCGGTGGGGTGATCGGTGGGGTATGGGGGCCGCTGGCGCCGTTTAAGCTGGCTGCGCTGCTGCTCCTCGTGGCGCTGGCGCTGATCGTGTCGCACCAGCAACTACAGGCGCGCCAGCGTCGGGCCGCGGCGACGATCCCGGCCGGGTAGGGCGCCGCGAACGAGCGGGCTTGTCGCCAAGTTTGACGAGTCAGAGCCAGCGGATCATACTCTTGACCCAACGGGAGACGGAGAGCGAGATGCCCTCGACCCATGCCGCACCGGCCCACATCGGCCTCACGGTAGCCCTCTGGGGCTTCAAGGACGGGGACCGCTACAAGGCGGTGTGTCCAGAGTTCAGTCTCATCGTCCGGCGTGAGACCCTCGATGACGCCATGAGAGATCTCTCAGCGCTGGTGACCGATTATGTCCTCGATGGCGTGAAGGACGGCACGCCGGCCAGCCAGCTGATGCGGCCAGTCCCCCGGTCTGAGCGGGTGCGCCTGTATCTCTTGAAGCTCCTCCCGCTGATTCTTCAGCGGGCCGTGGGAGAGTTGCTGCGACGCGAAAGCCAACCGCCCCGGATGGAGCTGCGCCAGCAGGCCGTTTAAGCGGTCTCATACTCGCTCCACTTCCGGTGTGGCACCTGGGCGCGTCGCGCGGTGCCGGGATGCCCGCCGTAGAAGCGACGCCATCCTTCCTGCTGCGAGATCCGGCTCCCTTCTCCGATGAAGCCGAGTTGGCTCGCGATGTAGAAGAGCAGCTCGTGCGACCGGGGTGAGAAGTCGTCGGCCTGCTGGTCGACGGTGACGGAGCGGTTGCGACCGTTCGCCGCGCCCTTGTAGATGTCGTGCCCGCCGGTCGAGTGGTCGTACACGAAGCCGTTGGCGGTCAGCAGCTCCACCACTTCTCTCCGTGTGAGGATGACCTTGTTCCTTCGCTGGCCTCACCGCAGTTCATGGGAACGCCTTGGCGCTCATCTCCCTGTTTCTATGCTCTCACACCAGATGGGTGCCCTGTGGCTCCCAAGTGATACGTCAGAGGCCCAATCTCACAATTGCTAACAAGAGCCGGCACGTAGGCGTTCTGAGGCGCCTTCTCGTGTCGCTGTAAGCAGTCTGTTGTCGGGCGATCCTATCACGTGTCCTAGCAATCATTCGCCGGGCATCTCCTATACTCACGGTGTGCCCTTTCGCCTCGTCGCAGTGCTTCTCTTCGTCACGTTCGCGATCGCATCGACCGCGTGCGGCGTGATCGGGGGCGCGTCCGCGACGGCCACGCCGACGACGACCGCAACCCACACCGTCACGCGCACGCCGACTGCCACCCACACGCCGACTGCCACGCGCACGCCGCTGCCGACGTCCACGCCGACGCCGGCGCTGACGTCCACGCCAGTGCCGGTGGAGGAAGTCTCGGAGACGTCGCTGGACGTGGCGGCGGGCCGGACGATCGTCCTGCGGGTGCCGCGCGGGGCGGCCGCGGGGGCGACAGCCCTCTTCCGGGGCCGCGAGTACCCGATGCTGCCGGACGGCGAGGAGCTATGGGCGGTGATGGGGGTCGAGGCGGGGGCGGAGCCGGGGACGTATGCGCTCACGGTGAACCTGCTCGACGTGGAGGGGGCGCTGGTGGGGGAGCTGACGGACGACGTCGCGGTGGGGTTCACGGCGTACCCGGTCGAGTACATCACGCTGCCGCCGGGGCAGGCGGAGTCGATCTCGGCGGAGGCGGTGCAGCAGGAGATCAGCATCCGGGCGGCGGCGTTCGCGGTGTTCACCTGGGAGAAGCTGTGGGACGGGCCGTTCATCTTCCCGATCGCGGGGCCAATCAGCGCGCCGTTCGGCGCCGGTCGGAGCTATAACGGCGGGCCCGTGGGCAACCGCCACAGCGGCACCGACTTCGCCGCTGACGAGGGCTCACCGGTGATGGCGTCGGCGCGGGGGCGGGTGGCGTTCGCAGGGTACCTGGCGACGCGCGGGAACTCTGTCATCATCGACCACGGCGTCGGGGTGTTTACGGGCTACCACCACATGTCGCGCATCGACGTCGTGGAGGGGCAGGAAGTGGCGCAGGGGACGCCGGTGGGCGCGGTGGGGATGACGGGGCTGGCGACGGGCCCGCACCTGCACTGGGAGCTCATCGTCCGGGGGGTGTACGTGGACCCGGTGTTCTGGACGTATGCAGGCGTAGCGCCGTGAGTGTTCGGGGTTAGACCTTCGCTTTGGTCTGGTTGCGGAGGCAGCGGGTGCAGATCCTGACCCGCACGGAGACGGCGCCGACGTGGACGAGCTGCTTGTGCAGGTTGGGACGGAAGGTGCGGTTGGTGCGCGGCGCCTTCCGCACCCAGCGGCCTGAGTGCTTATGGCGGATGTTTCGCCCGAAGGTCGTTCCCTTGCCGCAGACTGCGCAGATGGCCGGCATCGCCGAACCTCTTCCTTCCTGAGACCCTGTTAGAATCCGGTGGAATCTAACAGACCACCCGCGGCGGGGCAAATCGCACTCTCCATGACACCACCTCGCGCATCCCGGCGGTCATCATCGAGCCGCGCGACGACGATCGACGCGGCGGCGCTGGTCCGCGCGTTTGCGGCGGGGGCGGAGGCGCTTCGCGCGCAGGCGGACGCGTTGAACGCGATCAACGTCTTTCCGGTGCCGGACGGCGACACCGGCACGAACATGTCGCTGACGATGCGCGCGGCGGCGGAGGCGGCATCGGAGGCGAGCGGCGCGCCGGCGGACGTGGCGAAGGCGGCGGCGCAGGGCGCGTTCATGGGGGCGAAGGGCAACTCCGGCGTCATCCTCTCGCAGGTGCTGGCGGGGTTCGCCGGTCTCGACAGCGCCGCGGCAGAGGTCGATGCGGCGATGCTCGCTGAGTGCCTCGAGCGGGGGAGGGTGGCGGCGTACGCGGTGATCTCTGAGCCCCGGGAGGGCACGATTCTGACGGCTATTACGTCGGCCGCTGAGGCCTCGCGCCGTGCGGCAGGGAAGGGCGCGACTGCGGACTTCGCGCTCGAAGCGGCGGCGACGGCGGCGAACGACGCCGCCGCCCGCACGCCGGAGCTGCTGCCAGTGCTGCGCGAGGCGGGCGTGGTCGACGCCGGCGCGCAGGGGCTGGCGGTGCTGCTGGACGGGATGGTGCGTGGCGTGCGCGGCGAGAGCATCGAGGCGGTGGAGGGCTTCGGCGCGGTCGACCCGGCGTGGCTGGCGGCGACGCGCCGCACGCACGAGCGCGACCGCGAGCACGCGGGCTCCTGCACGGAGTTCGTCGTGCGGGGCGAACATCTCGATGTCGGCGTGGTGCGGCGGCGGATGAACGAGATGGGCGACAGCGCGGTCGTCGTGGGGGGCGAGGGGCTGCTGCGGGTACACCTGCACACCGCCGAGCCGAAGGTGGCGCTGGCGTTCGGCCGGACGCTCGGAACGGTCTCCGGCGAGAAGGTCGATGATATGGCCGCGCAGATCGCAGCGTTCGCGGGAGGAGGCGACGCGGCAGGAGCGACAGCCGGGAGCGCCATGGCCATCATCGCCGTGGTGACGGGGGAGGGGCTGGAGCGGCTCTTCCGCTCGCTGGGAGCGGTGGTGGTGCGCGGCGGCCAGACGATGAACCCGAGCGCAGGCGCGATCCGCGCGGCGATCGAGGCGGCGGGGGGGCCGGTGGTGGTGCTGCCGAACAATGCGAACGTGGTGCTGACCGCAGAGCAGGCGGCGCGCGGCCTCAAGCAGCGGGTGCGGGTGGCGCCGTCGCGGAGCGTGCCGCAGGGCGTCGCGGCGCTGGTGGCGATGAATCCGGATGCGCCGTTCGATGACAACGTGGCGGCGATGCTGGCGGCGATCGCCGGCGTCCGCAGCGCCGAGGTGACGCTCGCGGCGCGCTCGACGCGCGTGCGGGGCCTCAAGGTGCGGGAAGGCCAGCCGATCGGCCTCATCGACGGCGACCTGTGCTTCGCTCAGGGGACGGTGGCGGCTGCGGCGCGGGCGTGCGTCGAGCGGATGGTCGCGGGGCAGGAGGGCGTGCTGGTGACGCTGTACTACGGGCAAGGCGAGACGCGGGGTGGAGCGGAGGCGCTGGCCGTCGAACTGCGCCGCGACCTGGGCGTGGAGGTGGAGGTGGTGGAGGGTGGGCAGCCGCACTATCCGTACCTGATCGGGGTCGAGTAAGGCGCGGGCGTTCAACCTGCACCTCTAACGGTCCTCCCGGCCGAAACTTTAAAGGGATCTTGACGCTGATCCCGCCCTTGCCCGTTGACGGGGAGGGGTGCGAGCCGGACAATCCGAGGACACCTTATGGTGAGTCCGGGGCCCCGCGGGGAGCATCACGGTGAGAACACTCAAGCTCGGTCTGGCGCTGGGCGCGGGCGGCACGAAGGGCGCCGCTCACGTCGGTGTAATGAAGGTGCTCGACGAAGCGGGCATCGCGGTCGATGCGCTGGCCGGGACGAGCATCGGCGCGCTCTACGGGGCGGGGTTCGCGGCCGGGCGGTCGCCGCAGGAGATGGAAGACGGCATCCGCTCCTGCCCGCACCTCGACGTCATCAACTTCTTCCGTAACCGCCTGAAGATCAGGGATAACAACCGGTTGGCCCGCCGCTTCTACTCGGCGCTGGCCGGCCACCGCATCGAGGAGCTGCCGGTGGCGTTCGCCGCCGTGGCGTCGGACATCGTCGAGCGGTGTCCGGTGGTGATTGACCGGGGGCCGCTGATCGATGCGGTGGAGGCGAGCATCGCCATCCCGTTCATCGCGCGGCCGGTGGCGCACCAGGGCCGGTACCTGCTCGACGGCGGCTTCTGGGACTCCGCGCCGGTCGACGCTGTGGCGCTCCTAGGCGCGGACGTGATCGTGGCGGTGGAGCTGGGCGGGCCGTTCATGCTGCCCCGGAAGCTCAGGGCCCCGGCGGCAGTGCTGGCGCGCTTCTCGGCGCAGGTGCCGTTGCACCGGACGATGGCGGGGCTGCCGTTCGCGGTGCACGCGGTCTCGCGGCCGGGGCAGGCAGGGCGGACGGCGCAGGTAGTGCTGCGGCCGGACGTGGGGCGGATGAACGCGAACCTGCCGTTCCACATGGACCGCGCCGTGGATGCGGGCATCGAGGCGGCGCGGGAGGCGCTGCCGGCGATCCGCGCGCTGCTCGCGGGGGAGCCTGTAGCCTCGGTCGTGGAGGAGTTCGCGCCCGCGCCACAGTTGCTCGCGGAGCCGGGGACGGCGTGAGCCGGTCGTTAGCCGGTCCTTGGTCGTCGGAAGTTAGATGTTGGAGGAAGAGCGCCGCGAGGGGGCGCCCTTTTTCGTTACACTGCGTCACTGCGAGCACGGGGAGGGTACGACGATGGTAGCGACGAACGACCGGACGAAGGCGAACGGCACAACCGCGGCTACGGGCACGTTGACGGTCAAGAAGGGGCTGGCCCAGATGCTCAAGGGCGGCGTCATTATGGACGTCGTCACGCCGGAGCACGCGAAGATCGCCGAGGAGGCGGGCGCCTGCGCGGTCATGGCGCTGGAGCGGGTGCCGTCGGACATCCGGGCGCACGGGGGCGTCGCGCGCATGTCCGACCCGGACATCATCACCCGGATCGTGGAGGCGGTGACGATCCCGGTGATGGCGAAGGCGCGCATCGGCCACTTCGTGGAGGCGCAGGTGCTGGAGGCGCTGGGCGTCGACTATATCGACGAGTCGGAGGTGCTGACGCCGGCCGACGAGACGCACCACATCGACAAGCACGGGTTCAAGGTGCCGTTCGTCTGCGGCTGCCGGGACCTGGGGGAGGCGCTGCGGCGCATCTCCGAGGGCGCCGCGATGATGCGCACAAAGGGGGAGGCGGGGACGGGGAACGTGGTGGAGGCGGTGCGGCACATACGACAGCTGTGGGACGACATCCGGCGGCTGCAGAACATGCCGGAGGATGAGCTGTTCGCGGCGGCGAAGGAGCTGGGCGCGCCGTACGAGCTGGTGAAGGACGTACACGACCACGGCAAGCTGCCGGTGGTGAACTTCGCCGCCGGAGGGATCGCCACGCCGGCGGACGCGGCGCTGATGATGCAGTTGGGCGCCGAGGGGAACTTCGTGGGGTCGGGGATCTTCAAGTCTTCGGACCCGGAGAAGATGGCACGGGCGATCGTGAAGGCGACGACGCACTACCGGGACGCGGGGATCATCGCGGAGGTGTCGCGGGGGACGGGCGACCCGATGCGGGGGTTGGAGATCAGCGCCATCCCGGAGTCGGAGATCCTCGCGAAGCGCGGTTGGTAGCGGCGGGTTCGCCGACAACAGACAACAGACGGCCAACAACAGAACGCTTGGCCGCGGGGTTCGCGTAGAGAGCCATGATTCAAACCACTGTCGGGGTGTTGGCGCTGCAGGGGGATTTCGCCGAGCATCTGGCGATGCTGCGCGGGATCGGGGCGGATGCCCTCGAGGTGCGGCTGCCGTCGCAGCTGGCGGCGGTCGATGCGCTCATCATTCCCGGCGGGGAGAGCACGACGATCACGCGGCTGCTGGACATCTATGAGCTGCGGGAGCCGATCGCGCGCCTCGGGCGGGAGGGGATGCCGGTGTGGGGCACCTGCGCCGGAGCCATCGTGCTGGCGAAGGAGGCGGACCTGGACCGGCCGACGCTGGGGCTGATGGACATCACCGTCCGGCGCAACGCGTTCGGGCGGCAGGTCGACAGCTTCGAGGCGGACGTCGACATTGCCGGGGTGGAGGGCGGGCCGTTCCACGCGGTGTTCATCCGGGCGCCCGTCATCGAGCGGGCGGGGGCGGGGGTGGAGGTGCTGGCGTCGCTCGACGACGGGACGATCGTGGCGGCACGGGAGGGTCCACTGCTGGCGACGGTGTTCCATCCGGAGCTGACCTCGGACGGGCGGGTGCACCGGCTCTTCGCCGGGATGGCGGAGGGGTGGCGGCGGGGGCGGTCGGCGGCTTCGAAGTAGGGCTGGTCGCCTCGTCGCTGGTCGCTGGGGGTGGCGAGCCTGCGGCTCGCGGACAGCCGGGGGCGGCCGGCCCTCCGTGCTTTCATCTTTTTCGGTAGAGGGGCGCAATTGGGCCGCTCGGTACGGGAGCGGACGTACGGCGCATTCTCCGGCAGTTCCCGGAGGCCGGGGTGGGGTTGCGGCGCGCTACAATGAGGCGAATGGAAGGGATGCTGCGCGTCTGATATGACTTCGGCTGCCCGTACCGTCCTGCCCACGGACCTGGTGGCGCTGGTCTCGTACGACGGTCGTGTCTACTCCAACGAGGCGATGACGCGCGACCGCATCGGGACAGAAGGCTCCCCACATCCGCTTGAAGCTGCTTTCGAGCAGTGGTTCAGCTTCGCCACCGGCCGGCACACGTGGATCAGCGTCAAGGGCCCCACCCTGCGCGGGCTGGTGTCGGCGCGCAAGCGCGGCTCGAAGCTGGCGTGGGAGGTGGACTGCCTGATCAACGCCGCGGCGGACGACAGCAACGGTGTGCTGATGGGGCTGCTCGACCAGATGACGCAGGCGGCGGGGAGGTCCGGCGCGCTGCGCATCTTCCTACGGCTCCCGCGCGACAGCGCCACGGAGCGGGCGGCTCAGCGCTGCTCGTTCGTGCCGTACCTGCGGGAGCGGGTGTATCGCCGTCCCGTCGACGCGAGTGCGCTGCCGTCGCTGCCGGCGGGGCTGCGGCGGCGCGCGAAGTCAGACGGGTATCCGCTGTTCCAGCTGTACAACGCCGTGACGCCGGAGCAGGTGCGCCGCTTCGAGGGGGGGACGCTGACGGAGTGGTCGGCGGTGCAGGAGCACCTGGGGCGGGCGACGCAGTACGTCCTGGAGGGGGAGGGGCGCGTGAGGGGGTGGCTGCGGGTGGCGTCGGACGGCGACATCGGCCGGTTCGACGTGGTGGCGGAGGCGGAGGCGCTCGACCCGGTGATCGATGCGGCGATGGTGAAGCTGGCGGGGCGCGCCTGGAACTACGCGCTGGTGCCAGAGCACGAAGGGGCGCTTCGGCTGCGGCTCGAGGAGCGGGGGTTTGAGGCGGAGGAGGAGTATGTGGTGCTGGCGCGGCGGACGGTGCACACAGTGAAGGCGCCCAAGGCCGTCCCGGTGCTGGCGCATCCGACGCTCGGCTGAGGTGAATCAGTGCAACGCGTAATCACCGATGACCTGGACCTGTTGCTCGATGCGCTGCCGCCGCACATCTGCGGGCCGCTGAAGCTGCGCGGCGATAACTTCGAGCTGCTCGAGATCGTGATGGACCTGGGGCGCCGGCCGGAGGCGCGCTACCCCGAGCGCGAGGTGCTCCTGGCGGAGACGGAGGTCACATCCGAGGACCTGGACTACGTCGTGGCGCGGATCGGGGAGTTCGGCGACGACAACCGCGCCGGCATCGAGCGGACGCTGCACCGCATCTCGTGCATCCGCAACCGGCGGGGGCGGATCGTGGGGCTGACGTGCCGGGTGGGGCGTGCGGTCTACGGGACGATCCAGGTGATCGAAGACCTGATCAAGACCGGCAGCAGCGCGCTGCTTCTCGGGCGACCGGGCGTGGGCAAGACGACGATGCTGCGTGAGGTGGCGCGGGTGCTCGCGGACGACATGAACAAGCGGGTGGTGATCGTCGACACGTCGAACGAGATCGCGGGGGACGGGGATATCCCGCATCCGGCGATCGGTCAGGCGCGGCGCATGCAGGTGCCGACGCCGGCGCTCCAGCACGCGGTGATGATCGAGGCGGTGGAGAACCACATGCCGGAGGTGATCGTCATCGACGAGATCGGGACGGAGCTGGAGGCGGCGGCGGCGCGGACGATCGCCGAGCGGGGGGTGCAGCTGGTGGCGACGGCGCACGGGAACGAGCTGGAGAACATCATGATGAACCCCACGCTCGCCGACCTCGTGGGGGGCATCCAGTCCGTGACGCTGGGCGACGAGGAGGCGCGCCGGCGCGGGACGCAGAAGTCGATCCTGGAGCGAAAGGCCCCGCCGACGTTCGACGTGGTGGTGGAGATCCAAAACTGGGAACGAGTGGCGGTGCACAGGGACGTGGCGGAGACGGTCGATGCGCTGCTCCGGGGCTACCAGGTGCCCGCCGAGGTGCGGGAGCTGGACCAGGGGGGCGAGGTGCGTGTGGTGCCGGTGGCGCCGCCGGCGGCGCTGCCGGGGCGCCGCGAGGTTGTGCGCCGGGGGGTGCGGCCGGCTCCGGGCGGAGAGCCGGGCCGGGAGCCGGAGCTGCCGGCGGAGGGCATCTCCCGCCGCGTGTATCCGTTCGGGATCTCGCGAAAGCGGCTGGAGCAGGCCATCCGGCAGACCGCCTCGCCGGTGGGGATCGCGGACGACCTGGGCGACGCGGACGCCATGATGACGCTGCGCTCGTACTTCCGGCGGAAGCCGCAGGCGCTTCGCGACGCGGAGTCGCGGGGGCTGCCGATCTACGTGCTCAAGACGAACACCGTGATGCAAATGGAGCAGGGACTGCTTTCGATGCAGCAGGGCGTGGGCAGTGGGAACGGATCGGGCGCCACGGTGGCCACGGCAATGCAGGAGACGGAGGACGCGATCACGGATGTGCTCAACGGCAGCGACATGACGATTGACCTGTCGCCGCAGAACTCGTACATCCGGCGGCTCCAGCACCAGATGGCCCAGCAGTACAACCTGGCGTCGCGGAGCGAAGGGCGCGAGCCCCATCGCCGTGTGCGCATCTCCCGAGAAGGCTCCCGAACCGAAGCCCTCCCCTGGTAGGTCTCGACCGCAGACAGCAGACAGTAGACAGGCGCACTGCGTCCTGCTGGATCGCGACAGCGGTGCTCCCTCAGTTCACGCTGAGGGAGCCGCTCATGGTGGTCGGGTGCACGTCGCACATGTAGGAGTACTGGCCGGCGGCGAGCACGCCGAGGTTCAGCCGTTGTTCGATGGGTCCGGTCTCGATCGCCGTGGCGCCGATGCTCGGGGAGGCGAGGCTCGAACCGGCGCGGACGCGGACGTTGTGCTGCACGCCGTCATCCTGGTTGCTCAGACGGATCGTGATCGAACTCCCCGCCGCAGCTGAGAGGGTCGTGGTGTTGAAGAGGACGTCCAGGGCGATGAGATCGAGCGTGACGGACGGGCCGGGTGGTGGTGGCGGCGGGAGGGGCGTGTTCGTCGCGGCGGCGGGAGGCGGTGGGGGCGGTGGTGGAGCGGGCGTATTCGCCGCCGACGGCGGTGCTGTCGTGGTGGTTGCCGCGGCCGGCGTGGTGACGGCTGCGGGGGTAGCGGTCGATGCGGGCTGGGTAGCGGCGGGGCGCGTGGCGCTCCGGCCGGCGGTGGGCGTGGCGTCCGAGCCATCGCCGCCTCCGCAGGCGGCGAGCAGCAATGCGGCGGCGAGCGCGGCGGACAGCAGTCGCATCAACATCGCTCCTTCAGGATGAGGTACGAGGGAGGACGGAGCAGAGTTCCGTCCTCCCTCGATCATGTGTCGTTCAGTCTCGCGTCCGGCGCTACTGGCTCCTCTCGTGGCGAGATGAGAGCCGCGAGCCGGCAGCGAACACCGCGAGCCCTGCCACGAGCGCGAGGACGCCGTAGAGCGCCCAGGGCGCACTATCGCCGTTAGCGGGGCCGGTACCGGTGTCGGGCGCAACCACGCCGGTGCCGGGCGTTGGGGCGGGCGCCGCGGGTGTGGGTGCGGGCGGCGCGGGTGGCTGGACGGACGAGAAGTTCTCGATCGCCCAGACCTCGCCCGTGCCGAGCCCGTTGATCCCGTCGTTGAGCACGAAGAGGGTGTTGGCGTCGAACTCCATCGCCGTCGCGAAGCTGAAGCCGGTGACGATGGGCGTCAGCGTACCGTCGGCGTTCGCCCGCACGACCTGCCCGGTGAAGGGACTGAAGTCCGTGGCGAAGGACAGCGCGTACACCTGGTCCGCCGGGCCGATGTCAACCGCCGTGAGCATGCTGATGCCGCTGGCGAAGGGCGCGACGTCGCCGGTCAGGGGCGCGACGGTGACGATCTTCCCGTCCTCGGGAAGGAACGGTCCCGGGCCGAGCTGCGAGACGTAGAACGGCCCGCCGCTGGACTTGAAGGCGATACCCGTCGGCACGATGTTGGCGTTGAAGTCCACGAGGCGTGAGACCACACCATCGGCGGTGGCCTTGAGGATCTGGTTGTAGTTGGCGTCGGCGACGTAGAACACGCCGTCTCGCACGATCATCGAGTACGGGTTGCCGCCGGGCTCGACATCCTCCTGTTCGCCGCTGACGATGCGCGGGACGGGGTTGTCAAGGTTCCACGTACCGATGTCGGCGACGAGCGTTGTCGAGCCGCCGGCGCTCACCCGGTAGACGCCGTTCGGAGTGGCGGGGAAGCCTGATGCTTCGCCGCCGGCTGTCTGCAGGTAGTACAGCGTGCTGCCGCTGAATGCGACATCGGCGGGGCCGCCCGCCTCGGTGCTGTCGGCGAAGGCGACGGACGGGAGCTCGTCGGCGACGGTCGTCCGCGTGCCGGTGGCCGGGTCGATCTTCGAGATGCGGCCGGTGAGTCCGGTCTTGAGCGTGCCGGCTCCCTCGGGCAGGACGACTTCGGTTGCGCCGCCGGTGCCGGCTTCGGCGACGTAGACGAAGCCGTCCGGGCCGACGGCGATGCCGCGGGGCTGCAGCAGATCGCCGGCGAGCTTTTCGCCGGCGCTGGGGCCGGGCGGGGCGTCCTGTGCTGTCGCCACCGAAGCGGCGAAGAGCACCGTCGCCACGATGAGCAACGGTGCGGCCAGTAGTTTGAGTCTCATATTCTCCTCCTCCAATGTGTGGACGTGGTGGGTGTGCGCCCGAAGTGCCATCGTACTATTTGTCACAAATTGCCTACGGGCAAGCCCCAACTGCAGGTCCAATGAATTGCGGAGGCGTACCAAGGGGCCAGGCGCGTAGGCAGACCCCTGATGCGAGTCGCCCGGGAGACTCCGATCACTCTGGTGTCATGCTGGGACGCTGGTTCTACCTCGCCGTGGTGGGCATCGGGCTATACGCGTACGTCCAGGCGCCGGGATCGGGCGCCGCGGACGGCGGGGTGGAGCAGACGTGCGCCGCGCCGGACGCGCCGGCGGCAGCCGTCACGGTGGGGTGGCCGGAGGTGCCGGCGGGGGCGGCGCAGTTGTGGCTGGACCTGAGCCTGGGGGAGGGGTTCCCGCCGGGTGGCTACTCATCGAACGGGCCGATCGCGCCGGACCAGCGGCGCGCCACGTATGACCTCCCGGTGGGGCTCGCGTACCACTATCGGGTGACGGCGCTCTACGCGGAGGGATGGCGGCTGGTGACGAAGGGCGCGTTCACGACGGCGTGTCCGGCCGGAAGTTCTCAGTCGTCAGTTTCCAGTGGTCAGTGAGGGCACTGTCAGCGGCTGCCGCGCAGGCGCGGGTCGAGGACGTCGCGCAGGCCGTCACCGAGCATGTTGAAGCCGTAGACCGCGAAAGCGATCGCGAGGCCGGGCCAGATCGCTTGCGCCGGGTGGGCGCGGAACTGCGACGACCCGCTGATGTTCAGCATGGCGCCCCAGGAGGGGAAGGGGCTCGGGATTCCCAGCCCGAGGAAGCTGATCGCGGCCTCGGCGAGGATCGCCGTGCCGAGGTTCACCGTCGCGAGGACGATGACCACCGGGATGACGTTCGGCACGATGTGCACGAAGATGATCCGGGAGTTCGTCGCGCCGAGGGTGCGGGCGGCGTCGACGTAGGGGTTGCTCGAAGTAGCGATGGCGGCGCCACGGACGACGCGGGACGCGCCGGCCGAGAGGATCAGGCCGACGATGAGGATGATCCAGAACATGCGGGTGTAAGGTCCCGCCCGCCCGGCGAACACGGTCACGCCGTAGATCAGCAGGACGATCGGGGGGATGGCGAGGACGATGTCCACCAGCCTCTGGATGATCGTGTCCGTCCAGCTGCCGAAGTAGCCGGAGACGGTGCCGAGCACCAGCGCCACGATCGATGCAATGGCGACGGCGCTGACGCCGATGATGATCGAGATTCGGGCGCCGTAGAGGATGCGGCTGAAGATGTCGCGGCCGGCGTTGTCGGTGCCCATGGGGTGACTGACGGAGATGCCGAGATTCTCATCACCGAAGGTCTGGTCGTCGTAGTGGGTGGGGGCGATCAGGGGCGCTTCGCCGCCGATGAGGGCCGTATCGACCGCGAGGGCGCAGAGGAGCATGATCACGACAATGACGCCGCCGATGGCGCCCAGCGGCTTCCGCCGCATGAACGACAGCACGAAGCGGGTCACGGCCGCTACGCCGCGGGGGCGCTCCGGAAGCAGGGGCTCGGCCAGGGTGAGGTCGAGTGCTGTCGCCATCAGCTGTACCTGATCCGCGGGTCGAGGTAGGCGTAGGTGATGTCCACGATGAGGTTCGAGAGAACGACGGCCAGCGCCGTCAGCAACGCGATGGCCTGCACGGCGGTGTAGTCCCGGGCGATGATGGCGGTGAAGAACCACTGCCCGATGCCGGGGACGTTGTAAATGCTCTCGACGATGACGCTGCCGCCGACGAGGATCGGCACCTGCAGCCCCACGACCGTCACGACCGGGATCAGCGCGTTTTTCAGAGCGTGCCGCACGACCACGCTGCGCTCACGCAGACCCTTGGCCCAGGCGGTGCGGACGTAGTCCTGGCGCAGCACCTCGAGCATTTGGGTGCGCATGAGGCGCATGACCGTGCCGGAGAGGCTGACGCCGAGCACGACGGACGGGCCGGCCGGGACGAAGTGGCCAAAGGGGAAGAGCAGGAATTTGAGATTGGCCCAGGGGTTCTCCCAGATCTGCTCGTAGTCCCTGGGGAGGGGAGTGGCCCAGCGGAACCACTCGGACGAATAGACGATGATCATGGTGCCCAGCCAGAACGTGGGCATGGCGAGGAATCCGATCGAGACGCTGCGGCCGACGTAGTCGGCGATGCTGTCCTGCCGGACCGCCGAGATGATCCCGATGGGCACGGCGATCACCAGCGAGATCAGCAGCGCCAGCAGCGACATCTCGATGGTGGTGGGGAGGGTCCGCTGCAGGCGATCACCAATCGGCTGGCGGTCTCGCAGCGAGAGGCCGAAGTCGAACGTCGCCGCGTTGCCGATCCACGAGAAGTACTCCTGGTAAGCCGGCTTGTCCAGTCCGAGGTCGCGTTCGATGCGGGCCCGGTCCTCGTCGGTGACCAGGTTGTCTCCGGCGACCTGCTGGACGATGTCTCCGGGGAGGACGCGCAGCATGAAGAAGACGAGCAGGGAGACGCCGATGAGCGTCGGGACTCCCAGGGCCAGCCGCTTGAAGATGTACTGCCGCATGCCGCCTCTGCGCATCCGGCGGACGCCTTCGAGACGCCCGCCGGATGATCGTACTCCCCCGTGAAGCCGCGGTCTACGCGGAGAACCAGTTCGTCAGCTGGACCTCGGTGCCCAGCGCGTACGTCGTCGGCCCGGTGATGTTCGTCACGCCCTTCAGCCTCGGTGTGCGGGCGTTGAACTCCACCGGGGTGACCACCGGGACGTAGTACATCTTGTCGGACACGTAGCGCTGCAGCTCGAAGTTCTCCTGCCGGATCTCGTCGATGTCCTGCAGCTGCAGCATCTTCTGGATGCGGTCGACGAGGGTGACGTCGCCCACGCTGGAGTGGTTGCGGCCGCCGCCGGCATCGCGCGGGTAGAACATGTTCGCCCAGTAGAGGCCGATGTCGCTGAACACCGACTCCAGCCCGAAGGTGAAGCCGTCGAACTCGCCGCGGCCGAAGGTCTTGGTGATGTAGACGCCGTACTCTTCCGGCACCTCCGACACGGTGATGCCGGCCTCCCGGAAGAGCGCGGGCAGAGACTCTCGCACCACGTCGTAGTAGGGGACGATCGTGGTGTAGACCGTGCTGCTGAAGTGCATCGGTGTGGAGAACTCGCCGTTGCCGCCAAGCGCCGCTGTGAGCAGGGCCTTCGCCTCTGTGAGGTTGTACTGGTAGTACTGGCCGGCGTCGCCGATGTCGCTGCCCTTCGGGTCCAGCCACCAGCTCTCGCCGAAACCGGCGTTGATGGGGATGTTCGGCCACTCGCCGCCCTCGCTCGAGATGCGGTTGAGCAGGGCGTCGCGGTTGATGGCCATAGACATCGCGCGGCGCACCCGCTCGTCGTTGAACGGCGCCTTGTCCGCGGTGTAGCTCGCGGGTTCGAAGTAGAGGAAGCTCAGGATGTTGCGGGGGGCGACGTCGAAAATGGCGTCGGGCGACTGGCCACGCACCGACTCCAGCAGCGTCGGCGGGACCGAGATCGAGTCGAGCGTCCCGGCGGCGAACTGCGAGAGCACCTGGTTGGTGTCGGTGATGATAGCCAGGTTGATGCCGTCGAGGTAGGGCAGCGCGTTGCCGGCGGCGTCCTTCTCGAAGTAGTCGGGGTTCTTCGTCCATGTCATCTCGACGTTGGGCTCGAACCGGCCGAAGTGGAACGGCCCGGAGCCGAGCATACGGTCTTCGCTCGCGGTTTCGCTCTCCTCGATGAACTCGCGGGGCATGATCCAGAGGTCCTGGAACGACGCGACACGGTTCAGGAAGAGTCCGAACGGCTCCTTGAGCTTGAAGGTCACCTGCGTGCCGTCGGCTGATGCGGTGACGCTTTCGACCATGCTCATGTTCGCCTTGTTCGGCGAGATCTCCTGGTAGCGGTTGAAGGAGTAGACCACGTCCTCGGCGACGAGCTGACGGCCGTTGACCGGCGGCAGGTTGTGGAACCGCACGTCCGGGCGCAGCGTGAAGATGTATGTCAGCTCGTCCGGGTTCTCGACCTTCTCCGCCACCTCGAGCGCGGTGGTGTACCACTCGTCTTGCGAGAGCTCGCCGAGGACGGTCTTGTAGCGCATGAGGCGGCTGTAGGAGTACGAGCCGAGCGCGTGCGTCAGGAACGTCGAAGCCTTGTGGGGGTCTTTGCCCAGCACGAGGCTGACGGTGCCGCGGAAGGTACCGCCGGGCACGGGCGTGCCCTCGCCCGCGCCAGGGGTGCTCCCGCCGGTGGTTTCGTCGTCGTCGTCTCCGCCGCCGCAGCCCACGATGGCGATGGCGCCAGCGGATGCTCCGGTGATCGCGGCCATCTGCAGCGCGCGGCGGCGCGAGATCCTGCGTGCGGTGACACGATCCCAATACGAGCCGGTGTAGCCCATGGGTAATCCCTCCCTCATGAATTGCCCTCTCCCTCGTGCGAAAGTCTACTACGGTGATTGCGGTTGCGTCGCTGGATTTGCGGGCGAAATGTGTCCCGCGGATTGCAGAATCTTCAGTCGGGAATCTGGAAGGCGAGCACATCACCCTCGGCGAGGGCCAGGCGGCGGCCGGCCCCGGCGTTCAGTTCGAGTACATAACGAACGGGGACCTCGGAGAGGTAGCGGTGGAGAGCGGCGTCGGCGACGCCCGGCTCCGGCTGCGCATCGTGCGTGATGCCTGACACGTGCTTGTCCTCGCCGATCCAGACGAAGTCCAGCGGGATGAGCGTGTCCTTCATCCAGAAGCCGGGAATACGGGCCGTCTCGAGGTCGAAGAGCATACCGGCGTCGGGCGGCATGCAGGGGCGGTTGGAGAGCCCTGTCGCGCGCTCTTCGGTCGTGCGTGCGACTTCGACGTCCAGCACACGGCCGTCCGTCCGCAGCTCGATCACCGGCAGCGTGGTCGTGTAACCGTCGCAGGTGTGCGGCGCTTCGACCGTGCCACCGCAGGCCGCGCCTGCGGCAATCAACAACGTCGCTGCGAGGAGCCGTCGCAAGATAGAGCCATGATACAATCCTGCGACTTGCCACCTTTCGGAGGGATCATCGTGACCTACGCGAGCGCCGGAGTGATGCGCGCGCCCGCGGCTACGGGCGGTCGATGAGCGAGACCGCGCAGGAGCACCCCGTCGCGACGCCGTGGGGTGAGCGCCTCACGATCGATTCTGTGCTCCACTGGCTGATGCCGGCGCTGGTCGCCTCGTGGGCGGGATACTTCCTCTTTACCGGCATGCCGCAGCTGACCCTCGAGGTGTTCCCGCGCACGGTCGTGCTGCACGCGATGGTGGGGGGGATGGCGGCGGTGTACGCGGGGTACCTGGCGTTCGCGCGCCGGCTGCCTGGCGGCACGCCGCTGGACCTGCCGCTCCTCGGGCTGCTCGCGGCGTACGCGTTGGCGACGGTGACGTCGGAGAGCTGGCGGGTGAGCCTTGACGCGACGTTGCTGCTGGGCGCGGGGGTCATCGCGTTCTATGCGCTGTCGGGGCTGCCGTACGTGACGGCGACGCAGCTGCGGCGGGCGTTCCAGCTCACGGGCGCGGCGCTGGCGGTGTATGCACTGTGGGTGGTGGGGAACGACTACGCGGACTACCTGCGCTTCACCCGGGCGGTGGAGGGGCTGGACCGGGGCAACATCTTCCCGCCGACGGTGCCGCGCGTGCACGACGTGAGCGACCACCCGAACGTGCTGGCGATGCTCCTGACGCTGGTGCTGCCGTTCTTCGCGCTCAGCGCGTATTCCTCGCCGAGCCGGTGGGAGCGCATCGCGGGAGGGGCGGCGCTGCTGGCGGGGGCGCTGGCGATCTTTCTGACGCTGTCGCGGGGCGGCTGGATCGGCGCCGGCACGGGGATCGCGCTGACGCTGGGCGGGGCGTGGGTCACCACGCGATCATTCGAGCGGGAGCGGCAGGGCTTCGCGTTCTCGTGGGAGAACGTGGTGCCGCGCGAGTTGAGCCCGACGGCGCTGGCGGCGCTGGGCGGCGCGCTGCTGCTCGCTGGAGGTGGGGCGCTGGCGTTCCTCGCCCGGTCGTCGACGCGTCCGGGGTGGTTGTTCCGGAGTTCGCTTTCGCCACGGCGGGACGCCTGGGAAGCGGGGCTGGATATCTTTCGCGACAACCCGTTGACCGGGGCGGGGCCGAACACCTTCGGGCTGCTGTACGCGCAGTACAGCGGGAAGTTCGCGGTGCACACGCAGCACGCGCACAACGGGTTCTTGCAGGTGGCCGACGACGCGGGGTTGGTGGGGCTGCTGGCGCTGGCGGCGCTGGGCGTGGCGGTCGGCTGGATGCTGTGGCGGACGTGGCGGCGCGGCACGCTCGAGCAACGGCTGCTCGCCGTGACCTGCGGGGCGGCGCTCATCGGGTTCTCGCTGCACAACCAGCTCGACGCGGGGAACATCTGGAAGGCGCCGCTGATCGCGCTGGCGTTCGTGGGGGCGATCGTCGCGCGCAACTACGGCGAGCTGCCGACGCAGGCGGGGGCGGCGCCGGACGCACTGCCGTGGCGCCGGCCGCTCATGCTGGCCTTGAGGGGCGGGCTGCTGGCGTTGGCCGTGCTGCCCTTCGCCGCGTGGTACCGGATCGACCGCGCGCACGAGGACTACTGGCGGGGGATGCGGGACATCGCGGACGGGGCCACGTACGAGGAGGGGCTGGCGGAGGCGCTCCCGCAGCTGCAGGACGCGGTGGATCAGGACTCGAGCATGATGGCGTACCGGCTGCAGCTGGGGCAGGCAGAGGCGTGGCTATTCGAGTTTCGGGGCCGGCGGGAACTCTCGCTCATCGGCGGGGCGATCGGCAATCTGCGGCAGGCGGTGAAGCTGGACGAGCGCAGCGCCATCGCGCACGCGAACCTCGCGCGGGCGTACGAGATGGCCGGCCGGGAGGAGGAGGCGGCGCTCGAGGCGGCGAAGACGCGCGTGACCGCGCGCACGCACGTCACGCCGGTGCTCGTCGCGGGGGAGGTGTACGAGCGGCTCGGCCGCGACGAAGATGCGGTGGCGACGTACGGGCAGGTGCTCTCGATGGACGCCGGGATCGCCGATTCGGCGTTCTGGCACGGGTCGGCGTTCCGCCGCGAGCACTTCGACGAGATCCTCGAGCGTTCGGCGATCGGCGTGAACGCGTGCACGTACGGCGCGTACCTGGTGCAGGCGCAGCGCTCCGACCCGCGGGCGGCTCTCGACGCGCTAGATGAGGCGTCGCGGGGGTGTCAGCTGCTGGTCTTCAGCCTGCCGCAGGATCTGGTGCTGCGGGTGGCGTTCGCGAAGATCCTGATGGCGCAGGGTGATGCCGATACGGCATTCGAGCATCTGGACTATGCGGCGAGCCGCCAGCCGGACTTCGGGCCGGCGCGGACAGAGCTAGGCCGCTGGTACGAGGCGCAGGGGGACGTCGAAGCGGCGCGCCGGGAGTGGCGCATCGGCGGGGAGCTGGATGAAGCGGAGTCGTTGCTGCTGGTGGGCCGCACGTACCCGGCGGACGAGGTGCCGCAGGAGATCGTCGAGCGGCTGCGCGAGCAGCTGGCGGTCTCCGGCAGCAACGTGCGCTACGACCTGATCTCGATCCTGCACTACCGGATGCGCTACGGGCGGGCCTCGCCGCACATCGCGTTCATCCCTGGCGACTGGCTGACGGCCGTGCCGCGTTTGTATGTGGAGATGGAGGAAGCCGTTGCTTCGTGGGAGCGTGGCTGACTCCGGGGAACTGGAGGCTGGAGGGTGGAGGCTGGAAGGATCCCTGAGCGAGGCGATTGTAGGGGTGGGCCAGATTCTTCGCTTCGCTGAGAATGAGTGCGCGGCTGCTGCCAAGAATGACGGTGCCAGCGATCAGCGGATCACGAGGGGGATCCGCATCTCTTCGGCCGTCAGGCCGGCGTGGTAGCCGCGCATGATCTCGTCGGGCGGCTCGTAGACCAGCACGTCCGGATTGGCGCAGAGGGCGAGGAAGCCGCCGATGCGGCGGCGCGTCTCCGGCGCCAGCGGTTCCGGCCCGAAGAGGCGCAGCTCGTCCGCTTCGTCGACGGTGAGCAGCGCGAAGGTCTCGCCGTACTGACGGCGAAAGCAGGCGGCGAAGGCTTCGGCGCAGCCGTCGCGCACGGTGAACATCGGCACGCGCGGCTCACCGTAAGGCGGGGCTGCTAGATGCCGCATCAGATCGTCGTCGCGGCGGGCGATGTGCACGCGCTCGCGCGGGACGTCGAGCAGGCCGTGGTCGGCGCTGAGGACGATGCGCGCGCGGGTCGCGACCAGCTCCGCCAACCGGGCGACGGCGCGGTCGACGGCTTCGAGCGCCTCCCGGGCCTGATGCGACGCCACTCCGAAGAGGTGCTCGGCCGCGTCGATGGAGGGGATGTAGAGGTAGGAGTACGTGCGCCGGGTCGCTGAGCGGATCCGATCGGCGATCGCCTCGACGGCGCGGCCGAGGCCGTCGTAGGCCCGGCAGGCCGTCCCGCCGCGGAAGTACCGGGTGTAGGTGCTGCCGGCTATCGTCCGAGGCATGTAAGCGCAGACGTCCGACGTGAAGCGGGGCAGCGTCACTTGCGCGGGCAGTGCGTCGTCCGGCCGGACGCCCAACTCCTGCAACGGGCGCTGTGAGAACCGCTCGATGAAGGGGAGGATGGTGGCGGTGACGCCGTGATCGGGCAGGTACGTCCACCAGGCGGGGACCGCGTGCTCGGCGGGCCAAAGGCCGGTGGCGATGGAGGTGATGGCGGCGGCGGTAGTGGAGGGGAAGACGGCCTGCAACTCCATTGCGACGTGAGGGCGGAGGAACGCACCGGCGGGTTGCGACTCGAGGAGGTTCATGCCGAGGCCGTCGGCGAGGATGAAGACGTGGTGGTCAGCCTCACCGATCGCCGTGGCGATGCGCTGCGCCTGATCGTCGAGCGGTCCGTCGCGGGCGTCGTTCAGCGAGGCGAGGGCGCGCACGAGGGCCACGGTGTTGGGGACAGCGGACGACGGCCGTACGAGGCGGCCGTCGTCGAACCAGCGCAGGAGAGTCGGAAGGTCGCTCACCCCGCCATTATGAGACCTCCGCTACATCGCCGGGGCGGTGGGAGCGGCCGGGGGCGCGGCCGCACGGTTCGCGCGCATGGCGCGCCGGACGAATGGGAAGGCCACCACCGCGACGGGGACCAGCCACCACGAGAATGCGCCGACCATAACGATGACCGTCGCGGCTCCCAGCAGGAGTGCCAGCGAGGCGTCGAACGCTTCCTCCGCCGCCTCGCGTGGATTGGAGATGCCGTCGCCGGGCTTCGCCTCTTCCTTCGAGACGAGGGGCGGTGTGAGGTGGACGGTAATGGTGGCCATCTCGGTGGTGTGGTCGAGCAGCTGGATGCGGCCCTGGACCTGCTCGATCTCCATGCGGACGGAGTTCAGCCGGTCCTGCACCTGCAGCACGCTATTGATGTCTTCAGCCCGGCCAAGGAACTCCACGTACTGGGCTTCCACGGCGCGGAGGTTGCGCAACCGTGACTGGAGGTCGGTGTACTCCTCCGTCACGTCATTGGCGTTTGAGGACTCCTCGCGCACGTCGCCCAGCTGTCGCAGCCGGTTGATCGCGTCCTGGTACTGAGCGGCCGGCACCTTGATGGTGAACGACGCGGTCTGGCTGTCGCCGTCGTTGCCGAACGTGGAGCTGGCGATGTAGCCGCCGTACGCCGAGGCGATGGCTCCGGCTTCCTCGAAGCCCTGCGAGACCTCTTCGGTCGAGAGCTTGAGCGTCGCGACGCGGACGATCTTGCGGTCGAGTTGCGAGGGGAGGGTGGGCGGGGGCGCGCCTTCGCCGGCGGCGACGATGCCTCCGGGTGCCGGCACGGACTGCGAGGCGTCGTACGCCTCGCCGGAGCGGCCGGCCAGCGATGATCCGTCGCCGTCCGCCTCGATGATGGTATCGGCGTTCTTGTCGCCGAGGCTTCCGCTCGTGCCCGGCCCGCTGCCGGCGCTACTGTTCGCGCCGTCGCCGGCGCCGCACGCCGCGACGAGCAGCAGCGCGGCCGTCATCCCGAGCAGGGCGATGGCGGTGATGGGCCTGTTGGTGAGTCTCCGTGTCATGTCCTGTCTCCTCTCCCAAAAGCGGGGATGCCGGAGAGACGCCCGGGGGGGCCGAAATGTTCCCCCGTGGCGGCCGCGGGCCCGGGCGCCGGAGGGGCGTGTATCCTGCCGGAGATGGCTCGTGCTGGCGAGGTCTACCGGGTTACCGGCGGGAAGCGGCTCGAAGGCCGTGTCCGCATCAGCGGCTCCAAGAACGGGGCCGACTACGCGATGGCGGCGGCGCTCCTGACCGCCGGAGACGTGGTGCTGGACAACGCGCCGGACATCGGCGACGTGCGCCAGATGGCCGAGCTGATCGAGTACCTCGGCGGGCGCGTCGAGCGGCTCCCGGACGGGCGGCTGCGCATCAACTGCGCCGGCGTGGAGCGATACGAGGCACCGGCGCAGATCTCCGCGCAGCTGCGGGCGGGCTTCCTGATCATGGGCTCTCTGCTGGCGCGGCTCGGGCGGGCGTCTTCCGCCCCGCCCGGCGGCGACGTCATCGGCATCCGCCCGCTGGACGTGCACCTGACGGGCTTCCGGACGCTGGGAGCGACGGTGGAGCGCAAGGGCGACAAGTTCGTCGCCACGGCCGACCAGTCCCTGCACGGCGGACGCGTGGTGCTGGACTATCCGAGCGTGATGGGGACGCTGAACGTCATGCTCGCCGCCACGCTGGCCGACGGAGCGACGACGATCATCAACGCCGCCAGCGAGCCGGAAGTGGCGAGCCTGGCGGAGATGCTGAACAAGATGGGCGCGAACGTCAGCGGCGCCGGGACGCACACCGTGAGCATCGAAGGGGTGCGGGAGCTGGGCGGCACGGAGCATCGCATCATTCCGGACCGGCTCGAAGCCGGCACGTTCGCGCTGGCGGCCGCCATCACCGGCGGTGACATCGAGCTGGAGGAAGCGGTGCCGGAGCACCTGGACGCGCTGATCTGGAAGCTGCAGGAGGCGGGCGCGGACGTGCGCCCGACGGACGCGGGGCTGCGTGTGATCGGTGCCGCGTCGTACCGGGCGGTGGCGGCGCAGGCGGTGCCGTATCCGGGGCTTGCCACGGACCTGCACCCGCAGCTGGCGGCGTTCCTCACGCAGGCGAAGGGTGTGAGCGTGATCCACGAGCGCGTGTTCGACAACCGCATGCTGTACGTGGGTGAGCTGCGGAAGATGGGCGCGGACATCATCACCGCCGGCCAGACGGCCATCATCAGCGGGCCGACGCGGCTGGCGGCGGCGCCTGTCAAGGCGCTTGACGTGCGCGCCGGGGCCGCCTGCATTCTGGCGGGACTGGTCGCCGAGGGGACGACGGAGGTCTCGGACGTCTTTCACCTTGACCGCGCCCACGAGGGCCTCCATAGTAAGTTGCGCTCTCTAGGCGCTTCGATCGAGCGCGTGTAGCGAATCAGCCGCGCTCGCCCACGTACTACTCCGCCGCTGACAACCGGGATTGGGAAGGGAGTCGGAAGGATGCTTCCGAAGCGGATAGGGATCGACCTCGGCACGGCCAACGTGCTCGTGTACGTGAAGGGGCGGGGGATCGTCGTCAACGAGCCGTCCGTCGTGGCGCTGGCCAACCGCGACAACACCGTGGTGGCCGTGGGCCGCGAGGCGCAGAACATGATGGGCCGCGTGCCGGGCAGCATCTCGGTGATCCGCCCGATGCGAGACGGCGTCATCGCCGACTACCTGATCACCGAAGCGATGCTGCGGTACTTCATCCAGCGCGTCGTGGGGCGGTTCAACCTGATCCGGCCCGAGGTGATGGTGTGCATCCCCGCCGGCGTGACGAGCGTGGAGCAGCGCGCCGTGCGCGATGCCGCGGAGCAGGCGGGAGGGCGCCGGCCGGTGCACCTGGTGCCGGAGCCGCTGGCGGCGGCGATCGGCGCGCGCATCCCCGTGAACTCGCCGAGCGGCAACATGATCGTCGACATCGGCGGCGGACGCACCGAGGCGGCGGTGATCTCGATGTATGGCATCGTGGTCAGCGAGAGTGTGCGCGTCGCCGGCGACCGGCTGGACGACGCGATCGTCGCGTACGTGAAGCGCCGCTACAACCTGATGATCGGCGATCGTACGGCGGAGGAGATGAAGACCACGATCGGCGCGGCAGTGCCGCTGGATGAAGAGCTGAAGATGGAGATCCGCGGCCGCGACCAGATCAGCGGCCTTCCGAAGACCCTGGCCGTGCAGACGAGCGACGTGACGGCGGCGATCCAGGACTCGCTGGCGACGATCGTCTCGGTGGTGCGGTCGGTCCTGGAGCGGACGCCGCCGGAGCTGGCCTCGGACGTGATCGACCGGGGGATCGTGCTGACGGGCGGCGGGGCGCTGCTGCGGCACCTGGACATCCTGCTGACGCAGGAGACGGGGATCCCGTGCCAGGTAGCGGAGAACCCGCTGGATTGCGTCGCCATCGGCGCCGGAGTCGCGCTGGAGTATCTGGACGTGATCAAGCGCGCTCTCCCGACTGAGGAGGAGATGCTGGTCGCGAGCTATTGATCTCGGTCGCCTGATCGTTAGTCATTGGTCGCTGAAAGCCAGACCCGGCTCGATCTGGCCGATCTATCGTTCGTTGCTGGGTTACCCCCTTTCCTCGCCCGGGACGCCCCTGAAGGCACGTCTCGACGTGGGCTGAGAGGTCCGCGGTTGCGATTCGCGCAGTTTTCCCGAGTCTGAGGCCAGCCTCTCGTTTGCTAAGGTGGTAGCCGGACGCGCACCGTTCTCTCGTGCCGGATGCGCCCGCGCCCCCCGCCGCAGCTGCGGGCGCGCCACGACCATCACGGTCCCAACGCGGGCGTGCCTCGCCGCCCGGTCGAGGAGGTTATCTCATGACGTTGACCACCCCCAGCCAGCCGCCGTCCCGGAACGGCGTCGACCTCATCATCGATGCGCGTGACGTGGTGAAGACGTACCGCACGGACAGCGTGGAGGTGCGGGCGCTGCGCGGCGTGAGCATGAGCGTGCCGCGGGGGGAGATGGTGGCCATTATGGGGCCATCCGGCTGCGGGAAGACGACGCTGCTCAACTGCCTCAGCGGCCTCGACAACATCGACGGCGGGTTGATCCTGATCAACAACGAGGACATCAACAAGCTCTCGGACAACAAGCGGACGGAGTTCCGGGCGAGGCAGATGGGCTTCGTGTTCCAGTTCTACAACTTGCTGCCTGTGCTCACATCGATCGAGAACGTGGAGCTGCCGCTGCTGGTTTCGGGGGTGAAGCCCGCGGAGGCGCGGCGCCAGGCGGAGGCGGCGCTGGACCTGGTGCATCTTCGCGAGTGGGGCAAGCACCGGCCGGCGCAGCTCTCCGGCGGCCAGCGCCAGCGCGTGACCATCGCCCGGGCGCTGGTCAACAACCCGGCGATCGTCTGGGGCGATGAGCCGACGGGTGACCTGGACACACAGAACGCCAACGAGATCATGGATCTTATCCAGCAGTTCAACCGGCAGCACAATCAGACGTTCGTGATCGTCACGCACGCGCCGGAGGTGGCGGCCCGCTGCCACCGCATCGTGTACATGAAGGACGGCCAGATCGTCCGCGAGGAGGCGGTGGAGGCGAGCCGGGCATGAACGAGATTTTTAGCGTCCCGATGAACTACATCATGGTGGGGCTGCTGATCGTGCTGGCCATCGCGCTGTCCAGCGTGGGCTGGGTGGTGCTGCGGAACCGGGTGATGTTCATGATCGGCGTGCGGAATATCCCGCGGCGCCGCGCCCAGACCGTGCTGATCGTGATCGGGTTGATGCTCAGCACGCTCATCATCTCGACGGCGTTCAGCATCGGCGATACGGTGGACTACAGCATCACAAGCCAGGCGTACGACCGGCTGCACAGCATCGACGAGATCGTGCAGGTACGGGCCGGCGACGATGACGACGAGGGGGACCCGTTCCAGGTCTCGTCGCTCGTCTCCGCGCAACCCATCCCGAGCGCGGAGGCGGAGCGGCTCATGGGCCTGTTCCGGGCGGTTCCCGGGGTCGACGGAGTGGTCAGCGTCATCCGTGGACCCGTCCCGGTGCGCAACGCGCGCGCGGGCCAGACGGAGCCCACCGTGATCCTGGTCGGCGTGGACGGCAACGCGATGACGGGCTTCGAGGACGACATCGAGACGCTCGGGGGGCGGCGTGTCTCCGTGACGGAGCTTGCGGACGGCGAGGCGTACGTCAACGAGTCCGCCGCCGACGAATTGGACATCCGCCCGGGCGATCGCATCGAGGTCTTCGTCGGCGGGCAGCCGGCCACGCTGATAGTGAAGGATCTGGTGAGGGATCGGGTGCTGACCGGCGCGGTCTTCGGCGTGACGCAGGGGATCGCGCTGGACCTGCCGGGGGCCCTGTTGGTGGGGGGCGGCCCGGACGAGATCGACCTCGTCGCCGTCTCGAACGAGGGCGGCGTGCGGAGCGACCTGACGCGGTCCAAGGGGATCGCGGCGGCGCTCAACGAGCCGCTGGAGGGCACGCCGTGGCGGGCCGCCACCACGAAGAAGAACCTGGTGGAGCAGGCGGCCGAGGTCTCAAGCTTCATGGTCACGTTCTTCGTGTTGCTGGGGCTGTTCGCCATTGCCGCCGGGATGCTCTTGATCTTCCTGATCTTTGTGATGCTGGCGGCGGAGCGGCGGGTGGAGATGGGCATGATTCGCGCGGTCGGGACGAAGCGCCGCCACCTGATCCAGATGTTCATGTCGGAGGGGATGGCGTACAACGTGCTGGCGGCCGCCGTCGGGTGTGCGCTGGGCATCGCGGTGTCGCTGGTGATGGTGCGCATCATGGCGGTGCTGTTCGCGGCCTTCGACGTCTCCATCAAATTCCACGTGACGCCGCGCAGCCTCGTGGTCTCGTACTCGCTGGGCGTGGTGCTGACGTTCCTGACGGTGGTCTTCTCGTCGTGGCGGATCAGCAGCCTGAACATTGTGGCGGCGATCCGGGAAATCTCCGACTCGGCGAGCAAGCGCCCGGGGCTGTGGTCCCTGTCGTTTGGGATCGCGGGCTGCGTGGTAGGGGCGCTGCTGATGTGGCTCGGCTGGGTGACCGAGTTGGCTTTCCCGTTCGGCGCGGGGTGGTCGCTCTTCGTCGTGGGCGGGGCCCTGGTGTTGCGGTTCGCGGGACTGCCGGCGCGCCCGGTGTTCACCGCGATGGGTCTGGTGATGCTCTTCTTCTGGCTGCTCTTCGCCGGGAATAACGTGCCGGGCGTCGACAGGCTGGACGGCGACATTGAGATGTTCTTCCTGAGCGGCGTGACCATGGTAATCGCGGGCACCTTCGTGCTGGTCTACAACGCCGACCTGATGCTGGCGCTGCTGACGCGCGTGGGCGGCCGCTTCTCGCGCATCCTGCCGTCTATCCGAACGGCGGTGGCCTACCCGATGGCGAACAAGTTCAGGACCGGGATGACGATCGCCATGATCTCGCTGGTGATGTTCGCGCTGGTGATGATGTCGACGATGAACGCGAACTTCGACCGTCTCTTCCTGAGCGATGAGGCCGAGGGTGGGTACGAGGTCGTCGTGACCGAGAACCCCAACAACCCCATCGATGGTGCTGTGATCGCGGCGGTCGGGGGGACGGGAGGAGGAGGCACGATCACCGGGGTGGACGACGTGCGGCTGGCGAACAACCGCGTCGCCGAGGTGCGTCCGAAGCCGAAGGGCACAGAGGAGACGGACTGGGAGGAGTACGGCATCGCCGGGCCGACGGAGTCGTTCATCGAGAGCAACGAGGTCACGTTCGACATCAGGGCGCGGGGGTTGGAGACAGACGCCGATGTCTGGGCTGAGCTGGCGCGGAACCCCAACGCGGCGCTGATCGACTCGTTCGCGGTCATCACCGGCGGTTTTGGCATTGGCTTCCACCTCGACGGCATCGACCCGACGAAGGCGGTCATGGATCCGGTGACGGTGCAGGTACACGATGTGACGCGGCCGGAGATCGTCCGCGAAGTGCAGGTGATTGCCGTGATCTCGTTGAAGGCTTCGGCGATCTACGACGGGCTCTTTCTGTCGCCGCAGGCGTTCGACGCGGTGTTCCCGGAGCCTGAATCCAGCGTGCATTTCGTGCGGCTCGCGGAAGGCGCGGACTCGGGCGAAGTCGCGAAGGAGATCGAGCGTTCGATGGCCAGCCTGGGCGCGCAGGCCGACTCGCTCCGTGACCTCATCGACGAGCAGCAGCAGCAGAGCGCGGGGTTCCTGTACCTGCTGCAGGGCTTCATGGCCATCGGCCTGTTCGTAGGCATCGCCGCGGTGGGGGTGATCGCCTTCCGCACGGTGGTCGAGCGCCGCCAGCAGATCGGCATGCTGCGCGCGATCGGCTACACGCGGGGAGCGGTGGCGCTGAGCTTCCTGATGGAGTCGGCGTTCGTCACGCTGCTGGGAGTGGTGAGCGGCATCACGCTGGCGCTGCTGCTGGCGTTCCAGCTGGTCAAGACGGACGACTTCGTGACGGGGGGCGTCGATAGCTTCTACATTCCGTGGGTACAGATCCTGGGGATCGGGGGGTTCGCGCTGGTCGCGTCGCTGGTGATGACCATCGTCCCGTCGCGGCAGGCGTCCAGCATCCCTATCGCCGAGGCGCTTCGGTACGAGTAGCGACGGGGGCGCGGCGCTCCAGGATGGGGCACGTTCTCAGCACGAGAGCAGGGTGAGCAAGACCTTGAAGACCGAGATCTACGAGTCCGACCCCTTCACTCCGAAGAAGGGCAAGCTCATCGCCACGCTGGCCACGGAGTACCGCTTCCAGAAGGGCGATGAGGTGTACTTCGACGACGCCCCGACGCGGCTGAAGGTGCGCATCATCGACGTGCGGATCCACGTGAAGGGCAACGGCGACGTGCACCGGGAGATCCTGGCGCTGAAGCTCTGACCGCGCCCGAGCAGCTCGCCGGGATCGGTGGATGCGCACGCCGCCCCCGCGGGCTGTAAGCCCGCGCTCTGGGATGCAGTCCTTCTCTGAACTTGTGTTCGCGCGCAGGCAGGTGACGCAGTCCCGGGAACAAACTGGCAACCGTATCGTCTAGCTCTTGTGTGGCACATCGCCACCGGGAGGACTTCGATGCGATTGCTCATCGTTACCATCACAGCCTTTGGTTCGCTGGCGGGGGCGCTGCTTGCGACCGGCCCCAGTCCGGCCAGCGCCTGTGCCGGGCTGATCGGCTCCAACGGGGCCGTCAACCTCGGCCGCACGACCACGCTCGCCGCGTATCACGACGGTGTCGAGCACTACGTCACCGCCTTCCAGTTCCAGGGAGGCGGCGGGGAGTTCGGCACGCTCATCCCGCTTCCGGGCGTGCCGACGAACGTCGAGCGCGGCGGCGGCTGGACACTGCAACGGTTGGAGCGGGAGACGGCGCCGCCCAACACCAAGGCACTCGCGGCGGAAGACGCCTTCGCCGGGGCGGCCCGGGCCGAAGTGCTGTTCCAGACGCGCATCGACGCGCTGGACATCATGGTGCTGAAGGGCGGCGGGCCTGACGTCGCCATCTGGGCAAAGGAGCACGGGTTCCGGCTTTCGCCCGACGCGCCGGAGGTGCTGGACTTCTACGCGAAGCGCAGCCCCATCTTCCTCGCCGCGGTCTTCGACGGAGAAGCAGCCGCCTCGCGCGGACAACAGCTCGGTGACGGCACACCGGTCCACCTCACGATCCCCACGCCCAACCCGTGGGTGCCGCTGCGCATCCTGTCGCTGGGGAAGCAGGCCACGGACAGCGTCGAGGCGGACGTGTTTCTGCTGACCGACCGCGAGCCGGCCCTCCTTCCTATCGGGCGCGACGGACTCACCCTCGCCCACAACGCGCCTGCGACGGAACTGCTGCTTGACGACCTGCGTGCGGACGATGGCATGGGCTGGGTGCCGGAGTCGGCGTGGCTCACGAAGCTCAGCGTCGATACGACGGCGGGCGACCTGCGCTACGACCTGGCTGTCGATGCGAGCGGCTGGAACCGCCCGTCCCCTGTCGCCGCCGGCCTCACCTTGCCCCTCGCAGGGCACGACGGCGATTCTCCGCGGGCGATCATGTGGGTGGCGCTCGCCGCGTCGGTGGGGATCGTCGCAGTCTTCGTGTTCTGGCGGCGCCGAGTCGCGGGAGTGCAGACGTGGTGAGCGGCTTGCTGAAAGCACTCCCGCTGACTGTGGCGCTCGCTGTAGCTCTCGGTGCCCTGCTGATGGCCGGCGCGGGGGACAGCGCCCCGGCGCAGGCGACGGTAGCCATCCGCTACTCGCACTTCCTCCCGGCGGAGATCACGGTGCCTGCGGGCGTGCCGGTGACCATCACGCTGCGGAACGACGATCCGATCGACCACGAGTGGATCGTCGGGACGGCGGAGGTGCACGAGCGGCATCGCACAGGGACGGAGCCGTTCCACGCCACGGTGCCGACCGAAGTGACAGTCCCGGCGTTCTCGGCCCGGGTCACGACGGTGACCTTCGAGGAGCCGGGGGTGTACCTGTACGTCTGTCACCTTCCCGGCCATGAGGCCTACGGGATGGTAGGCGGGCTGCGTGTCACCGAGCGCCGACCGCGGCCTGGCTCTGGTTCCTCGGATGCGTTGACCGTGTGGTAGACCGGTGTTACATTGCGCAAAATTGCGCAATCGGGCGGCCGCTCCGCCGGCAACACCCCCGCCCGAGGAGCCCGGATGCCCATCGAGATTCCTGACGTCGTCATCGACCGTCTGCCCGTGTATGCGCGCGCCCTGGGAATCCTCGAACGCGCCGGCCGCGAGGTCGTCAGCTCGCAGGAGCTGGGCGCGCAGCTGGGGGTGACGCCGGCGCAGATCCGGAAGGATCTCAGCTATTTCGGCCGCTTCGGCAAGCAGGGCCGCGGCTACAACGTCAAGCGCCTGCTCGAGGAGCTGCGCCAGATCCTGGGGCTCGACCGCGAATGGTCGATGGTGCTCGTCGGCGTCGGCCAGCTCGGCCGGGCGATCCTGGCGTACGCGGGCTTCGCGCCACAGGGGTTCCGGATCGTCGGGGCGTTCGATGCGGAGTCCGGCCTGGTGGGGCAGGAGATCAACGGGCTCAGCGTCGAGCCCGTCGATGCCCTTGCCGTCGCGCTGGCGGGGAAGAACGTGGATATCGGCATCGTCGCGACGCCGGCGGTGTCGGCGCAGAAGGTGATCGATGCGCTCGTGGCGTGCGGCGTGAAAGCGATCCTGAACTACGCGCCGATCGCCGCGCACGTGCCGAAGAACGTGCACATCAAGGACATCGATCCGGTCCTCGCGCTACAGTCGATGACGTTCTACCTCAAGGACCAGGCGCCGTCGAAGTAGGGCCGGGTTCTCGGTCTTCAGTCGTCAGTTTTCGGTCCTGCCGAAGTCGACGAGTCCTCAGCTGACCACTAGTTTCATTCTCGTGCCAGCCCCTTCCGGACAGCGTAGGCGGCTGCCTCGGAGCGGCGGCTGAAGCCGAGCTTGCCGAGGATGTGGCTGACGTGATTGCGGGCGGTGTTCTCGCTGACGACCAGCTGTGCCGCGATCTCCTTGTTCGTCGCCCCCTGGGCGATCAGCACCAGCACCTCGCGCTCGCGGGGTGTCAGCTCGTCGCCGGTCTCCGCCGGCTGGCCACCGATGAGGCGCTCCAGCACGCTCTTCGTCACCTTCGAGTCCAGTAGCGAGTCGCCGCGGGCGACGGCGCGCAGAGCCTCCAGCAGGCGCGCCCGGGCGACGTTCTTGAGGACGTAGCCGGCGGCGCCGGCCAGCAGCGCGGCCACCACCGTCTCCTCCTCAGCGAAGGAGGTGAGCATCAGCACCTTCGTGTCGGGCAGCTCGTTGCGGATCTCGCGGCATGCCTCGATGCCGTCGATCCCGTCCATCCGGACGTCCATCAGCACGATGTCCGGGTGGTGGGCGCGGGCCCGCTCGATCGCCTCCCCTCCGTTCGAGGCTTCGGCGACGACGGTGAAGTCGGGCTCCACCTCCAGCGCCGCGCGCAGGCCCATCCGCAGGACCTCGTGGTCGTCGACGATCATCAGCCGTGTCTTCACGTGTCTCCTCCGATCGGAACCATGACTTCGATGCAGGTGCCGGCGCCGGGCGTGCTGCGCACGTCGAGCGTGCCGTGCAGATCTTCGACGCGGCGGCGCAGGTTGCTCATGCCGTGGCCGACGCGGCCGTCCGGGCCGTGTTCTTCCATGCCCACGCCGTCATCGGCGATGGCCAGGGTCACTCGCCCGTCCGAGAAGGTGACGGCGATGTCCACCTTCGAGGCGCGCGCGTGGCGGAAGATGTTCCCCAGCCCCTCCTGCACGATGCGGTAGAGCGCCGCACTCGTCGCGAGGGGGAGCCGCGCCGCCTCGCCGGTCACGCTGAGCTCCACCGGCAGCTCGGAGACGGCCTGGAACTCCTTCAGCTGTCCCTGGACGGCGCCCACCAGCCCGGCGTCGCCGCTGAGCAGCGGCCGCAGGTCGAAGATGTACTGCCGCACCTCCCAGAGGGCGTTCTTGGCCAGCGCCGTCAGATCCTTCAGGCGCTGCCGCTGCTCGTCCGGGTCGCCGCCCACGCGGTCGACCGCCGTCTCCAGGCTCAGCGACAGCATGTAAATCATCTGCGCGATGCCGTCGTGGATCTCGCGGGCGATGCGGGTGCGCTCGCCCTCTGCCGCCAGCTCGCCGATGCGGCGAGTGAGCCGGATGTTGCGCATGCCCAGCGCGATCTGTCCGGCGACGGTGTCAACGAGGCGCACCTCGTGCAGCACCGATGACGGCCGTTCCCTCGCACCGGCGATCAGCCACCCCTCGGTGGCGTCGGGCGAGCGCAGCGGCGCTACCGCGACCCACCCGCAGCCCTCAAAGGCGCGGTCCAGCGGCGCCGGGAGGGCGGACGGGACGTAGCTGCCGGCACCATCGCCGGCGAAGCGCTCGCCAAGCTCGGGGGGTGGGGGCAGGCCGTCGAGGGTGAGTCCGTAGGCGTGGGTGCGGCTGCCCGCGTCGTCGGGCACGAGCAGGGCAAGCGACGCAAAGCGCGACCCTTCGAGCGCCGTGGCGGCGACGCGTGGGAGCGCCGAGCCCAGCGCCCCGCCGCCCTCGAGGAATGCGCGCGCGACGCGGAAGAGCAGGTCGCTGTCCGCGAGGGCGTCGACGGCGTCCTGGCGCGCGGCGTCGAGGTCACGGAGGACGCTGCCAAGATAATTCGGCACCAGCGCGACGAGCATGGGCGTGATGATGGCGCCGATGAAGCTGTTGAGGTTGCGGTCACGCCAGGACCCTTCGATGCCCTCACCGACGGTGGCGAGTCCAAGCGCGTACGCGGCCATGAAGCCCGCACCGAGGCCCAGCACGCCGCGGAAGGTGAGGAAGAACGACGGGATGAGCAGCGCCGTCAGGGCGAAGTGGTAGTAGGGGCTGCGCCAGCCGCCGCTGAGGTAGACGGCCAGCATGGACAGCCCGAGGTCGGCGAGGCCGAGCAGCAGGACGTCGGTGTAGTCGGCCAGTTGCACGCGCTTCCGGAGCGCGGGGAGGAGCACCGGGCGCACCAGCGGCACGTACGACGTGACGGCGAGCGTCTGAGCGAATGTGCCCAGCAGCAGCCAGGGCTCCAGCCGCATGTTCTCGTCGGGAAGGCCGGCGAAGGCGACGATGAGGACGGCGACTAACCACGCCGCCCAGCGCACGATGAACGGGGAGGTGAAGACGGCGAGACGGATCCCACCGGGCAGCGTGGCCAGCGAAGGGTCAGCGCGACGCTGCCAGAAGCTCTGCGGCATGGGCAGCCGCGGACGCCGCGAGGTCGGGTTCTCGAGGGCGCTCCCGGCGCCGGCGGTGTCCATCGTGCGGGCATCGTACCGCCCGGCCCGGCGGGGCCGCATGGGACGATTGCACCACGGCGGGCGAAGGCGCGCGGAACATCCGGGCGCGTTCCCACGCCCGAATGGTCAGGATGTCACCAGGACAGGGGTGAGTCTTACTCGCTCCGCACGTTCACGGCGCGCGACCGGCTGGGGTTCCGGGGGTCCGGCTCGCTCTCGAACGCGACGGTCTGGCCCTCCTGCAGGCTGTCGAACTCCAGGCCCTGCAGGGCAGTCCTGTGAAAGAACAGGTCCTGACTGGAGCCTTCCGGCGTGATGAACCCGAACCCGCGCCCGCGGTCCAGCCGTACGATCTTGCCTGTCGCCATTGCTTCCTCCTGCGTGATGCCGCCGCCTCCGTGTGTTCGAGGTGGTCAGGCCGGACGTGTCCTCACAATGGCCTCAGTCGAGTCGGAATCCGCAGCGACGGCAACCAGAGGAGTACGGCGCACTATAGGTGGCCCCGGAGGCCGCCGCAAGCGTTCGCGGGGGGCGCCTTCGGCGGGCGAGCCTACCGCCGGAGGGTGTTGCGGAGGAAGAACCAGAGGTTCGCCGGGCGCTCGGCGAGGCGGCGCATCAGGTACGGGTACCAGTGGCTGCCGTAGGGCACGTAGACGCGCACCCGGTGCCCCTGGTCGCGAAGCGAGCGCTGCAGGTCCGTGCGGATGCCGTACAGCATCTGGAACTCGTAGCGGTCGCGCGGGACGCCGTGGCGCTCCGCCGCGCGCCGCGCCGCCCGCACCATCCGCCCGTCGTGCGTGGCGACGGCCAGCCACCCACCCTCCGCCATGCGCGCGAAGTATAGGTCCACCAGGCGCGCGAAGCTCTCGTCGACCTCCGGCTTCGAGTGATACGCGACGCTCTCCGGCTCGCGATACGCGCCCTTCACCAGCCGCACCGGCGTCCCCTCCTCCGCCAGCGCCGCGACGTCGTCGGTGCTACGTCGCAGGTACGCCTGCACGACAACGCCCGCGTTCGCGCCCGCGTTCCCGTGTGATGCGCGCGCGAGCCGGACGATCTCGAGGGTGGCTTCGGTGTAGCGGGAGTCCTCCATGTCGATGCGGACGAACGTCCCGCACTCCGCCGCGGTCTTCAGCACGGTGTCGAGCGACCGCTCGCAGAGGTCGCGGTCGAACGCCAGCCCCAGCTCCGTGAGCTTCACGGAGAGGTGGCTGCGCAGGCCTTCCGCCCGCACGCCACGCGCGTACGACGTGAACTCTTCGACCGCCGCCCGCACGGCTGCTTCATCGCGCACCTCCTCGCCGAGAAACGAGACGGTCGCCTCGAAGCCGCCGGCGTTCAGCCGCCGCACCGCGTCGATGACGTCCTGCTGGCGCTGTCCGGCGACGAACCGGCGGGAGAACCCGCGGAACCCCGGGACGCCGGTGGCGATGCGCTCGGCTGTGCGGCTGCGGGAGAGGGCGAAGATCAGCGGGCGGAGCATCGGTGGAAGCGTAGCGGGTGCGCAGGGGTGGAAAGCGGAGCTGGTTCGCCGGGAGCGGAGCGGTTGGAGGGTGGACGCCGGAGGCTGGAAGTTGGTCGTTGGGGTTGGAGGTTGGAGGCGCGGACAGCGCTACCGGTTGAGCTTCGTGGCTACGACGGTCAGCTCGCCGACGTGCTCAGCCGTGTGGGCCGTAATGTGCAGCAGGGCGTCGAGGGCGGTCCAGGGGCGCCCTTCGGTCATGGTCGGGGGAGGATGCACAGGCGCGGCGAGCGCGGTCGCGCGTCGCGCGACGACGGAGCAGGCTTCGAGCGCCGGGGCGATAGACATCATGACTTCGTGGAGCGTGAGGGTGGCGGCGAACTCGGCGTCGCGGTCGCGCGGGCGTTGTTCGCCGAGGATGACGTTGCGCAGCCAGAAGTCCGCCGCTTCGGACGTGTGGTAGCCGATCTGTCCCGCCGTCGCGCCGCCGTCTCCCCAGCGTGCGTCGAGGGGGAGAGCGGGCATCAGGTCACGCAGTGCCTCCAGGTGGCGCCGCAGCTCGTTCAGGTACACGGGCAGGATGCTTGACACGCGGCCAGCGTGGGTCGCGGCGACCGGAGTGTCAAGTTGGACGCGGCTTGACGCCAGCTATCGACGGGCTGGAGGCGTCGGCTTACAGTCGATCCGTGAGGATCACTGTGGCGCTGACGCCGAAGATGCTCCGCGAGCCGCGCGCGCACGCGGTCGTGGTGGTGGATGTGTTGCGCGCCACGTCGTCACTGATCGCGATGTTCGACCAGGGCCTGCTGCGCGCGATCGTCAGCGACCGGATACAGGAAGCGCGGCACCTCGCGATCCGCAACTTCTCGCTGCTCTGCGGCGAAGTGAAGTCGCTGCCGGCGCCGGGGTTCGACTTCGGCAACTCGCCGGCGGACTTCGCGGCGAGCGACTTCCGCGGCAAGTCGGCAGTGCTGTTCACGACGAACGGTACGCGCGCGATTGTGGCGGCGGCGGACTCGCCGGTGGCGGCGGTGGGGTCGCTGCTCAACCGCCGGGCGGTGGCCGCGCGCATCGTGGAGGAGGCGGGGCGGCGCAAGCTCGACGTGGCCGTGGTCTGCGCGGGTGCGGAGCGCGGGGCGGCCTTCAGCCTCGAAGACACGGCCGCCGCCGGGGCGATCATCGAAGCGGCGCGGGAGCTGGACCCAGCGCTGGCGATGACGGACGAGGCGTGGGCGGCGTACCACCTGTGGCGCTTCTACCAGGGCGACGCGATGTGCTCGTTCCGGCAGTCGGCGCACGGCCGGGCGCTGCTGGGGCTGGGGTTCGAGAGGGACCTGCGCTTCGCGGCGCGCCTCGACGTCTCGGAGACGGTGCCGCTGCTCTACGCCGAGGGCGATGCGAAGGTGCTGCGGGCGAAGCCGAAGCGGAAGACGACGGCTATGCCGGCCTGATCTGGCCCGTCCCGAAGACGATCCACTTGTAGGTGCAGATCTCGCGCAGGCCCACGGGGCCGCGGGCGTGGAACTTCTGCGTCGCGTCGATGATCTCCGCCCCCATGCCGAACTGCGCGCCGTCGGTGAACTGCGTGCTGGCGTTGACGTAGCAGACGGCCGTGTCCACCTCGCGCAGAAAGCGCAGGGCGGTTGTGTAGTTCTCGGTGACGATGGCGTCGGAGTGGCCGCTGCTGTAGCGGTAGATGAAGTCCACCGCCTCGTCGTAAGAGTCGACCACCTTCACCGAGGCGACCGGCGCCAGGAACTCCTTGCCGTAGTCGTCGTCCGATGCGGGCGAAACGTTGGGCGCGCCCCGGAGGATGGCGAGCGAGCGCGCGTCGCAGCGCAGCTCGAACTGTCTCTCGGCGAGGGCGCGCGCGACCGCCGGCAGGAAGGCGCCGGCGATGTCCGCGTGGACGACCACGGTGTCGAGGGCGTTGCAGATGCTGTAGCGCCGGGTCTTGGCGTTCACGACGATGTCGCGGGCCTTCGCCAGGTCCGCCTCACGGTCCACGTACGTATGGCAGACGCCGATGCCGCCGACCAGCACGGGCATGCTGGCGTTCTCCTCGACGAAGCGGATCAGCGCCTCGCCGCCGCGGGGGACGACGAGGTCGATGTAGCGCTTGAGTTTGAGCATCTCGCCGACCAGCGCGCGGTCCGTGGACTCGATCACCTGCACGGCGCCCTCGGGCACACCGGCGGCGCCGAAGGCGGCCGCGATCACCCGTCCGAGGACGATGTTCGACTGCAGGGCTTCCTTGCCTCCGCGCAGGATGGTGGCGCTCCCCGCCTTCAGGCAGAGCGACGCGATGTCGACGGTGACGTTCGGGCGGTTCTCGTAGACCGCGCCGATGACACCGAAGGGGACGCGCATCTTCCCGACCATGAGGCCGTTGGGGAGCGTGCGCATCTCCAGCGTCTCGCCGACTGGGTCGGGGAGGAGGGCGACGGTGCGGACGTCCTTCGCGATGGCGCGGAGGCGGTCGTCGGTGAGGGTGAGCCGGTCGAGCACGGCGGAGGTCAGGCCGTCGGCGCGGCCCCGCTCGAGGTCCTGGGCGTTGGCCGCAAGGATCTCTCCCGAGCTGGCGACGAGTGCTCCGGCGAGGCGTTCCAGGGCGTCGTTCTTGACCTCGCTCGAGAGGGTGGCGAGGCGGCGGGCGGCGCGCTTCGCCTCCTGGGCTTTGGCCTCGATCTCAGATGCGGTGATGGTCATGGGCGCACACCTCGGGCAGACTCGGCGGGGTGTCCGCCAGTGTACAGAACGGGCGGGATGTAACAGATCCCGAGCGAGCGATGTTCTAGGAGATGTCGAAGGAGGCGGGGCCTTCGACAAACGAGCGGGGTGCCCGCCTTGGCGGGCCCTCCGTTCGTTTTGTCCGCCGCTTCCCCAGATCTGATACCGGTGGGCGGCGCCTCAGCCTCCTCGGCCCTGCGCGCGTTCACCGAACGAAACTCGTTCCATCATCCCGGCGATAGCCTCCCGGACCAGCCTGCTCACCACCAAGCCGCCCGCCCTGGCACCACGAACCTCATCGAGACGTTGAGGCGGCGGGCGATCTCTGCGGTACGGAGGCCGCGTGCGCCCGACCTTCACCCAGCTCCAGCATCGTTCAGGGCCGGCTCGCCGCAGCTCATGAGCTTCATCGCACGGCCAGCTTACCCCAGCCAGGGCGCCATCGACGCCAGCGGTGTGCCGGCGACGGGCGCGGTGGGGGCGTCGCGGATGCGACGGGCGATCACGGGCAATGCCACGATGAACGCCAGCGCGAGCGGCGCGATGACGCAGTAGGCAACGATCTCGAGGGTGCGGTAGTCGAGCGTGTCCAGGCCGAAGATGCGCGAGTCGATGATGACGGCGGTGCCGTTCCACATCCCGTGGGCCGCGACGGCGATGGCGAAGAGCGCCAGCGCGCGCCTCGGCCGCTTGCCGATTGCCCAGTACCACCAGGCCAGCCCCACGAGCCCCGTCGCGAACACGTGCAGCGAGGTGCTGCCGCCGCGCACGAGCATCCCCTCCCACCAGCGGCTCTCGTCCTCGCCGACGAAGGCGAGCACGTAGAGCATCGCTTCGAGGAAGCCGAAGGCGGCGCCGGCCGCCGCACCCAGGACGAACGCCTGCGACCGTGTGGTGATGCTACGGATGAGGAAGCGCACGCCCAGCCCCTTCGAGAACTCCTCGATCAGCGGGGCGATGACGGCGGCGGCGACGAGCTGTGTGACCAGCAGTTCGTTGTCGCTCAGGAGGTAGTTCGAGTCTTCGATGACGTCCCAGACGCCGCCGCCCCGCCCCACGCCGGCGAAGGCGTCCGCGTGCACGAGGGCGAGCACGACGGCCGCGAAGCCGCCGATACCCTCGACGTACAGCGCGATGCCCACGCCGACCGTCATGCTCAGCGCCATCGCGAGCGTGAGTTCCCGCCAGGTGATGCCGCGCACGGGCGTCCCTGCCCAGATGCTCCCCCGCGACGCCAGCGCCAGGTAGGCGATGCCCGGCAGCCCCGCGCCCAGCACGTGCAGCGCGGGCATCGGGGCGGCGATGGGGTCGCCGGAGGCCATGTTCCAGCCGCCGAGGACCACTGCCAGCCCGAAGGCGCCGGCCGCGAGCAGAAAGATCGGCGGGCGGTGCTCGTCGGAGCCTTCGCCCATGGAGGAGGAGATGCCGTGGTAGGTGAGGATGAGTCCGGGGATCAGCGACATCATTGCGATCGATGTGATCGCCAGCGCTCGCTGGACGACGCTGGCGAACTCGCCGTCGGCGGCGGAGGTGTCCTCGCCGATGAGCGCGAGGAGCGTCCAGATCACGCCGATGCCGCTGATGCCCAGCAGCACGCCGTAAGCGGAGCCGAGGAGCCGCGCCCAGCGCGCGAGGAGCCGGAGGGCGCGTCGCTCGAGCGCCCAGCGCAGGCACAGCGCGCCCAGCGCCAGCCCGGTGGCGAGCGACAGCGCGCCGAACACCGCGAACGTGTTGCTCGCGCGGTACTCGGCGAGGCCCGGCGTGTTCATCTGGCGCACCACGGGCGCGAACAACAGCAGAAGCGCGCCCGCCGTCACGAGGAAGAGCGCCAACAGCGCGAAGGCGACCTTCGCGTAGCCGGGCATCGCGACGTACATCAGCCCCATGCCGAAGATCGCGGCGAAACCGAGCGAAAGCAGGAGCACCGCGAGCGCGACCGGCGCGTCGGCCCCGGCCTCCGTTAGCTCGCCGATGTAGACGCCGGCGACCCTCAGGGAGGAGATGAGGACGGTGGTGCTGAAGATGGCGCCAGACCACCGGACGACGACCCAGCGCGCGGCCGGCCGGCGAGGGGCGGCGGTGGGCACGAGGACGGGAGGTGCCACCACCCCTTTCGGTCTCGGAGGGGTGGTGACCGCGCCCGGGGAAGTTTTGAAGCTCATCGCCCTCCCCGCAGCGCCAGTCCCGAATTCAGGGAGGGCGGCCGGTCGCGACGTATTGTCGTCGAAAGTATCTTCGCCGTGAAGCTGCGTCCGCGTTCAGAATCGGCCGGTTGGCTCCGATTGATCAAGCGTCAGGACAATCGGGGAGGGGTTGAGAATGCCATACCGGCCGGTTCCGCGCGGCCTCGTGCGCGCGCTATCCATACTGATCGTCGCGCTGGCGTTAGCAGTGGTTGCGGGCGTGCCGTCACCACGCGCCGCTTCGGCGGCGGGCGACTGCACCGTCGACGCGCGCCTCGACTCCGAGGAAGAGGCGTTCCTGGGGCTGATCAACGCCCACCGCCAGGAGAATGGGCGGGCGCAACTGGTGGTCTCCTACTCGCTGAGCAAAGCGTCGCAGTGGAAGTCGACGGACCTGGCGACGAACAACTACTTCGCGCACGACGACCTGACGCGGTCGTGGGTGCAGCGCATCCGGGACTGCGGGTACGGGTTCAACACGTCGCTGGGCGAGAACATCGCGGCCGGCGGGGCGACGGCGCAGCAGGCGTTCAACCAGTGGAAGAATAGCTCCGGCCACAATCAGAACATGCTGAGCACGAGTTACACCGCGGTCGGCATCGGCCGGTACTTCGTGCCCGGCAGCACGTATGGCTGGTACTGGACGACGGACTTCGGGGGCTTCAACGATGGCTGGGCGTTCGCTGTGCAGGAGGCGGGGCCGCAGGTGCTCCCTCCCGCCGCACTGCCGCCGCCGCTGGACCTCTGGATCACCAACCCGGCGCAGGGCGCGTCGTACGGGGGGAGCGTCCGGCTCGCGGTCGATGCGGCCGGCGACGTGACGCGCGTCGACTTCTACATCGACGGGCGGCGCTACAGCCGCGATCGCCGGGCGCCGTTTGCAACGCGCGTCCCGGCGCGCTGGCTGGCGCCGGGCACGCACACGATGCTCGCCCGCGCGTTCGACGCGGCGGGGAACGTCAGCGAACGCAGCACGACGTTCCGAACGCGCTGAAGGAGGCGACGCTGTCACGGCTCGCGACCTCCGCCGCCGTCATTGCCGCAGTCGCGGTGATGAGCGTCGCCTGCGAGCTGCCGATCGCCGACAGCCAGCCGCCTCAGTCCGGGGCACCGACGCCGGCATCGTCACAGCTGGCCGCCGCCGGTGCGCCCGTGAGCCCCACTCCTACGAACGTCATGGCTCCTCCGCCCGCCGCCGGGGTCGAGGACGCCGCGGGTTACGCCGCCGCGGCCGCCTCGCCGCCGGCGACGGCCACGCGCACGCGGACGCCGACGCCGACGCGCACGCCGACGGCAGTGATCGTGCATATCCCGCCGGTCACGGTGCTGCCGCTCGGCACGCCGACGCCGACGCGCACACCGGCTCTCTCCGGCGGCGCCCCGACGATCGGCGGCTGCAGCGTGTTCCCCGCGAACAATCCCTGGAACGCCGACGTCTCCGGGGCGCCGTTGCACCCGAACTCCGGCGCGTACATCGGCAGCATCCTGGCGAACCGCGCCAATGTCCACCCGGACTTCGGGTCGAACCCCGACTACGGGATCCCGTACGTCGTTGTCCCTCCCTCGCAGCCCATGGTGCCGATCACGTTCACTGACTACGGCGACGAGAGCGACCCGGGCCCGTACCCGGTCCCGCTGGACGCCCCGGTGGAGGGCGGGGGCGACCGGCACGTGCTCGTCGTGCGGCAGGGCGAGTGCAAGCTGTACGAGCTGTTCGTGGCGGAGCAGTCGGGAGCCGGCTGGGACGCCGCCTCGGGTGCGGTGTTCGACCTGAACTCGAACGCGCTGCGACCGGAGGGCTGGACGTCGGCTGACGCGGCGGGGTTGCCGATCCTGCCGGGGCTCGTCCGCTACGACGAGGTGGCGGCGGGCGCCATCAACCACGCGCTGCGCTTCACCGTGCAGCGCAGCCAGCGGGCGTACATCCACCCGGCGACGCACTTCGCCAGCAGCAGCACCGACCCGGCTCTCCCGCCGATGGGGCTGCGGCTGCGGCTCAAGGCGAGCTACGACATCTCGGGCTTCGACGGGCAGTCACGGGTCGTCCTCGAGGCGCTGAAGACCTACGGGATGATCGTGGCGGATAACGGGTCCAGCTGGTTCATCACGGGCGCCCGGGACCCGCGCTGGGACGACGAGGACCTGAACCAGCTCAAGTCCGTGCCGGGCTCCGCCTTCGAGGCGGTATACACCGGCGACCTCATCGGCCCGTAGCCACCGTCATCTGGCATCCCAACCGCGTGCGGCGTGGGCTGAAAGCACGCGCTCTGGGGGCTCCGAGGCGAAGGCACCTTTACGCAAGCGTCAGGGTCGTGTTTGATCGATCCGCCATACGGACGTGCTTGCGGGCGGAAGGAGCCTGAATCATGGAGTACAGGAACCTCGGCCGGTCGGGGCTGCAGGTCTCGGCGGTGGGGCTGGGATGCAACAACTTCGGCCGGCGCTGCGACACCAACGCCACGAAGGCCGTGGTCGAGAAGGCCGTGGAGCTGGGGGTGACGCTGTTCGACACGGCGGACATCTACGGGCCCGGGGGGCTCTCGGAGGAGTACCTGGGGGCGGCGCTGAAGCCGCACCGCCGCAACGTCGTCATCGCGACGAAGTTCGTGGGGCCGATGGGCGAGGGGCCGCTCTGGGGCGGGGCGTCGCGCCGCTACATCTTCGAGGCGGTCGACGCGAGCCTGCGCCGTCTCGCCACGGAGTACATCGACCTGTACCAGGTGCACTTCCCCGACGTACGCACGCCGATCGAGGAGACGATGCGCGCCCTCGACGACGTGGTGCGCAGCGGGAAGGTGCGCTACGTCGGCTGCTCGAACTTCGCCGGGTGGCAGGTGGTGGAGTCGCAGTGGGTGGCGCGGACGGAGCACCTGTCGCCGTTCGTGTCGGCGCAGAACCAGTACAACCTGCTCGACCGGCGCATCGAGCGAGAGCTGGTTCCGGCGGCCCAGAAGTACGGGCTGGGCATTCTGCCGTACTTCCCGCTGGCCAGCGGATTCCTCACCGGGAAGTACACGCAGGGGGAGCCGCCGCCGGAGGGCACACGCCTGGCGGGTGCCGGCCCTATGGCGGACCGCATACTGAACGAGCGCAACTTCCAGACGCTCGAAGGGCTGCGCGGCTTCGCCGACGCGCACGGCCGCCCGATGATCGACCTTGCCGTCGGGTGGCTCGCGAGCCAGCCGCACGTGTCGAGCGTCATCGCCGGGGCGACGAAGCCGGAGCAAGTGGAGCAGAACGTGGGGGCGGCGGAGTGGAAGCTGTCGGCGGAGGAGCTGGCGGAGGTCGGCCGCATCACCCGCCGGCCGGAACAGTAGATGCAGCGCCGGGGCGAGTGGATCTGGCGTGACCGCGGCGTGCCCTTCGGGAATGTGGACGCGGCGCTCGACCAGAACGCGTACGTCGACTTCCGGCGGACGTTCGAGCTGGCGGCGGTGCCGCCAAGCGCGCCGGTACGCGCGTCCGCCGACGGGCGCTACCTGCTGTATGTGAACGGCGTCTTCATCGGGCGGGGGCCGGCTCGCTGCGAGCCTCTGTTCCAGTACTACGACGAGTACGATGTCGCGCCGCAGCTGCGCGCGGGGCGGAACACCGTCGCGGTGCTGGTGCACGCGTACGGGCGCGACATGTCGTGGTACGAGCTGCCGCGCACGCACTGGTCGCGCACGTTCGGCTGCGGCGGACTGTTCTTCGAGTGTGACATCGAGCCGCGCGTCGACAGCGACGGACGCTGGGCGTGCCTGCTCGCGGAGGCGTTGGCGCAAGACGCGACGCCGGGCCCGACGGGCTTCGCGGAGGTGTACGACGCACGGCGGGCGCTCGACGACGGGTGGACACTGCCTGAGTACGACGACGGGTCGTGGCCGCGGGCGGTGGTGCTGCGGGCGACGGGCTTGGGCATCGCGCCGGACACCGTGCCGTTCCCGCACATGGTCCCGCGAGACATCCCGCAGATGATCATCGAGCCGCGCGACGCCGCGTCGGTCGCCGTCGCGGGCGAGTTGGACGCGCCGGACGGCGTCGATTTCGTCGCGCTGGCAGAAGGGCGGCTGGAGCCAATCCGGGACTGCGCGGTGACCGCGCTGGAGGCGATGCTCGGCCGAAGCGAGGGAGCGGCGGACGTGCAGCTGGCGACCGGGCGGGCGGTAGCGCTGCTGCTGGACTTTGGGCGGGATGTGACCGGATATCCGGCGATCGACATCGATGGGCCGGCCGGCGCCACTGTCGATGTCTCGTACAGCGAACAGCTCGACGACGGCCGGGCGCCGGTGCAGCGGGCGACGCCGATCGGCGGGCAGAACGTGCACCGGTACATCCTCCGCGACGGCCGGCAGTCGTGGGCGAAGTTCGAGCGTGCCGGGTTCCGGTACCTGCAGCTGACGGTCGCTCCGCCGCCGGGCGCGTCCGCGACGGTGCGCGTCCACCACGCGGGCGTCTGGTTTACGTCGTTTCCCGTGGGAGACCGGGGCGCGTTCGCCTGCTCGGACGAGGCGCTGACGCGCATCTGGAGCGCCGGCGCTTACACGATGCAGCTCTGCATGCAGGACGGCTTCGAGGACTGCCCCTCGCGCGAGCAGCGGCAGTGGGTGGGGGACGCCTACGTCGAGTCGCTGGTGATCTTTGCCTGCTTTGGGGACGCGCGGTTGACCGCGAAGCTGCTGCGGCAGGTGGCGCAGTCGCAGCGGCGCGACGGGATGACGCAGATGGCGACGCCGGGCGACATCTCGGCGCGGTACCCCGTCTACATCGTGGACTACTGCCTGTACTGGATCATGACCGCGGGGGAGTACGTGCTGCACACCGGCGACGACGCGATCATCGCCGAGATCTTCCCGGCGGTGGCGCGGGCCCTCGCGTGGTTCGAGCGGCACATCGGGCTGGAGGGGCTGCTGGTCGAGCCCCCGGGATGGATCTTCATCGACTGGGCGGAGGTGGATCGCCGCGGTGCCTGCGGGGCGCTGAACGCGCTGCTGGTGATGGCGCTCCGCCATGCGGCCGATATGGCGGAGCGCGAGGGCGCAGCGCACCTCGCCGCGCGCTGGCGGACGCTCGCCGAGCGCACATCAGGGGCGCTGGAGCGGCTGTGGGACGGCGAGCGGGGCGTGTACGTGGACGCGCTGCTTCCCAATGGGCGGGGGCGGCACGTGAGCCAGCACACGAACGCCGCGCTGATCGCCGCCGGGATCGCGCCGCGCGAGCGCTGGGACGCGATGCTGGACTACGTGATGGACACGGCGCGGCTGGTCGAGACGTCGACGGGGCTGCGGCCGGGCGCGACGTCGGCGATCGACGAGGAGCGCCAGGTCGTGCTGGCGCAGCCGTTCTTCATGCACTGGGTGCACCGTGCGCTGGCGGCGGCGGGGCGGCACGAGCAGCTGGTCTCGAACGTGCGCGACCGCTGGGCGCCAATGCTGGCGGGCGGCGACGGCACCTTCTGGGAGCACTGGCACGGCCGCGACAGCCGCTGCCACGCGTGGTCGGCGACGCCGTCGTACGACCTCTCGCGGGAAGTGCTGGGGGTGCGGCTGCTGGCGCCGGGGTTCGCGCGCTATCGCGTCGAGCCGCGGACGGCGGGGCTGTCGTGGGCGGCGGGGTGGTATCCGTCGCCGCGGGGGGACATCGGCGTGTCGTGGCGGATCGACGGCGGGCGCTTCACGCTGGAGCTGGACTCGCCGGACGGCACCCTTGCGGAGGTCGTCCTCCCGGACGGTCGGGTGATCGCGGATGTCGTGTCCGGGCGCCACACGTTCGAGTCCGCTTGAGGTTCACCGCAATCGCAGCGCCGCCTCGTGGGCGCGCAGCTCCGCACGGTCGTCGATGGGCGCCAGCTCGATGCCGTCGTGGCGGCGGGAGAGCGCCGTGCGCAGGAGATGGTCCGCGAGCGCGGGGTTCTTCGGCAGCAGCGAGCCGTGGATATACGTGCCGAAAGCGTTCTTGTAGACGGCGCCCTCGAAGCCGTCCTCGCCGTTGTTGCCGAAGCCGCGGCGCACGCGCGCGAATGGCCGGGCCGCCGGGCCGAGCCGCGTGCGCCCGCCGTGGTTCTCGAATCCCACGATGGTCTGCGTCCGCCCGTCCGGTGTCTCCCACTCCGCGACGATGTTGCCGATGAGCCGCTTCGCGGCCTCGCCGGGGTGCTCCGTGTGCAGGTCGAACACCCCGGCGCCGGGCAGCTCGGCGCCGGTGGAGTCGCGGTAGAAGTGCCCGAAGAGCTGATACGCCCCGCACACGGCGAGCAGCACCACGCCCTCCTCGACGGCCTCGCGGACGGCCTCCGCCTTCGTCGCCAGCAGGTCGTCGGCGACGCCGCGCTGCTCGCGGTCCTGCGCGCCCCCGGCGAAGATCAGGTCGTACGCGCGCGGGTCGAGGCGGTCGCCCGCGCTCGGCTCCGTCAGCTCGAAGCCGATGCCGCGCGCCTCGCAGCGATGCCGCAGGCACATGATGTTGCCCCGGTCGCCGTAGATGTTCATCAGCCGGGGGTAGAGGTGGGCGACGCGGAGGGCGGGCGCGCTCATGCGTCCTCCCAGAACGCGCGGACGCCGGACAGCTTTGCGAGGATCTCGCGCACCTCCAGCATGGCGGTGTAGGTGGGGAGGACGTGCAGCGTCGCGGCCTCTGGCGTGGCGTCGAGGGCGCGGCGGAGCGCCGACGCGGTGTCGCGCTCCACCGGCAGGTCGTCGCCGAAGCCCGCGTACTTCAGGCGCAGCGCCAGGTCCTCGGCGCGGGCGCCGGCGGCGAGCGCCCAGACGGTCTGCGGGCGCAGCGTCTCGTAGTCGGCGTCCCAGATCCAAGAGACGTCGCGGCCGTCGGCGATGCCGTCGTTCAGGAAGAAGAGGACGCGCTTCTCGCCGGGGGCGGCGGCGACGGTGCGCAGCACCTGGTTCAGCCCCGTGGGGTTCTTGCCCAGCAGCACCCGTACGTCGCGTCCGGAGACGGCGAAGCGCTCCTGCCGCCCGAACGCCGCGGAGAAGCCCTCGAGGGCGCGGACGATGGCGTCGCGGGGCAGGCCGAGGGCTGTTGCGCCGGCGATGGCGGCGAGGGCGTTGCAGGCGTTGTAGAGCCCCGCCAGCGGCAGGGCGACGTGCAGGCGGCCGTCGGGCAGCGCCACGTCCAGCGCCGTCGTCTCGTCGCCGAGGACGACGCGTTCGAGGGCGACGCCGGGCTTCGGGCGGGCGTTGCCGCACGAGGGGCAGCGCCAGTGCCCCACGTGGCCGTAGAAGGTGACGCTGTACGCCAGCTCGGCCCCACAGCGCAGGCACGTACGGAAGTCCGACGCGTGTTCGACCACCTCGCCGCCGGCGCTTGCATCCTCGACGCCGTACGTGAGGACGCGACCGGGCGCGGAGGCGGCGAGGTGGTCGACGGCGGGGTCGTCGGCATTGAGGACGATGGCCGTAGCGGGATCAGCGGCGGCGAGAGCGCGCTCCCAGGATTTGGCGACGGTGTCGACTTCGCCGTAGCGGTCGAGCTGGTCGCGGAAGAGGTTGGTGAACACGACGGCGCGCGGGCGCACGGCGGGCATCGCGAGGGGGAGCGTGGCTTCGTCGACCTCCAAGACGGCGAGGCGCTTCGCGGCGTCGCGGATGCGGCCGAGGGGCGTCGCCGCCTCGACGAGGGCCGCGGCCACGCCCCGCATGAGGTTCGAGCCGCTGCGGTTGTGCAGCGGCAGCAGCCCCGCCTCGCGGGCGATGCGGCTGAGCATGAGGGCCGTCGTGGTCTTGCCGTTGGTGCCGGTGATGCAGATCACCCCGGCTCCCGCCTGCCGGGCAAGATGCTCGACGATACGCGGGTCGATGCGCTCCGCTGCCAGGCCGGCGATGGCGGTACCGCCACCGCGCCGCAGCACGCGCGACGCGCCGCCCGCGGCCTTCCCGGCCCAGACGGCGGCGATAGTGCGGGGATTCATGGCGGCAGGGTATCGGACGCCGTTGTGGGGCGACTGGAGGCCGGAGCGTCGCACCAGCGACCAGCAACCAGCGACCAGGATCCCAGCTCAGTGCATCTCCTGGCCGCCGGAGATGTTGATGGCCTGACCGGTCATGTAGTCGGCGTCGTCGCTGGCGAGGAACGTGATGATCTTCGCCACGTCCTCGGGGTAGCCGATGCGTCCGAGGGGGATCGTCGGCAGGACGGTGCCGATGAGGCGCTGGAACAGCTCGTCGTTGTTCTGCAGCCCCAGCCCCGCCCCGCGCAGCAGCGGCGTGTCGATGGTCCCGGGGCAGACGCAGTTGACGTTGATCTTGTGCTGCCCCACCTCCTTCGCGAAGGCCTGGGTGAACAGCACGATGCCCGCCTTCGAGGCGCAGTACGGCGTCAGGAAGGCGTAGCCGGTCTTCCCCGCCTGCGAGGCCACACTGATGATGCGCCCGCCTCCCCCCTGGGCGATGTACTGCTTCGCCGCCGCCTTCGAGCAGAGGAAGACGGACTTGAGGTTCACGGCCAGCGTGCGGTCCCACGCCTCCTCCGGCATGTCGACGATCCCGATCGGCGGGTTTCCGATGCCGGCGTTGTTCACCAGCACGTCGAGGCGGCCGAAGCGCGCGAGGGTGGCGTCGAAGAAGCGCTGGACGTCGGCGCTGGAGGAGACGTCGGCCTGCTGCGTGATGTAGTCGACGCCGGTGCCGGAGGCGTCGAGGGCCTGCGCCGACTCGTCGAGGTGGGCCTGCTCGATGTCGACGAGGACGAGCTTCGCGCCCTCCTTCGCGAATCGCAGCGCCACGCCGCGTCCGATCCCGCGCCCCCCGCCGGTGATGATCGCCACCCGGTCCTTCAGCAGCATCTCGTCTCCTCTTGCTCGGTTTCGCCGACGCGGGCAGTGTCGGGGCAGGCCGCCGCACCCGCAAGGGACGCCGCGGCTAGGGCATGAAGTCCTGCATGAGGGCGAGGTTCGCCCGGACGGTGTCGCCTTCTTCGACGATCAGCGCTTCCGACTGCAAGAACTGCAGGTCGCGGCTGAAGGTCTTGGCCGAGAGGCCCCGGTACAGGCGGGAGAGGGCGTGCTGGCCGCGGCGGATCTCCGCCGGCCGAACCGGCTCCGTCAGCTCGACGAGAAGCTGGTACAGGCGCTCGCCGGCGGGCGACCCGAGCTTGCCGGTCAGCTTCAGGCGCTCGCGGGCGAAGTCGCGGAAGGCGATCACCGTCATCTCGCGTAGCACCTCGCCGTGCACCTCCTCCAGCTCCGACACCAGCCCCTCCAGCGCGAAGCGGACGAGCGGCGTGAGGCCGCCCGGTGCGAACCGCGCGCTGTCTAGGTGCTCGATGTATTCGGGCCGCCGGCGATAGTAGAAGTTCGAGAGGGAGTAGAAGCCTAGGGCGTTGATGTGGCCCTGGTAAAGCAGCAGGCTCTCGATGGCGCGCGCGGTGCGCCCGTTGCCATCGCCGAAGGGGTGGACGCTCACGAAGTAGAAGTGCGCGGCGACGGCGCGCACGGCGGCCGGCCACGACTGCGTCCGGGGGCTGCAAAACCACTCAATCAGACCGCGCATGAGCGACTCCACCTCGGCGCGCGTGCGGGGCGGGACGTACGTGCCGGCGGCGACGGCGTGGCTCCGGTACACACCGGGGGTGTTGTGCTCGTAGCCGATGCCTTCGGTGGTGAGGCGGTGAATCGTCGAGATCAGCTCTTCGGTGAGTGGCAGCTGCGGATCACGCCGGAGTGCACCAGCCATGGACTGCATCGCCCGGGCGGCGTTGCGCACTTCCTGCTCTTCGCGCGCGCGGGGGCGGGGGAGGACGGGGCCCGGCCGCTCCGAGTCCATCACCACTCCCACTTCTTCCTCGGAGAGGTCGGAGCCCTCGATGCCGGTGGTGCCGCGGACGGCGCGGAGGATGTTGAGGCGGTCGAGCTTCTTGCGGACGTGGGGGGGCACCGGCAGGCCGCGGATGACGCTCGCCAGCGCCTCGGCGCGGGCCACCGCCCGGACGATCTCCGGCGCATCGACGTCGACGTGCAGGTCGAAGCGGACCTCCCAAACTGGCATGTCCTAGTCCGTGTCCTTCGCGATGACCATGAGCATGTCCACATCATAGCACGAAAAATGAAGCTAAACTGGGGATGCCTGAGTCGAGCATGTCCATGATGATGTCCAGATTGGTGTCCCTTGTTGCGACGGCGGCTTGACCTCGAATCTGGCTCGCCGTAGGCTGAATCGAACGTATGACCTAATCCGGGGAGGCGCCGCTTGCCCTCCACGCTCGCCGAAGAACGCCTGCGCAAGGTCCTGGAGCTGGAGCGCCAGAAGCGCTTCGCCGACCGCGCCGTCACCTCCGGCCTTGACGCCTTCCTGCGCAATCTCGCCGCCCGCGAGGCCTCGCAGCTGGGCAGCGCCGTCTACGCGCGCATCCAGCGGCTGCCGGTCGCGGGCTACCGCTCGCTGACGCCGGACCGCCGCCGGGCGTGGGTGGAGGAGACGCTGGGAGCGCTCGCCGGGCGGCGCAACGGCGCGAAGCAGCCATCTCGCCGTCCGGCCGCCGCGGCGCCGGATCCCGCTGTCACGCCCGGCCGCCGGACGAAAGCCCCGGCACCGCGGCGTCGCGCGGCGCCGGCGGAACAGCCGCAGCTCGGCGCGGTGCGCCGCCCCTCCGCCGAGGAAGCGGCACGGCTGGGCGCCGCCGCGCCGCTCTCGGCGCTCAAGCGCGTGCCGTTCTCGCTGGCGGTGAAGTTCGACCGGCTCGAGCTGCACAGCGTCGGCGACCTGCTGCTGTTCTTCCCGCGCCGGCACGCCGACTACGGTGACCCGGTGGCGATCGCGGAGTTGGACATCGACCGGGAGCAGACGGTGCGCGGCCGCGTCTGGAGCGCGCGCGAGCGCATTATGGGCATGCGGCTGCGCTCGACGGAGGCGGTGATCGGCGACGACTCGGGGACGATGACGTGCATCTGGTTCAATCAGCCGTGGGTGGCGAAGCAGTTGCCCATCGACACCGAGATCGTGGTGTCGGGGAAGGTCTCGGAGTATCAGGGGCGCCCGAAGTTCGACAACCCGGAGTGGGAGCTGTGGAGCGATGACCTGCTGCATACGGGCCGTCTCGTCCCGGTGTACCCGCTCACGGCGGGGCTGCCGAACCGCACCGTCCGCCGGGTGATGCGCGAGGCACTCGACCGTTTCGTCGGGCAGCTCCCCGATCCGCTGCCGCCGGAGCTGCGCGAGCGGCTGGCGCTGGAGCCGATCGCCGAGGCGGTGGCGCAGATGCACTATCCGACGGACCGGGGCGCCCTGGAAGCGGCGCGACGCCGGCTGGCCTTCCAGGAGCTGCTGCCCATCCAGCTGACGATGCTGCTGCGCCGCCGGACGTTCCAACACACCGCCCCGGCCCAGCCCCTGGCCGTCGACGCGGTGTTCGAGCAGACGTTCCGGGCGATGCTCCCCTTTACGCTGACGAAGGCGCAGGACCGGACGCTGTTCGAGGTGCTCACGGACCTGCGCCGCCCGGTGCCGATGACCCGCCTGGTGCAGGGCGACGTCGGCAGCGGCAAGACGGTGATCGCCGCCGCGGCGGTGCTGGCGGCCGTCGTCAACGGCTGCCAGGGGGCGATGATGGCGCCGACGGAGATCCTGGCGGAGCAGCACTTCCGCACCCTGCGCCAGCTTCTGGGAGCGGACGAGACCGACGGCAACATCGCTGAGGCGCGGACACCGTTCCTCGACCGCCCACTGCGCATCGCGCTGCTCACCGGCGGAGCGAAGACGCGCGACCGGCGCGCCGTGCTCGAAGCGGTCGAGCGAGGTGAGATCGACATCGCCTGCGGGACCCACGCGCTGATCCAGGGCGGGGTGCGCTTCAGGGCGCTGGGCGTGGCGGTGGTCGACGAGCAGCACCGGTTCGGCGTGATGCAGCGGGCGGCGCTGCGCGAGAAGGGGGCGCAGGCCGCCGTGGCGCCGCACATGCTGGTGATGACGGCGACGCCCATCCCGCGGACGCTGGCGCTCACCGTCTACGGCGACCTCGACATCTCGGTGATCGACGAGTTGCCGCCGGGCCGCCAGCCGGTGAAGACGGTGTGGGTGGCACCGCACGAGCGAGCCGACGCCGAGCGCTTCGTGCGGGAGCAGGTGGCACAGGGGCGCCAGGCGTTCGTCATCTGCCCGCTCGTCGAGGAGTCCGAGGCGCTCGACGTGAAGGCGGCTACGGCGGAGTACGAGCGGCTGCGCCGTCAGGTGTTCCCAGACCTCCGGCTGGAGCTGCTGCACGGCCGGATGGCGTCGAAGGCGAAGGACGAGGTGATGCGGCGGTTCCGGAACGGCGAGGCGGACATCCTGGTGTCGACGGCGGTGATCGAGGTGGGGATCGACGTGCCGAACGCCAGCGTGATGCTCATCGAAGGGGCGGAGCGGTTCGGGCTGGCGCAACTGCACCAGTTCCGGGGGCGCGTGGGCCGTGGGGCGGAGCAGAGCTACTGCCTGCTGCTCAGTGAGGAGCCCACGGAGGAGGCGCGGAAGCGGCTGGAGCTGATGGAGGAGACGACCGACGGCTTCCGGCTGGCGGAGGCGGACATGGAGCTGCGCGGCCCGGGGCAGTTCTTCGGGACGAAGCAGTCGGGGCTGCCGGGGCTGCGCGTCGCAAGGCTCACCGACGTGAAGCTGATCGAGCTGACGCGCAACGAGGCGGCGCGGATGCTCGACGAAGACCCGGGGCTCACCCAACCCGAGCACACTGCGCTGAACCAGCGCGTGCGGCGACTGATCGGCGACGTGGTGGACGAGGAGCACTAAGCGCCGGCAACAGACAACAGGAACGGCCGGCGGCTCCCTGTTGTCTGCTGGTTGTTGTCTGTTGTTCAGCGGATGGGGTCGCCACCCGGCCGCAGCGTTCCTCAGGCGCCCGCGATGGGCGCGCACGACACGCTGTTGCCTCCTGTCCCTGTTCGCTACGCTCTCGGGCACAGGAGGATCGCCGCATGGCCGTGGACAAGATCAGCCACCACTACGTGACGGTGAACGGGATCAAGCTGCATTATGTGCGGCAGGGCGCGGGCGACCCTCTGCTGCTCATCCACGGCTGGCCGGGCTTCTGGTTCGAGTGGCACATGAACATCGGGCCGTTGGCGCAGCAGTACGACGTCATCGTCCCGGACATGCGCGGGTTCGCCTACTCCGACAAACCTGACGTGCCGCCCGAGGAGGGGTACACCGACGTGGTCTTCGCCGAGGACCTCCGCGCGCTCTGCGACTTCTACCACTTCGAGAAGGTGCGCATCGTCACGCACGACTTCGGGGCGGTGTGGGTGCAGCGCTTCGCGCGCATGTATCCGGAGCGGGTGGAGAAGCTGGTGATGTTCGACCCGCCCTACGCCGGCATCGGCACGCGCTGGTTCCAGCTGCCGCAGATCTTCCAGTCGTGGTACCAGATCTTCCACCAGCAGCCGTGGGCGGAGGACCTGGTCGGTTCCAGCCGGGAGGCGACGGAGATCTACCTCCGGCACTTCCTCTCCGCCTGGTCGGCGAACAAGGACCTCTGGACGGATGACGAGATCGAGGCGTACGTGGAGGCCTACTCGCAGCCGGGCGCCCTCCGTGGCGGGTTCAACTGCTACCGGGCGGCGTTCCGGGGGTTCGGGCAGGCGGGCCCCGGCACCGCGAAGGTGACGCCGAAGACGCTGGTGCTCTGGGGCGACGGCGACTCGATCCTGCCGTACGAGTGGTCGGACAAGCTGGGAGACACGTTCGAGGACTTCACGCTGAAGAAGATCGAAGGGGCCGGGCACTTCATGATGCGGGAGGCGCCGGACCGCGTGAACGCCGAGATCCTCGCGTTTATGAAGTAGCGGGGTCAGCGGGTCAGCTTGTCAGCGGGTCAGCTTGTCAGTCAGTCACCGGGAGAGACTTCTCGTTGGATCTCGAACTCCGAGGGAAGGTTGCGCTGATCACCGGCGCTTCGCGGGGGATCGGGCGGGCGATCGCGCTTGCGCTGGCCAGCGAAGGCTGCGACGTGGCGCTGGTCGCCCGCGGGGAGGAGCGACTCCGCGAGACGGAGCGCGAGGTTGCGGCACGGGGCGTGCGGACGGCGGCGGTCGTCGCCGACGTCACCGTCGCCGCTGACGTCGAGCGGATGGTGCGGGAGGCGGCGGAGCGGCTGGGCCGCATCGACATCCTCGTGAACAACGCCGGCGGCTCCTTCCCGGATGACGACGAAGGCTGGGATGCGGCGTTCCGTGCCAACATCGGCGCGGCAGTGCGCGCGACGCGCGCGGTCGTCCCGCACATGCGGGCGCAGGGCGGGGGCGTCATCGTCCACATCGCCTCGATCTGGGGGCGGGAGGCGGGTGGCGGGCTGCCGTACAACGCCATGAAGGCGGCGATGATCAGCCACGCCAAGAACGCTGCCCTGACGCTGGCCCCCAACAACATCCGCGTGAACTCCGTCGCGCCCGGGTCTGTCGCCTTCCCCGGGGGGTCGTGGTGGCGGCGCATGGAGGCCGACCCGGAGGGGATGGAGCGCTTCGTCGCGGAGAACATCGCGATGGGGCGCTTCGGGCGTCCGGAGGAGATCGCCGACGTGGTGGCGTTCCTATGCTCGCCCCGGGCGAGCTGGGTCACGGGCGCCTGCATCAACGTCGACGGCGGCCAGACCAAGAGCAACATCTAGTGATGCCCGAACGGTTCGAGACCTACGCTGCCGCGCTGTTCACCGAATGGCACGCCGGCCGTACCGGACGTCCCTACGCGCTCGCCGCGGCGACGGACGGCGAGGTGCCGGTCTTCGTCGCGAACGCGGTCGGGGCGGCGCCGCTCGCCGTCGCCGTAGCGCCGCTGTGGGAGCCGGAGTCCGACGTCGTGGCGGAGGAGCACCGCATCGCGATGGAGGAGCGGCTCTCGGCGGGCTTGGTGCGCGGCCCGTTCCTGCTCTGGGTGCCGCCGCGGGCGGCCGTCCCGGCGGAGGAGCCGGAGGCCTCGGAGTTCGTGCAGCGCGTGCAGCAGGCCGCCGGGCCGCTGCTGCCGGGCGGACGGGCCGAGGTGCTGCTGCCGGTGCCGGTGCAGGTGGCGAAGCTCCGCGATGAGGGGGGCTATGCGTCGGTGATCGGGGGCCTGTCGCGCTGGTGGACGCTGATCACGGAGCGGGTCAACGGCACCGTGCACGTGAACGCCGCGAGGATACGTCGCGCCCCGCAGTCGTCGGCCACGCGAGAGGCGCTGTTCGACCGCATCGGCGAGCTGGCGCGCGGGCTGGAGACGGGGCAGGCGGTGGAGTTCGATGCCTCGGAGGCGTGGACGGTGCAGCGCTTGCGCGAGGAGCCGCTGGGGGTCGCGGGCTTCGCTGTCGTGCAGGCCCCGCCGCAGGCCGACCCGGCCGAGGGGTCGCTGATGCGGCGGGTACTGCGGAAGCGCCTGCGGGCCGCCCGCGCAGCGCTCGCGAGCGTCGATGCGGAGGTGAAGGCGGTGGCGCTGCCGGCGATCTACGACTACGCGGAGCACGAGAACGTCGGCGCGTTCGTGAAGTCGCTCGACCCGTCGCTGTTCGCGGGGCTTGGGGCGGTAGTGGCGGTTGTCGACGGGGAGGTCCGGCCGATCCTACAGCTCCGATGAGCCACCTTGGAGGCGGATCCAGTGTGTATAGTGCAGTCTGATGGGCGAGCCCGCTTCACGACCTCGAATCGATCTGCCGATGAACGCGATCCGCGACTTTTGCCGTCGGTGGAAGATCGTGGAGTTCGCCCTCTTCGGCTCGGTTCTCCGCGATGACTTCGGGGCCGAGAGCGATGTTGACGTGCTCGTCACCTTCGAGCCGGACGCGACCTGGAGCCTGCTCGACCGCATGCGAGCTCAGGATGAGCTTTCGGATCTGCTTGGCCGCCCCGTTGACCTGATCAACCGGCGCGGGGTCGAGGAAGGGAAGAATCCGTTCCGGCGGAAGAACATTCTACGGGACGCGCATGTCATATACGCCGTCTGACGCTGAAACAATCTGGGATATCGTCGTCGCCGCCAGAGGGGTTTTGCGCTATGTCCAGGAGACTGACAGAACGCAGTTCTCCGGAGATGAGATGCGGCAAGACGCGGTGATCCGGCGTCTTGAAGTCATCGGAGAGGCTGCAAGGCGACTGTCGGACGATTTCCGTTCGTCGCATCCGGAGGCGCCGTGGCGAAGCATCATCGGCATGCGCAACGCGCTCATCCATCTGTACGATGAAGTCAACCTCGATGAGGTGTGGCGCGTCGCGACGGAGGATGTGCCCCGGCTCATCGCGTTGCTGGAGCCGTTGCTGCCCGAACCAGGGGAGGACGCCTAACGCGCGTCGAGCGCGTCTACGATGTCCAGCACCTCCACCAGCGAGCCGACGACCGGCGCGTCGATGGGCGGGGCGGAGCCGGCGCGGTCCAGCAGCACCGGGTGCAGGCCGGCGCTCCGCGACCCGATGACGTCGGCCAGGTAGGAGTCGCCGACGTACACCGTCTCTTCCGCCCGCACGCCTGCGCGGCCCAGTGCGTACAGGAAGATCTCCCGGTGCGGCTTCGAGGCGCCGACCACGGCCGACGCCACGACGAAGTCCATCAGCCGCGTGATCTCGTGCGCGTGCAGGATCGGCAGCAGGTCGCTGCCCCAGTCGGAGACGACGCCCAGCGTGAGGCCGCGGCCCTTCGCCTCGACCAGCGCGGCGATGGTCTCCGGGAAGGGCTCCCACTGCGCCGGGTCGGCGTACCAGTCGTACATCGCCTGCCCGGCCGAGAGCAGCTCGTCCTTCGGCAGGCCGGAGGCGGCGTCGCGGAGGGCGAAGGCGTAGTACTCCGACCAGAAGCTGCGCGCCTGCCGGTCGGACGCGTAGGAGCCGAGGCCGTCCTCCCCAAGCCGCGAGTAGAAGAATGCCGCCACGTCAGGGAACGGTCCGCGATGCTCGTCCGCGATGGCCACGCCGAGCTGGTGGGCGAGGAAGTCCCAGACCTCGTCGAACTCCGGCCGTGGGTGGACGAGTGTCTGGCCGGCGTCGTAGAAGATGGCGCGAATGGTCATAGGGGGTTCCCCGGACGCCTCACGGGTCGCATCCTACCCGCCGGGCGGTGCTCGCGCCGGGGGCCCCGGCCGATACTCAGGGGATGGACACGCAGGTCTTCCGCATCCTGCTCTGGCAGAAGCTGATCCCCGTGGCCTGGCTCCCGTTCCTCGCCGGGTTGTGGGCGATCTCGCCCATCGGCCGGACATGGCCTGCGGCGACGTGGATCATCGCCGGCGTGGCGGTGGGTGGCGGCGTGCTGCTGTACTTCGGGGCGGCGTGGCTGCGCTCGGCCATCATCCTCGACGACCGCGGGATGACGCTCTGGCTGCGCGGGGAGCAGCAGACGTGGCCGTACGAGAAGCTGATCAAGGTCAAGGGCATCGGCCGCTACCGGGCGCGGATGTGCTGGGATCCGGACGTACCGGACATGCACAGGCACATCAGCATCGACCTGTTCGGCCGCGACCGGTTCATGGACACACTCCTCGACCGCTACGAAGAGACGACGGGCCGGGAACTCCCGGAACTGGAGCACGAGAAGGCAGCCTGACGCCGCCCCCGCTCAGCCGAACGTCCAGCGCGTGGCCGTCGTGTGGAACTGGTCGGCTGCCTCGATGAAGCCGAAGGCGACGCTCGGCCGCAGGGCGTAGAACGGACCATTCTGAGTGTCCATGTTCCAGGAGTACTTGTCCACGTAGGCCTTCTTGAAGCGCGTCACCAGCGCCGCGTCGGACACGGTTTCGATCACCCCTTCGAGGATCACCGCTTCGGCGGCGTCCTCCGTCGTCACGACGCAATGGGGGTTGGCGGCGAAGTTCCGGGCCTTTCGCGAACCGGAGGCGGTGCTAAAGATGAACATGCCGTCCATCCACACGCCCCAGACGGGCGCGGCGTGCGGTCGTCCGTCGGCGCGGGTGGTCCCGACGTAGTAGTTGCGCGTGCGCTCCAGCCGCTCGCGGGCCCAGCTCCACGGCAGCACGCCGCCGGCGTCGGTGCTAATGCCGTAGTCGGGCATGTTGGGGCGGCCGGCCTTCGGATCGTTCGGCTGTGTCACGATCGCGCCTCCTCTTCGATGACGACCGACGTCGTGATGGTGGCGTTGGGGCGGAGGGTGGCGGCGACCGAGCAGTACTTCTCCTCGGACAGCTGGACAGCGTGCTCGATCTTGGCACGGTCGAGGCCCTCGCCCCGCAGGGTGAACGTCATGTGGATGCGGCGGAACGTCCAGGGAGGGTCGGCGTCCTGCTCGCCCTGCACGTCGATGGCGAGGGCGGTGAAGGTCTGGCGTTGCTTCTGGAGGATCTCGACGACGTCGTAGGCGACGCAGCCGGCGAGGGAGGCGAGCAGCAGCGTGACGGGCCGGAAGCCCTGCGGTTCGTGGTCCTCCTCCTTCGAGTCGATGACGATGCTGGCGCCGAACTCGTCGGCTGCGACGAGACGGTGTCCTTCGACCCAGCGGATGGCGGCGTGCGAGGCCACGGTCAGAAGCGGAGCAGAGGCGCGAAGCGCCGGTCGCTCTTGAACGGCCCGACGATCGCCATCGACATCTGCGAGGCGCAGAGCACCTGCCGGGCGATGCGGCGCATGTCGTCCTCGGTCACCGCTTCGATGTCTTCGATCACGTCCTCAGGCGTGCGGATGCGTCCGCTGAGCATCTCGTACCCGCCGATCCAGCCGGACACGCTGCGGGTGTCCTCCATGCGCAGGAGAAGGCGGCCCTTCGACAGCTCCTTTGCCTTGTGCAGCTCCTCCGGCGTCACACCTTCGTCCCGGAGCTTCATCAGCTCCTCGACGAGCGCCTTCGCCGCCTCGACGCTCTTCTTCGGGTCGACGCCGGCGTACACGACGAACGCGCCCGCATCGAGGTAGTGGCTAGCGTAGCTGTGCACGTCGTAACAGAGGGCGCGCTTCTCCCGCAGCTCCACGAACAGCCGGCTGCTCATGCCTTCGCCGAGGATCACGCTCAGCAGGTCGAGGGGGTAGCGGTCGGCGTCCAGGCTGGAGGTGCCATGGACGGCGACCTCGATGTGGGCCTGCTCGGTACGCTTGTACTGCACCGCGATGCGGGCGGCGTCCTGGCCGTTCACAGCCGGGAACCAGCTCACCGGCACGCCGCGCTCCCAGTCCCCCAGTTCTCCATCGACGAAGCCGACCACCTCCTCGTGCTCGATGGCGCCGGCAACGGCAATGACCAGGTTGTTCGGCACGTACTGCCGTCCCAGGAAGTCGATCGTCGCCTTGCGGGTGAGGCCGTTGACGCTGGCCTCGGTGCCGGCGACGTCGCGGCCGAGCGCCTGGTCCGGCCACATCGTCGCGTCGAGCAGGACGTCGACGAGCTGTGACGGCGAGTCGGCGACGGACGCCAGCTCCTCGATGACGACGCGGCGTTCTTTCTCCACCTCTTCCTCCGCGATGAGCGAGTGCCGGACGATGTCGGTGAGCACGTCGGCGGCCAGCTCGAAGTGGGGGCGGGCGACCTTCGCGTAGTAGACCGTGAGCTCGCGATCGGTGCCGGCGTTCATGACGCCGCCGACGCCGTCGATGACCTCCGAGATGAGCTGGGCGCTGGGGCGGCGCTCCGTGCCCTTGAAGAGCAGATGTTCAAGGAGGTGGGAGAGGCCGGCTTCCTCCGGTGTCTCGTAGCGGGAGCCGGCGGCCACGTAGATGCTGACGGCGACGGAGCGCGTGTCAGGCATCGGCGCCGTGAGGATGCGGAGGCCGTTCGGGAGGGTGGTGCGGTGGTAGAGGGTGTCCTGCAAGTAAGGGGTCATTCTCCGGGCACCTCGGTGCGGACGGGAGTGTAGCGCGGTGGCGAGTCAGTGAGTAGGGCGCGCGCCGATCAGCAGCCGCCGTTGCCCTCGAAGACCATGGTGTAGTAGATGCGGCCGTTGCCGGCGCGGATGACGCCGGTGCCCACGCGGGTGTAGTGACAGTTGAGGATGTTGGACAGGTGGGGCGGGCTGTCCTTCCACATCCGGACGGCGATTTCGGCGGTCTGGTTCCACTCCCACGTATTCCACGCGATGTTCTCGCCGGCGTAGGAGTGGCCGACGCCCCGCGCGTCCATGAGGCAGACGTAGTTGCAGCCGTCGGGCGGGCTGTGGCTGAAGTAGTTCTTGGAGGCCATGTCGCGGCTGCGGAGGCGGGCCAGCTCTGTGAGCTGGGGGTCGGGGACAAGCGGCGGGAGGCCGTTTTGGGCGCGGATGGCGTTGATGCCCACCGTGGCCTTCATCTCGGCCGTGGCTTCCGGGGTGCAGCCGACCAGCAGCGCCGCGGCCCCGATCCCGAAGGCGGCTACGATCAGCAGGCTAAACCGGCGGCCGAGCCGGATACGGCGATCCATCCAGCCAACTCCTCTCCAGAGAGATGATCGGCAGGATGAGGCTCCACTGTGGCCTGAGGCGGGTGTTTCCCGTCGGGGAAATCCCCTACGATGGCGGGCCTTCCTGTGCTCCGAATCCACATTCCCTGCGTTCAAGTGGCGGGCGCGCCGGGGGCGTGCACCTACGGGCCTCCTACTGTTCGCCGGGGCGTGACGGGGCTGTCGATTAAGGGCCGGCGGCTCGTGCGCCGGTGCGGCCCTACCCTACACTAGCCGCGCCCGCGTTGGGAACCCTTTGCTCTACATAAGGGACGAGGTTAAGCGATTGTCATGATGAACGGAATCGACCGCTCAGCTCAGAAAGTCTTCGACGATGCGGTTGAACGCTGTCGGCCGTTCGAAGTAGACGGAGTGGCCGGCAGCGGGGACCCGTATCACGCGGGCGTCCCGGAAGTGCGTGGCAGCCGCTTCGACGACGGGGGCCGGAATCACGGGGTCCTCCTCGCCCGCGATGAACAGGACTGGCCTCTCCAAACCCGCCACTTCCTCCGGCGTGGGAGAGCCGGCGGAGGCAAGCAGCGCCAGGAGCTCCTCGCGGGGGCGAGGCGGGTTCAGCGCGTCGATCTCGGCGTAGAGGAAGCAGAGCGGCGGCTGCTCGCGGGCCATGCGCGCTCCGGCGGCGACGTGGACGCCCTCCGGCGGGGCGGGTGGCCGGGGCGCGAGACGGAACGCCTCGCGCACAGCGTCCGACGCGATTCCGCCGTGGGTGTCGCACATCATCAATCGCTCGACGCGGTCGGGCCAGCGCAGTGCGAAGCGCAAGCACGTCCAGCCGCCCATCGATTGGGCGACGAGGTGCGCACGCTCGATCTCGAGATGATCGAGGAGCGCGCGCAGGTCGTCGGCAAACGCCGAGCCGCCCGGGCCGCCCGTCGGCTCGACGGACCGCCCGAAGCCGCGATGGTCGAAGGTCACGCAGGTGTAGCGGTCGCGAAAGTGCGGGATCTGCTGCCACCACGAGAGGTGGTTGCCGCCGGCTCCGTGGGCGAACACGATCGCCGGCGCCGCGCCCGGCTTCGGGCCGTGCGTCTCGTAGTAGAGGTCTGTGCCGCCGGTGTGGAGGAAGGGCACCCGATGCTAATCCCGCTGCGCGATGGGCACGTAGTCAAGGCCACGCGCGCCGGTGTAGACCTGGCGGGGGCGGGCGATTTTCTGCTCCGGGTCGGCGATCAGTTCCCGCCACTGCGCCACCCATCCCGCCGTGCGTGGGATGGCGAAGAGCACCGGGAACATCTCGACCGGGAAGCCGAGCGCCTGGTAGATGATGCCGGAGTAGAAGTCCACGTTTGGGTAGAGCTTCCGCTCGATGAAGTAGTCGTCTTCCAACGCGATGCGCTCCAGCTCCAGCGCGATGTCGAGCAGCGGGTTGCGTCCGACCAGGTCGAAGACCTCCTCGGCGGTGCGCTTGATGATCTTGGCGCGGGGGTCGTAGTTCTTGTAGACGCGGTGCCCGAAGCCCATCAGGCGGCCCTCGCCGGACTTGAACTTCTTCACGAACTCCGGCACGCGCTTCTTGTCGCCGATCTCGGTCAGCATGTGCAGCACCTCCTCGTTGGCGCCGCCGTGGAGCGGGCCGTAGAGGGCGGCGGCGGCCGCCGCGGTGGCGGAGTAGGGGTCGGGGCGGGAGCTGCCGACTGAGCGCATGGCGTTGGCGCTGCAGTTCTGCTCGTGGTCAGCGTGGAGGATGAACAGCACGTCTATGGCGTGTTCGAGGACCGGGTCGGTGTATTGCATCTCCGACATGCTCCAGAGCATGTTCAGGAAGCTGGCGATGAACGAGCGGTCGTTGTCGGGGTAGACGTACGGTTTGCCCTGATTGTGGCGGTAGCTCCAGGCCGCGAGCGTCGGCACCTTGGCGATGAGGCGCCACGTCTGCAGCTCGCGCGATTCGGGGCTGTCGACGTCGCGCGCGTCGGGATAGAACGTCGAGAGCGCGCCCATGGTCCCGACGAGCATGCCCATGGGGTGAGCGTCGTAGCGGAATCCCTCGACGAACTTCTTGATGTTCTCGTGCAGCAACGTGTGATACGTGATGTTGTGCGTCCACGCGTCCATCTCGGCCCGCGAGGGAAGGTGGCCGTGGACGATGAGGAACGCCGTCTCGAGATAACTGCTCCGTTCGGCGAGCTGCTCGATGGGGTAGCCGCGGTATTCGAGCACACCCCTCTCGCCGTCGATGTAGGTGATGGCGCTTCGGCAGGAGGCGGTGTTGGTGAAGGCCGGGTCGTAGACCATGAGGCCGAAGTCGTCGCCGGAAGTCTTCATCTGGCGGAAGTCCATCGCCCGGACGGTGCCGTCCGCTATCGGGATCTCGTAGGTCTGTCCGGTGCGGTTATCGGTGACAGTGAGGGTGTCTGGCATTTGCAGGTGTTACCTCCGTGCATCGACAGATTCTACCGTTGACGTGTCAGCACTCGCACACGAGGGCCAGCGGGAAGTCCCGCAAGCTCTCGATGACCATCCCCACCCCCTCCATCGGCGGGGCGGCGGTGTCGGTCGCCCGGAGCTGCACCACGTACGCGCCCGCGCGCAGCGCCGACGTCAGGCCGGCTGTACTGTCCTCCACCACGACGCAGGCCGCCGCGGGCACCCCGAGCAGCGACGCGGCCAGCACGTACGGCGCGGGGTCGGGTTTGGTGCTCCCGACCATGCCGGCGGTGACCACGGCGTCGAAGGCGTGATCGATGCCGGCGGAGGGGAGGATGACGTCCACCCAGCGCTGGTAGGACGCGGTGCACATGCCCAGCGGCACGCCGCGGCCCTGCAGCGTGGCGATCAGCTCATGCGCGCCGGGAAGCGGCGGCCTCGGCTCGTGGAGCCGGCGCATCAGCGGCTCTTCGTAGATCTCCACCAGCTCGTCGACGGTCGCCGGGACGTCCTTCAGTGCGCGCACGCGCGACCACATCTCGTCGGTGAGGGTGCCGATGCAGGGGCGATACTCGTCGACGGTGATGCGCTTGCCGTAGCGGGCGAGGACGTCGTTCACGGCGGCGAAAAACGCCGGCTCGCTGTCGGTCAGCACTCCGTCCATGTCGAAGATGACGGCGCGATAAGGCGGGGGCGACACTATGCGCGCGGACCGTCGAACTCGGTGTAGGCGCGGCTGGGCGTGGGGCCCATCTGCCCCTGGTACTTGCTGCGCAGCTCCGGGCTGCCGTACGGCCGGTCGACGGGCGTCGACATGCGCATGAAGCTGAGCTGCCCGATCTTCATCGTGTAGTAGAGCGCGATGGGCATCTTCGCGACGTTCGACAGCTCCAGCGTGAGCTTGCCCGTCCACCCCGGGTCAACGAAGCCCGCGGTGGCGTGGATGAGCAGCCCCAGCCGCCCCAGCGAACTCTTCCCCTCCACCTGCGCCAGGATGTCGTCGGGGAGCGTCACCACCTCCAGCGTGCTGGCGAGCACGAACTCGCCGGGGTGGATGAAAAACGGACGCTCCTCATCGATCACCACCTCGTCGGTGAGGTCGCGCATCTCCTGCCGGACGTCGATGTACGGCCTGCTGCTCACCTTGAAGACGCGGAACACCCGGTCGAGATGCACGTCGACGCTGGCCGGCTGCACGTCCTGCGGGTCGAGGGGGTCGATGCGGAGGCGGCCCTTCGCCAGCTCCTCGCGGATCGTGCGGTCGCTGAGGACCATGCTGCTCCTCCCGTGCGAATCTTCCGCATTGTAGGCGAGCGTCTGCCGCCGGTCGAGAGTGGCCAACGGCGAGGTCGTTAGAGAAGTCTTTGCTGGCCGCTAGCTTGCTTCTTGCTGATCTTACGGAAGAACTCAGCTCCTCTCGGGTGCTTGCTCGCGAAAACTAGATGATAGTTCGTGGTTCGGTTTGACTTGAGGATCCGGATGTCATCGTCGACATGATCAAACCCTAGTGCTTTCAGCTTCTCCTCGTAGTAGTCGAGCAGCTTTCGATATGTGATTCTCCCGCCGCCTTGTCTCAGATCTACGAGGGTTCGCCAGTCCCGAGAGCCGAAGAAGGCATCCAGCGTGTCTTGCATGGTTGGAATCGCAATCAGTCGGCGGAGATGCGTGGTCATGAGTGTGATGATCAAGTCAACACTATGGCCTCTAGTCAGATAGGCAAGCGAATCTAGGCTGATCTGGAATCCTGTGGGATCGATGAATGCCAATGTAAGACCAGGTTCGCGGTGCGCGAGGAAACTGTCTGCTGCATCGCGAGCAGCGACATTGCAGTCAAGCCCACGAACGATCACCTTTCCCGCGATGTCCGCTCTGATGCGGCGTCGCAGTGCTTCGACCGCAGCCTTATCTATCTCATTGAAGTACAAATCGGTGAACGGATACTTAGGCTTCAACGCCAACACAGGCGAACCATCGATCTCTCTCTGCGAGTCCCTAATGATGGACTTTCCTGGACCTGCGAAGAGATCAACGTAATTGAGGTACCGCCACTTGCGCCGCATTCCCCTGGTGAAGATGTCCATATAGCGCTCCACATAGTGGAGCTTCTCGATGGCCCAGTCGTCGACGACACGGGCGAGGAGTCCGTCCGATGCGATCGCCAGGTCAGGCACGGGACATCTCGAGCGGGAGCTCGTCCCACGTGCGGCCTTCGAGGTGCCGGCCATTGGCGCCCTTAGTGCCGCGGGAGCCCTCCTCATCATGCGATCCCCACTGCTTGAAGAAGAACGATACGCCGGCCGTCTGGCACTGATCGCGGACGCTCAGCGCCCACTCCGGGCGCATCGGCCGCGCGCGCGGGCCCGACTCACCGCCGACGATCACCCAGTCGATGCCGCGGAGGTCGAGCTGCACCGGGCCGAGCAGCGGCTCGACGGACAGGAAGCGCACTGCTGCGCGCACCGTGCGCAGGTCGTCGATGCGCGACGTCCAGTGCTGGTTCTCGACCGATACGCCCATCCAGACGTTCGCGGGCCAGGTCAGGGTGGGCGCCAGCTCGCGGAGCCGCTCACTGCGTTTGGTGAGCACCTGGAACTGGTGCTAGGCGGCGCGCTGCATCGTCTCGAACACCGCGCGGATGAAGTCCTCCGGGACGTCCGGGTGGAACAGGTCGCTCATGCTGTTCACGAAGATGCGCTTCGGGCGCTTCCACTGCAGCGGAAGTTCGAGGCGTTCCGGCCAGAGCTTCAGGTCGAAGCCCTGCTCGTAGGGGTGTCCAGGGACCCCGCGAAAGCGTTCGGCGAAGGTCAGGGCGTAGCAGTGCGCGCACCCCGGCGAGACGCGCTCGCAGCCGGTGACGGGGTTCCAGGTGGCGTCGGTCCACTCGATCGTGGAGGTCTCGGACATGTGGCCTCCTGTCCCGCCGTGCAGATCATAACACGGCGAACGGACGTTCTTTGGCCTGTGTTACCATCTCCCCCGGATGCGCAGGATCAGTTATCGGACGGCAGGGAACGCCCTCCTCTTCCTTCTCCTCTGGGTGGTGATCGGGCTGTTGTTCCTGTGGACGCCGGTCCCGGGCGCGCTTGGGATCCGCGGCCAGCTGCTCGTCGTCTGGGTGCTGCTGTCCTTCGGTATCACCGGGGTGACGGGAGCGATCATGGTGCTGGGGGCGTTTAACTCCGCCTTCCCGCCCGTGGCGCGGCCGCAGGCGCCGCACACAGCCCCGGCGGGCGTCCGCGCGGCATCGCAGACAGGGCGCCGGGCCCAACCCGCCAGTCGCCCCACGCAGGGCCGCTGACCTTCGCATGCCCACGGCCCGCGTCAACGGCATCGACATCTGGTACGAACTGAGCGAGCGCCCCGGCCCCACTCTGGTGCTCACGCACGGCTTCGCCGGCCCCACGCCGCACTGGCCGCCGGTGATCGACGAACTGCGCGTGCGCTACCGGCTGCTGCTCTATGACGTGCGTGGCCACGGCCGCACCACCGCCCCTGACGCTCCCGCGACCTACAGCCTGCCTCAGTTCGCCGCCGACCTCGCCGGACTGCTCGACGCCCTGGGCATCGAGCGCCCGCACGTGGGGGGTGTGTCGATGGGCGGTATGGTCAGCGCGCAGTTCGCCTGCGACTTCCCGGACCGCATGCGCTCGCTGCTGCTGTGCGATACCACGGCCGGCAACCGAGGCGGCCCCGGCGAGCCGGCGGAGGTCGAGCAGCAGCTCATCGAAGCGTTCGTGCGGCAGGAGGAGATCGTCGAGGAGCACGGGATGGCTGAGCTGGTGCGGCGGGCCGCCCGCCACCGCCACGAACGCGACGAGTACGCCGCCAGCAGCGGCATGCCGATGGAGGAGCAAGACCGCCGGGATGCGCTGAAGGTGGAGACGATGACGCCGCGCGGCTACGTCAACGTCAGCCGGGCGGTGCGGGAGCGGCCGGACCTCTCGTCGCGGACGGCGGAGATCGCCGTGCCAGCGCTCGTCTCGTGCGGCGAGTGGGACCCGTTCTATCCGTGCGCGGTCCGCGACCACGCGCTCATCCCGGGGTCACGCCTGGCGACGGTGCGGTGCGCCGCGCACGACACGACGACGTACCAGCCGGCGCTGTTCCTCCGCGCCGTCTGCGACTTCCTGGACGACGTAGAAGCGGGCCGGGACGTGCGCGGCGAAGCCGAATACGCTCCGTAGGCCGGATCAGGTGGTCCGCTGGTTGGAGACGGCCTCGCGGACGCGCTCCCGGACGATGTCCACACCGTAGTCGACGGTCCAGGGGAGCATGTCGTTCCAGCGCGACATGAACGAGTCGCCCAGACCGACGAACACCTCGGGCGTCCCCCAGCGCACGCCGCGCACGATCGCGCGCGCTACCTGTTCGGCCGTCGCCATCGGCAGGCCGAAGCGCTCGAACTCGACGTTCTCCAGCATGTCCGTCGCCGTGCCGCCGGGGTAGACCGCGATGACGTCGATGCCGTCGTGGCGGAGCTCGCGGCGAAGTGCTTCGCTGAAGCCGCGTACGGCGAACTTGCTGGCGCAGTAGGTAGCGTAGAACGGCATGCCCATGCGCCCCGCCAGCGACGAGATGTTGATGATCGTCCCGCTCTTCGCCTGTCGCATGTGGGGCAGCGTCAGCTGCGTGAGCCGGATCGTCGCCCAGATGTTCACGTCGACCATGCGCCGGATGTCCTCCGGGTCGATCTCGTCGAGGCGGCCGCCCGTGACGACGCCGGCGTTGTTCACCAGCGCGTCGATGCGGCCGTGTTGCTTCATGGCCTTGTCGACGAGGGCCTGCAGGTCCGCTTCCTGCGCTACGTCGCACTGCGCCACGCTTGCCTTGCCGCCCTCTTCGTGCACCTCTCCCGCCGTGGTTCGGAGCGCGTCCATCCGCCGGCCAGCGAGGAGCAGCGTCGCGCCCTCGCGGGCGAACTCGAGCGCGGTCGACCGGCCGATGCCGCGGCCGCCTCCAGTCACGATGACCACCTGATCCTGGAACCGTGTACCCATAACCGCCACCTCCTGTGCTATGCGCACCGCGATCTTCGCGCGTGGGCGCTGCAGGGTCAATGGGCCACGTGGCCCCATCTCGCGCGTTGCTCCGGCAGGAGCATGGCGAAGGCCCCGGGGTTGTCCGGGGCCTTCGCTTCAGCGTGCGCGAAGGCGCTCTAGGCGCCGAAGTACAGCGCGAACTCGTAGGGATGGGGGCGCAGGCGGACGGCGTCGATCGCCTCCTTCTGCAGCTCCACGAAGTGCTCGATGACGTCGGTAGTGAACACACCGCCCTTCAGGAGGAAGTCGTGGTCCTCCTCGAGGGCCTGTACCGCCTCCGGCAGGGACGCCGGCACCGTGCGCATGTCCGCCGCCTCTTCGGGCGCCAGCTCGTAGGTGTTGCGCTCCAGCGGGGCACCCGGGTCGATGCCGTTCTCGATGCCGTCGAGGCCGGCCATGAGCATCGCCGGGAAGGCGAGGTACGGGTTGGCCATGGGGTCCGGTGCGCGGAACTCGACGCGCTTGGCCTTGGGGCTCTCGCTGATCACCGGGATCCGGCAGACGGCGCTGCGGTTGCGGGCGGAGTACACCAGGTTCACCGGCGCCTCGTAGCCCGGGACGAGACGTTTGTAGCTGTTGGTGGTGGGGGCGCAGAACGCCATGAGCGCCCGCGCGTGCTTCAGCAGCCCGCCGATGTAGTGGCGGCAGGTTTCGCTGGTGAGGGCGTAGCCCGTCTGGTCGAAGAAGGTGTTGGTGCCGTCCTTCCAGAGGCTCTGGTGCACGTGCATGCCGGAGCCGTTGTCGCCGAAGAGCGGCTTCGGCATGAAGGTGGCCACCTTGCCGTGGCTCCGCGCCACGTTCTTCACGATGTACTTGTACATCATGAGCTTGTCGGCCATGTTCAGCATGGTGTCGAAGCGCATGTCGATCTCGCACTGGCCGGCAGTGGCGACCTCGTGGTGGTGCGCCTCGACGTCGATGCCGACGGCCTTCATCGCCAGCACCATCTCCGTGCGGATGTCCATCAGCGTGTCGAAGGGGGCGACGGGGAAGTAGCCCTCCTTGTGGGCGATCTTGTAGCCGAGGTTCGGGCCCTCGTCGCGGCCGCGGTTCCAGGTGGCCTCGACGGAGTCGATGAAGTAGTAGCCTTCCTGTGCGTTCTGGTCGAAGCGGACATCGTCGAAGATGAAGAACTCCGCCTCGGGGCCCCAGTAGCTGGTGTCCCACTTGCCGCCAGACTTCAGGTAGGCCTCGGCCTTCTTCGCGATGCCCCGCGGGTCGCGCGAGTATGGCTTCTTCGTGAGAGGATCGACGATATCGCAGATGAGCGAGATCGTCGGTTCCTCCGTCGCCGGGTCGAGGACGGCGGTGCTGACGTCGGGCACGATGAGCATGTCCGACTCTTCGATCTTCTGAAAGCCGCGGATGCTGGAACCGTCGAAGCCAAGTCCGTGGATCCAGACGTTGTCATCGACCTCCGCCACGGGGACGGTGAAATGCTGCCACAGCCCCGGGAGGTCGACGAACTTCAGGTCCACGATCTGGATGCCGCGGTCCTTGATGAGCTGGTAGAGCTGTTCTTTCGTCATGATGCGTCCTCCTCGTGTCCGGGTCCGAAGGCCAACGGGCTAGCCCCGGACTGCCGGGGCTAGCTTGATACCACGTTTTCGACGCGGGGTCAGGCAGTGCGCTGCGCCCCAGCGCCTTCGCCGCGTCTATGAACCGGCTGCGGCCGCCGCCACGCCCGCCCTGCCGGCGCTCCGCTCGAACGCGCTGCACACCGTGTCCGTAATGAGCCGCGTCACGACGTACGGATCGCAGTTCGCATTGGGGCGCCGGTCCTCGATGTAGCCCTTGCGGTTGAGCGCCACCTGCCACGGGATGCGGACGGAGGCGCCGCGGTCGGACACACCGTAGCGAAACTCCTTGTAGGAGCACGTCTCGTGCAGGCCGGTGAGCCGCTCCTCGATGGCGTAGCCGTAGTTTGCGATGTGCAGCTCGTGCTTCCCGGCCAGCGCCTTGGCCGCCTGGACGCACGGGTCGTAGGCAGCACGCATTTCCTTCGTCGAGAAGTTCGTGTGCGCGCCCGCGCCGTTCCAGTCGCCCTTCACGGGCTTGGGGTACAGCGTGGCGCTGGCGCCGAAATCCTCGGCGACGCGGTAGAGCAGCCAGCGGGCCACCCAAAGGTGGTCGGAGGCCTCCGTGGGGCCCACGGGCCCGATCTGGAACTCCCACTGTGCGGGCATCACCTCTCCGTTGGTGCCGGAGATGGCGAGCCCCGCGGCCAGGCAGGCGTCGGTGTGGGATTCGACGATGGGGCGGCCGAACACCTCGTCGGCGCCGACGCCGCAGTAGTAGCCGCCCTGGGGGGCCGGGAAGCCGT
>JBBDXE010000022.1:0-3028 GCA_040902505.1 Dehalococcoidia bacterium | reverse complement strand
GTTTGCCGATGGGCGTGACGGCATCGAGCGCGCGGCGCTTTTGGGCGAGATCAATTTCGGCGTAGCGCTGCGTGGTTTCCAGACTGACGTGCCCGAGCCAACTCCGGATCAGATTGAGCTCGACGCCGGCTTGGAGGAGGTGCACCGCGCAGGCGTGCCGAAACGTGTGCGGGTGCACGCGTTTCCGAGCGAGTGACGGCTCTGCGGTCGCGGCGGCGGCGACATAGCGATTCACAATATGGCGGACCCCGTACCGGGTCAGGGGCTGTCCGTGCGCGTTGACGAAGACCGGAGCCGTCGTGTCCCGGCCGATGCCGCGTTCACCCACGAGGGCCCGCAGTAACGCCGCCGTTTCGGGCCACAAGGGGCAGATCCGTTCCTTGCGGCCTTTGCCGAGGAGCCGGACCTGATAGGGGCGATCGAGTTGGAGCGCCGACGCGGGGAGATCAACGGCTTCCTGGACGCGCGCGCCGGAGTTGTACAGAAACGCGAGCAGGGCGTAGTCGCGTCGACCGCGGTGGGTGCGACGATCCACATGCGCCAGCAGCGCTTCGACTTCCGCGTGTTCTAAGTAGTCCACGGTCCGCTGGGGTGCGCGCTTGCGGGGGATCGCCAGGATGCGTCGACAGTGCGCGAGGTATTCGGGGGCGACGGATCCGAGATAGCGGAAGAAGGCCTGGAGCGCGGTGCGGCGGTGATTACGCGTGACCACCGCGTTGTGCCGATCGGTTTCGAGCGCATCGAGAAACGCGAGCGCCGTGTCGACGTCGAGGTCGGTGACGCGGAGGTCCGGAACGGACCGTCCCACACGTGCCGCCGCGAAGCGGAGCCAGAGCTTCCAGGCGTCGCGGTACGCGAGGATCGTGTGCCGGCTGGCCCCGATCCGTCCCGGCAGGTGCTCACTGAAAAACGCCGCGAGATGGTGGGCGAGATCGTCAGCGGATGTCATACGGGTCCTCCGGCAGGTGGACCACGGACCCGAAGCCGTCGTGGAAGCGGCGAGAAGCTTCCGCCAACAGCTCCGGCGTGGCGGTCAGATAACACTGGGTGGACAGAAACGTGCGATGGCCGAGATAGGTCGCCAGGAGCGGCAGCTTGGCTTGGACGTCGGCGCCGTCGCGGTACCAGCGCAGCAAGCGATGGACGGCAAACGCGTGGCGAATATCATGCACGCGCGGTCCGTGGCCCCGATGGCCGCGGCGCTTCTCGCACACCAGGCGGAGCAGACGGGAGATCCCGTGCTGAACGCCCACGAGACTGTACGGTCCCCGGCGCGGACTCCAGAACAACGGCGCCTCAGAGCGCGCCGGCGCGCCCGCCCGACGCCGTTGCTCAAGATACGTGTCGAGGCGGGCGAGCATCCCGACGGTGATCGGGAGCAAACGGGCCTTGCGGAATTTTCCGGCCCGGATGTGCAGCACCGCCCGGTCGTGATCGAGATCGCCCAGCTGGAGGCGGAGGGCTTCGCCGATCCGGAGACCGGTCGTGTAGAGGAGGAGCAGGAGCGTGACGTAGGTGTGCGGACGCAGCCCGCCAGACAAGCCGGCCGCCGCGGCGAGGAGCGCGCGGATCTCCTGCTCCGAGTAGATGTAGGGCCGGAAGCGGGCCGCCCCCCTTGGACAACTGATCGCGTCAGGGATGAATGCCGCCGGATCGGCGCGCGCCCGGAAGACACAGAACTGCCGGACCACCCGGAAATAATTGCGCCGCGTCACCGCGGCGCGATCGGCCAGGGTCGCCATCCATTCGTCCAGGAGCGGACGGGTGAGGTCGTGCGCGTCAGGGGCGCGCTGGACGAGGAAGCGATCGAGATGGCGCAGCGCCACCCGCAGGTGCTCATGGCAGGTGGCGAGGTCCTGGCGAAAGGCCAGAAAGGCCTCGAAGGCACGGGCGAGCGGCCCACGAAATGCGGCAGCTGGCCGAGGCGTACTCATCGGTCGAGCTCCGGGACGTCGAGCGCGACCTCACGGAGGTCCTCGATCGCGAGCTTCGTATACGGCAAGGTGGAATCGGGATGCTGATGGCCGAGCAGATCGCTCGCGACCTTGAGGGCGAATCCTCGCTGGACGAGATGCGTCGCCAACGCATGTCGCAGGACGTGCGGACCGCGCCGCGCCGAGCGGATGCCGGCGTGGTCGAAGGCGCGGCGAACGATGGCGTACACGGGGCCGCTCTTCTCAAACCGAATCGGAAGCCCATCGTGGCGCACGAATATCTCGCGGGCGTCGGTGCGCGGGCGACCACGTCGGAGATAGGTGACCAGCGCGCGGCCGACCGCTGCGGTCAGCGGCAGCACCAGCGGGCGGGCGGTCTTCGACCGCTGCACACGAACGATCCCGGCCCGCCAGTCGATATCGTCCAAGCGAAGATCGGCCACCTCTCGGGCGCGAAGCCCGTAGACGGCGAGGAGCAACAGAATCGCGTAATTGCGGCGCCCCATCACCGACCGGCACTCGACGCTGGTGAGGAGGCGGCGGACCTCGTCCGCGCCGATCGTGGTCGGGATGGACGCGAGCCTGTAGCGGCGTGGGCCCTGGACAAAGCGCGACCAGTCCTCCGGGACGCGGCCGGTCCGGTGGAGGTGTCGCAACAGCCCGCGGACGGCTTGCATCACCTGAGCCTGTGTCCCGCGGCCAACGGTGCGGGCCAAGGGCAGCACGAATTCGTCCACGATCGGGACGGTCAGCCGCGCGAAATCGCGATCCGGCAGGTGCTCGGCGAGATGCCGAAGAAACTGACGGCCCCACCTCCGGTGAACATAGAGCGTCGCGTCCCGCAGTCCGCGATGATGCTGGAGGAACGTGAGGTGTTCCTCGAGGAGTCCGGCGAAGCCATCCGGACCGTTCTGGACCGCAGGCCTGACAACCGAGAGTCGAGACATGGCAGCCTCCTTCCTGCCCGGCAGGGCAGAGACAGGACGCTACGTCATGCCGCGTTATGTGGAGAAAAAAGCTCGGAACGGCCGGTGCAACAGGCGCAACCAGAAGCCACTCAACATTTCGCAGGACTCACCATAGGACAAGTTCCA
>JBBDXE010000021.1:0-3191 GCA_040902505.1 Dehalococcoidia bacterium | reverse complement strand
GCGCGCGACGAGTGCCTTGATGACGTGGGCGGCCATGTCGTCCGGCCGCGTCTCGCGCAGGGCGCCACCGTACTTGCCGAACGGCGTTCGCAGCCCGTCGACAATGACGGGCGTGCGCTTCGGGTCGGCGTCCTTGGCTCTCACTGCGCTAGGCGTGGGCGTGGTGGGCCCGGGGATGAGTTGCGGTGACAGTGTCCAGCAGGCGCCGAGAGGCCTCGGCGACTTCGGCCACCGCCTCACGGAACGCCGCTTCGTTCACGGACGACGGCTTGCGGTAGCCGCTCACCTTGCGGACGTACTGCAGGGCGGCGGCTCGGATCTCGTCCTCGTCGGCCGGGATCGCGCCATCACGAAGGGTCTTGATACTTCGACACATGCGGAGCAGGATACGTCGGCCGAGCGATTCGCTGAATCCCAGGGACGACCCGAGCGTTGCCGCCTTCGCGGCTATCGGACCTGGCCCATCGTCACGGGCGCGGTAGCTCTGGGCAGGTGGGGACCCGTCCTCCACCAGCCAAATTGGCTGTGGAGGAGACCATGCGCCGCTCATTTCTTGGCACCCTCGTCGTCCTGGGCAGCATCATCTCGCTGATCGGCAGCACGGGGCTCTTCGCCGCGCTGACCGATACGGCCCAGACGGGCACGAACACCGTCGACTCTGCTGGGCTGCCAGTGTCTGCCGACATCCAGCTTGCCGCCGCTACTTCGTACAATTTCCCCGCGCCATGCGGCACGTATTCTGACAATCTCACCACCGGATTCATCACGGCCAGCGGTCTGGAACCTGGAGGCAACAGCGGATCGGCCATCCTGTTCTGCATCAAGAGCGCCGGGAGCCAACCAGTCGCTCTCAGTGTGCGAGTAATCCCGGAGACACTGACGGATCTGGACACCGACTGCACCGGGGATGAGGCCGATTACGACACAACCTGCGGCGGCGACGCTGCAGGCGAACTCTCGACGGTCCTCAACGCGCCTATTCGTCCGGTGGACTGCGCCAGCGGCAGCGACCTGGGCGGCGGAGTCGACTCGACTCTGGCGTCTTTGGCGACCAGTCCAGAGGCGCTCGGCGCGAACTTGGCTGTGGGCGCGATCGGCTGCTATTACACGTTTGGGGAGTATCCAGTCCCCGGTGATACCGACGCGGCTCAGGCTGCCCAGAGCGACACCGTGACCTGGCAGTTCGAGTTCACCGGCACCGCGACGCCGTAGAACATCCCCATCAGGAATCTGGAGGTTACCTGCTGCGCAGCCCCGTCACGCCAGACGACGCGGCGCGCGAAGCCATTGCCTTGCCTAAGTAGATCGCGGGCACGCGCCGCAGGGTCGCATCGGCGCAGCTGATGCGAAAGAGGTTCGGGCTGCCGTTGGCGATCGCCGCTCTGGCGGTGCTCGTCCCTGCCGCGGCTCTCGTGGTCGTCGGCTTCGTGCTGGGCTGGGGGTTCATGCCGATCGAGACGGCGAGCATGGAGCCCCGATACCCGGCTGGGTCGCTGGCGGTGGTGACTCCCGTCGACCCGTCCGACGTGGAGTCCGGCATGACCATCGTGTTCGAGGATCCGATGAACCGCGAGCGCCTCGTCGCGCATAGGGTCATCCGTCAGCTTCCGGGAGATTCGCTCGCCTGGGAAACGAAGGGCGATGCGAATGCAACAAGCGATCCTCTGCCGGTCCACGCGCCCGCCCTGAGAGGCCGCGTCGCCTGGACGATTGCCGGCATCGGGTCGGTCGTCACGGCGCTGCGCGGTCCGCAGGCAGTCCTATTGCTAGTGGTGCTGCCTCTCGCGATCCTCGCCTGGACGGAGGTCGCAGGCTGGCGGCGGAGGCGCGCGCGGTGAAGACCAATCAGGTGTCAGAGTGAGCCGGTGAGCCGGTCAGGCCGCAGCCTTGCGATCGCGCTCCTCGTGGCATCCGTTGCTCTGCTTCTCCTCATCCCGAGCGCAGGCGCGGCCCACGGCGAGGGTCGGCATCGCGATGCGCCTCCCGACCTGGAAGTGGCCCTCAGGCTCGACGGGCGCTGCGGCCGGTTCGCGGACTCGCTGCCGCCGCTGGTCATCGCGTCGGGTGTGCGGGCCGGTGAGACGGTCGCCGATGTCGACATCTGCGTGCGCAGTCGCGGCAACGGTGAGGCGGGGCCACTGAGCCTCCAGGCGACCGAGCTCGTCGACGTCGAAGTCGCCTGCACGGGCGACGAGGGGCTGGTCGACGCATCATGCGGGACCGCGGCGGCCGGCGAGCTGAGCCAGGTGCTTCTCCAGGATCTCGGCGTCGGCAGCTGCCGGAAGAATGCGGCCCTCACGCCGAGCTGGCAGCTCCCGCTCGCAGACCTGGCGGAGTCGCCGATCGTGTTGAATCCTGAGCTCAACGGCCGGATATGCGTGCGACTGCGCCTCAGCTACTCGCCGGGGGTAGATGGCGCCACCGCGGGCCAGTCCGACCGCTCGAGCTGGCGCTACACGTTCACCCTGGAAGCCCCTTGACGACTGGGCCATCGACGACTCCACACGCCTCTTCGGCAGCGTGACGGACGCCCTCGGATCACCTCTCCCCATCCCGTGGCGCACTGCAGCTGGTGGCTGCGCCAAGCGCTGGCCGGGATGTGGCTGCGCTCGGCGCGGCGCCCCGCGATGCACGCCGATCTTTGCCATCTATGACTCAGGACCGGCTTAGACGGGCTCAGCGGCGCGACTCGGCCACGGTGCGTCGCGCCACGCGGAGGTTCACGCTCAGAAACGGCCGGAGAAGGAGGAGGCCACACCCGGACGTCGCCTAAGCCTCGCGTCATTCCTAGGTGGCAGGAATCCCGTCCTCAGCGCGAGTAATGGTGCGCGGGATCGACCCGGGCGAGGTCGTTGAGGCGTTCCGAGCCGACGCTGCGATGGGTCCGACCGTACGCCCGGGACGATAGGATCCGGCTCACATGAGCCCTGTCCGATCCGTTCTGTCACGTCCGGCGCTGGGCGCGCAGCGGAGCTGGTGGCTGAAGGAGGCGCTCGGCGCGGAGGGGGAGGTGACGCCAGCGCCGCCGCTCAGCGGAGAGGCAGAGGCGGACGTCGCGATCGTCGGTGGTGGATACACGGGAATGTGGACCGCCTACTTCCTCACCGAGCGCGCGCCGGGAGCCCGGATCGTGCTCCTCGAGCAGGACATCTGCGGCGGCGGGCCGAGCGGGCGGAACGGCGGGTTCGTCC
>JBBDXE010000020.1:0-24399 GCA_040902505.1 Dehalococcoidia bacterium | reverse complement strand
CTTGAGGATGCCGTCCTGGTGGATGCCGGAACCGTGGCGGAAGGCGTTCTTGCCGACGACGGCCTTGTTCCACTGCACGGCCATCCCGGAGTGCTTCTCCACGAGCTTGCTGGCGCGATAGATCTCGCGGGTGTTGATGGCGGTCTCGAGGCCGAAGAAGTCCTTCCGGGTCTTGATGGCCATCACGACTTCTTCGAGCGAGGTGTTGCCCGCGCGCTCGCCGATGCCGTTGATGGTGACTTCGACCTGGCGGGCGCCGTTCTGGATGGCCGTCAGGGTGTTGGCGGTGCAGAGCCCGAGATCGTTCTGGCCGTGGAAACTCAGCCGCGCCTTGTGGATGTTGGGCACGTTCTCGTAGATGCCGCGGAAGAGATCGGCGATCTCTTCGGGGATGGCGTAGCCGACGGAGTCGGGGATGTTGATGGTGGTGGCGCCGGCATCGATGCAGCGCTCGACGATGGTGTAGATGAAGCGCGTGTCGGAACGGGTGGCGTCCATGGGGCTGAACTCGACGTTGCTGGTGTACTTCGCGGCATGGCGGACCATGGCCTCGGCCTGCGTGAGCACCTGCTCGCGGTCTTTCTTCAGCTGGTGCGCCATCTGGATGTCGCTGCTGTTGATGAAGACGTGGATGCGGGGGTCGGCGGCTTCCTTCACCGCCTCCCAAGCGGTGTCGACGTCGCTCTCCACGGCGCGGGCGAGGGCGCAGATGGTGGGACGGCGCACCTCGCGGGCGATGGCCTGCACGGCCTCGAGGTCGCCGGGGGTGGTGCAGGGGAAGCCGGCCTCGATGATGTCGACGCCGAGGCGGTCGAGCTGCTTCGCGATCTCCAGCTTTTCCTGGGGGGTGAAGGCGACGCCGGCGGACTGCTCGCCGTCGCGCAGGGTGGTGTCGAAGATGAGTACCTTATCCATTGCTGTCCTCCATCCCCGCCGCGGGCGGGGAGCGTCTCACATGCGATCCGCCGTGCGGCCCTCCGACCCGCCGGAGCGGATCGAGGGCCGGCGAAGTGTGAGTGCGCCGACGAGGCGTGTGCGGCCGGGCATGTTCACGGCTTGACCCCGTCCTGCCGGCTCTTCTTGAGCCAGGTCATCATCCCTCGGAGCTCCGCGCCCACCTGCTCGATGGGGTGCTCGGCGTTGATCCGGCGCAGGGCGTTGAAGCTCGGGCGGCCGGCCTGATTCTCGAGGATCCACTCGCGGGCGAAGGTGCCATCCTGGATCTGCGCCAGCACGCGGCGCATGTTCTCCTTCACGTGCGCATCGACGACGACGGGGCCGCGGGTGTAGTCGCCGTACTCAGCCGTGTCGCTGATGGAGTAGCGCATGTACTCCATGCCGCCCTCGTACATGAGGTCGACGATGAGCTTCAGTTCGTGCATGCACTCGAAGTACGCCAGCTCCGGCTGGTAGCCGGCCTCGACGAGCGTCTCGAAGGCGTTCTTTACGAGCGCGGTGGTGCCGCCGCAGAGGACCGACTGCTCGCCGAAGAGGTCGGTCTCGGTCTCTTCCTTGAAGGTGGTCTCAAGCACGCCGCCGCGGGTGGCGCCGATGCCCTTGGCGTAGGCGAGGGCGATCTGACGCGCCTGCTCGGAGGCGTTCTGGTGTACGGCGAAGAGGGCGGGCACGCCGCCGCCCTCGGTGTAGACGCGGCGGACGAGGTGGCCGGGCCCCTTCGGGGCGACCATGGTGACGTCGACGTCGTCCGGCGTCTGGACCTGGCCGTAGTGGACGTTGAACCCGTGGGCCCACATGACCATGTTGCCGGGCTTGAGGTTCTGGGCGACGTGGCCGTAGTAGACCTCGCGCGCGACCTGGTCGGGGGTGAGGATCATGACGATGTCCGCCTGCTCGGCGGCCTCGCCGACGGAGCCGACGCGCAGGCCGGCCTCCTCGGCGGCGCGCCAGGACTTCGACCCGGGGTAGAGGCCTACGACGACGTCGCAGCCGCTGTCCTTGAGGTTCAGGGCGTGGGCGTGTCCCTGGCTGCCGAAGCCGATGACGGCGATGGTCTTCCCCCTCAGCACCGCGAGATCGGCGTCCCGGTCGTAGTACATCTGCGCCATCTGTCGAACTTTCTCCGTACTCGCCCGCGAACGTCGCGGGGCTGCTTCACGCTAGATCAGGCTGCCGACCTGCGGCTTGCCCTCGCCGGCCGAGCGATGCCGCGCCTCCGCCCCGTTCACAGAGGGTGCGGACACGGTGGTCTTCGCGCCGCGCACCATGGCGATGCGGCCGGTGCGGACGAGCTCCTTCAGGCCGTAGGGCGTGAGCAGCCGCACGATGGCGTCGATCTTGTCCTCCGTGCCGGTGGCCTCGATGCTGAGCGCATCGGCGGCGACATCTACGATCTTCGCGCGGAAGAGGTCCACGATCTCGATGATGGCACTGCGGTTGTCCTTCGTGGAGGAGATCTTGATGAGCGCCAGCTCGCGGGCGACGACCTCCTGGTCGGTGACGTCGCTGATCTTCACGACCTCGATGACCTTGTAGAGCTGCTTCGTGACCTGCTCGATGTCGTGTGCGGCGCCGTCGACGGTGAAGGTCATACGGGAAAGCCCCGGCACCTCGCTGTGGCCGACGGTGAGGCTTTCTATGTTGAAGCCGCGCTGGCGCCACTTGCTGGCGATCTTGTTGAGGACGCCGGGGCGGTTCTCGACGAGGGCGACGATGGTGTGGAGCCTGCTGCTCATCGCACCGCCTCCCGTTCCGGCTGGCGCTCGAACTTCGGCTGGTCGACGGTCTCGGAGAGGCCGACGCCGGGGGGCATCATGGGGTAGCAGTCCTCGACGTCCTCGACCTGGAAGTCGATGAGCACAGCGCCCGGATGCTGGAGGGCGGCCTCGATGGAGGACTGCACCATGGCCTTGTCGGAGACGCGCAGGCCGGTGACGCCCATGGACTCGGCGAGCTTCACGAAGTCGGGCTGGAACATGCGCACGGACTGCTTGTTGCCGGCGTAGAACAGATCCTGCCACTGGCGGACCATGCCCAGATAGTGGTTGTTGATGATGGCGAACTTGACCGGCAGCTCGTATTCAGTGCAGAGGGCGAGTTCCTGCATGGTCATCTGGAAGCCGCCATCGCCGCAGAACGACCAGACGGTGTCGTGGGGGCGAGCGACCTGCGCGCCGATGGCGGCGGGCACCTCGAAGCCCATCGTGCCGAGGCCGCCGGAGGTGACGAAGGAGTAGGGGTTGTCGCCCCAGAAGAACTGGGCGGCCCACATCTGGTGCTGACCGACGCCGGTGACGTAGTAGGCCTTCGGGCCGGACAGGTCGTAGATCTTCTTGATGACGTACTGAGGCAGCAGCCGCTCGGTGTCGGGGATAACGATCGAGGGGTGGTCGCGGCGCATGTCATCGATCCAGCGGCGCCAGGCGTCGTGGCGGAGGGGCTGGACCTGGGGGATGAGCTGCTGCAGCACCTTCTTCACGTCGCCGACGATGGGGACGTGCGTCTTGACGTTCTTGCTGATCTCGGCGGGGTCGATGTCGATGTGGATGATCTTCGCTTTGGGGGCGAAGTCCTTCAGGGCGCCGGTAACGCGGTCATCGAAGCGCATGCCGATGCCGATCAGCAGGTCGGCCTCCTGTATGGCCATGTTGTTCCAGTACATGCCGTGCATGCCGGGCATGCCCATGAACAGCTCGTGCGACCCGGGGAAGCCGCCGAGGCCGAGCAGCGTGGTGATGACGGGGATCTGGGCGCGCTCGGCCAGCTCCTGCAGCTCCTCGGCGGCGCGGGCGATGACGACGCCGTGTCCGGCGAGGATCAGCGGGCGCTCCGACTCGGCGATGAGCTGCGCGGCCTTCTTCACCTGCTGGGGGTGGCCGACGGTGGTGGGCTGGTAGCCGGCCAGCTCGACTTTCTCGGGGTATTGGAACTCCGCGAGCTGCTGCTGCACATCGCGGGGGATGTCGACGAGGACAGGGCCGGGGCGGCCGGTGGTGGCGATGTGGAACGCCTCGGCGATGGCGGGGGCGATGTCCTCGACGTCGAGGACGAGGGTGTTGTGCTTGACGATGGGGATGGTGATGCCGGTGATGTCGGCTTCCTGGAAGCCGTCGCGGCCGATGAGCCACGAGACGACGGCGCCGGTGATGCAGACGAGCGGGACGGAGTCCATCCAGGCGTTGGCGATGCCGGTGACGAGGTTGGTGGCGCCGGGGCCGGAGGTGGCCCAGACGACGCCGGCCTTGCCGGTGATGCGGGCGTAGGCATCGGCGGCGTGGGCGGCGCACTGCTCGTGGCGGACGAGGATGTGCCTGATGTCCGGGTACTTGTGGAGCGCGTCGTACATCGGCAGGTTGGCCCCGCCGGGGTAGCCGAAGATCACCTCGGTGCCCTCCCGGCGGAGGCATTCGAGGATGATCTCTGCGCCCTTCATCTTCGTCATGTCGTTACTCCCCTGATGCTACCCCCTTCGCGCGGGGGCCTTCTTGCTTCGTTGGTGGTGCTGAACCCTCGGGACCGGAGGGTTAGCGCGGGAGGCCGGGCAGCGCGAGTCGCGCGCCGGCCGCCCGAAGCAGGGGGCGCACTACGACGCGGTCACAGCGGATCCGCGCGCGGCGGACGGCCGTGACCGGTATCACCTGAGGGGGAGCGAAGCGGTGTCGCATGTCTCTCATTATGTCCACTCGGTGGCTGGGAGAACCCCTCCCGGCCTTCGGCTCTCCTGCGGAGAGTCTCGGCCACCCTCCCCTGAAGGGGAGGGTGAATGTGTGGCATTCGCGCTCCCAAACAAAAGACCCGTCCCGGCAAAGGGACGGGTCGTGGGGCCCGCGGTGCCACCCTTCTTGTCCGCCAAGGCGGACCTCTCGGGGCGTTGTAACGGTCGCTACCCGGCCGGGGTTATCCTAGATTCACCCCAGCGGCTCCGCGCCGAGTTCGATCCGCTCGTGCCGCCGGTCTTGCACCATCACCGGCTCGCTTGGGGCCGTAGCTGAATCTACTGGTGCGCATCTGCGCCTGTATTGCGGGGGAGTATATCGGCGGGTGTAACGGGCTGTCAACTCAGCCAAGGCGCACGGCGGCTGTGCAAGAAGCGGCCGGGGGGTCGAGTTGGCCCTGGGCATTCAGTCGGCGGAGGGGAGGACTTTGGGCTGCATGAGTTCCATGGGGGCGCCGTCGTACTTGAGGTCTACGGCGCCGGGCTTGATGCAGAGGACCTCGACGGAGCCGTCGGGGGCCGCGTAGCGCTTGCCGAGGGCGACCTCGCCGGTCCCAGCGCCGGCGGGGGGCGGGCCTTCTTCCTTGAGGTTGAGGGGGGTGCCGCCGTCCATGAGCGATCCGTCGCCGCCCTTGGTGACGATCAGCTCGGCGCCACTGGCCGCGACGTATCGTTTGCCGACCTGTGCTGGCATGCCTTCCCTCCGGGTCTCGCGCTCAGACGATGCAGGTCGCCTGAGGCGACCCGCGGCAAGAGTCTAGATACGGGCGCTACACACGGTCAAGCGTCCGCGACAAGGGCTACTGGACGGTCAGCTCTCCGGTCATGGTCGTGGGGTGGATGTCGCAGTGGTAGTAGTAGCCGCCGGGCTCGAGCGGGCCGAAGGTGAGGGTCTGGACGATGGGGCCGACCTCGACAGCAGTTTCGGCGATGCGCTCCGCTTCATCGTCGGGACCGTCGAAGAAGACGACGTTGTGCTCGACGCCCTCGTCCTGGTTGTCGAAGGTGATGGTGATGGCGCTGGCGGCGTCGGCGGTGAGTTCTTCCTGCTCGAAGGCGAGGTTGAAGCCGACGAGGTCAAGCTGCTGGGCGTCGGCCGGCGGGGTGGGGGCGGGGGTGGGTGTGCCGGCGGGCCCGGCGGTGGGCTGGGCTGACGCGCTCTGGCCGCAGGCGTATTCGTTGATCGCCGGCTCGTCCGGCGGGACGGGTGGCACCAGCACCTCGGCGTCCTGAGCGTGGGAGGCGGGGTCGCTGGCGCCTACGCCGCGCTCGACGGTGACGGTGCTCGTGGCCTCGTCGACGGCGGTGATGAGGAGGACTTCGGTGGTCTGGTCTTCGCCCTCACCCTCGACGATCGAGAGGCGGCTGCCTTCGGAGAGGGGCGAGAGGACGGTCTCCTCCTCCTGGAGTGTCCGGTGCGTACCGAGCACGACGCTGGTGCCGCCGGCGCTCAGGGGCTCGGCGAGGAAGAGCTTGTACTGGTCGTCGCCGGGGTGGCCGTGGTCGGGGACGCCGCGGATGCCGAACTCCCTCGCATCCTCCCAGGCGGTGCCCTGGGTGATGAGGACGGTGAGCTGCTTGATCTGCTCGGTGTTGAGGGTACCGCCCTGGGCCTGCGCCCATGCCGGCATGGCGCGGCCGACGCGGCCGCACGTGATGGTGTTGTAGACGAACTTGTACGTGTTGGCGAACAACACCTGGTCGACGTTGCCTTCTTCGTCTATGCCCCGCAGGTCGCGGCGGTCGTTGAGGGCGGGGGCGGCGCCGAGGCGGACGCCCAGGGCGCCACCCTCGGCGGCGTCGCCATGGCAGACGCGGCAGTTCTGTGAGAACAGGTAGGCGGCGCGCTCGAGGGTGTTTTCGAGCTGGGTTTCCTCCGCGTCGGAGGCCCGGCCGGGGTCCCAGAGCGTGTAGGCGCCCGTCGCCAGTACGGAGGCGAAGACGAGGAGGACGATGATGTTGATCTGCTTGCTGGTGTTCATGCGGGCGGCAGTAACGCCTTTTCGGCGTTTCCGGTGATGCTGGTGTAGACGGTGTCGAGATCAACCTCGAGGTTACCTTCGTCATCGAGGGTGAGGGCGAAGGCGTCCATGGAGCGGGGGGCGGGGCCGAAGACGCGGCGACCGGAGTCGCTGTAGGTGGAGCCATGGCAGGGGCACTTGAACCAGCCCTGGTAGGTGGCGTTGATGAGGGGATCCTTGAAGGGATAGCCGGCGTTGAAGGGCACGGTGCAGCCGAGGTGGGGACATTTACGCCAGAGGGCAAGGACGGCGCCGGCCTGGGCACCGGGGTTCCGGGCGGCCTGCTCCTCGTCGAAGCGGACCATGTAGATCTTCGCTTCGATGTTGTCGAGGGGGGAGCGCTCGTTGGGGATGAGCACCACGAGGTCGCGTTTTTCGCCGGGGGCGAGTTCCTGGCCTTCGATGGTGACGGCGCCGCCTGACATGCTGCCGATCACGAAGCGCCCGCTGAGCTTCTGTTCGCCACGCGGCCACAGGTTGTTGAGTGTGGTGGCGACGATGCTGGCGAGCAGGCCGGTCATGCCCGTCCAAAATGCCACGAGCATGAGCTTGCGCCGGGAGATGGGCGGGAGTGCGGGGCCGACGGGGGCGGGACGGGCGACGACGACGGCGTGCCCGCCGGCGCCGGCGGCGACGGGGCCTCCGGCACGGACGGCCGGTGTGCGGGCGGGACGCTCGACGGCCTTCGCTTCGGCGGGCGCGGGCTGCGCTTCGGCCGGGGCGCCGGCCGACTGTTCTTCGGTGTTCGGGGTTTCGTCAGGCATGGAGTCCAGCCGCCATATCTACGAGTCCATACGATGGGGGTACCGGCAACTGCCGGTAGATGGAAGGGTCCTTCTCGAGGTTCGGGACCTTCCAGAAGGGCACGAGGTCCTGGTCTTTGCCGCGGAAGGCGACGCCGACGACGGTGAGGGCGACGTAGACCAGAATGAAGCCGGTGAAGAGGGAGATCATGGCGTCGCGGGTGGTGTGCGCCCAACCGAGTTTCACGAGGATGAGGACCATGAGGGCGGGCAGGCCGACCATGGCGACGATGGGGAGCACGAACTGCACAGTGATCTCGGGGATGTCGAGCTGGGTGTTGTAGGGGTAGACGCGGCGGAGCCAGCCGGGCATCCAGCCGGGGTCGTCCCAGTGCCAGATCCAGGTGCCGTTGAAGGGCAGCGGGACGTTGCGGAAGTCTTCGGGCCAGTTGAGGCGGCCGTCGTGGGGACCGTTGCCGGGCTGGAAAGGCACGGGCAGGCTCCACTGCCACGTCTCCCGGATGGCGACGCGGTTGGGGAGGAAGATGAAGTCCCAGAGCGCCTGGAGGGCGCCGTGAGCTGGGACTTCGCCGGGGATGGTCTTCTCGCCGGGCCACTGGAGGCGCCGGTCGCTGCCGTAGAGCATCGGGAGGCGCTCGTACACGCGGACGTGGCTGCCGTTATCCCAGAGGATGAGCCAGACGATCCAGAGGGAGGAGTAGACGAAGCTGAAGGCGGTGATGCGCACGGCGTTCGGAGTGGCGAACCAGCCACCCTGCCCGTCGGTCTTGCGGTCGATGTAGGGGACGGCCATGAGGCCGACGAGCAAGATCGTGGGGACGATGACGCCGGCGAGGCCGGGATCCATGTGCAGGAGGAGTTCCTGCAGGTTCATGAAGTACCAGGGGGCCTTCGAGGGGTTGGGGGTGATGCTGGCGTTGGCGCGGTTGAGCAACGGCGCGTTCATGTAGGTCGAGAGCGCGACGAAGGTGATGGTGAAGAGAACGGAGCAGATGAACTCGACGAAGACGAGGTCCGGCCAGACGAGCAGCTCCTGGTCGCGCTCGCGCTTCTGGCGGACGGTTTCGCGTGCTCCGGCGGCTGGTGCGGCTACGGCCACAGGCTCGTCTCCTCCGGTCTACAGCGGGCGGGCCAGGCCGCCGTCGCGGCGGATGCGCCAGAAGTGCACGGACATGAAGATCGCGGCCAGCAGGGGGAACGCGATGACGTGGAGTGTGTAGAAGCGGATGAGGGCGTTGGGGCCCACTTCGAAGCTACCGATGAGGACGAAGCGGGACTCTCCGCCGAGCACGGGCGCGGATCCGGCGATGGTCGTACCGACGGTGATGGCCCAGAGGGCCAGCTGATCCCAAGGGAGCAGGTAGCCCGTGAAGGAGAGGAGGAGGGTGAGGATGAGCAGGATAACGCCCACCACCCAGTTGAACTCCCGCGGCGGCTTGTAGGCGCCGGTGTAGAACACGCGCATCATGTGGAGGAGGACGGTGAGCACCATGCCGTGCGCCATCCAGCGGTGGAGGTTGCGAATGAGCATGCCGAACCGGACGTTCGTCTCGAGGGAGGCGATGTCGGTGTAGGCGCGGTCGACGGAGGGGACGTAGTAGAACATGAGCATGACACCGGTGACGGTGAGGCCGAGGAACATGAAGAAGCTCAGGCCGCCCAGGCAGTAGGTGTGAGTGATCTTGACGTGGGTCTTGTGGATGCGGGTGGGGTGGAGGTGGAGGAAGACGTTGGTGGCGATGGCGAGCATCTGGTTGCGGGGGGTGTTGGGGTAGCCGGACCGGAACACCGAGCGCCAGATGTAGTTGTGGAAGAGCCTGTCGTAGAGCCAGTCCCCGAACCCGGGGCCTCTGGGCTGCTCGCTGACGGCCATCCGACCACTCCCGCTAGCGGGACCACCAGGCGCCGAAGGCGACCATGATGGCCATCGACAGGATCATTGTGACGAGCACGAGGAGAAGCTCCTCGTAGTCCTTCCCGACGAACCCCTGGAACAGCAGCGCGGCGACTTGCATGGGGCTCCAGAGCGGGCCGGGACGCGGGCGTGTGTGGTGTCGAGACGCGCGCGTTTGTGAAGCCCGTTTCAATCGGGAGCCTAGCATCGGCCCCCGCTCGTGTCAAGACAACATCGAATCCAGCGGACAGGCACGGCGAACCTGCGGAAGGGTACCTGGAGGAGGAGGGGCGGAGGTGGTGTGGAAGCCTAGCAGCAGGGGTGCTGAAGAACCCTAACAGTTGACTTCCCACCCGCCCGCCCAGTGGGATAGTTGTGAATCCGGGGGGACGCCCCCCGGAGCCCCCGACAAGGGGCCTTGCCCCCTGTACCCCCTTTTTCAGCACTCTGCTGCTAGACGCCCCTCCAGCTGGTTGAGGCACAAATCGCGCTCCGCATCGCTCTGGCGTTGCTCCGCTCGAATGGTGAGACAGCCCTCATGCCTCTCGGCAGGGCGAACCTGCGCGCAGGCACGCGGGGAGGGGGGCAGAGGAGGCGGGGAAGGTTAGCCGCTGACTGTCCCGCAGGCGCCGAAGGGCTCGTTCAGGAGCCGCTCCGAGACGGCAAGGGGGATGGTGCCGAAGAGCTTCATGATGCCCGGTGTCATGGGCTCGTAGTCGTAGGTGACGGCCACCTCGACGTTATCGCATTGGATGCCGGCGCTGTCGTCGGTCGGGGTGGCGGCGTAGCCCCCCTCCTGGTAGGCCCAGCTGCGGATGTTGACGTCGAGGCTGTCGAAGTTGTGCAAGTTCGACGATTCCCGTTCGACGATGTACTCGATGCAGGCCAGGCGCGAGGGGCTGGCGGCGCCACAGTCGCTGCGCCCGGTGACGGCGTAGCGGGCACCCTCGCGGGCGCTGTGCTGGATGGTGACGTAGGTCTGGATCATCCGGGCGAAGTCGATGACGCCGAAGATGAGCAGCGTGAACACGGGCAGGATCATCGCGAACTCGGCGAGGGTCTGACCGCGGCTGGAGCGGGCGCGCCTGCGCATGGATGCGGCTGACGTCTTCATCGCCGCCTCACTTCAGCAACCGGTAGGAGATTGTTTCGGCGATGGCATCGCGGTCTCACTTCAGCAACCTATAGGAGATGGTCTCGGCGATGGCAACGAAGATGTCGTCGAGGCCGCTGATGTTGGTCTCGTAGTAGTGGTCGTTGCTGCCGGACTTCGAGGAAGCCGTGCACTTCGCCAACTCACGGTCGCCCTGATTGTCGCTGCTGCCGGTGGTCTGGCGGGCGCTGTAGGTGCCGACGCGGGCGCGCATGGCAGTGTCGCAGGTGGTGCCGGGGTCGGCGCTGCCGTTGACGCCGTAGCCGACGACGAAGATCTCGATGTTTTCGTCCTTCATGGCGTCGGTCTGGGCCAGGGTCCGAAGGTCGAGGTTGTTGATGCGACCGTCGTAGTCGGAGCCGTAGTTGCTGGAGTTCTGGTTCGACGGTTCGGGGTAGCAGGAGTTGACTGTGGAGTCGGCCGGCGGTGAGCCGTTGGTCTGAGGGACGGCGTTGGTGGTGGGGTAGGTGTTGGGCACGGGGTTGCCGACCTGGCGGTTGCCGGTGGCGGTGGAGACGCTGTTGTTGTGGAAGGAATCGTCCGAGTAGCGGTTCTCACCGTCGGTAAGGATGACCATGACCTTGCGGGCATCGGGGCGGGAGCCGGTGCCGGTGATGGTCTTGTAGGTGCGGGCGAGGCCGAGACAGAGATTCGTGCCGGGGTAGCCGCCGGCGGCCTGCATGGTGTCGATCTTGGCGGAGATGGCGGAGATGCTGTTCGAGAGCGCGATGGTATCGCTGTACTTCACGCAGCCACGCAGGGTGTTCCATGAGGGGGGTGCGGGCTCGTTCTTCGGGTTGATGTTGGTGTCCGCGTAACAGCCGCGGAACGAGAGGAAGCCCACGTTGGTCGATGCGGGGAGCGTGCCACCCTGGGCAAGCACATTCAGGAAGGCTTTGGCGGCGTTGCGGGTGAGGCCGATGGGGCAGCCGGTCTGGTCAGCCCCGGGGGTGGTGCGCTGGGTGGTGGAACAGCCGCTGCCCATGGTGCCGGTGTCGTCGAGCAGGATGACGACGTCGAGCGGGAGGGCGGTGTCGAAGTTGCTGGCGCCGGCCTGGGCCTCGGCAGCGACGTCGACGGAGAAGATGCCGACCATGCGCAGGAACAGCATGTCGACCTCGCTGCTGGCGCGGATGGTCACCTTCTGGTTGGGGACGTCGATGATGGGCGGGAGGAAGATGGCCTCGGGCATGTTCTCACCCAGATACTCTTGCGCCTTGGTCTCGGCGAGCGCCGTGTCGGGGAGTTCGAGGGTGCCGGCGAGGGCCGCGGCGTCGAGCGCGCGGCTCAGCTCGGCTTTCTCGATGTAGATGCGACCGAGGTCGATGGCGAGGCCGATGATGGCGAGCATGGCGACCATGAAGAGGCCAAGGATGGGGACGATCTGTCCGTTTTCGCCTCGCGGGAGCGGTGTTCGTGGGGATCGAGCCTTCATCATCTCTGCCTCGGTGCTCATCATTCCTCGGGCGGGGTCGGCGTGGGCTGGTCGAGCATGCGCATGGTGGTGCTCGAGCAGACGCGGAAGGTGTCGTCGAGGATCAGCGGGATCTGGATGAGGGTCGTATGGTCGTAGCAGGCCTCGACCAGGATGGCGCGGTCGCCGGGGACGGGCGTGCGGTCGATGGAGACGTCGGCGTCGGGGTCGATGCCGTTGGGCAGGCGGTCGAGGTCGTTTTCGACGAGGCTGCGGATCTCGTCGTCGGTGGCGGACCCCTTGGAGCCGATGCGGGCGCCGTCGCGGCCGGCGTTGACGACGGAGATGTAGTGGTTGAAGAGGTTGGTGAGCTCGACGACGCCGACAAGGGCGATGAGGAGGATGGGCAGCATGACGCCCAGCTCGACCAGGCTCTGGCCCCGTTCGCGGAGCCCTCGGCGGCGATGCCTCCCGAATGGTCCGGCCCCTGCCCCCCTCATGGGAGTCCCCCGATTCTGCGGCCCTGAGGAGCCTGCGACCCGGCGCCTCCTCCAGGGGAAGCAAGCGCGATCGCGGCCCTCGCGGAGGACGGCTGTGCAGCGCACGCCCTCATGCGGCCTCTACGCTCACTATCGGCGGAGCGGATGAGATCTGAGCGGCGCCCGGGCGCGCGGAAGCCCGGCTACGAGCAGGGGCCGAAGGGCTCGTTGACGAGGCGCTCACGGGCCTCGATGTGAACGGCGCCGAAGATCCTGTCGACGAGGGGGGTGGAGGGGGTGAAGTCGTACCCGATCCACACTTCCAGGGCGTCGCACTGATCGCCGGGGCTGTCCTCGGTCGGGGGGTCGGCGTAGGCCGGATACTGCCAGTTGCGCGTCCCGACGGTGATGTCCCCGGTGGGGTCGGTGAGGCCGCCGGTATGATCTCTCGCGACCTTCTCGATGCAGTCAACGCGGGTAGGGGAGGCGAGCGCGCAGTCGGTGCGGCCGGTGACGCCGTAGCGGGCGGCCTCGCGGGCGGCGTGCTGGATGGTGACCCACGACTGGAAGAGTCGGGCGACATCGATGAAGCCGAAGAAGAGGATGACGAAGAGGGGCAGGATCATCGCGAATTCCGCGAGGGTCTGTCCCCGTTCCCGCCGGGAGCGCCGGTGCCTTGTCGGCCGTGCGTCCAACCTGTCCTCTCTCTCCTACTCGATCAGCCGGAAGGCGATGGCGTGGGCAATGTCGTCGAACACGGCGGGCAAGTCCCCTGCGGTGGGAACGTTGTAGAAGTGGTCGTTGGTGTTGGCGGTCGATGTCGCGATGCACTTGAGCAGGCGCTGGTCGGCGGTGTTGTCGTGATCGGAGTTGCCGACACCGTTGCAGTAGGTGGTGGTGGGGGTGCTGTTGTTGACGGTCCCGCAAACACCGAAGGCGATGATGTAGATCTCGATGTCCATGGACTTGAGGGAGTTCGCGAGGTCGACGGTCTTGCTATCGAGTGAACGCTCGCGGCTCTGCGCGCTCAGGCAGCTGGTGCTGACGTCTCCATCGCTGGAGGTGTAGTTGCTGGCGGGGCGGCAGTCGGTGGGAGGCGCACCCTGGGCGGCAGAGTATGCGGCGACGTTGTAGGTGTTGTCGCCATCGGCGAGGAGGACGACGGACTTGAGGGTGTTGGCGGCGGTCTGGGCGTTGGGGCCCAGGAACATTTCCCGGGCCTTGTAGAGGCCGAGGCAGGTGTTGGTGCCGGTACCACCGACGGCGGTGGTGTTGTCGATTGCCGTCTCGATCGACGAGAGGGTCCCGGTGAGGTCGATGAGCATGGAGTTTCCCACGCATCCGCTGTTGGTGCGGGGCGGGTTGTGGCACCCGCGGTAGGGGGTGTAGCCCACTTTGGTCAAGGGCGCGCCGCTATCGAGGAAGAACTCGGCGAAGCCCTTTGCGCCCTGCTTGGCCTCCCAGATCGGGCAGCCAGCGTTGTTGTCGTTGCTGTTGCAGGGGCTGGCTCCCATGCTCCCGGTGGCGTCGACGAGCAGGACGGTATCGGAGGGGATGATGCCGAAGCCGGCGGCGGCGGTGGCGTTGACGTCCATAGGGCCGAAGCCGAGGAGGCGCATGAAGACGAAGGTCACGGTGCGGGAGCCGTTGACGCGGAACTGGTTGTCCGAGGATGAACCGGGGAAGGAGACGGCGGCGCCGGGCTCATTGTCCTGCATGTAGGCCAGTGCGCGCGACTCGGCCGCCGCGGTGTCCGGCAGCTCGATGACGCCGGCGAGTGCGGCGGAGTCGAGGGCGCGGGTGAGTTCGGCGCGGGCGACGTACAGGCGACCGGCATCGAGGGCCAGGCCGGCGAGGCCGATGACGATGACCAGGAACAGCGCCATGATGGGCAGGTACTGTCCGCGTTCGCCGGAGTTCACGTTGCGCATGTCATACACCTCACGTCAGTACGTCGTCGGCGGGAATGCGCGCATCGACGTTGTGCTGCAAATCCGGAAGTTGTCGGGCAAGATGAGCGGGACGTTGAGCAGGAGCGTGTAGTTGTTGCAGACCTCCACGCGTACAGCGTTCACGCCATCGACGGTGGGGTGGGTGACGGTGATGTCGGTGGCGGGGTCGACGGGATCGCGGAGGCGCTCGGTCTCGGTGACGATGAGGTTCTTGATCTCGTCGTCGGTGGCGAGTCCCTTCGAGCCCATGCGGGCGCCGTCGCGGGCGGAGGCGATGACGGTGACGTAGGCGTTCATGGCGTTGGCGACCTCGACCACGCCGAGGATGGCGACGAGGAAGAAGGGCAGGAGGAAGCCCAACTCGACCAAGGCCTGACCGCGTTCACCGCGCGCCCCGGGCGGGGGACGGCGTCGCAGGCGTGGAATCGTCATCGGATAACCTCTGGCGCCGACGCGCAGCGGTGGCCGCGCAATGGCTCCTGAATCCAAACTGCCGGAAGGCTCCCGGCGTTACAGGCACGTGCAGGGATCCTGACCCCTTACTCCCCTGTTCTATCTATCGGCGTGTGGGGCTCGAATCTGGACAGCAGGAGCGGGCACCATCGGGTGGGCGGGGGAACCGGGGGAAGATTGAGCGCGAATTGGAAGGGGCTATGCGAGCAGCCGTTCCAGGGTGCGGCCCATCGCGGATGCGTCACCGGCGGGCATGGGGATGAGGGGGAGGTCCATGCCGAGGGAGCGTCGCTCGTCCAGTTCCTGGCGGCAGCGTTCGAGGGGGCCGACGATGGCGGTCTGGTCGAGCATGCGGTCGGAGACTGCGGCGGCGGCGGCCGGGGCATCGCGGCGGTCCCAGGCGGCGCGGATGTCGCGGACCTCCTGCTCGAAGCCGTTGCGGGAGAGCATCTCGTGGTAGTAGGAGCCCATACGGCCGGCGTAGAAGGCGATGGGGGCGCGGGCCTGGCGGCGGACCTGGGCTTCGTCGGCGCCATCGGTGAGCTGGAGGACGAGGGAGGGGGCGACGGTGATGTCGGGGCGGGACTTGCCGGCCTTCTGCGCGCCCTCCATGAGCAGGTCGATGCCCTCGTCCAGGCGATCCTTCGGCCAGTAGAGGGGCATCCAGCCGTCGGCGATCTCGCCGGTCTGCACGATGCTCTTCGGCGTGATGGAGGCGATAAACGTGGGAATGTGGGGGCGGACGGTGGGGAACTGCATGGCGAAGCCGCGCTGCAGGCTGAAGATCGTGCCTTCGTGCATGAGCTTCTCTCGACGCATGATCATGTCGATGATGCGCACGTATTCGCGCAGGCGAGTGGCGGGCTTCCGGAAGGGGACGCCGTGCCAGTGCTCGACGACGTTGGCGCCGGAGCTGCCGAGGCCGATGACGGCGCGGCCGCCGGACAGCTCGTCGAGGGTGCCGAAGGTCATGGCGAGGACGGCCGGGGTGCGGCTGAAGACGTTGACGATGGCGGTGCCAAGCTGGACCTTCCTCGTGGCGAGGGCGAGCTGGGTGAGGATGCTGAAGGCGTCGCGGCCCCAGGCCTCGGGCACCCAAACGGACTCGACGCCGAGGTCTTCGGCGACCTGGACGCGCTTCACCAGCTCTTCGCGTTCCGCGGGGCCGCCGCCGAAGCCGATCTGCAGTCCCAATCGCTTCGTCATCGTTGCACCTCGTGCCCGTGTCCCGGGCATCGCATGATCGGGCGCGGCGGGGTCTGGGTCAACGCGATGCCTGTTAGCATGGCGAGATGCGAGTGGTGACCGTGCGCGACGCGGGGGAGGTGGCCAGCCGCGCCGCGGGCATCATCGCGGGGGTGGTGCGGGGGAAGCCGGCGGTCCGGCTGGGACTGCCGACGGGGGCGACGCCGATCGGGGCGTATGCGGAGCTGGCGCGTCTCGCGGCGGACGGTGGGGCTGACTTCTCGCGGGCGACGGGCTATGCGATCGACGAGTTTGTGTGCGGCGAGGGGGAGGGGCCGGGGACGAACGCGGCGTACTACCGCCAACACCTGCGTCTGCCGCTCGGCGGGTTGCACGCCCCCGATGCGTCCGCGGCCGACCCGGAGGCGCACATTCGCGCGTATGCGGAGGGGGTCCGGGAGGGCGGGGGGCTCGACCTGTGCGTGCTGGGCGTGGGGGTGAACGGGCACATCGCGTTCAATGAGCCGGGCGCCGAGCGAGACGCGCGGGCGCGGGTGGTGGAGCTGACGGAGACGACGAGGACGGCGCATGCGGCGGCGTTCGGAGGGATCGAGCGGGTGCCGCGGCGGGGGATGACGCTCGGTGTGGCGGAGATCCTGGAGGCGCGGGCACTGCTGGTGCTGGCGACGGGCGGGCAGAAGGCGGGAGCGGTGCGGCGGGCGGTCGAGGAGGAGCCGTCGGCGGAGACGCCGGCCTCGTGGCTCCGGGGGCATGCTGACGTCACCTGGCTGATCGACGAAGCGGCGGCGGCGGGGCTGCGGCAGGGATGATGAGCCGCCGGCCGGTTTCAGCTGTCCTGATGGCGCCACGACATTATGGCTCTGACTGATGAGAGAGATGAGGACGTCGAGCGGGATTCGCGGGCTGTACGTGATCATCGACCCGGCGGCGTGCGGGGCGCGCGGGGCGGTGGAGGTGGCGCGGCTGGCGCTGGCGGGCGGGGCGTCGATGGTGCAGTGGCGGGACAAGCTGCGCGACAAGGGCGACCAGCTGGCGGACGCGCGCGCGGTGGCGGCGCTGTGCCGGGCGGGCGGCGCGGTGTTCATCGTGAACGACCACGCGGACCTGGCGCTGGCGGCGGGGGCGGATGGGGTGCATCTGGGACAGCACGACCTGCCGATCGCGTCGGTGCGGCCGATCGTCGGGGAGGGGATGATGATCGGCGTGTCGACGAACAACGCGGAGGAGGCGCGGGCGGCGGAAGCGGCGGGGGCGGACTACGTGGCGGTAGGGGCGATCTTCGCGACGGCGTCGAAGGGCGGGACGCGGCCGGCAAGCATCGAGCGGGTGCGGGAGGTGCGGGCGGCGGTGTCGGTGCCTGTGGTGGCGATCGGGGGGATTGACGCATCGAACATCGGGAGGGTGGTGGAGGCGGGGGCGGATGCGGCGGCGGTGATCCGGGCGGTGTGCGGGGCGGATGATCCGGAGGGGGCGGCGCGGGGGTTGGCTTCGGCGTTCCGCGGTTAGTCGTTTGCCGTTGGTCGTTAGAGGTTGGGGGCCAGTTCGTAGTCGTCTGTCGTTAGAAGTGCGCTGGTGCGGCGGCGCCGCCGGGTGAGGCGCCAGCTCGGCGGCTGAGTCGCGGAGCATCTTCGTTGCCCTCCGCGGTGGCCATTCACTACACTCCCGACAGCAAGACGATCAACCAAGGAGAAGCGAAATGCGCAGAGCGTCCATGTCCATCCAGAGAGGAATGGCCACCTATGCAGGGGACATGACGCTTGATGCAAACGTTAAACCTTGGGATCCTGGCGCATGTAGACGCCGGTAAGACAACCCTCACCGAGCGGCTGCTCTACGCCGCCGGTGTCATCGACGAGATCGGCAGCGTCGATGACGGCAGCACTCAGACCGATACCCTGGCGCTGGAGCGACAGCGCGGCATTACGATCAAGTCGGCCGTCGTGTCGTTCGTCATCGACGACGTCACGGTCAACCTGATCGACACGCCCGGCCACCCGGACTTCATCGCCGAGGTGGAACGGGTGTTGAGCGTGCTCGACGGCGCCGTGCTGGTGATCTCCGCGGTCGAGGGCGTGCAGTCGCAGACCCGCCTGTTGATGCGGACGCTTCAGCGGCTGCGGATTCCCACCCTCATCTTCGTGAACAAGATCGACCGCGGCGGCGCGCAAGATGAACGCGTGCTGCAGGACATCGCCGGGAAACTGACGCCGGCCGTCATCGCCATGGGGTCGGCGCGTGACCTCGGCACGCGCTGCCCGGGCTTCACGCCCTACGGCGCCGCTGACGCTCCCTTCGCGGCCAGGCTGGCCGATCTGCTCGCCGAACACGACGATACGCTGCTCGCCGCGTACGTCCACGACGAGACGGCCGTTTCGTACCAGCGACTCCGCGACGAACTCACGGAGCAGACGGGGCGGGCGCTGGCACACCCGGTGTTCTTCGGCTCGGCGATCACGGGTGCGGGCGTGGACGCGCTGAGCGCCGGCATCACCGAGTTGCTGCCTGCGGCGGAAGGCGATGTCGATGGCCCCGTTTCGGGCACCGTGTTCAAGATCGAACGCGGTCCTGCCGGAGAGAAGATCGCGTACGTCCGCATGTTCACGGGAACAGTTCGGACGCGAGATCGGCTGCGGTTCCGCGGGGACGACGAGCGTAAGGTCACCGCGATCAGCGTGTTCGACCGCGGCTCAGCCGTCCAGCGTTCGTCGGTCGCCGCAGGGCAGATTGGCAAGCTGTGGGGTCTCGGCGATGTCCAGATCGGCGACGCTCTCGGCGTATCGCGAACGAACTCGGAGCGACACTATTTCGCCCCGCCGACACTGGAATCGGTGATCGTTCCCCGGCGCGCCGCCGACAAAGATGCGCTCCACGTTGCGCTCTCCCAGCTCTCCGAGCAGGACCCACTGATCAACCTGCGGCTGGACGATACTCGGCACGAGATATCCGTCTCGCTCTACGGCGAGGTGCAGAAAGAGGTGATCCAGGCGACGCTGGCGGACGATTTCAACATCGAGGTCGACTTCCGCGAAACGACGACGATCTGCGTCGAACGGCCCACCGGCGCCGGCGAGTCCGTCGAGGTCCTCTACGCCAAGACGAAGACAAACGTCACCGGAAACAACTCGCCCGTCACCTCGAACCCGTTCCTCGCCACAGTCGGGCTGCGCCTCGACCCTGCGCCGATCGGCTCGGGCATCGAGTTCCGGCTGGACGTCAACGTTCGTCTGGTGCCGATCTACATCTACAAGACCGTCGACGCCTTCGTCGACCACATGGGGCGGTACGTCCGCGAGACGCTAGAGGAGGGCCTCTTCGGCTGGCAGGTCACCGACTGCACGGTGACCATGATCGACTGCGGCTACCGCGCCCCTGGCAGCACGGCCGCCGACTTCCGGAAGCTCACGCCGCTAGTTCTGATGAGCGCGCTGAAGCAGGCCGGCACAACCGTGTGCGAGCCGATGCACCGCTTCCACCTCGAGATCCCGGCTGACACCTTCGGGGCCATGGCGCCCGTGCTCGCGCGGCTGCGCGCAGTGCCGCAGACGCAAGAGATGCGGGGCGCGTCGTACGTCCTCGAGGGCGAGATCCCCGCCGCCCGCGTGCACGAGCTGCAGCAGCAGCTCCCCGCCCTTACGCGCGGCGAAGGCGTGCTGGAGTGCGCCTTCGACCGCTACCACCCCGTCGCCGGCGCCGTCCCCACGCGCGCGCGGACCGACCACAACCCCCTCGACCGAAAGGAGTACCTGCTGCACGTCCTGCGGCGGGTGTAGCGCGAAGGGACTGACTCATGGCCGTAGAACAAATGCATGGTGACGAGGTGCACACGGACGTGTCTCTCGTTCGCCGGCTGCTCTCCACGCAGTTCCCGCAGGCACGTCACAAAGGAGAATTCTGATGTGTGCTGAGAAGATGCATGCCGACGAAGTGGACATTGACGCCGACCTCGTGCGCCGCTTGCTCGCCGCGCAGTTGCCGCGGTGGGCCGACCTACGCATCGAGCCGGTCGCATCCGCCGGCACCGTCAACGCGATCTACCGCCTGGGCGACGATATGGCCGTGCGGCTGCCACGCGTCGGCCGGTGGGCCCGCAGCCTGGAGACGGAGTACGAATGGCTGCCAAAGCTCGCGCCGCACCTCCCGCTCGCCGTCCCCGAACCGCTCGCAAAGGGGAGCCCCGGTGAGGGCTACCCGTGGAACTGGGCCGTCTACCGGTGGTTGGAAGGCGATACCTGGGCCGTCGATCGCATCCGCGATCTGCGTGAAGCGGCAGCCGATCTCGCGCGGTTCATCATCGCGTGGCGGCGGGTCGACACCGCGGACGGGCCCCGCCACGGCGGTGAGGTGCTGGCGGATCGAGACCGTTACGTCCGCCGGGCGATCGCAGCGTCGCACGGACTGATCGACACCGACGCGGTGTCGGCCGCGTGGGGCGCAGCGCTCCAGGCACCAGCATGGGATGGCGCGCCCGTCTGGCTCCACGGAGACCTGTGGCGACCCACGAACCTGCTGGTCGCCGGAGGACGCCTGACCGCCGTCATCGACTTCGGTGGTCTGAGCGTGGGCGATCCCGCGCGCGAGTTGATGGCCGCGTGGTCGCTCTTCTCAGGCGAAAGCCGGGAGACGTTCCGTGCCGCGCTATCGGTCGATGATGCAACGTGGGCGCGAGGGCGCGGCTGGGCGCTGACCTGCGTGATGGCCATCCCTTACTACGTGGAAACCAACCCCGTCATCTTCGCGGAAGCTCGGCACGCAATCGAGGAAGTCCTTGCCGATCACAGGTCCGGCACATGACACGAACCTACATGGACGCCGCCTCCCCTCGGAACGGCTTGACTCTCCCGCTGCGGGAGACCGTAGAGTTCCGCCATGCTCAAGATCGGGGACTTCGCCCGGCTCAGCCAGGTGCCGGTGAAAACGCTGCGCTACTACGATGATCTGGGGCTGATCACAGCGGCCCACGTCGATAGCTTCACGGGCTACCGCTACTACTCGGTTGAGCAGCTTCCCCGCCTCTACCGCTTGCTCGCTCTGAAGGACCTTGGCTTCTCGCTCGAGCAGATCGCCCGCATCCTGAACGAAGGGATCACGCACGAGCAGCTGCGCGGGATGTTGATGTTCAAGCGGGCCGAAGCCGAGGTCCGGCTGAAGGAGGAGCAGGACCGGATGGCCCGCATCGAAGCCCGGTTACGGAACATTGAACTGGAGGACAACGTGCCCGATTACGACGTCGCGCTCAAGACCATCCAGCCCATACTGGTCGCCGCTTGCCGCATTCGCATCCCTGCGAATGACATGGTGCCCGCCCTGCTGGGAAGAGCGTTCACAGAAACGTACGACCACATTCGCGCGCACGGCGGCAAAGAGCTGGAGCCGTGCATGGCACTCTGGCACACCACGGCGGACACGTACACCGACGAGGACGCTGAGGCCGTGGTGCCGATCAGCCGCGGGTTGCCGGAGAGCGATCGCGTGAAGGTGTACGAGCTCGCCGGCGGCACCTTCGCTTCGGCCGTCCACCACGGAGACTTCGCGGAGTTCACTCAATTGCACCCAGCGCTGCTGCGCTGGATCGAAGCGAACAGCTATCGCATCGCAGGTCCGTCCCGGGAGGTCTATGTCCAGCACGACACCCGGGAGCCACAGAACAGCGTGACCGAAGTGCAGTACCCCGTGGAGAAGGGGTGATCTGACGACTCCTTCTCTCCAGGACGGCAACGGGGGTGTCGCGGGCGCTTTGCGACTCTGCCGGATGAACGGCGATCAGACGGTGTAGACCTTTTCGTCGGGGCCTTTAAGGAGGAGGGCGGAGGAGGCGTCGGGGCGCCAGAAGGGGCCGACGAGGTTGTCGCGGGTGGCGGAGGGGAGGGTGGCGATGCCGGCGCCGTCGTAACGGAGCAGGGTACCGCGCTCGCCGCAGATCAGGGCGTGGGCGCCGTCGGGACGCCAGGCAGCGCCGAGAAGCGCGGCGGGTGATTCGATGCGCAGCTGCGCGAAGCCCGCGCCGTCGTAGAGGAAGAGCTTGTTGCTGACGGCTGTCGCTCCGGCTGTCGCTCCGGCTGTCGCTCCGGCTGTCGCTCCGGCTGTCGCTCCGGCGCCAGCCTCGGCGTTGGCGACGTCGAGGGCGAGGGCCTGCGGGGGAGAGGCGCCGGGGCGCCAGTCGATGGCGACGACGTCATCCTCGTCGTCGGTGGCGAGGAGGGCCTGGGTGTAGCGGCCGTCGCAGCGGTAGAGGGCGTGGGGGCGGGGGTAGCCGGCGAAGCGGCTGGCGTAGGCGCCGATGAGGGCGTAGGCGCCGTCGGGGCGCCAAGCGATGGAGCGCATGGTGTGGGCGCGGTCGCCGGGGACAGGCGCGAGGGCGCCGCTCGCTGCATCGAAGCGGAGGACGACGCCAGCGTTGCCGACGATGAGGGCGCTGGAGCCATCGGGCGACCAGGCGACGCGGCGGAGATTCTCGGCGGTGGGGGACGGGAGCGCCTCGAAGCGGCGGCCGTCGAAGAGGAGGACGCAGCCGCGGTTGCCGGCGAGGAGCGCGCGCGAACTATCGGGCGACCAGGCGGCGCCGCGGAGGTTTTGGCGGGTGTTCGTGGCGAGGGGCTGGAAGCGGTCGCCGTCGGCGAGGAGGGCGGTGCCGCCGTTGCCGACGACGAGGGCGGCGCGGGCGTCGGGGCGCCAGGCGGCCCAGCGGAGGGGGCGCTGGACAGGTGTTTCGGCGCGGCGGAGGCGGTCGCCTTCGAGGTGGTAGAGGGGTGTCATGGATCGAGTGTACCGGCTGTCGAGGCTGGTGCTTCGCCTTCTATCCGCTCCCTCCACATCGACGGGTAGTCGGCCTCACTCATGGCCAGTCCCGCTCGCACGGGGTTGTTGCAGATGTATTCGGCAACAGACCTGACCCTCTCGTCTTTCCTGAGGACGTGATCGAACGATTCGTCCTGCCAGACCTGTCCCTTCCGGTGTAGCGACCGATTCACGGAGTGCGCCGACGCGCCCTTCATCCCGCCCATGATCTCGGCGATTCCGTAGGTCGCTCCACCAGCATCACGTAGAGGCGTGAGTAACAGGTGCACGTGGTCGGGCATCACGACGACGGCGTGCAGGAAGTATCTGATCCCGTGTTCGTGCAGGCAGTGCTCGAGCACGAGGTCGCGAGCGGTCTCAGGCAGCACCCATCGATCGTGCGTGTTGAAGGTCACGAAGACCGTGGAGCCTTCGTACTGGTAGTGAGGAAGCATGCGGCGATACGCGGCGAGCGCCGGCTTCGCCGGCGGCACAGCCGGGGGCGGCTGTGCCACATTTTGCTTTGCGTGTTCTCGCTGAAGGGGTTCTTCCATGGTCGCTTAGCTTATCGCGCGTCAAGAACCACAAGGGCCGGCTTTGCCGGCCGCACAGCCGGGGGCGGCTGTGCCACCTTTCTCCTGGGGCGTTCCCGGGCCATTGCAGATCGTGCCGCAGATGACGAAGCCGACAACAAGCTCAGAGGACGAAGGCCGTGGCACCGCCATCGACGATGAGGGTCTGGCCGGTGATCTGGCGGGCGTGTTTCGAGGCGAGGAAGACGATGGCGGCGGCGACGTCTTCCGGCTCACCGAGGCGGCGGGTGGGGAGACGGGCGGCGCGCTCGTCGCGGACGTCGTCGAAGGTGCGAGCTTCGGCCTTCGCCTGTGCTTCGAGGAGAGGGCGCATGCGGCCAGTGAGGGTCCAGCCGGGTCCGACGTTGTTCACGGTGACGCCGTGGGGGCCGAGTTCGCGGGAGAGCGTCTTCGCGAGGCCGGTCGTCGCGAGGCGGACGGAGTTGGAGAGGATGAGTCCGTCGATGGGTTCTTTCACGGCGGTGGAGGTGATGTTGATCACGCGCGCCTGATCGGACTTCTTGAGGTGAGGGAGCGCCTCGCGGACGCACCAGACGACACTCATGAGGTTGGTGTCGATGGCCTTGCGCCAGGCATCGTCGTCGTGATGGTCGAAGGGGCCGAGGGGCGGTCCGCCGGCGTTGTTGACGAGCACATCGATGGCACCGAACTCCTGCGCGGCGCGCGCGATCAGTTGCGCGATGTCCGCGGGCGACGACATGTCGCACACGATGGGGAGCACGCGCACGGTTTCTCCGGCGTGGCGCGCACGCCCGTCGATCAGCTGCGCCGCCGCTTCGAGACGGTCGTGGCTGCGGGCGGCGATGACGACGTGGCAGCCTTCTTCGGCGAGCATGGTGGCGGTGGCGCGACCGATGCCGGCGCTGGCGCCGCCGACGACGGCGACGCGTCCCTGCAGTCCCATGTCCATGGCGAGTCCTCCCGGTGGAGCTGACGTGTCGATGGAGCGACTGGAGGCTGGCGGGGTGCTGAAAAACCCGCAAGACGAACAGCTGAGCTTCCCACCCGCCCGCCCAGTGGGATA
>JBBDXE010000019.1:0-117877 GCA_040902505.1 Dehalococcoidia bacterium | reverse complement strand
GATCCGCGCCGTGACGGCGCAGCTCTCGCACTAGACCGAAGCATTTATAGTGCGAAGGTACGCCCCGGGCAGGCGGGATCCGGCCCATTGTCCGTCGCCTCGGACCGCGGGGGGTGCATCTCTACGAGTGCGGCGTGCTCTCGGCCGCCTGGGTGCGGCTGCCACGCAGGATGTCGAGGACGGCGGCGAGCGGCTCGTCTTCGTCGCCCAGCTCCCGCTCCGTCTCGACAATCTCCATCAATCGGGCGCTGGGGATACCCGCCCCCGGCAGCATGTCACGGCTGATATTCCGGAGCCCCACACTGTGCCGCCAGCGGGCGATCATGCCGGCCGTGGACGAGCGCAGCGCATCGGGGTCCAGGTCGCTGTCTTCTTCGCCTGCGAGCCCAAGCTCGCGGATGCGGCCCATGCCCAGGTTCGCCAGACGGGACACCGCCAGCTGTGGTGTGTGTACGTCCGGGACCGACGGCATCGAAATGCGCATCTCGGGAAGGCCGCGGAGGGTCGGAAAGAGCGACAGCGCCAGACCCGCCGCCAGTGCCCCCAGAACGAACATGATGTTCACGCCTTGCCAGGCCGCTGCGAACGCCAGCGCCGCGATGATGCCGGAGACGATGTAGGTTCGCCCATGCTGGAGCTGCGGCACAGGCAAGCTCCACGACGGACCCACGCTTGGCGGCTCGGCGTCTGGCCCCTCGTGCCGGGTCTGCGCCTGTGGCCGCGGCTGCGGCTGCTTCGCCCTTACCGGCTGGATCACACCCGACGGGATGAGCACCTCGTCGCGGTAGGCGTCGTACTGCTCGCGCAGGCGCGGCGTACCAAGCACGCCGTACGCCTCATTCAACTCGTCCAGCAGGATGCGGGCCCGGTCGTCCGTCACGGCCAGCGACTGATACTTCCGCGCCAGATGCCAGTACGCCTGGTCCACCATCGCGCCATCGGCGCCCGGTGTAAGACCCAGGATCTCGTAGTAGTCGCGATCGCTCATTGTTGCAATTCCCCTGTTTGATCCGGCTATCTCCAACAACGCCCGGAGATCGTGGCTCGTTTCTCCCGCTATGGAGTTTGACGACGCCATCCGGTTGACGTGCTTGCGAGGCCGGGCGTCCCTCTGGGGCGACCGTGACCCCGCACGTCCGGCGTTGTTGAGGCCGGATTCCCCTGTTCTCCCCAGATCAGTATCGACACAGCTCTCCCGACCTGATGATGTTCCGGTTATGTCAACTCCCCCTGACATGCCTCTCTGCTCCTCGCGTTTTCTATTTCGGAGGTGGCAGCACCGCATGAGGACCTTCACCGGCCCCGTTCACGACTTCAAGGGACGCATCATGTTCGTCTGTGTCACTTGCCGCGAGCCTCTCACGTACGATGACTTCTTCCAGCTCGGCCTGCGCATGCCCGAGACCGACGAAACCCGCGACGATTACTGCGACGCCGAACTCCTCGATAATCTCGCGCACGCCGCTTGCCTGCGCGCCGGTGCACGCGCCGGGTAGCCGTAGGAAGTTGACCTCAGCCCGCGATCCGCGCTAGCGTTCTCGCACCCAAAGGGGAGTAACCGGCCCGCCGGCGGCGGGCAGTCCGGATCGACAGACCCGGCGAAAGCCCGGTCCGGACGACTCGCTGAGGCGGGTGCGTGAGACCTTTGATGACACGGTCATCAAAGGTCTTTTCCGTAGGCGGGAGGCCCCGTGCTGAACTCCGTCCGCCAATGGCAGTGGCCGCTTGTCATGGCACTGCTCGCGTGGCCGGCAGTCGGACTCCGCCTCCATATCTGGAGTGGCCCGAAGGTCGCCGAGACCCTCGCCTTCGGGCTCGCCATTGTCGCCGCCGCGTTCCTCCTCACGTGGTGCGCCGAGGCTGCCGAGCGCGACGTGCCCCGCACCCTCGCCCTCGCTGGCTTGGCCCTTATCGCCGTCCTCCCCGAGTACGCCGTCGACGTGCTCTTCGCTTGGAAGGCCGGCAACGACCCCTCCTACGCTGCCTACGCCACCGCGAACATGACCGGTGGCAACCGGCTGCTCGTCGGCCTCGGCTGGTCCATGGTCGTCGCGATCTTCGTCCTCCGGACGAAAGGCCGCGTCCTGAAGCTGGCATCGATCCACCGCACCGAGGTCGGCGTGCTGGGCATCGCCACCGTGTACTCCTTCATCATCCCCCTCCGCGGCGGCATCTCCCTCTTCGACGCTGCCTTCCTGGTGTCACTCTTCGGCCTCTACGTCTACCTCGCGTCCCGCGGTGACGTCGAAGAGGAGTCGTCGCTGGTGGGGCCCGCGGAGCGCATCGCCAACCTCCCGGTCGTGCAGCGCCGCACCGTCGTGATCGCGATGTTCGTCTACGCCGGCGCCGCCATCCTCGTCGCCGCTGAGCCCTTCGCCGAAGGCCTGATCGAGACCGGCACGGAGCTTGGCATCGACGAGTTTCAACTGGTCCAGTGGGTGGCGCCGCTCGCGTCGGAGTTCCCGGAGTTTCTCGTCGCCGGTCTGCTCGCTTGGCGCCTCCGGGCCGATGCTGCCCTCGGAGCACTCGTTTCCTCCAAAGTGAACCAGTGGACGCTTCTGATCGGCTGCCTCCCCATCGCCTACGCCGCTTCCAGCGGATCCCTCGACCCCCTCCCCACCGACACTCGCCAGACCGAGGAGGTGATGCTCACCGCCGCGCAGAGCCTGCTCGCCGTCATCATGCTCATCAACCTGCGCATGTCCCTCTGGGAGGCTGCCATCCTGCTCCTCCTCTTCTTGGCGCAGTTCCTCACTCCGCACTCCATAGTCTCTCGCGACGCCTTTTCGATCATGTACTTCGTGGCAGCCGGCATCTTCCTCGCGCGGCAGGCGATCGAGATGCGGCCGTTCATGCGCCTGCGCGGCAAGCATCCTCCCCCGCCCGCCACCGCCCACGCTGATGCGCCTCCTTGACACAACCGCAGTCGCGGATCGATGGTATGCGCGCACCGCAGGCCCGCGATCACCGGCGGTCGACGACGGGAGGGACTCCGTGCCGACCTACGTCATCCTCGCCAACCTCACCGACCAGGGCGCCCGCACCATGCACGACCTCGCACGCCGGCTGGACAACGCGCGCAGCACCTTCCGCTCGATGGGCGCGGAGCTGAAGACCCTCTACTTCGCGATGGGAGCGTACGACTACGTCGTCGTCGCCGAGGCGCCCGACGACGAGACCATCACCCGCGTCTCCCTCGCCGTCAGCAGCCAGGGCAACGTCCGCACCAATAGCTTTCGCGTCTTCACCGAGGAAGAAGCGATGAGTCTCGTCGAAGGCCTGTCCTGAACCCACGCGAAGAGGCCTGCCGGCTCTTCGACGAAGCCCGCGCGCGCCACACCGCGCACGATGTCGCCGGCGGCGTCGATCTCGCCCGGCAAGCGCTCGAAGCTGACCCCGATCACACCGGCGCCCTCGAACATCTCGGCATCGTGCTCGTCACCCGCCGACGCCAGTACGCCGACGGCCTGGCGCTCCTCGAACGAGCGGTCGCGTTACGGGCGGACGATCCGGGGCTCTGGTACACCCTCGGCTGGTGCCGCGAGTTTGCTGCGCACGAATCCCGCCGCGCCGGTGCCATCGCCCCCGATGAGCTGCGCCGCCTCTACGAAGGTGCGGCCGACGCCTTTCGCCGATGCCTCGGCCTGGATCCAGACGGCAAGCTCGTCGGCGACGCCGAAGACCTCCTCGATCACATCGAGAACGAGCTCGCGTCGCTGTAGCCACCGCTGCCCCTTACAATGCGCTCCATGACCGTCCTCGAACGCTACGCTGACCTGCATCCCGGCTCCCGCCGGCTGCACGAACGCGCCGTGCGCGTCTTTCCTGACGGTGTGACGCACGACATCCGCTACAACACGCCCTTCCCGTTGTACGCCGATCGCGCTTCCGGCAGCCGCAAATGGGACGTCGACGGCAACGAGCTCGTCGACTACGTCATGGGGCACGGCGCCCTGCTGCTCGGACACCAGCATCCGGACGTCGTCGCCGCCGTCACTGCCCAGGCCCAGCGCGGCACCCACTACGGCGCTTCGCACGAGCTCGAGATCCGCTGGGGCGAGCTGGTCGAGGAACTCGTGCCCTCCGCCCAGAAGCTGCGCTTCACGTCGTCCGGTACCGAGGCGACGATGCTGGCCATCCGCCTCGCCCGGTCCTGCACCGGCCGCGAGAAGCTGATCCGTCTGCGCGACCACTTCCACGGCTGGAACGACAGCGTCACCGGCCAGCCCGGCGTGGAAGAGACACTCCCCTCCTCCCCCGGCCTTCCCCGTGGCTTCCTCGAGGCCTCGATCGTGCTCCCGGCTGGCGACGCCGACGCCCTCGACCGCACCCTCCGTGAGGAGGGCGAGTCTGTCGCCGCCTTGATCTTCGAGACCACCGGCGCTCACTGGGGCACCGCTCCCCTTAATCTAAGTTATGTAAGGAAGGCTCGCGAACTGACCCTCCGCCACGGCGTGCTGCTCATCTTCGACGAAGTGGTGACGGGCTTTCGAATCGCCCCCGGCGGCGCCCAGGAGGCCTACGGCGTAACTCCCGATCTCACCACGCTCGCGAAGGTGCTGGCCGGCGGCCTCCCGGGAGGCGCCGTCGTCGGCCGCGCTGACATCATCAACCGCATCGCCTTCGTCATGGACGGCCGCGAGCGGATCTCCCACCCCGGGACGTTCAACGCCAACCCACTGTCAGCGGCCGCAGGCTCCGCCTGCCTCTCGGCGATCGCCGACGGCTCGCACCAGCACCGCGCAGCCGAGACCGCGCAGGCGCTCGCTCGCCGCATGAACGCCATCTTCCGCGAGGAGTCGATAGCCGGCTGCGTCTACGGACAGGCGTCGATGCTTCACGTTGCGCTGGGCATGGAGGAGCAGCCGCCCGACGGCTACTCGTGGGGCTGGAGCGCCCTCCCCTCCCGTCCACCACGCGTCAGCCCCGACGCCGAGCTGGCGCTGCGCCGCGGCATGATCAACGAGGGCGTGCACCTCATGCACAACGGCCTGATGGTCTCCTCCGCACACGACGACACCGACGTCGAGCGCACCGTCGAGGCCTTCCGCCGTACGCTCCGAGCCATGAAGGACGAGGCCCTCTTCGGCTGAGGCTACTTCTCCGGGAACGTCACAAGCGACGTCGTGCTCTCGATGCCCGGGATGATCCGGATCTTGTCACTCAGCACCGGTGGCACGTCGCTCAGCGAATCCACTTCGATTTCGATGACGATGTCGTACGGCCCCATCACCTCGTGAATCTCCACGACACCTGCCACCTCTCTCGCCGCCACCAACACGGCCTTCGTCTCTCCGGGGTTCGTCACCACCAGTACATACGCCTTAATCATGGTTCGCCTCCTGCGTGCTCTGCCTCCCGGCGCCCTCAGCCTCCGCCGGCCTGCCCGGTCGCCCATATGCTCGACCGATACCCACGGCTACCGCCTATCGCCGTTATCGAAGCGATCAATTAGCCGACGGTCCGGGCCTGCGCTAGAATAAATAGCAGAACGCTCCGTCGAAGACGAGCGCCAGCCGTGCCCGGTGTGGTGCGGCAGAGGCCAGCGTGGTCGAAGAGATTTTCCAGACTGACCCCGTCTCCGCCCTCGGGCTCCCTCCACCCGTCTCTATTGGACGTGACGCCACCGTCGGCGAGGCCCTCTCGGCCGTACAGCGCCACGGCATGGGCTACGTGCTCATTGTCGATGCTGGCCGCCCCGTAGGTCTCCTGAGTGAGCGTGAAGTTTTGATGAAAATCGTCGCCCGGGACGTGAAGTACACCGAAGGCGTCGATAAGTACATGTCCGGCCGCCTGGAAGTCCTCACCCTGAAGGACCCCATCGCCGCCGCCATCAAAATCATGGACGCAGGCATCGAGCAGAACATCCCCATCATCGACGAGGCCGGCCGGGCTGTGGCCGTCCTCCGGACGCTCGACATCATCCACTTCTTGGCCGAGGCCTTCCCGGCTCAGGTGCTGAACATGCCCCCTCGGCCTCACCAGCTAATCGCCGAGCCGGAGGGGGCATAAGTGACGACGCTCACCAGACAGTCGGGCATGCCCGAATACCGCGACGAGCTGCTTGAGCTCGACCGCGTCACCATCCGCTTCGCCGGAGACTCCGGCGACGGCATGCAGCTGGCCGGCACCCAGTTCACCAAGACCTCCGCCGTCTTCGGCAACGACATCAGCACTTTTCCCGACATTCCTGCCGAGATCCGGGCGCCCCAGGGCTCCCTCCCCGGCGTGAGTGGCTTCCAGGTCAGCTTCTCCAGCCACGAGATCTACACCCCCGGCGACGCCCCCGACGTGCTCGTCGCCATGAACCCCGCAGCGCTCAAAACGAACATCGGAGACCTCCCACGGGGCGGCCTCCTCATCGTCAACGAGGACGAGTTCACCGAGACCAACTTCCGCAAGGCCGCTTACGCCACTAACCCGCTCGAGGACGGCAGCCTGCGCGCCTACCGCGTCTACCGCGTGCCCGTCTCGACACTGAACTCGCGCACGTTGAAGGACAGCGGCCTCACCGCCGTGCAGATCGATCGCTGCAAGAACATGTTCGCGCTCGGCCTCATGTTCTGGATGTACAGCCGCGACCTGGACACCACCCTCAGGTGGATTGACGAGAAGTTTGGCAAGAACCCGCCGATCGCCGAAGCAAACAAGGCCACCCTGAAGGCCGGCTATCACTTCGGCGAAACCACCGAGATGTTCGCCACCCACTACCACGTGCCCAAGGCGAAGCAGCGCCCAGGGCTCTACCGCAACATCACCGGCAACGAGGCGACCGCCCTCGGCTTCGTCACCGCGTCGAAGCTCGCCGGGCGCCCTCTCTTCTACGGCAGCTACCCCATCACCCCGGCCAGCGACGTGCTGCACGAACTCTCGCGGCTCAAGCGCTTCGGCGTGCGCACCTTCCAGGCGGAGGATGAGATCGCCGCAGTCGGCGCCGCCATCGGCGCGTCCTTTGGCGGCTCCCTCGGCCTCACCGGCACCAGCGGACCGGGGTTGGCCCTCAAGAGCGAGGCCATCGGCCTGGCCGTGATGGTCGAGCTGCCGCTCGTCATCATCGATGTGCAGCGCGCCGGGCCCAGCACCGGCATGCCCACGAAGACCGAGCAGGCCGACCTCCTCCAGGCGCTCTTCGGCCGCAACGGCGAGTCCCCCGTGGCGATCGTCGCCCCTGCCACCGCCTCCGACTGCTTCAGCATGGCCGTCGAGGCCTGGCGCATCGCCATCAAGTACATGACGCCCGTCATCTTCCTCTCCGACGGATATCTCGGTATGGGCTCCGAGCCGTGGCTCGTGCCCGACTTCGCAGACCTCCCCCCGATCGACGTCAAGTTCGCGTCAGACCCCGCGACCTTCCAGCCTTACGCCCGCGACGCACAGACCCTCGCCCGGCCCTGGGCCATCCCCGGCACCCCCGACCTCGAGCACCGCATCGGTGGGCTCGAGAAGTCGGACATCACCGGCAACGTCAACTACGACCCCGTGAACCACGATCGCATGGTCCACCTCCGCGCCGAGAAGATCGCCCGCATCGCCGACGACATCCCCGAAGTAGAGGTGACGGGCGACGAGTCGGGCGGCCTGCTCGTGCTCGGCTGGGGTAGTACCTACGGCGTCATCACCACTGCAGTGCAGCGTGCCCGGGCACAGGGCAAGCGCGTCTCCGCAGCCCACGTCCGCCACCTCAACCCCCTGCCCCGCAATCTCGGTGACGTGCTGCAGCGCTTCGACCGTGTGCTCATGCCGGAAGCCAACCTGGGCCAGCTTCGCATGCTCGTACGCGCCCGCTACCTCGTCGATGTCATCGGGCTGAACAAGGTGTCCGGCCGGCCATTCACCATCCGCGAGGTCGAAGAGAAAATCGAAGAGTTGGCGGGATAGGAAGCAGAGGCGAGGCAATGGTTACGGCGAATCGAGGCGACAGCGCGGTCAAGGTACTGACCCGGAAGGACTTCGTCTCCGACCAGGAGGTCCGCTGGTGCCCCGGCTGCGGCGACTACTCTATCCTGGCCCAGACCCAGAAGCTCATGCCGGAGCTGGGCATCCCCCGCGAGAACATCGTCTTCATCTCCGGCATCGGCTGCTCCAGCCGCCTGCCCTACTACATGAACACCTACGGCTTCCACAGCATCCACGGCCGCGCACCCACCATCGCTTCCGGGCTGAAGGCGTCCCGTCCGGAGCTGAGCGTCTGGGTCGTCACCGGTGACGGCGACGCCCTCAGCATCGGTGGCAACCATATCCTGCACGTCCTTCGCCGGAACATGAACCTGCAGATCATCCTCCACAACAACGAGATCTACGGCCTCACCAAGGGCCAGTACTCCCCCACGTCCGAGCTCGGCAAGCGCACGAAGTCCTCGCCCTACGGCACCATCGACGCCCCCCTCCACCCCCTGACCGTCGCGATTGGCGCCGAGGCGACGTTTGTCGCCCGCTCCATCGACACCGACGCCCACCTGCTCCAGTCCACGCTCGAGCGCGCCTACCGGCACCGCGGCGCCGCTTTCGTCGAGGTCTACCAGAACTGCAACATCTACAACGACGGCGCCTTCGCCGAGTTCGCCGCGAAGGAGGTGCGCGCCGACCGTACGCTCGTTCTTGAACACGGCAAGCCCATGATCTTCGGCAAGGAACGCGATAAGGGCATCCGCATCAACGGCCTGAAACCCGAGGTGGTGCAGATCGGCAAGGACGGCATCACCGAAGCTGACCTCCTCGTCCATAACGAGATGCTCGAGGATCCGACCATCGCCTTCATGCTCAGCCGCATGGAATGGCCCACCTACCCCGTCCCCGTCGGCGTCCTGCGCGCCGTCCAGCGCCCCACCTACGATGACTTGATGTCGGAGCAGATCGACGACGCCGTGCGCGCCGAAGGAGAGGGTGATCTGCGCGCCCTCTTCGTTGAGGGCGACACCTGGGTCGTCGAGGACGAAGGGTAGCGGCGATGATCTGTCCGTCCTGCGCCTGGGACAACATTGAGGGAGTCGACAGCTGCGACAACTGCGGCCACGATCTGCGCGGCTTCGACCAGCCCGACTCCGCCGCCCTGCGCGGACCCGACTTCATCTACCAGCGCCTCGCCGACCTCCCCGCCCACCGCCCCGCTGAGGTCGCCACCACCGATCCGGTCGCACTCGCCGTCCGGCTCATGCAGGAGCAACAGGCGGACTGCGTCCTGGTGCTGAGCGGCACGCATCTCGCGGGCATCATCACCCCCTGGGACATCCTGCATAAGGTCGTCGGCCCGGCCGAAGACCTCAACGCCGTCACCTGCGCCCAGGTGATGACCGCCGACCCCGTCTTCCTCCGCGACGAGGACAACATTGCGGTCGCCATCAACAAGATGTCCATCGGTGGGTTCCGCCACATCCCCCTCCTCCAGGGCGGCACGCCCATCGCCACCGTCAGCATCGGCGACGTCTTCCGCCACATCGCCCCTCACCTCGCATAATTCGCCAGCACCTGCACTGCCGGCACACGCCCGACGCCTCGCAGCGGCGGGCTCACCGCCGTATCATGTGCACCGCTTCGGCCGGCCGTGAGGGAGGAATCGTGACGCTCACTTCGCCCATGCACGACCTTATCGAGACCGCCAGGACGCTGGCGCCCACCATTCGCGCTACTGCCGGCGAGACGGAGCGCCTGGGCACCCTTGCCCCGGCAGTGCTCGAGAAGCTCCGGGACGCGCGTCTGTTCGACCTCGTCCTCCCCCGCACCTTCGGCGGCCTTGAGGTTGACATCATCACCATGATGCGCGTCATTGAAGAAGTCGCGATTGCCGACGGCGCGACCGGCTGGTGCGTCGGTATCGGCGTCGGTACCAGCATCGTGAGCGCCTTCCTCCGCGACGACGTCGCCCGCCAGATCTTCCGGCCTGGCGTCATCACCGGTGGGCCGGTCGCGCCACTGGGACGCCTCACGCCCGCCGAGGGCGGATTCCGCCTCACCGGACGCTGGCCCTTCGCCAGCGGCTCGCCGCACTGCGAATGGCTCATCGGGGGCGCCCTCGTCTTTGAAGGAGATGCGCCACGGATCGTGAACGGCGCACCCGATTGGCGCCTCGCCGTCATGCCGCGCGCAGATGTGGAAATCCTCGATACCTGGCACGTGTCCGGACTGCGCGGCACCGGCAGCAACGACATAGCCGCGAAAAACATCTTTGTACCGGAGGATCGCACCGTTCCGTTCCTCACGAGCGGCCCGGTCCAGCCCGGCCCGCTCTACCACTTCCCGATGATCGGCTTCCTCGCCCTCACCATCGCACCCGTCGCCACCGGCATCGCCCGGCGCGCCATCGACGAACTGGTCGATCTCGCCAGGAAGAAGGTGCCGACGGGACGCGGAACGACGCTGCGCGAGCGCCCCGTCGCCCAGCAGGAGATCGCGAAGGCCGAGGCGGAAGTCCGCGCCGGCCGCGCGTTTCTGTACGAAGCCGCGGGCGACGCCTGGAATACCCTCTCCGCGGGCGGGCGGCTCACCGCCGAGCAGCGGGCATCCGTGCGGCTGGCATGCGCCCACGCAACTGTCTGCGCGAAACGCGCGGTCGAGGCCGCGTACCAGCTCGGTGGCGGCTCCGCCCTGTACGAGACCAGCGTCCTCCAGCGCCAGCTACGAGACATCTTCGCCGCCACCCAGCACATCGTCCTTGCCGAGACCAACTACGAGACTGCAGGCCAGGTGATCATGGGCCTCGACATATCCCCGCTCACCCTGTAGTCCTCGTCAAGCCCCCACCTCCGCACACTTGACGGTATTGACGCCGGTGCGTTGACAGCAGGCGCGCGGACGCAGGAAGATCACATCCTCACGTGTTTACCGGCGCAGGAAGCACCGGCGAGAGGGGAACAGCTATGCAGGACGTCTCAACAGACCCCGTCCGCCGGGCGATGCGTACCTCGGCCAACGCTGATCAGGACAAGGCGCCCGGTCTCGGATGGAAGGAGTTCATCCTCCTCTACGACGTCCTGATGCTGGGAGCACTCGCAGCACTGGCGATGATGTACTTCAAGTGGCCGGAGTTCAACGATCTGTTCCCTGACCCCCTCCGCGACCTCCCGCTGTACGCCGTCTGGTTCGGCGCCCTCGGCGGCGTCTCCATTAGCATGAAGGGCATCTACGACCACTACGCCGACTGGAAGCACCGCTATGACCTGTGGCACTTGGGCCGCCCGTTCAGTGGAGCCGTCGTGGGTGCCGTGACACTCATCCTCCTGCAGGCCGTCGACGAGAACGCCACCCCGCGCCTTCCGATCGTGCTGGCCGCTGCGTACGTGTTGGGCACACAGGAACGCCGCTTCTTCGAATTCCTCATGCAGGTCGGGAAGGTGATCGTCGCCGTCCCCGGCGACAGCACGAAGAACAACGGCCCGGAACAGCCGCCGAGTCCGTAGCTGCTGTCCTGTGCCAGAGTCATTGGCTATCATCTCGCGCACGCAGGAGGTGCCGGATGAAGGCTGCCGCCCTCAAGGGATCACGCTCCATCGAGATCATCGACCTCCCCGACGACCCGCCCGGCCCCGGCGAGGTCCGCCTGCGCGTCGCATTCTGCGGCATCTGCGGCTCCGACATGCACGAGTACGAGTCGGCGACGCCGTTCCGCGCCCTCGGAGCCATGCAGCCTGTCATGGGGCATGAGTTCACCGGCCGCATCGTCGCCCTCGGCGAGGGTGTCTCCGGGCTGAGTGTCGGCCAGGCCGGCGTCGGCAACCCCGGAAGCGGCTGCGGCAGTTGCTACTACTGTCAGGCCGGCCGCGAGCAACTCTGCCGCTCCGGCACAGGCATCGGCTACACGAAGGCCGGCGCCTACGCCGAGTACGTCACCCTGCCGGCGCGCGGCGTGGTGCCCCTGCCCGAAGGCGCTCCGCTCCGCGACTGTGCGCTCACCGAGCCCCTCGCTGTTGCCCGCCACGCCCTCATCGAAGGCGGCTACCGCCCCGGCGAGCTGCTCGTCGTCGCCGGCGCCGGCCCCATCGGTCTCCTGACCGTCATCGCCGCCCGGTCGATGGGCAGCGAGCGCATCGTCGTTTCCGAGCCGCTTGAGGGTCGCCAGCAAGCCGCTGTGCAGGCTGGCGCGACCCACGTCGTCCCGCCGTCCGAGCTGCTCTCCCTGACACAGTCCCTCTCCGACGGGCTCGGAGCACCGATCTCCGTCGACACGTCTGGCATCCCCGCCGGCGTCGCTGACTGCCAGAACGCCACCATGCGCGGTGGACGGATCGTCATCGCAGGCGTGGGCGAGCAGCCCTACTCGCTGGACATCCTGCGCATCATCATCAGCGAGCATCGCTTCATCGGCGTGCTGGGCTACACCCGCGCCCAATTCGCCGAATCCGCGATGATGATCGCTGAGGCCAGGGTTGACGTCTCCCCGGTGATCTCCGAGGTCGTCCCCGTCGAGGCCACAGGCAACGCCTTCGAACGGCTCTCCGGCGGTCGCGACGGTTTGCGGAAGATCCTCGTCTCGCCCGATGCCTGATCGCGCGGACGTCACCTATCGCCCCATGACCGGCGCGGATGTCCCCGCCGCCCGTTACATCGCCAAGAACGCATCCGACTTCCTCACCCGAAGCGAAGGCCGTGAGCCCGCCGAATGGCGCCCAGTCGGCGGCGCCTACCAGCAGCACCTCGTCCGCACCGATCCGGGCGGCTGCTGGATCGCCGAGGTTGGCGGCCTGCCGGTGGGGTTTGCCCAGGCCTTTTGTGCGCGGCCACATCTGGTTCCTCGCCCAGCTCTTCATCCAGCCGGAACTGCACGCTCTCGGCATCGGCAAGGAGCTCCTCCGCCGGTCTCGCGCTCACGGCGAGCAGGCTGGCGCCCGGATCTTCTCTGTCACGTCTTCGACGTCACCCTCGGCGCAAGCCCTCTACCTGCGCAGCGGCATGTTCGCCTTCGGGATCGGATATGTCATGCTCGGGCCCGTCGGCGGCCTCCAGCGGCTTCCTGGACCGGAAGGCTCCCTCACGCGAATCGACGATCTCGCCCCATGGCAGGACGCTGTCGCTGCCCTGGATCGCGACCTCTTCGGCGCCGAACGGCGCCAGGACCACGCGATGTACCTCCGTCACGAGCGCGTGCTCGGAATCGAGGCGGCGTCGTTCGGGTTGGAGCGCCGTGGCGAGCTGTATGGCTACGGTTATGTCGATGCCAGCGGCTGGGTTGCCCCCCTCGCCGCCCGAGAGCCGCAGGGCCAGCTCCCGCTGCTCCGCTTGGCCGGCGACTGGCTGGCAGCGCGCTCTGTCGAGAACGGCCGAATGTGGGTGCTCTCGCTCAATCCAACCATCATGCGCGCGCTCCTCGAGGGCGGCTGGCGCATCGACCAGTGGACGTTCCTCAAGGCCACCGCGCCCTTCGGCAAGTTCGACCGCTATCACCCCTCCGGCGGGCTTCTCCTCTGAGCCGGCGGGCCTATAATGGCCCCACGTCCTGCATTCCAGAGATACGGCCCCAGATGACTGCGACCATCCCCCTCGCCGCTGCTCCCGCGGGGCGCCCGCGCGGCGCCGTCACGCCCGAGGTTGTGCGCGCCCTCGAACACGCCCTCGGCCGCGAGCGCGTCCTCTCCACCCCCGAGGAACTGATCGCCTACGAGTTCGACGGCACGATCGAGCGCGGCAAGCCGCAGGCCGTCGTCTTCCCCGAGACCACGGAGCAGGTCGCAGCCGCCGTGAAGGTCGCCCACCGCTTCGATGTGCCGGTGATCCCCCGGGGCGCCGGCACCGGGCTCTCCGGCGGCGCCGTCGCGACCGTCGGCGGCGTGATCGTTGCCCTCACCCGCATGAAGCGCATCCTCGAGATCGACGCCCCGAATCGCATCGCCATCGTCGAACCTGGCGTTGTCAACCTCGACCTCACCCGCGAAGCCGCGGCCTACGGACTCTTCTACGCGCCTGACCCCTCGAGCCAGCGCGCCTGCACCATCGGCGGCAACGTCGCGGAGAATGCCGGCGGCCCCCACTGTCTCGCTCACGGCGCCACCACGAACCACGTCGCGGGCGCCGAACTCGTGCTCGCCGACGGTGACGTCGTCTGGGTCGGCGGGCGGACGCGAGACGTGCCCGGCTACGATCTGACCGGCGCCTTCGTCGGCTCCGAAGGGACCCTCGCGATCTGCACGAAGGTCGCCGTCCGGCTGATGCGGATGCCCGAGTCGACGCGTACGCTTCTCGCTATCTTCGACAGCGTCGACGCCGCGAGCAACGCCGTTTCCGCCATCATCGCTGCCGGCATGGTCCCCTCCGCGCTGGAGATGATGGACCGGAACATCATCGCTGCCGTAGAACCCGTCATCCACGCCGGCTACCCTCTCGACGCCGAGGCAGTGCTCCTGATCGAGGTCGACGGCCTGGACGAGGCCACGCTCGAGGATGCGGAGGAAGTGCAGCGCATCTGCGCAACGCAACATGCACGGGAGGTCCGCGTCGCCGTCGAGCAGGCGGACCGCGATCGCCTCTGGGCGGGACGCAAGACGTCTATCAGCGCCCTCGGGCGCCTCTATCCGAACTACTACGTCCTCGACGGCGTCGTACCGCGCACTCGTCTGCCCGACGTGCTGCGCCAGACCTACGCCGTCGCCGACCGCTACGGGCTCGCCGTCGCCAACGTCTTCCACGCCGGCGACGGCAATCTGCACCCTAACCTCCTCTTCGATGAACGCATCGAAGGCACCACTGAGCGCGTGCTGGAGGCTGGGGCCGAGATCATGCGCATCTGCGTCGAGGCCGGCGGCAGCATCACCGGCGAGCACGGCGTCGGGCTCGAGAAACGCGACTTTCTGGCCTGGATCTTCGACGAGCACGACCTCGCCGCGATGGCGAAGCTCAAGACCGCGTTCAAAGCCGGCGAGAACTACAACCCCTGCAAGGCGTTCCCCACCCATAAGGGCTGCGGCGAAGTCTCGCAGGCGCAGGTGCAGCGTGTATCGGCCGCGCTCGGGGCGGAGATCTATGTCTAGCAGCCCGGCCGTCACCCGCGTAGACGAGTTCATCGCATCCCTTTGGTCCGCCCTTCCCCCCGACCGGATCGCCGAGGGCGGCCTCGCGCGATACGAGGTCGATGGCCTCCAGCCGGACATCGCCGTCGCCCCCGCATCGGTCGAGGAGCTGCAAACGGTGCTCGGCGAGGCCTCTGAGGCCGGCCTGGCGGTTATCCCCTTCGGAGGCGGTGACCACATGGCCGCCGCCAACCTCCCCGCCGCCTACGAGGTCGCCCTCTCCCTGTCCCGGCTGGATCAGGGGATCGAGCACGAACCTGCCGACCTTACGGTCACCGTCGACGCCGGCGTCCGCCTCGCCACTTTGCAAGTGAGGCTCGCGGAGAAGGCGCAACACCTCCCACTGGATCCACCTTGCGGCGACGCGGCCACCGCGGGCGGCATCATCGCCGCGAACGCGTTCGGCCCCTTGCGGCACGCCTTCGGCACTGCGCGTGACTGGCTCATCGGCATCCGCGTCGCCCACGCCGACGGCAGCGGCAGCAAGGCCGGCGGTCGCGTGGTGAAGAACGTCGCCGGCTACGACATGCCGAAGCTCTACGCGGGTTCGCTGGGCACCCTCGGAGTGATTACCTCCGCGACCTTCAAGCTCGCGCCGTTGCCCGCCGCGCAGGCCACCGTCGCGGCCGGGTTCCATGCCGCCGCCCCGGCCTGCACGCTCGCCCTCGCGGCGCACGACGCCGGCCTCGCGCTGCACGCGCTCGAGTTGCTGTCACCGACCGCCGCCTTCGCCGTCACCGGCGAACACCGCTGGACGGTGCTGGCCCGCCTCGGTGGGCGCCAGGGTGCTGTCGACCGCAGCCTCCGCGACCTGCACGCGCTGGCCCAGGAGGTCTCCGCGTCCTTCGAGATCCTCGATAGCAACCAGGTCTGGCCGGCGTGGCGGCGCTCCTTTCGCCCGAGCCTGCTCTCACTGCGCGCGGGCGTGCGCCCCTCGCGCGTCGCCGAGACGATCGAGGTCCTTGATCGTCAATTCATCGGGGCCGCGCCCTTGCTCTCCGCGACCGTCAGCGCGGGTGTCATCCGCGCCCAGCTAGAACCCACACGCGAGAAGCGCGCTGGCGCCCTTACCGAGCGCGCCACCGAAGTCGTAGAGCGCGCCGGGGGCTACCTCACAGTGGACGCTGCTCCACCCGCCCTGAAGCGCCAGATCGACGTGTTTGGCGCGCCCCGGCCTGACTTCGCGATCATGCGCCGCCTGAAGGAAGAATTCGATCCGAAGCGGACGCTCTCGCCCGGCCGCTTCGCCGGGAGGCTTTAGTGACGCAGGCCGGGATCGAGCCGCAGACCACGGTGCACGTGCACCCGCTGGAAGGTGCTGCGGCCCCATCGCTCCGCGAAGACATCGCGCGCTGCGTGCACTGCGGCTTCTGCCTGCAGGCCTGCCCTACCTACCTCCAGCTGGGCATGGAGACCGACTCCCCCCGCGGACGCATCGCTTTGATCGATGCGCTCGATACCGGACGCGCGCAGCCCACGCCGTCATTGCTGCGCCATCTCGACCTCTGCCTCCAGTGCCGCGCCTGCGAGACCGCGTGCCCGTCAGGCGTACCGTTCGGCCGAATCATGGAGACCGGCCGCTCACGCCTCGTCGATGCCGGCCACGCACCCCTCGCCTGGCGCCTTCGCATCGCGGCCATGCGCGCGCTCCTGCCGCATCAACCGCGCCTGCGCGGACTGCTCCTCGCCCTGCGCTTTTATGAGCGCTCTCCCCTCCGGACCATCGTCCAGCGCTCAGGCGTACTCGCTCGCCTCTCTCGCCCCCTCCACGACGCGGAGCGCTCCCTCCCGCACGTCCCCGAGGCGCCCTTCACACCGCCCGCCCAGCCGCCGGGCCTCACCCGTACCGTCGCCCTCCTCACCGGCTGCGTGATGCCCCACCTCTACCCCCGCACCCACGGCGCGACCGTGCGAGTCCTCAACCACCTCGGCTACCGCGTCGTCTTCCCCGAAGCTCAGACCTGCTGCGGCGCCCTCAGTCTGCACGGCGGCGACCGCCCCTTCGCCCGCGACCTGGCCCGCCGCAACATCGACGCGTTCCTCGCTGCCAGTGTTGAAACGGTCGTCGTCAACTCCGCTGGCTGCGGGTCGACGATGAAGGAGTACGCTGAGCTGCTCGCCGATGAGCCTGCCTATGCCGGGCGTGCCGCGCGCTTCGTCTCCATCACCCGCGACGTCCTCGAGTTCGTCGCGGAGCATCCATTGAAGGCGCTGGGCGGCGTGCAGCGGACCGTCACCTACCAGGATTCCTGCCACCTCGTGCACGGACAGCGCGTCACGCAGGCCCCGCGCACCATACTCCGCGCCATCCCCGGTCTCGAGCTGCGCGAGATGGCCGCCCCGGACAGCTGCTGCGGCAGCGCCGGCACCTACAGCCTGGTCCAACGCGATATGGCCGGACGCATCCTCGCCCGGAAGATGGATGACATCGCCGCCACCGGCGCCACCACCGTCGCCACCGCTAACCCCGGCTGCATCATGCAGCTCGAAGCCGGCTTCGCCCTCCGCCGCACGACCGGCGAGGTCGTGCACGTCATCGAGCTGCTTGACGAAGCGATGCGAGCCGCCACCGCCGTTCGTCGGAACGGCTCCGCGCCTTCCTCGTGACCACGCCCATTCACGTCCGTGGCCGGCCCGGCGACGTCGCGCCGGTCGTGCTGCTCGTCGGCGACCCTGCGCGGGCTACCCGAACAGCCGAATCGCTCGATGGCGCACTCTGCTACAACGAGTTCCGCGGCCTGCTCGGCTATACGGGGACGTACCACGGCGTCCCCGTCTCCGTGCAGACGACCGGTATGGGCTGCCCGAGCGCCGCCATTGTCTGCGAAGAACTGGCCATGCTCGACGCCAGAATCCTCATCCGCATGGGCACCTGCGGCGCCGTCCAGCTCTCCACCGAGCCGAAGGACGTTATCATCGCCACCGCTGCCTGCCCCCTCGACGGAACCACCCCCGACTACCTGCAGGGCGTCCGCTACGCCCCGGCGGCCACCTTCCGCGTCGTTCGGGCGCTCGTCGACGCGGCGGAGGCGGCCGGCCTTCGTCAGCACACCGGCGTCATCGCTACGGAGGACGCCCTGTACGCCGTCCGCGAGGGCTGGGTGGAGTTGATGCGCCCGCTCGGCGTTCTGGCGCAGGAGATGGAGGCGAGCGCGATCTTCACCGTCGCCGCCCTGCGTGGCCTAGAGGCCGGCTGCATCCTGGTCGCCTCCAACCGCGCTGGCCAGCAAGAACGTCTGCCCGACGACCAGCTCCAGCCCGCCATCGACGCCATGATCCGCGTCGGACTCGAAGCAGCCGTCGCCCTCTCGTGGTGATCTACCCGATGGCCATTTTCTCGCGGATGAGCGTCCGCAACGGCGTCTCCGGACGCGCCCCGATGTGGCTGATCACCTCCGCCGCCGCGATGCTGCCGATCCGCCCGCAAGCCGGCAGACCCAGCCCCTGCGTCAGCCCGTAGAGCACCCCCGCCGCGTACATGTCGCCCGCGCCCGTCGTGTCGACGACGTGCGCCGGCTCCGCGTCGATGATGTGAACCTCGTCGCCGGAAACCAGCACCGACCCCTTTGCGCTGCGGGTGAGCGCCGCCACCTCACACTGACCCCGCACCCGTTGCAGCGCCTCGTCGAAGCTGCGCACCTCATACAGCGAGATGATCTCCTGTTCGTTCGCGAACAGCACGTCGACGTGGTGCGTTACCAGATCCACGAACGACTCCCGGTGCCGGTCGACGCAGAATGGATCCGAGAGCGTCAGCGAAACCTTCCGCCCCGCCTCGTGCGCGATCCGCGTCGCCTTCAGGAACGCCTCCTTCGCCAGCGCCGGATCCCAGAGATAACCTTCGAGGTAGGTAATGTGCGCCGACGCAATCACCCCGGCGTCGATGTCCTCCGGCCCCAGCCCTTCACCCGCACCCAGATACGTCTGCATCGTGCGCTGCGCGTCCGGCGTGAAGAAGATCAGACACCGCCCGGTCGGCGCGCCATCGCCCGGACTGCTTTCGAACGTCACACCCGCCGCCCGGATGTCATGCCGGAAGATCGTGCCGAACTGGTCGTCCGCGACCTTTCCGATGAACGCCGCCCGCCCTCCCAGCGACGCCACGCCCACGGTCGTGTTCGCCGCCGATCCGCCGGAGACTTCGACGCCCGGCGGCATAGTCGCGTACAACTGCTCGACGCGCTCCGCCTCGATGAGCGTCATCGCTCCCTTCGCCAGCCCCTCCGCCCCCAACAACGCATCGTCGGCCTGCGCGATGATGTCCACCATCGCGTTGCCCATGCCAACCACGTCGAATCGTGCTTCCGCCATCGCCTCCTCGATTGCCGGCGCCCGCGCCGCCCGCCATGCTAGCATCCGCCTGAAGGAGGAGCATGACCCGCAGGCCACGGACCCGCCGCATCTTCCGCCGCAGGCGCATGCGCGTGCCTCCCGCAGTAGCGGCAGCCCTCATCGCGACCGCACTCGCCGCCGCGCTCATCACCGCCGTCTGCTCCCGCCAGGCCGAGGCTCCGGCACACGACCCGGCGCCCGCTGCAACCGGCGACGGTGCCCGCGCCCTCCTGCCTTCCTGCAGACCGCCGTTCGACGGCGTCCGCTGCGCCGACCCCGCGTCGATGCAGCCCGCCCGCGCCCTCCGCGTCGTCGACGGTGATACGATCGACGTGGATCTCGCCGGCACGGAAGAACGTGTGCGCTTCTACGGGATCGACACCGCTGAGCGTGGGGAGCCGTGCTATGCCGAAGCCGCCGATCGGCTCCGCCTCCTCCTTGACGGTGAGGTTAGGCTCCGTCCAGATGCGCGTGACCGCGACCGCTTCGGCCGGCTCTTGCGTTATGTATATCTTCCCGACGGTACCAGCCTCGACGCCCAGCTCATCGCCGAGGGCCTCGCCCACGCCTGGCGCGACGACGGCGCTCTTCGCGATCCCCTGGTCGCCCTCGAGGACCGTACGCACGCGGCGCGCACCGGATGCCTGTGGCAATAGGCCGCCCCTCCGTGCATGACTCCCGGTCCCGTGATTCAATGCGTCCCACACGATGATCTCAGTCGAAGAAGCCCTCGAACGCATCCTCTCCTACGTGCCCGTGCTGGAGCCGGTCGATGTGCCCATCCTCGACGCGCTCGGTCAGGCCATGGCTGAGGATGTCGTCGCCACCTTCGATATCCCCCCGCTCGACAACACGGCCATGGACGGTTACGCCGTCCGCGCCGCCGATACCACGGGCGCCACCGCGGAGACGCCACGGACGCTCCGCGTGACTGGAGAGCTCGCCGCCGGCTACATCTTCGACGGAACCGTCGAGCCCGGTACCGCCGTGCGCATCATGACCGGTGCCCCCATCCCCACCGGCGCCGACGCCATCGTCCCCTTCGAGGAGACCGACGAGCCGGAAGGCCGCGGCTTCGGCTCCTTCGCGAAGTCCCGTGACACCGTCGGCATCATGAAGGCCGCCCTCCCCGGCGCGAACATCCGTTACGCCGCAGAGGACGTACGCAGGGGTCAGGCCATCATTCGCAGGGGCGCTGTGATCGGCCCGCCGCAGGCCGGCGTCCTCGCGTCTCTCGGGAACACCCACGTGCGCGTGCACCGCCGCCCCGTCATCGCGATCCTCTCCACCGGCGACGAGGTGCGCGACCCCGGCCAGCCTCTGCGCCCGGGGCAGATCTACGACAGCAACGCCTACAGCATCGCCGCCATGGTGCTCGCGAACGGCGGCATGCCGAAACGGCTCGGTATCGCAAGAGACACCGTAGAGGAGCTGACGGCGAAGATCCGCGCCGGACTCGACGCCGACATGCTGGTCACCTCCGCCGGCGTCTCCCGAGGCGACTACGACGTTGTGAAGGACGTGCTGGCGAAGGAAGGCGAAGTCGACTTCTGGACCGTCCGCATGCGCCCCGGGAAGCCGCTCGCCTTTGGGGCCTTCCCCTCCGGCGGACGGCGCGTCCCGCACATCGGGTTGCCCGGCAACCCCGTCAGCTCCATGGTCTCCTTCGAGCTCTTCGGCCGCCCGGCGATCTACAAGATGCTCGGCCGCCACGACTGGCAGCGACCCCGCGTCCGCGCGATCGCCGAGGAGCCCATCCTCAACCTCGACGCCCGTCGCGTCTTCGCCCGCGCCATCGTCACGCGGCGGGACGACCGCTGGTACGCCGCCCTCACCGGCCCCCAGGGCTCCGGCATCCTCACATCCATGGCCGAAGCGAACGCGCTGGCCATCGTGCCCGAAGATGTCCCCGGCATCGCCGCCGGCGATGAGGTCGACGCCATCCTCCTCGACTAGAACTCCACGCTGAACCGTCCGAAGCCCAGCGTCGCCTCGCTGTACGTCGCCTCCACCCCCTCCACGCGCGCGAACCGCGGCCCGTCTCGCAGCACCTGCACCAGCGCATCCAACACCGGTTCCTCTCCCTCCGCCACAACCTCCACGCAGCGCCCGTCGTCGCTGTTCCGGACATAGCCCGTCAGCCCCCGTGATGCCGCCTCCTGCCGCACGAACTCGCGGAAGCCCACACCCTGCACTCGCCCGCTGATCACGGCCTCCAGCCGCTTCATCACGGCCCGACCACGATCGGCACCGCAAATTCGTTCTCGATGCTGCCGTCTTCGGCGCTGTGGTTGTACGCCACCAGCTGGTAGATCCCGGCGCCCGGCAGCCCGCTCAGGTCGAGGGTCGTGCTCCACGGCGACAGTTCCGTGCCGCTCGATGCCAGCGCGCCCGTGGTGATCAGCTGGGCTCCGCCCGCATCACGCACGTCGACCTGCAGCTGCGCTTCGAACACCAACGCCAGGCCCGTCACCGTCAGTAGCGAGCTCATCGAGACGTCTTCGCTGCAACCCGGCGACGTAACGATGATCCGCGGCTTCTCGGATGTCACCAGGACGCGCCGCTCCACGACGTTCTCGACGCTCCCGTCCCGCGCACTCAGGTTGAACGCCCGGATGACCACCGGCGCGTCGGCCTCTGCATACTGCGGGAACGCGAACGCCATCTCCGTGCGCCACGTGCCGGGCGTACCGGTACCCGATGTCGCCTGGACGTGATGTGTACAGTACACGTGGCCGCTCTGCGTGTCGGCCACGACTTCCACCTGGAGTGCCCCCTCGAAAACGTTCGCCGTGCCCGAGATCTCGAACGGCACGCTTACGCGAGCCCCACCTGGCGGCTCATCGATCGTGATCAGCGGCGATGCCAGGACCGTCGCCGTTGCACTCGGGGAAGTCGCGTCATGCGCGGGCGCAGCAGCCTCATCGGCACACGCCACCCCGACGGCCAGCGCCGCAACAAGTAGTACAACAGACGGGATCTTGAGCACGCCCAGCGCCATTCGAAGCCCCGGCGCTGAGTATACGGCGATGCCGCGGGCCCATGCTATCCTCCGGCGATGCGCATCGTGTTCCTGGGGTCGCCCGAGTTTGCGCTCCCGGCGCTCCGCCGCCTCATCATGAGCGAACACGAGGTAGTCGCCGTATACACGCAGCCCGACCGCCCCGTCGGCCGCGGCCGCAGGCTCACTCCACCCCCCGTGAAGGCCCTGGCCATCGAGAGGGGCCTCGAAGTCCGCCAGCCCGCCTCGATCAGCGCCGCCGACTCTGTCGAGGCACTGCGGCGGTTCACTCCCGACATTGGCGTCATCGCCGCCTACGGGCAGATCCTGCGACCGCCCGTGCTCGATGTGCCGCCCCTCGGCATCCTCAACGTCCACGCCTCCCTGCTGCCCCGCTGGCGTGGCGCCGCCCCGATCCCCGCCGCCATCCTCGCCGGTGACGCCGAAACCGGCGCCACCATTATGAAGGTCGTCCGCGAGCTCGATGCCGGCCCTGTCCTCGCGTCAGTCGTCATCCCGATCGGCGCCAACGACACCACGGCGAGCCTCACACCACATATCGCCGAGGCCGGCGCGGAGCTGCTGCTCGACGTCCTCCCGAAGTGGGAACGCGGCGAGATCGACGCAGTCGAACAGGACGCGACCCTCGCGACGTACGCCCCACAGATCCGAAAGGAACACGCCCACATCGACTGGGACCGCGACGCCACGACAATCTGGCGCCAGGTCCGCGCGTACAACCCCTGGCCTGTCGCCTACAGCTACCTCGACGGCGCCCCGCTGCGCATCCTCGGCGCCGTGCCGCTGGAGCAACCCGGCCCTGCTGATCCCGGCACCGTTCTCGCTCCACCGGAAGGCTCGCCAGCCGGCTTCGCCGTCGCCACCGCAAAAGGACTGCTCGGTGTCACCACGGTACAAGCCGCCGGGGGACGCCCCCTCCCCGCCGCCGACTTCGTCCGCGGTCACCACGCCATCATCGGCAAGCGCCTGGGATCAGGAAACTGAGTATCGGGCGGTCGTCTCAGCTAACGAGCCACGTCCGCCGCGACCACCGTACGCACCGGGATCGTATCACCGTAACGGTCTTCGACCACGATGTCTGCCGGAGCCACGTCGCGGCAGGCCCCGCAGCGGATGCACGCGGCATCGTCGACGCGCCACTGCCCGCCCTCGTGCGCGATCGCGTCCGTCGGGCAGATCGCCGCTGCCTCTGCCACGCCCGGCGTCTGGTTCGCGATCCGATAGCGTATCAGTCCGGCGCACACCTTCGCCGGGCAACGGAACTCTTTCCAGTGCGCGTCGTACTCCTCGCGGAAGTGTGTGATCGTATTGTTCATGATCACCGGCGAGAGCTGCCCGTGGAGGCAGTTCGAGTTCTGCATGGAAGCATCGAGTGACTGCAGCCGCTCGACGTCGCCCGCGTCCCCCTCACCCCTGGCCGTCCGCCGGAAGATCTCTACCATCCGCTGGTTCCCGCCCCGGCATGTCGTGCACCGCCCGCACGACTCGTCCTCGAGGAACTCCGCGACCATCACGTTCAGGTCCACCACGCACGCCGTGTCGTCGACGAACACCAGCCCGCCCCCGCCCATCCCCGTCCGCAGCGGACGGAACGGCTCCGGCTCCAGCGGCAGCTCCGCCGCGATGGGACCGGGCAGCAGTCCCGAAAGGGGGCCTCCCTGCTGCAGTGCCTTGAATGCGCGTCCGCCCGCGGTGCCCCCGGCCGCCGCCAGCACCTCCGCCACCGTCGTCCCGAACGGCACCTCCAGGCAGCCCGTCTTCGCGCAGGCGCCCGAAACCGTGAACATCTTCGTCCCGCGATTCTGCTCCGTCCCCACGCTGCTGTAGCCCTCCGGAGTCACGGTCAGCAGCGCCGTCACGCAGGCGTACGTCTCCACGTTGTTCACGTTCGTCGGCTGGCCCAGCACGCCGCTCTGCGCCGGGAACGGTGGCTTGATCCGAGGCATCCCACGCTCGTCGTTCACCGATGAGATGAGCCCCGTCTCGTCGCCGCAGACGTAGGCGCCCGCTCCCCGCACCACCTCAGCATCGAATCGCACGCCCGTGCCGAGCGCATCTCCGGCGAGCAGCCCCTCCGCGCGGGCTTGGTCGATCGCTTGCTGCATCCGCGCAATCGCCAGCGGGTACTCATCCCGGATGTAGATCCAGCCATACGCCGCCCCCGTCGCGTACGCCCCGATGAGCATCCCCTCCAGCACCGAGTGCGGGTCGCTCTCCATCAGCACGCGGTTTACCCACGCCCCGGCGTCGCCCTCGTCCGCGTTGCACACGAGGTACTTCGGCTCTCGCGCCGCGTCCTTCAGGAACTGCCACTTCATCCCCGTCGAGAAAAACGACCCCGAATGCCCGCGCAGCGTCGAGCCCTTGATGATCTCGATCAGCTCGCTCCGGTCCGTCTTCGCCGCCGCAACGAACGCCCCGTATCCCCCGCGCGCCACGTAGTGGTCGATCTCCTCCGGGTCGATGATCCCGCAGTTGCGCATCAGCCAGCGCGTCTGCAACTTCATCCAGTCGATGCTCTGGAGCGCCGGCACGTCCGCTAGCTCATCCCCTGGAAGGACACCGACTGCGAACTCCTGCGCCACGCCCTCCACGGCGGCCTTCGCGAAGCCCTCGACTCGATCGGCCGTGACCCGCCCGTACAGCACCGACGGCCCGCCGCCGCGCAGCACCTGCACCACCGGCGAAGCCCACGACAGCCCCGTATCGCCCGTGCGCATCACGTCGAACCCGCCCCCCGCCTCCGACAGCCGCCGCAGCTCCGCCAGCGTAGCCTCCGCCCCGTCGGCGATCGATGACGTGTCGATCGACACCGCGAACATCGGCCGCGCCGGCTCTGCGACGGCCTTCCAGGCGGCATCGCCGCGGGCGCGCAGTTCCTCGTACGAGGCCATCTCCTACGCCTGTCCCTTCAGTTCACGTACCAGCCGGATCCCGTCGGCCGCCGTCAGCGGCCCCCGCACTACGCCGTCGACCCACACCTGCGGCGCATGCTCGCAGGTGCCGTTGCACTGACCGAAGTGCAGGCCCAGCGCGTCCTCGGGCGTGTTCTCCCCCATCCCGCACCCCAGCTCCGCCTCCAGCACGCCGCGCAGCCGCGCCCCGCCCTTCAGCCGGCACGTCAGCCCGCTGCACCAGCTGATCAGCGTCCGGGGCGGCGGCGTCAGCCGGAACTCGCTGTAGAACGTCGCCGCGCCGTACACCCGCGCCTCGCTGAGCCGCAGCTGTCGCGCCACCACGCGCATCGCGATCTTCGGCACATAGCCGTAGCGATGCTGGACGGCGTGCAGCGCCCCGAGGAGGTCGCCATCACCCGGCTTGAACTCGCGGATCAGGTGCTGGATCTCGAGCGTCGCTTCGTTCTCGAGCATGTCACCCCGTAGTTTGTGCGTCCCGTCACTATATGGGAGCACTCTTCGGGCGACAAGACACGGCCCCTGTCCGTTGAGGACTCTCACCGCTGACCGAACGCGCCTTTTTCTACGCCGCCGCCCCTGGCCGCGTAGCCCGCTTCGCAGCATCCTCCACCACCATCCGCGCCACCTCCTCCCCCATCTTGATGCTGTAGTTCTGCCCCCGGTCCTCCGGGTAGATCTGCGTCATCGTCTCCAGGTACAACCCCTCCACCGGCGTCCGATGGTCCGGCTTGATCTCGCCGTACCCCGTCGTGATCACCGGCTGCGCGAACGGCGCCCGGAAGATCCACCGCTCCCGCACCCACTCCGCCGAGAAGCCTGGGTTGATCTTCCGCAGCGCCGGCTCGAACAGCGCCCACAGCTCCTCGTCCTTCATCCCGAAGTACGCGTGGTCCTGTGCCAGGTAGTTCGAGATGTAGACGATGTGGTTCCCGCCGTAGTGCTCCGGCCCCACGAAGTTCGTGTGCTCCACGATCGCCAGGAACGGCATCGTCCGGTCGCCGATGTTCATCCAGTAGATGTCCGACAGCTGCCGGTCGAGCGTCATCACCGCGCACACCGCCCCCTGCCACTGCACCGCCTCCAGCCGCCGGTCGTACTCCTCGCCCAGCGACGGCGCCATCTTCCGGAACAGCAACGACGGCACCGCCCCCACCACCGCATCGGCCGCCACCTTCGTCCCGTCCGCGAGCACGACCTCCGTCGCTCGTCCGCGCTCCGCCGTGATGCGCTCCACCCCCGTCCCCAGATGGATCTCGACGCCGCCCTCGCGCATCCGCCGCTCCATCTCCTCGATGTACACCGCGAAGCTCCCCGTCAGGTATCCGAGCTGCTCGCGCTGCAGCGGCCCGCCCTTCCGCGACGCGAACCGCAGGTGGATCTTGCTCCACAGCCACGCCATCGCCACCTTGTCGTACGCCTCGCCGAACTTCCCGTACAGCAGCGGCCCCCACATCCCCGCGAATGCCCGCTTCGAGACGTTCTTCTCGATCCAGTCCTTTGCCGTCACCCGCTCGAACTCCGCCCAGTCGTCGCGACGTCGCAGTCGAAGCGCCATCAACCCCAGGCGGATCCTGTCGACAAACGGCACTGGCCCAAAACGCAGCAGGTCCAGCGGCGTCACGAACGGATAGATCTTCCCCTTGTCGAACCAGCCGACCTGCGACTCGATCCACTGCATGCGGCCGCCCAGCCCCAGTTCTTCGATCAGCGCGAGGATCGTGGTGTCCGTGGAGAACAAATGATGGTAGTACGACTCGAGCTTCGTGCCGCCGACCTCGAATGTCCGCACCAACCCGCCCAGGAAGGGGCTCGCTTCGTACAGCGCGACCCGATGTCCGCCCTGCATCAGCCGGTACGCCGTCGTCATCCCGGCGACCCCGCCTCCGATGACAACGACCTTCATCGCCGCCGTCACTTGCGCCCCGTCCCCTCGACAGCCGGCTTGCCCGGTACGAGCACCCGCCCCGCTCCCGTCTCCTCGGCCGGCGGCGGCGGCGGCGGCTCGTCGCTATCACTCATCCGGAACATGTCACCGAACCGCAGGTCGATCGACCACATCAGGTACAGCCCCAGCGCCACGATGGGCAGCAGCAGCAGCGCGTGCAGGCCAATCGCGTACGCGCCCGCCAGCTCCTTCGCCGCCCCGAACGACACCACCGTCTTCGACACCACCAGCTCGAACGGCCCCACCCCCCCCTGCGACGCCACGATCGCGATCGCCAGGTTCGCCGCCGCCGTCATCAGCAGGAACACGTAGAACGGCTCGTGGATGTCAAATGCAAGCGCGACCATGTAGTACATCGTCGCCTCCAGTGTCCACGAGATCAGCGACATCAGCCACGCGATCCCCAGGTCGACCGGGTTACGCAGCGCCTGCAGCCCCTCGAAGAACGACTGCAGCAGCCGCTCGACATTCGGCTTCGCCCGCGCTGGCGCGAAGCGGTGCACCATCCGGTTGACCAGACTCCGTCCGCTCTCCGACAGCGCCAGATAGAACAGCACGATCAGCGCGATGCCGAACAGCACCGCCATCACCGCACTCAGCCCGGCGAAGTTGAGGTTCTTGCCGAACCCCACCGGGAACTCCGTATCGTGCCCCGCAAACGCCGCCACGATGAACATCATCGGGATCAGGGTGATGCCGTCGAACAGCCGGTCGACCGCGATCGTGCCCAACGACGTCGTCTTGCTGATCCGCTCTCGCTGTCCTAGCACGTACGCCCGGGCCAGCTCACCCGCCCGGGCCGGGATGAGGTTGTTCGCCATCAGGCCGATGATGACGACCGGGTAGAGCCGCAGCGCGGTCACGCGCCGCACCGGCCGCAGCAGGTACTGCCAGCGGATCGTCCGCATCCAGAGGCCCAGGAAGTAGACCGGCAGCGAGGCGAGCGCCAGCGCATAGTTCGCGTCTCGGAAGGCGTCGCGGACCTCGCCGAAATCGGTGCTCCGCACAAACAGCGCGATCAGCACCACGCTGACGACGATGCCGATCCAGAAGCCACGGCTCTTGAGCAACCGGATCTCCCTGCCGGGGACGGCAGATTCCCCGTCCGAACGTTCGTTACATTATGATCGGCACGGAAACTTCGGCATTATAGGGAGCGCTCTTACACCTTCGCCACCGCGGCGCCCGTCCGGGCAACCGGCGATTCGGCATCCTTGCTCGCCGTTATGTCACGGCACCACGTCCGCGAGCGGGATCCGCCGCACCACCGCCCCCTGCGCGTCCACCACGTACACGTTCGACCCCTGCACGGCGATCCCCACCGGTCGCGCGAAGCTCTGCGCCTCTTCCTTCGGCATGTCGAACTCCCCCGCCGGGCTTCCGTCCGCCGCGAAGATGCGAACCTTCCCGTTGTCAGGAGATGCGCACTCCGCCACCTCTGCGCACGGGTTCGGGTCAGTCGCCAGCAGCCGCCCGTCCGGCAACAGCGCAAGGTACGGCCGGTCCGTGACGTTCGTGCTCCCCCACGTGTCGATCGCGATCTCCCGCTCGATCGTCGGTCCGTCGCCCGTCGGCCCGGCGGACGCGTACACCACCACCCGCTGGTTCCAGAAGTCCGCCACGTAGATGTCACCATCCGGCGCCACAACGATGCCCACCGGCTCGTCGATCTCCAGCGCGACCCACTCCTCGCCCTCACGGCGCTTCCCTGCCCACTGCCGGACGAACTCGCCGTCCGCCGTGTACTCGATGATGCGCTTGTTCCCCGTGTCCGTGACCAGCACATGGCCGTCCGGCGCCACCGTGATGTCGCGCGGCCCGAACAGCTTCATCGGGTCGCCGCCGGCTTCCACCTCGCCACCACCTCCCCACGTTGCAACCTGCTCGAGATTGCTGTCCAGCTTCACGATCTGGTGCGCCCACGTGTTCGCGACGAACACAGTTCCGTCCGCCGCGACAGCCATCGCCCACGGCTGCGTCAGCCGCACGTCCGACCCCACCCCGCCAGCTCCAGCGACGTACTCTCCCGCCGCATTGAACTTCTGGATGCGGTTGTTGTTCGTGTCCGCGACGTAGATGTTCCCCTCCGCGTCCACCGCCACCCCCGACGGCGCGTTGAGCTGTCCCGGCGCTGATCCGGCCCCACCCACGATGAGCTGGTTGCCCTCGACCCGCGACGTCGGGCCGACCGGCTCCGTGCTCACTCCCGAGAAGTCGGTGGGGAAGTACGCCACCGCATCGACGGTGCCCAGCACGCTCGGCGGCGTGCGCCGGATCCAGTAGTCCAGCCAGTCCCCGATCCTCCCCGCGCTGACCACGTCTCGCAGGAAGTCCCGCGTGCTGTAGCCGCCCTTCCGTCCCGTCCGGTAATCCTCTGGGAACCACCGCCGGTGGTGATATGTCACGCCCGGCCCGTACCCCTCCCCCAGCACCACGTTGCCCGTGTTTGGCTGCGCGACGAACACCGGCGCCCCCGGCGGTGGCGTGTAGTTCTGCTCATCCTTCAGGTTCACGTACGAGACGCGACGGTAGTTGCGCAGATACCACGCCCACGGCCATGTGAAGCCGTCGTCTGAATCGATCACGATCGGCAGGTCCTTCCCCGCCCCTGATTCCTTCGCGTACGCGTCGATCTGATCACGTAGCACCGGAATGTCGCGCGACGACTGCGTGTACACCAGCATCTCGATCGGCACGTCTCCATAGTCCGTGACCGAAACGCCGGAATACGACGCATTGGCCGGCGGGATCCCCTCGCCGTGCCCCCACGAAGCGAGGACCCCCGCCCGCAGTGAGAACACGCTCACCGCGGCGACGAACCCCACCGCCGCCACCTGCAGCGCCGTCCGCCGGCTGTAACCGGCCAGCGCCCAGTACACCGTCAGCGCCGCCACCGCCACCAGCACCCACCCTCCGAACGAGGCGAGCGAACGCCACCCCACGATGACGAAGACGGTGACAGCCAGCGCCGACGCGATCGCGGCGTACACGAACGGCGCCAGTCTCTCGACCTTCGGCAGGTCGTCGCGCAGATCGCTGCCCTCCAACATCTCGCCCGCGAAACGTCCGGCAAGCACCGCCAGCGGCAGCGCGATGTGCACGTTCAACCACGGCATCTTCTCCCCCGCGACCGTGAGCCCGAAGGCCGTCACCACCAACCAGAACATTAGGAAGCGATTGAACGTGCTCATCGGGAACGTCATCACCGCCAGCAGCACCAGCAGGAACGGCACGTACACGTGGATGATGGAGATCTTCTCGATGCGAGGCCCATTCGGGAGGGCCAGCAGCAGCAAGATGAAGACGATCCCCCCGCCGGCCATGAGCGCGCGGGTCAGGTTGCCGCGAATCAGGTAGTACAGCCCGCCGGCAACGCCGAGGATCAGCGGCAGGAACTCATACACCGAGATCGTGATGAAGTAGTAGTGATCCGGCTGGTCGCCCCGCCGCTCGTTTTGCTGGCTGATCCAGTAGTCCATCGAGCCCCAGATGCCCGAGAAGAAGCCCTCACCATTGGTGAAAAACGTCGTGTAGAGCAGCACGTACGGCACCCAGAAGCACGCCGCCGCGATCAGCCACGTCCGCGGCCGCCACAGCGTCCCGATGACCGTAGACAGGCCGATGAGGACGAACACCGACGTGTACGCGAGCCCTTGCTCCGCACTCGCGACATGTAAGTCACCCGACTCACCGGCGCGGTCTCGCCAGGCGCTCCCGAACCCCGGCACCAACTGCACCGTCGCCGCGTACTGCGGGATGGCCAGCGTCGCCATCACCAGCAGCAGGTTGCCCGCCGCCGGCATCTCGTCCAGCTCGTACCGCCGCCTCCGCTCCTCGATGAACGGCCACACGATCGCGATCGCCCATGCGACCCCATTGAGCCCCACGCAGAGCGCGGCATATCGCCACGCCTCCATCTCTCGTGACCTCGCGCGAATCCGCTCGGCGATGTGCATCGCCATCATGTAGTTCATGAACAGCACGAAGGCCGCAACCGTCATGAACGCCGTTTCCTTCGTGAGAAACGCGCCGGCCATGAACACCGCGGTCAGGTACAGGAACCTGTCCTCCTGCGACGCCAGGTACCGCCAGATAAACACCATGAGTCCCAGCGTCCAGAACGCCGCGTACATGTCCTCCCGCGTGAACCGGCTGTAGTACATCAGCGTCGGCGAGATGCAGATGAACGCCGAGGCCGCCAGCGCCCCGAACGTCCCCAGTTGCTTTCGCAGCAGGAACGGCAGGAACACCATCGCCGTGCCCAGCGTCGCCGCTAGCATCCGCGCCTGGTAGTCGCCGTCCCCGAACACAAACATCATGAAGCCGTTCCCGATGAACTGGAACGGTCCGTGCATGAACGGAACGTGCTCGTAGCCCGCGCCCGGCGCGCCGGCCGTACTGTCGTAGCTCCCGAACGTGACGGCTTCGCGCAGCGTCTTCGTGAAACCGTAGCTGAAGTAGCCGTGCAGGCTCTCATCGTGGTGCATCGCCCGCGGCGCCAGGTTCCAGAACCGCAGCACAGCGGCGAAAAGCACCAGCATCCCGTACGCCGCGCGTTCCCAGTACTGTTCCGCCAGGGCGCTGATGCGCGCGCGCGCCTCGTCGTTCAGGGCGAACGCCTTCAGCCGCTCAGCCGTCGTGCCGTAGGGAATGTCCGGTTCCTGCGTGCTCATCGGGGCCCCTGCACCTCCTCGCCTGCGCCTCCTTCCGCCCGGTAGATGGTAACCACTCCCGACTCGAAGACCACCGGCAGCGCCGTGAACTTCGCCATCGCCTCCGCGCCGTATGTGCTGCGCTCCAGGTCACCCACGTAGATGTAGCTCACGCCGTACTTGTCGGCGATCTCCCGCACCCGTGTCATGTCCGATGTCTGATACAGCTCCGTCACGTCCTCGAAGCGGCCGGCGCGCGCCGCGCTCGTGCCGCCCCGCCACTGATCCTCGTGCCCGCCCCAGCCAAGAATAGCCGGTATCCCCGTCGCGCCCGAAATCCGCCCCGCCAGCGTATAATCGCCGCCCACCGCCTCCGCGATCACCAGGTCTTGCCCCTGCGCCTGCCCCTCCAGCCACTCGATGGCGTTCCGCTCGTCAAGCCCGTAGTGGTGCAGCCCTCGCAGCTCCCCCGGCGAGTCGAGCCCCTCTGTGCGATTGAACGTCCCCCCCAGCGGATAGAGCGCCGCCCCCGCCAGCGCCAGCGCCGCCAGCCCGCCCCAGACCGTCCGGAAGGCCCGCTCCCGCCCGAAGCTGACCCGCCACCGCGAGAGCAGGTAGGCCAGCGCGAATCCCGATGCCAGCGCCAGCAGCGTCCACGCCTGGTAGTACAGCTTGAACACCGTGTTCATCCGCGAGTTGAACACGTCGCCGACGTAGAAGAACTCGCAACCCAGCACCAGCAGAAACGCCGTCGAGGCTAACCCCAGCGCGAACACCACCGGCTCCCGCTCGTCCCCGTCCCCCTCCGCCATCAGTTCGGTCCAGAGCGCCAGCAGCCCCGCCGCCAGCACGACGCCGAAGACCAGCGCCGTGAGCCACCCGGACCCGCGGTCTCCGATCTGCGACCCCAGCCCGCCCGCGTCACCGAGCTTCCCGCTGCCGCTGATGTTCTCCCACCAGAACACCAGTAGCCATCCCGCCAGCACCGCCACCGGCACCGCCGCGGCGATCACCGCCGCCCGGCGCGTGATCCGCTCCCGGCCCGCCGCCAGCCGTGCGACGACAAACGGCACCACCACCGCGAACAGCGGCCCCCAGTACAGCAGCGCGTGGAACGGGCGCGTCCCCGGCTCTGTCACCCGCCCGTTCGACACGATCGCGGCGATGCCGTCCGCCTGCGACGTAAAGCTCACGTAGAACGGCGCGTAGGCCACGATCGCCACTACCAGTAGCGGTACTGCGAACGACGCCGCCTGCACCGCCAGCTCCACGTCGACGATGCGCCTTCGTGCGAGGTTCGCCATCACCACCGCGCCGGCGATCACGAACGCCATCGTCGCGATGTCCCACGTGTTCAGGAACGCCAGCCCGCCGATGATCAACGCCGTAGCGACGAGCGCCAGCGGCCGCCGCAGCCAGAACGCCACGTCGAGCGGCTCCGGGCTGCGATACAGCGCCAGCGCTGCCCCGATCGCCAGCAGAACGAACGGCAACGCCATCACGTGCGGGTGCAGGTCGCCCAGCAGGAAGCTGAACATCGGGAACTCCGTGATCACCCGATCGCTCGTACTCAGCGGATAGATCCGCGAAGCATCGAAGAACGCGAAGAAGTCACCGGGGTACCAGTCGGTCTTCGGCTCGTTCGCAGCCAGCCCCTGCACGTTCACCCATTCGTAGAAGCCAGACCCCCCCATCCCGTACGCCGACGCGAAGTGCAGCACGAACGCCAGGTTGCCCATCAGCACGAGCGCCCCCGCCCCCACCAGCCCGAACACCGGTGGCCGCCACCCGCCAAATGCGCGCAGGACTCCCCGTGCATCGTCCATCGCCCGCTCAGCGCGCTCCCGCATGGACACCAGGTTGAGGACGATGCCGAACGCCGCCACCAGCGTAAGCGCCGCGATCATCGCTACCCCGATGTTGTAGCCGATCTCCGTCGGCACGCCCGCCAACCGCCCCACCATCGCCACGATGAGGTATCCGAAGTAGTAGTACGAGACCGTGTGCCCCGACAGCCACGGGTCCTTCGGCGGGAAGTGGTCCGCTTGCGTCGCCGCGTTCAGGAACATCAGGTCCATCGGTTGCTCGGTGCCGGAGATCGTCCCCACCTGCGACCGAAGCCACGCCGCCGTCACGAACGCCACGAACAGCAGCACCTCGACGGCGATGATGTACCGCGCGTGCTCCTCCACCCACTCGAACACATCCTCCCGCCGCACGTACGCGAACGCCGCCGACATCAGCGCCACCAGCAGCAGCGCGAAGATCATCCCGCGCGGCGAGTTCGGCAGGATCCGCGCAGTGTTGAGCACCCAGAACGTGTACCCGAGAAGCAGCAGCCCGAACGGCTTCGAGAACGTATAGCCGCGGTCCGGCAGACGTCGAAAGAACGCCAGGCACAACGGCAACGACGCGGCGCCCGCCAGCTGGAGTACTAACCACCAGCGCAGCGTCTCGCTCATCCCGCGCGCTCTCGCATCGGCCTACTGGAAGAGGGCTGCAACGAACTCGTCCGCATCGAAGGGCGTGAGGTCCTCTGGCTTCTCTCCGGTACCGATGAACCGCACCGGGATCTGCAGCTGGTCCGCCACCGCGAAGACGATCCCGCCCTTCGACGTCCCGTCGAGCTTCGTGAGGCACAGCGCCGTAATCGGCACCACCTCCGCGAACGCCTTCGCCTGCACGAGCGCGTTCTGCCCCGTCGTCGAGTCCAACACCAGCAGCACTTCGTCAGAACCCTCCGGCAACTTCCGCTCGATGACCCGGCAGATCTTCCCCAACTCCTCCATCAGGTTGAACTTCGTGTGCAGGCGCCCCGCCGTATCGATGAGCACCACGTCCGCCTTCCGGCCCTCCGCGGCGCTCAGCGCGTCGAACACCACCGCCCCCGGGTCCGCCCCCTGCTTGTGCGCGATCACGTCCGCCCCGACCACTTCGCCCCAGCTCTTGAGCTGCTCGATCGCCGCCGCCCGGAACGTATCCCCCGCCGCGATCACCACGCTCTCGCCGTCCTCCCGATATGCCTGCGCCAGCTTGGCGATGCTCGTCGTCTTCCCGGTGCCATTCACCCCGACCACGAGGATCACGGCGGCTCGCCCCGCCGGCACCTCCTCCCCCTCCCCCCAGATCCGCCCCTTCTCCCGGCCTGCCTGCAGGATCGAGACCAGTTCCTGCTTCAGCAGCTCCTTCACCTGCGCGCCGTCGCGGATCCGCTCCGTCTCCACCCGCGCCTGCAGGTCGCCGAGGATCCGCTGCGTCGTCGAGACGCCGGTGTCGGCGCCGATGAGCAACTCCTCCAGCTCATCCCACAGCTGATCGTCGATGCTCCCGCGGTCAAAGAGCCCGGAGATGCTCCGGAACCAGCCGCTGCGCGTCCGCTCGAGCGCCTGCTCGGTCTTCTCGTCCGTTTCTTTCGTGCGCTTGAAGATGCGGAGCAGCGCCATACCTCCCTGCCAGCCCGACGGATTCTATCGGCTGCGCCGCACCCGTGCGACGTGCGCCCGATGACTCAGGCCCGTGGTGTACGCAAGCGTGAACTCCCCGTCCCTTCAGGGATGGGCCAGGGGGTTAGGTCCGGGGGCGGCGCGGGGAGGCGAATCAAGCCGCGATGAGTGACGCCGGTGCTCCTCCAGCTTGATTGCGCATGAAAGCGGGGTGCAGCGGCGCAGCGCCCTGCTGGGGGGCATGGGGGGTCTCCCTCTATTCTCTCCTTCCCAAGGTCCGAGCGGAGCAGCGCGAGAGCGATGCGGAGCGCGATTGTGCCTCAACCGGTTGGTTGGAGGGGCGCTAGTTCTCGATGTGCTTCGACACGTCACCCAACCGCAGGCTCAGCACGCGCGACACATTGTCCGCCCCCATCGACACCCCGTAGATCGTATCCGCCTGCTCGATCGTACGCCTGTTGTGCGTGATGATGATGAACTGCGTCCGCTGCGCCAGCTGCCGCAGCTCCTCCACGAAGCGCCCCACGTTCGCCTCATCCAGCGCCGCATCCACTTCGTCGAGCACGCAGATCGGCGAGGGGTTCGCCTGCAGCAGCGCGAACAGCAGCGCCACCGCCGTCAGCGAGCGCTCCCCGCCCGAGAGCAAAGCCAGCGATCCCAGCTTCTTCCCCGGCGGCTGCGCGATGATCTCGATCCCCGGCAGCCCGTCCTCGTCTGTCTCGCCCAGCTCCAGTCGCGCCGTGCCTCCCCGGAAGAACGCGCTGAAGTAGCGCTCGAACTCCTGGTTCACCGTCCGGAACGTGTTCCGAAACCGCTCGCGGATGACACCCTCCAGCTCGCCGATCGCCTCGTTGAGCTGCCCCTCCGCCTCCCGTAAGTCACCCAGCTGCGACGACAGGAAGTCGTAGCGCTCGCGGCTCTCCTCATAGTCGCTGGCCGCCGCCTCGTTCACCGGCCCCAGCCCCCGGATCTGCGCCCGAAGGTCCGCGATCCGGTCGCGCACCTCCGTCGGATTGATCGCCGACCCCCCGCGCACCGGCGGCAGCCCCCCATCCTCCTCCGTCCGCAACCACGACGGCGGTGCCCCCGCTCCCACCAGCCCCTCATCCTCCGCCACCTCAGGCTCTGGCGCCCGCTCGATCTCGCCCGTCTGTGTCGCGACGAACCCCTCCGCCTCCAGGCTGGTGCGCAGCGTCTCTAACTCCTCGCCGCGGATGCGCACCTCGTTCTCTGATTCCATCACAGACCGCTCGAGCGAACGCATGCGCGCGCCCGCCTCGGCCAGCTCGCCCGTCAGGCTCCGCTCCCGCGACTCCAGCTGCGCCAGCTCCTGTCGCGCCGGCTCCAGCTCCGCCCGCAGCGCGTCGACCTCCCCACTCCGCTCCGCAAGCTCACGCTCCGTCGCCGCCAGCCGCGTGCTCACCTCCCGCGCATCACGCTCCACGCTGGCGCGCTGCTCGTCTTTCGTGCTGATCTGCCGCCCGAGGCGCTCTCGCGCCAGCCGCTCCACCTCCCCCACTTGCCAGTCGCTCCGCAGCAGCCCGTCAAGCTGCGCCAGCTCCGTCGCATGCTCGTCCACGGCCGCCGTCAGTTCACGGCGCTCCTCTTCGAGCCGGCCGAGCGCGTCACGGTCCTCTCGTTCCTGCTCGACGGCAGCCTGCGCGCCCGCCGACCACTCCGCGCGGATCGCCTCCCGCAGCCGATCCGCCGCCTCGGCGATGCGCGCCTCCGTGTCGCGCAGCTTCGCCTCACCCTCTTCGATCGCTGCACCGAGCTTCGCCAGCTCCGCTGGCAGGTCGTCCGACTCGCGCTCCCGCACGAACGATGCCTGCACCGTCGCCAGCGACCCCGCCGATACCGACCCCACCGGCCGTAGCAGCACCCCGTCCAGCGTCGCCACCGCCCCTGCCAGCCCCCGCCGCACGACCCGCTGCGCCAGCGACGCATCTTCCACCACCACCGTGCGCCCGAGCACGGTATCGACGAGCTTCCGGAACCGCGACTCACATCGCACGAGATGTGACGCCACCCCCACCACTCCCCGCTCCCGGATCAGGTTCAGCGGTCGCATCTCCGAGAAGCCATCGAGCGCGTAGAGCGTCGCCCGGCCCGCGTCGCGCTGCAATAGCAACTCCACCGCCGCCCGCGCGTCCGACTGCCGCTCCACCACGATCGCGAACAGATTCTCGGCCAGCGCCGCCTCGATCGCCTTCTCCAGCCCCGGCGGCACCCGCAGCACCTGCCCCAGCAGCCCCACTACCCCCGACAGCTCGACCTCTGCGGAGATCGTCTCCCGCGGGATCACCCCGCCCGCTTCGAGCACCATCCGCACACCGGCGTCCGGCGCCTGCGGCCGCACGTCAATGCGCTCCAGCACCTCCATCCGCGCGTGCACCGACTCGACGCGAAGCTGCATGCTGCGCAGCTCGTTTTCCACGGCCGTGCGGTCCCGCTCCAGTGCCGTCAGGCCCCGCTCGGCGCGCTCCCGCGCTGCCCGCACCGAGGCCGCCCCCGGCGACTCATCCGTCTCCGGGCTCGGCGCCAGCGCTCCCAGCCGCGCCGGGTCTTCCAGCGCCGCCGCCGCCCGTGTTGCCGCCTGCTCGTGGCCAAGCACAGAGCGTTGCAGCCGCTGCAACTCCTGCTCCACCGCGGTCAGTCGCTCTCGCTCCGACATCAGCTGCGCGCGCACGCCGCGGACGCGCGCTTCCAGGTCCCCTTGGTCCGGGCGCGTCGCCGCCGCCTCTTGTGCCGCCTCGTCGTCGCGGAGCGCCGCGATCTCCGCCGTCAGTTCTGCGAGCCGTTCCCCGAGGAGCCGTCCCCGCTCTGCGTCCAGCCCCACTCGCCGCTCGAGGTCGCGCGCGTAGTCCTGTACGCTCGCCAGCTTCGCATCGCCTGCCGCAATCTCCCGCCGTCGCTCCTCAATAGCGCTGCGTAGCTGCGCCAGTCCGTCCTCGCACGACTTCACCGACGCCGACGCGCGCGTGAGTTCTTCCGCCTGCTGCTCGTGTGCCGTCTGCGCCCCCAGCAGCTGCGCCGTTACCTCCGACCACTGGTGCGCGTACCAGACGTGAAGGGTCGCCGCTAACTCCCGCGCCAACTCGCGGTACTTCACTGCCCGCCCGGCCTGCCGTTCTAGCTGGTTGATCCGCGGCTCGATCTCCCGGACCACCAAGTACACCCGGTCGAGGTTCTCGCGCGTAGCCTTCAGCTTGTGCTGCGCTTCCTCGAGACGGCTGCGGTACAGCCGGACGTCCGCCGCCTCCTCGATCAGAGCGCGCCGGTCCTCCGGCCGCAGGCTCAGCACCTGCTCCACCATCCCCTGCCCCATGAACGCGTAGCTGTTCTGCCCCACCTGCGCCCGCATGAACAGTTCGATCACGTCGCGCAGCCGGACGCGCGAGCCGTTGATCAGGTACTCGCTCTCGCCGTTCCGGTACGCCCGGCGCCCGACGACCACTTCGCTGAAATCGACCGGCAGCCACCCCTCGCTGTTATCGAGGGTGATGCTCACCTCCGCGACGCCCATCGCCGCCCGCTTGTCGCTCCCCGCGAAGATCACGTCCTCCGTCTTGCGCGCGCGCAGCGTGCGGCTGGAATGCTCGCCCAGCACCCAGCGGATCGCATCGGCCACGTTGGTCTTGCCCGTCCCGTTCGGCCCGATGACGCACGTCACCCCGCTGCCGAACTCCAGCGCCGTCTTGTTCGCGAAGCTCTTGAACCCCTGCAGGTCGAGCCGCTTCAGGTACATCTAGGCGCTCTCCTGCTGCTGTTCGATCTCCGCCAGCGCCCGCTGCGCCGCGTCCTTCTCCGCCATCTGCTTGCTGCGCCCCTCGCCCGTCCCCAGCGCCTTCCCCCCGACGATCACTTGCACCGTGAACCGCCGAGCGTGGTCCGGCCCTTCTGTCTTCAGCAGCCGGTATGACGGCGTCGTCTGCCACCGCGACTGGATCAGCTCCTGCAACCGCGACTTCGGGTCGTACGGCATCCCGCTCAGCCGCAGCTTCGTGAACTCGTCCCGCAGGCTGCGCCGCACGAACGCCCGCACCTTCGCCAACCCCCCGTCGAGGAAGATCGCCCCCACCAGCGCCTCGTACGCCCGCGCGAGGTTCGTGGGCCGCCGCCGCCCGCCTGCCGCATCCTCACCCCGCCCCAGCTGCAGGTACTCACCCAGCTCGTAGCGTCCGGCCGCCCGCGCCAGCGTGTCACGTCGCACCAGGTGCGCCCGTAGCTCTGTGAGCTTCCCCTCGTCGACGTCTGGATAGTCCGCGAAGAGCTGCTGCGCTACGACGAGGCCGAGCGCCGCATCGCCGAGGAACTCCAGCCGTTCGTTCGACCCTACGCCGATGCCCGGGTTCTCGTTCAGGTACGACGTGTGCACAAGCGCCTGCCGCAGGAGCCCCTGGTCTTTGAACGTCAGCCCTAGCTGGGCCTCCAGGTCCTTGCGGTCGGACAACCTCACACCTCTCGCCGGACTCTGCGGGGACGCGGTGCCAGCCGAAACCGAAGCGACCGCCCGAGGCGGTCGCGTGAAGCTGCAATCCAAGGGGGCGACAGGTACCCGGCCCGGCGCGAATTCGAGGGTCCGCGCGCCAGCTGCGCTCCTCCCGCTCCATTCGGTTGCGGCTATCGGGGTTCCCTCCCCACTTGCCCGCCAAGCCGACCCGAACCCTTGCCGCCAAGCCGTCGAAATCATAGGTTCGGCCGATCGGCCTGTCAAGACGAACCTGCGATACTGGACTCGAATGACAACCGACCGCAACCCCGCCGCCCTCCGTCACGCCATGATGGCCAGGCTCCACCCCGGCGTCCGCACCGCCCTCGAGGCCATCGTACGGGAAGGCGCACGCGCCGGCGGCGTGTACGCGGCTGGCGGCGTCGTCCGCGACCTCCTCCTCGGACGCCCCATCGCCGACCTCGACCTCGTCACGACGGCCGACGCCCTCACAGTCGTCCGCCAGGCACTCCCCGAGGCCCGTCCGACACTCCACGAGGCATTCCGCACCGCTTCCATCACCATCAACGACGCCCGCATCGACGTGGCTACCGCTCGGCGCGAGACCTACGCTCGCCCCGGCGCCCTCCCTCACGTCGAACCGTCAGACATCGAGGCTGATCTGCGGCGCCGCGACTTCACCATCAACGCCATGGCCCTCCGCCTCGACGGCGACGCGGCCCTGGTCGACCCATGCGTCGGTCGCGCCGATCTGGACGCCCGCCTCATCCGCGTGCTCCACGACGCCGCCTTCCGGGACGACGCCACTCGCATCCTGCGCGCCTGCCGCTACGCCGCCCGACTCGCCTTCACCAGCGAGCCGCACACATCCCGGCTGATCGAGCGTGGCGTGCGCGAACTCGACACTATTGGAGGAGAGCGCCTGCGCCGCGAGCTGGAGTTGATCTTCGGCGAGGAGACTGCCGGCGTGGCTCTCGTGCTCGCGCAGAACTACGGCGCCCTCAGTGCGATCGACCCCGCACTGAGTTGGGACGACTCCCGCACGCTTGGCTTCGAGAGCGATGCAGTGCACTCCCTCCCTCGCGTGGCGCTCGGCTTCGCCCTCCTCGCCACCGGCGCAACGCCAGACGAGGCGCAACGTATCGCTTCGAGGCTTCGGCTCAAGCGCGACGAGGCGGCAGCGGTCGCCGGTGTCGCCGCGCTCCGTGGCGTCACGTCCATGCTCCAACGCCCGGACGCGAAGCCCTCCGGCGTCACCGTCTTGCTCGATCGTTTCCCCGCAACGTCGGTCGCCGCCTTCGCCCTGACCAGCGACGGCTCGATTGCCGGGCAGCTCGCCCTCCGCTACCTTGCCGAATGGCGCCACGTGAAACCCTTCCTCCGCGGCGATGACCTGCTCGCGATGGATGTCCCCCAGGGGCCGCAGGTGCAGCGCGGCCTGCAACTCATCCGCGCCGCCCGCCTCGACGGCTGGGCCGCTGACGCCGACGATGAGCGGGTTCTCGTCGCCCGCTTCGCGAAGGGTATCCGCGACTCCGAGTCCATGAACTCGATCGTGGAGCTGGAGACCGATGACGGCTGACCCCCGGCCCGAGAGCGTCGTCTGCGCCGTCTGCGGCGGCCCCACTGACCCGCGCATGTCCGCCGAATGCAACTGGTGCGACCGGCGTTACCACCTGAACATGCGCAACGACGTCGAGTCGCAGGACTGCGGCGCCGTCTGGATCGACGAGCAGTACCTCGCCCTCCAGTTCGCCTGCAACGACTGCCTCAGCGGCGGAGCGGCCCCGGCACCTCCCGGCCGCGCCGCATCAACACCGCGCCCCACCCCCGCCGCCCGCCCGCGGCGCTACAAGCGGCGCGCATGAGCGCGCACTGACGCATGGCGAAGAAGCGCAAACGACCCCATCGCGATCAGGCGAGACCATCGGTGCGCCGCCAGGATCGCCCCGCCACCACCGCTCGGTCGGCCGGGATGCCGCAATGGAAGTGGCGCACCTTCCCGGTGTTCTGCGCCCTCGTCGCCGGCATCCTGATCGCCAGCGTCGCGAACGGCGTCCCTGACAACGCTGCGGCTGCCGTCCTGCAGATCGCCGCGCTCGGCGGCGTCGGCTACGCGATCGCCCATCTCTTCGTGACGAACGTGATCATCGCCGGACGCATCCGTCGTCGCGATGCATTGGCGTCCGTCGCGCCCGAAGCCACGGATGACGAATGGGTCGACGAGATCGTCCACCCCACGGAGCCCCCTGCTCGCGACTGAGCGGCCGCGGCGCCGCGATGCCCTTCCCGTACACTTGCCTCATGCCCGCCGAGCCGGCGCATCCCGCCGGGGATCCCGACCACCTCCTCACCCGTGCCGCCGAAGCGGTCGCCCTCGAAGCGCGCTCACCCCTCGACCGCTTCGTCCTCCGCACCACCGCATGGTTCGCCGAACATTCGACGGTCCGCACCATCGTCGCTGTCACCGCACTCTCGCTGGCCCTCGCGCCGGGCTTCGTCCTGCTGTTCTTCCCTGACATCACCGATAGCCTCAAAGGCTTCAGCTACTTCGGCGTCTTCCTCACCAACCTCGCCAGCACCGCGACGGTGTTCATCCCCGTGCCCGGCCTTACTGGAGCTGCCCAGCTCCTGATCATCAATCAGGGCGACGACTCCGGCTATCCGTGGCTCGTCGGAATCGCCGGCGGCGGCGGCATGGCCGTCGGCGAGATCACGGCGTACTACGCCGGCATCCTCGGAGCCGAGCTGGCGCGCGGCCGCGAACTCCCCGGCCCGAAGCGCCTCCGCGGCCTCATCGGGCGCGTCGTGCGCGGCATCGACTGGCTGATGGACCGCTGGGGCATGGCCACCCTCTTCGTGCTCGCCGCCGTCCCCAACCCCGCATTCGAGGTCGCCGGCATCACCGCGGGCTCAGTCCGCATGCCCTTTCGCCGCTTCTTTGCGTCCGTCACAGCGGGCAAGCTCGTCCGCGGAATCCTGCTCGCCTACCTCGGCACGCGCCTGCCCTTCGTCTGAGGCGCGATCTCTCGCACCAGCCACGCCACCCCCGGCAGCGCACATGGCCACGCGTCGCGCAGCAGCGGTCGGTACCCCAGCCGGATCCAGAAATAGACGTCGATCCCGTGGATCGCCGGCGCCGGCGCATACACCATGCGCATCCCCTCCACCTGCAGCTCTTGCTCGACCAGCCCCGCCGCACCCAGCCCTGCCCCTCGGCGCGCATGCTCCGGCGCCACGGCCACCATCTCGAACAGCGAAGCGCCGCGGCGAGGGAACCCCGCGCGGTACACCACGATGCCCACCTCCTCCCCTCCCAGCGCGACGATTCGCGCGCGAAGGCTCCGCTCCTGCCCCAACCGATCCAACAGCCCCCCGACGCCCCCTTCGTGCGCCAGATCGTCATGCCCGACGCTCCTCGCGACCGCCGGCAGCCAGCCTTGCAGCCACGACGCATCGTCCCGACGAAGGGGCCGAAGCGAAAGCGTCACGTCGTCCGCGCCTCGGACGTCACGGCAAGCCACGCCGACGTCTCGCCCTGCAGCTCGCGCAGCGGTACCTCCCGCAGTGTGCACGCCGGCAGCGACCGCAGGAACGCCTCGCCGTACGCCCGCGAGCGCAGCCGCCGGTCCAGCACCACCACCACCCCGCGGTCCGTCTTCCGCCGGATCAGTCGCCCGAATCCCTGCTTGAACCGCAGGATCGCCTGCGGCAACGCGTACTGCTCGAACGGCTCGTCGAACAGCTCCGCCCGCGCCTGAAACACCGGGTCCGACGGCACCGAGAACGGCAGCCGCGTGATCACCAGCAGCGACAGCGCCTCTCCGCTGATGTCCACCCCCTCCCAGAAGCTCGCCGCACCCAGCACCAGCGTTCGAGGGCTCTCGCGAAGCGTCGACAGCAATTGCTTCGCCGAACCGTCGACGCCCTGCGCCAGCACCAGGATCTGCTGCTCCTCCAGCGGGCGCTTCACCCCCCTGTACGCCGTGTTCAGCGCCGAGTGCGACGTGAATAGCGCCAGCGCCCGCCCCTCGCTCGCCGTCACCAGTTCGATCAGCGCCGACTGCACCGCCGCCGCGTACCCCGGCTGATCCGGCTCCGGCATGTCCTCCGGCGCCAGGATCAGCGTCGACGACCGGAAGTCGAACGGCGACCCCAGCGCCAGCTCGCGCGCGTCCTCCAGCCCCAGGCGGTGTCGGATGTACCTGAAGCTCCCCTCCGTCGTCAGCGTCGCGCTGGTGAGCACTGCGCTCTCCTTCGGGTTGAACAACTCGTCACGCAGCTTCTCCGCCACGGATAGCGGCGCGCTCGCCAGCGAAGGCGCGCCGCCCCGGCGCCCCAGCGTCAGCCAGCAGATCGTGTCGCGGTCCTCGTGCCCGATGATGCGCGAGAGCCCCTCGCGCAGCCGCTCCCCCGCTTCACACAGCTCCGAGGTCTCCGCCAGCAGCGCCTCGCGGTCTAGCACGTCGGTGGGATTCACCTGCGACAGCATCGCCCGCACCTCGTCGACGATCCCCGCCGCCTCCGCCAGCCGCTCCTCCAGCTCGTACCACTGCGCCTCCACGTCAGCCCAGTCCGGTTGGACGCGGATCCCACGGGTGATCATGATCCGGTCTTCGTAGTCGCCCGAGGCCGAGCTGTGCTGCTGCCCGAACGTCTGCAGCCGCAAGAAGAACGCCGGCGCCGCCTCTCTCGCCTGCCCGGCCGACTTCGCGAGCACGCGCGCCAGCTTCTGCAGCTGCGGCCCCGCCCCCACCGCCTGCTGCGAGGCCCGCGTCGCCTGCAAGACCGATCCCGCCAGCCCGCCCTCCCGGTCGCGCCCGACCCGGACGTGGAGCGCTTCCAGCCAGTCCCGCACCTCCGACTCCGACGCCGAAAAGCCGAACTGGTCCGTCGCCTCCTCCTCCAGATGGTGCGCCTCGTCGACGACCAGGTGCTGATACTCCGGCAGCACGTTCCCTCCCGTCGCCACGTCCGAGAGAAGTAGCGCATGGTTGACCACCAGCACGTGCGCCGCTTCCGCGCGCTTCTTCGCCCGGAACAGGAAGCACGACCCGTCACGCACGTATGCGCACTGCATCGACAGGCAATTGCCCTCGTGCGCCGCCAGCCGGCCCCACGCCGCATCGTCATCGCGGCGGAGGTTCAGCTCCGCCCGGTCGCCCGTCTCCGTGTGCCCGAACCAGAACAACAGTCGCACCAGCATCCGCGCCTCATCAGCCGGGAGCATCCCGGCCCGACGGGCCGCCGCCCATCGCAACAGACACACATAGTTACGACGCCCCTTCAGCTGCGCCACGCGCAGCGCCTCCTCGCCGATCCCCGCCTCCGCGAGCAGCCGCCGTGCCACCGGGATGTCCTGCGCGATGAGCTGCTCCTGGAGGTTAATCGTGTTGGTCGAGACGACCGTGCGCGCCCCGTTGCGCGACGCGTGCAGCATCGAAGGCACGAGATACGCCAGCGACTTCCCTACCCCGGTCCCCGCCTCCACGAGCAGCTGACCACCCTCGGCGATCGCCTCCGCCACGGCGCGTGCCATCTCCACCTGCTGCGGGCGCTCCTCGAATCCTTCGATCGCTGCCCGCGCCACACCGGACGTCATCATCCGCGCCGGTTCGTCCGGCTGCGTCACCACCCGCAGCTTCGAGAGCGACGGCCCCTCCCCGGCATGCCCCGGCGTCCGCACGAAGCCGTGGACGACCCCCTCCCGCTCTCCGTCGCCCGGCCCCCGCGGCCGCAGCGCCGCCGCCTCGCGGAAGAGATGCCGCAGCGGCCAGTCGCTCGCCCCGGCGAGGCGCTCCGCCTCGGCGATGACGTCCGGTGGCGAATCCAGCAGCCGCTGCCGCAACGCGACGAAGACCCGCATCGCCGCCTCCGCATCCGCCAGCGCCCGGTGCCGGTCGACGAACGTCACCCTCAGATGGTCCGCGATCGCCGCCAGCGAATGCTCGCGCAGGTCCGGCAGCAGCAGCCCCGCCAGCTCGTACGTGTCGTACGCCGGCCCGAACGTCTGCACGCCCTTCCGCGCCAAGAACGCCAGGTCGAACGCCGGATTCTGCCCCACCAGCGCGTCCATCCCGATGAACGACTCCACCTCCAGCGCGACGCTGCCGAAGTGCGGCGCGCCCGCCAGATCGGCGTTCGGGATGCCCGTCAGCATCTCGATGCGATATTCGAGGTGTCGGTCGGGGTTCACGAGCGTGTGATAGGTGTCGAGCACGCCCGTCTCGTCGAAGCGGATCGCCCCGACTTCGATGATCTCGTCGGTCTCGGGGTTCAGCCCCGTCGTCTCGAGGTCAAGCGCAACGTATGCCATGGGGCGAAGCTGCGGTGCTTACCGCTGCCGTTCTAGTGCATGCGTGATCGTCATCAGCAGTGTACAAGGCCGCCTGCAAGGGCTGGCGCGCTTGTTCGGCAGGTCACGCGAGCGCTCCTCCAACTTGATGCGCAGGAAAGCGGGGTGCAGGGGCGCAGCGCCCTGCCGGGGCGCATGGGGGTGTCCCCCCACTCTCCCTTTCTCAAGGTCCGAACGGAGCAGCGCGAGAGCGATGCGGAGCGCGACTGTGCCTCAACCAGTTGGAGGGCCCTAGCGCTCCCTTCACGTCGCGAGTCCAGGCGCCGCCTCTTCGAGGCTCTCTTCCGTAAAGTACGTCAGCTTTCCCTGCAGCAGCCCGTGGTGGGCATGAAACCGCCCCGCGTGCAGCTCCCGCAGCATCCCCTCCTGCGTCCGCAGCTCCTCCTCGAACACCGTGCAGTAGAACCCGATCCCTGAATCCGAGTGCGCGTCGCTTCCCCCCGTCACCGGCTTCCCCAGCGCCTTCGCCACCCGCAGCGCGAACAGGTTCTCACGAGGCGTGTTCGCCCCGTTCAGCGCCTCGATCGCGTCCACCAGCCCGAACACCGGCATCCGTTCCGCCGCCTGCTCCGGCGTCATCGTGAACGGCTCCTTCCCCTGCTTGCGAAAGTACACCGGGTCGAACCAGTGCCGGAACGGGTGCGCCACCACCATGTAACCGCCCATGTCGTCGAGCACACGCCGCAGCTCCTCCGCCCGCCGGATCCCCGGCACGTACTCCCGCAGCCCCACAACGATCATGTGCCCCAGGTCCGTCGACACCTCCATGCCGTTGTTCACGAACAACGTGGAGTGGCGCTCGCGATACTCCGCCAGCCGGTGTATGTCCCACAATCGGTCGTGCTCGGTGATGTTGAGACCGGTGAGCCCGCGCTGCTTCGCCTCTTTCGCCAGGTCTTCGGGGCTCAACCCGCTGTCCGACGCCCCGGCCGTCGTGTGCAGGTGCATGTCCATGATCGTGCCCGCCATATCGGGCGGGAGTATACCGGCCGTCCCTCGCGCCGGCGTCAGCCCAGCGTCGCCAGCCACGGCATCGCCCAACCGAACGCCGCGGCGAACACCAGGCCCGCCGCAACGGCCGCCCGCCGCACCGCCGGCAGCGCTAGCGCCGGGACGAACACCGCCGCTGCCAGCGCGACCACGATCGACGTGTACGCGACGTTGGGGCTGCCCAGCCCCCCGTCCGGACGCCGGTCTTCGATCCCCCCCAGCGCCATCCCCAGCACCAGCCCCACCGCCGTCAGCGCGATGATCGCCGCGAAGTGCAGCACCACCGACAAGGCAATCACGCTCGTGCCCGGCGGCGCCAGCCGCTGCGCCAGTCCCGTACGGTCGTTCGAGCGGATGAGCAACAGCGCCCCGGCTGGCGCGAGCGCTAGCGCCAGCCCGTACCCCACCACGAAGCCGGCGAACACCTCCGCCACTACAGCTCCTCGATGCGAAGGGCGTCCTCGCGGCCAAGCGTCCGCACCACGCGCGGCTCGAAACCCAGCTCCCGCACCCGCTTGCTCGCCGCCCCCCCGTCGACCTGCGCATCCAACAGCAGAAAGAACGACGGTCCCGCTCCCGCGAGATGCGGCGTCAGCCCCTGCGCCCGCAGCGCATCCATCGCCAACTCCGTCTCCGGCTGCATCCGCGCCGTCACCCGCTCGAACACGTTGCACAGCTCCGCATCGACGACCGCCCGCCCCGCCTCCACCGCGTCGCGTACGCCGATCGTCGCGTACCCCTCGGAGAAGTCGGACGGCGTGAGGGCGCTGAACATCGCGGCCGTCTTCTCCCCCCGCCGATGCTCCCGCGGCATCGCGAGCAGAAGCTCCGCCGCGATCGCGTCAACCAGCAGCTCGACGTGCTGCCCCCGCCCGGACACCGCTGCCGTGCCGCTCGCGATGAAGAACGGTGGGTCCGACCCGACCACCGCCGCCACGCGCATCAGCGCATGATCATCGAGCCCCAGCCCCCACAGGACGTTCAGCCCCCGCAGCACCGCCGCCACATCGCTGCTCCCCCCACCCAGCCCCGCCGCCACCGGTACGTGCTTCTCCAGCTCGATTCGCACCCCCCGCCGGGCGCCCGCATGCTCCCGTAACACCGCCGCCGCCCGATGCGCTAGGTTGCGTTCCGGCGGCTCATCCGCCAGCGGCCCGGCATCTCCCGTCATCACCAGCTCGATCGCCGCTGCCTCCCGCAAGTTCACCACGTCGCACAGGCTGACCGTCTGCAACACGCTCCGCAGCTCGTGATATCCATCCGCACGGATCCGCAACACTTCCAGCGTCCAGTTGATCTTCGCCGGCGCCAGCAGCCGCAACCCTCGCGTCATGCTCGCGTCCTCGCCACCCACGCGCGCGTGATCGCCGCCCACTCGGCGAGCGACAGCGTCTGGGGCCTCCGCGTCGCGTCGATGCTCGCGTCGCTCAGCGCCTCGCCGATGCGCTCTTGCTTCACGTGCAGCCCGAACGACAGGCTGTTCCGGAGCTGTTTGCGCGGATTGCCAAACCCCGCCCGCACGACCCGGAAGAACACGTCGAGCGGCGCATTCACCCGCGGCTCGGGCGCCACATCGATGCGCACCACCGCAGACTGCACCTTCGGCGGCGGGTGAAATGCTCCCGGCGGAACCTTCATCACCATCCGTGCCTCCCCGTAGACCTGCGTCGCCACGCTGAGCAGACTCATCGCCCCCGGCTCCGCCACGATCGCCTCCGCCACCTCCAGCTGCACCATCACCACCAGCACTCGCGGCCGCACTTCGCCTTCGAGGAACTTCCTCAGCACCGGCGCCGCGATGTTGTACGGCAGGTTCGCGACCACGGCGTACGGTGGTGCCGCCCCGCCTCGCGTGAGCAGCTCCCCCGGCGTCAGCGCCAGCGCGTCACCCTCCACGATCGTCACGTTCCGTGTCGCCGCGAAGCGCTCGCGCAACACGCGACAGAGATCCCGGTCCACTTCCACCGCGACCACTCGCGACGCACGCTCCGCCAGCGCCGCCGTGAGCCCCCCGAATCCCGGCCCCACCTCGATGGCACTCTCCCCCGGCGCGATCTCCGCCGCGTCGGCGATACCAGCCAGCAGGTTCAGGTCGGAGAGAAAGTGCTGCCCGAAGCGCTTCTTCGGCCGCGGAGCGCTGCGCGGCCGTCCGTGCCGCGCGCGGTTACGAGAGGATGTAGATCTCGATCCACCCCGGCTTCCAGTCAATCGGCACTCCGTCCGGATACCCGAGGTCGATGATGTTCCCCTTCACCGCACCACCCGTGTCGGCGGCGACGGCGTAGCCGTAGCCCGGGATGAACATCCGCGTCCCGAGCGGGATCACCCGCGGGTCCACCGCCACGATACCGTATGTCACGATCGCCCCCGTAGCCGTGTGGCCGTACGCCGGGTCCGTCGCCGCCCGGCCGCTGCTCCCTGGCGTGTAGTACGTCGCGTACACCTGCAGCGTCCGGATGTAGCTCCCATCCGCCGGCCGCTCGACGTCGCGTCCCGTCTGCACCGGGTAATAGACGACCGTGTCGATAGGCTCCGGATCGTAGTACTCCTCCACCAGCGTCCGCCCCGCCTCCTCCCCGTTCACGTACGCCACGTCGTACCGCCGCACCAGCACACCGTCGTGCCCGCTCTCCGTCCGGATCTTCCCCGGCCCCAGCTCCGGGTCCGACCGGTACACCGTCCGGCTTTCGATGTATTCGCGCTCCACGTCGCTTCCCGCCGACAGCTGCACCACCCGCACCGACATGCCCGCGACGATCGCCACTTCACGCGGCGGGTCGATGATCGCGTCATCCGGCACCACGATCCCCGCCGCGTCGAGCGCCTCTCCCACCGTCTCCTCCAGCGTGTACAGCACCTGATGGTCATGCGGCAGCGCCACTGTCACCGGGCGTGCGTGGCGCACGTCGATCCTCGTGTTCGCCTCCAGCGACGCCTGCTCCGCTGGCGTGACCACGTCGCCCGGACCCACCGTCACACCCGCCTCCCGGAGCGCCTGCGCGATCGTCGGACGGCTGGATGTGGAGCGGGTCTCGCGGCCGTTCTCCACCACCGTGAACGCCACCGCCCGCCGCACCTCGATGACGACGTCATCGTCCCCGGTACCCTCGGACTGCCCGGTCAACCCCACGAGCAAACCCGGGGACTCGAGCAGCGCGTTCACTGATGCGAACGCGCCATCCTGCAGGACGCTGTCGCGTTCCTCGAGCGTGACGTGCGGGTTCTCGGCGATCAGCTGGGCGATGCTCACCGCGTGTGTGCGCATGTCGTAGACGACACCATCGACGACGAGGCGCACCGACCGCGCCCGCTCCACCCGCAGCACGCGGTCGCCGCCGTTCCCATCGAGCACCGTCAGCCGGTCGCCCGGCCGCAGGTCCACCCCGGCCCGGCGCAGGAGAGCGCCATCGTTGGAATGCTTCGTCTCGAACACCAGCTCGCGGCCGTCAGCCGCCACCCGGACCGTCCTCGACGGCAGCCACGCCGCCGCGATGATCATCGCTCCAGCGACCGCCAGCGCCGCCACGTGCCGCCGGCGCCGCCGGTCACGCAGCAGCCTGCCCGGCATCGATCGCAGGCCGGCCGCAAACCCGGCCGTCGCCGCGTGCGGAGGTGTCACCGGCACGCGCACCTCCGTTTCGCGCCCTCCCGAGCGTCAGGGAATCCCGCAAGGTCCGCCGCGCGGCGAGCGAGTGGGAATAAGGTCGTGCACCCGCCTTCGACCGGGCCCTTGGGCGTAACGACGCTAACTGGCTCCGGCCCGGTGACCCTACGGCACCCGGAACTGACTACTTACCGCTGCTTCCTTCCGGACCTGACGGGGTTCGTAGCGCTCCGCCGCGTAGGACCAGGCCCTCAACGCCGCTCGGCGCCGCCCGTCTCCAGGTACGCCAGCCTCAAACGGGAATTCAGCCCCGCTAGAGCGGCTTGCGGGTTACAGGGCACCGCTGGCTCCCCGCCTAGCACGACCTCGCCGCGATCCTACCATGCTCGCCAACCGCGTCAAGGAATGCTCTTTCCCGCGCGTGCCCCCACGAGCAGCCCTCTTGACGCCCTTTCGCGAGGGAGTGTACGTTCGCCGGAGGACTGGTAAGGCCTGCCTTTGCGTGTACGCGCGGCACTTCTCGTCTTGGCCATCGCCATCATCGCAGGCGCCGGTGCGCCCCGTGACGGCCCGCGCGGCGCTGTCGCCGGCGAGCCCCCGGGCGATGACGCACCCACATTCGTCCCCCCGCCGCGGACCCTGCCTCCCCGCCTCATCCCAGCCGGCGCCGCCCCCGCCGAAGGACTGAGCCCCCGCCTCGACCGGCTCCACCGGATCGACCTCATCGGCCGCGCCGGCGGGCGCGCCGTCACCGATGCCATCATCCCCCAGCTGCCGGCGGACCTGCGCGCAGCCGTCGCCTCACGAGAGCTCCGCATCACCGGCGACACCGTCCAGGTCTACGTCGAAGCCGAAGCTGGCGTCGCAACGATCACCCCGGCGCTCAGTGCGCGGGGCTTCGTCCTCGAGCGCACCAGCGAGGATGACCAAATTGCCCAGGGCGCGCTGCCCATCCGCAACCTCGCGGCCGCGGCCGCGCTCGACGGCGTCCGCCTCGTCCGGCCCCCCCACTACGCCGGCCTGGAAGTAGGCTCGGCCATGACCGCCGGCGACGCTATCCTCAACGCCAACGATCTCCGCGCCACCTTCGGCACCAACGGCGCTGGCGTGAAGGTGGGCGTCATCTCCGACGGCCTCGAGGGCCTCGCAACCGCCCAGACCTCCGGCGACCTCCCCGTGACGCTCGATTACACCACTTGTGACATGGTCGCTTCGGGCGAGCCCGACACCCCTACCGACCCCGATGCTGGCGCCGAGGGGACAGCGCTGCTCGAAATCGTGCACGATGTCGCACCCGGGGCCGAGCTGTGGTTCGGCTACTTCGGCATCAATAGCCCCAGCGCCGGCACGGCGCTCGACTTCCAGGCCGCCGTCGACTGTCTCGCCGACCACGTCGATGTGCTCATCGACGACCTCTCGTTCTTCAACGCTGGCCCTTACGACGGCACCAGCTCCATCTCGCAGAACGCCAGCACCGAACTCAACGACGCGTCGAACCCCCTGCGCGCCTACACCCGCTCCGGCGGAAACCGCGCCCACCAGCACTACCAGGAGACGTTCGAAGACTCCGGCTTCGTCCTCACCGACAGCATCACGGATTGGAACATCCACGAATTTCAGTCCACCGCCACCACCACCGACGGCGGCCAGGGCCTGCCCTGCGAACAAGGGTCGCCCGTATTCTGCGCCGACACCATCTTCCTCGCACCCGATGGCGGCTTTACCATCTTCCTGCAGTGGGACGACGGCTGGGGCACATCCGGGAACAACTACGACCTCTTCTTGTTCGAGGAACTCAGCCAGGCCTGGGTGACCAGCGAGTTCATCCAGGACGGCAACGACTTCCCCTTCGAACAGGTCAGCTGGTTTAACTTCACCGGCACCACGCAGATCCTCGACATCTTCATCGCCAGCCGCGAAGGGGCCGCCGCCCCCCGTACATTCGACGTGTTTATGCCCTGTGTCGGCTGTCTCTCGATCGCCGGCAACGTCCACAACTTCAATACCATCTCCAGCAGCGTCCCCAACAACGCCGACGCCCCCGGCGGAGTGCTCTCCATCGGCGCCATCAACGCCACTGATTCCGGCAACGATGACATCGCGTTCTACTCGAGCCGCGGCCCCACGAACGACGGCAGACTCAAGCCAGAACTCATCGGCATCGACGGCGTCGCCGTCTCCGGCGCCGGAGGCTTCGGCACCGCGTTCTTCGGCACCTCCGCATCCGCCCCCCACGCCGGCGCCATCGCCGCGCTCATCCTCGCCTGCAACCCCGCCCTTCGTTCTGGCGAACCGGGCGACAATCCCGCTGCCGATCGAGCAGCTCTTCGGAACGCCCTCCAGACCACTGCCTTCGATCTCGGCTCTGCTGGCGCCGACAACACGTACGGCTTCGGCCGCATCGACGCCGATGCCGCCGCCGCGGCCGCGGGCTGCGTCTCCGCCACGGACACCGACGGCGACGGCGTCCCCAACGACACGGACAACTGCCCCCTCGACGACAATCCGGATCAGGCGAACTTCGACGCTTCCGCCATCGGCAACGGCCCCGGCATCCCCGGCGACGACACGACCGTCCCCAACGCCGATGCACTCGGTGACGCCTGCGATCTCGACGATGACAACGACGGCCTCCCCGACGACAGCGACCCCGATCCCCGCGGAGACATCACCATCGACGATGACAACGATGGCAATCCCATGGCCGGCTGCTTCGGCGGCACCGATCCGTCCGACGACGGCGCCAGCTGGGACACCAACTGCGATGGCCGCCGCGACGGCGCTCCCGCTGACTGCGGATCGAACACCGCCGACACCGACGGCGATGGACTCATCGACGCCTGGGAGACGTGCAAGTGGGGCACTGACCCGCTATCAACGGACACCGACGAAGACGGGCTCGGTGACTGTACGGAGGTCATGGACGTCAACGGCAACAACATCGCCAACGCCAACGATGGTTCCTTCATTTTGCAGGCGGTCTTCCACATCATCGGCCGGGACGGCGCGTTCGACGTCAATGGCAATGGGCTGATCACCGTCGCAGATGCGGTGTTCGTCCTGCGTGCGTTCTTCGACGTGAGTCCCTGCATCTGATCCTGCGCACGTCGCCCCGCAGGGTCCACGAGCCCACTCACGTGCTATCCTGCCGCATCAAACCCTCTCGCCGGAGGTCACACCATGGGCGATCAGCTCCCGCACTTCACCGCCGCCGCCGTACAGGCTGCACCCGTCTTCCTCGACCGCGAAGGCACCATACAAAAGGCGTGCGAGCTGATCGCGGAGGCCGGCCACGCCGGCGCCAGACTCATCGTCTTCCCCGAGACCTGGATCCCCACCTACCCCTGGTGGCACGTCACTCAGGGCGTCTTCTCCAACAACGAATACCTCGACCTCTGGAAGAACGCCGTCGAGGTTCCGTCCGAATCGACGGCCCAACTCTGCGACGCCGCCATGCGGGCCGGCGCCTACGTCGTCATCGGCATCAACGAACGCGACACCGTGACCCGCGGCACCTTGTTCAACACCATCATCTACCTCGCACCCTCCGGCGAGATCGCCCACCGCCACCGCAAGCTCATGCCGACCTTCACCGAGCGCACCATCTGGGGCTTCGGCGACGGCAGCGACCTCGACGTCGTCGACACACCGCTCGGCCGGGTCGGCGGCCTCATCTGCTGGGAACACGAGATGACCCTCGCCAAGTACGCCCTCTACGCCCAGGGCGAACAGGTGCACTGCGCCGTCTGGCCCGCCTTTACCACCCAGAACGAACACATCGACTTCGGCATGCGCCAGTACGCCTATGAGGGCGCCTCCTTCGTCGTCTCGGCCTGTGGCGTGATCACGCCCGGCTCCCTCCCGGAGTCTCTCGCCTCCACAACGAAGGCCAACGGCGGCAGCGCTATCGTCGGCCCCGACGGCAAATACCTCGCCGGCCCCCTCTACGACCGCGAGGAGATCATCTACGCCGAAGTCGACCTCGAAGCTGTCGTGCGCGAGAAACACTCTCGCGACGTCGCGGGCCACTACGCCCGGCCCGACGTCTTCCAACTCATCGTCAACCGCGCCCGCAAACCCGTCGCCACCTTCGTAGGGCCCGATCCCCTGCGCGCCGACCCCCTCCGCGCCGACGTCCCCTACGTCGCGACCCCCGAGACCATCGTCGACCGCCTCGAGACCGTGCGCGCCTACCTCGGCAGCCTCATCGACCGCATTGAGCATCAGGGTGACGCCGAAGTCAGCGCGGCTATCGAAGAGGCCCTCGCCTCGCTCGAGATCGCTGCGACCGGCGTCAGCTGACACCCACGCCAGTAGCCCGTAAGCTCCGCCACGCCTAACATGGGCTGCGCGAAGCGCAATACTTCTTGCTGCACTGGAGGAACCACGACATGAACGCGACATCGTACGCAGGGGGTCAGATCGAAGGGGCGTTCAGCCTGCTCGACACCGCCATGGACGGCGTGACCGATGACCAGTACAACTGGAAGCCGGACGCTGCCACCTGCAACCCCATGTGGAAGGTACACGCACACGCACTCGCCGCGACGGACTTCTTTGTGAACTTCCTGCTCAAGGGCCAGCCGCCTCTTTGGGGAGCGATGGCACAGCACGCCGGCCTTCCCGCCAACTCGCTCGAGGTCTGGGGCAGCGCCGCGCGCCTCCCGGCCGCTACCCTCGTGGACTACGGAAGGCAGATACGCGCCAGCGTGAACGAGTACATCTCGACCCTGAGCGATGCCGACCTCGAGCGCCAGCTCGATACCCGCATCATGGGCGTACAGACCGTCGGTTGGGTGCTGCAACTGGTCGCGACCCACACCGCCGGCCACACCGGCGAGATCGCCACCGTCAAGGGCATGCAGGGTGTGAAGGGGCTCCCCTTCTGAGCGCCTCAGCATGAGGCGCCTCATGCGCAAGCGGCCCCTCCCCTATGACCCGCAGGCCGCTCGCCGCCACCTCATGCGATGCGACCCCATCATGCGCGACATCGTCAAGCGCGTCGGCCCTTGCACGATCGAGGCGCGTGGCCAACCGTACGAATCGCTGCTGCGCGCTGTCCTCTACCAGCAACTCGCCGGCCCCGCGGCCGCCGCCATCGAACGCCGCTTCCTCGCGCTCTTCGGAGGTCGCATCCCGAAGCCCGCACAGCTCGTCGCCATCTCCGGCGAAGATCTCCGCGCAGCTGGCATCTCCCGCCAGAAGGCGGGCTACTTCCGTAGCATCGCGGAACACTTCGCATCCGGCGAGATCACGGACCGCCACCTCCATCGCGCGAGCGACGACGACGTCATCGAGACCGTAACCCGCATCAAGGGCATCGGCCGCTGGACCGCCGACATGCTCCTCATGTTCTGCCTCGGCCGCCCCGATGTCCTCCCCGTCGGGGACCTCGGCATCCAGAACGGCATGCGCCTCGCCTATGACCTCGACGGGCCCCTCGCGCCCGCCCGTATGCTTGAGATTGCCGAGCCCTGGCGCCCCTACCGCAGCGCCGCCAGCTGGTACCTGTGGCGCCGCTCCGATCTGGTTACGCTGTAGCCAACATGAACGAGATCAGTCGCGAACAATTCGAAGCGCTGGTGCGCCGCGCCCTCGATGATCTGCCCGGAGAGTTCCGCGACCGCATCGCCAACCTCGAAGTCGCCGTCGAGGACGCCGCCGGCCCCGAAGACCGCGCCCGCACCGGTACGTCAGGCGCCCTGCTCGGCATCTATCGCGGCGTCCCCCTTTCCCGGCGCGGCGCCCACTACAACATGGCCGTGCCCGACCGCATCGTGATCTTCCAGCGCCCAATCGAGCGGCTCGCTCGGGACGCCGACGAACTGTACGAGCGCGTCCGCCACGTGGTCCGCCACGAGATCGCCCACTACTTCGGCATCAGCGATGAGCGCTTGCGCGAGATCGACGCCTACTGATCAGTGCTCGACCGGCAGGTCTTTGCGATTGCCCCACTCCTGCCACGAACCGTCGTAGTTCTTCACATCCGGATAACCCAGCACGTGCTTCAGCACGAACCACGTGTGCGCCGCGCGAATCCCCAGCTGGCAGTGCGCGATGATCTCCTTGTCCGCCGTGACACCGAGCGATGCGTACATGCGCCGTAACTCGTCCGGCTGCTTGAGCACGTTCTCGCCGGCCGTCGCCTCCGTCCACTCCACGTGCACCGCGCCCGGGATGTGCCCGCCCCTCGCCGCCCGCGCCTCCTGCCCTGTGTATTCGCCCTCCGACCGCACGTCGAGGATGACCTTCCGAGGGTCGGCGATGGCGTCGCGGACCTGCTCCCAGCTCGCACGGTTCGACTCGCTGCTGTCGCGCGGCTCCGGATAGCGCGTTGACGCGACCGGCTTGATCTCAGAAGTCAGGGCACGTCCCTCCCCCGCCCAGCGCTCGCGCCCGCCCTCCAACACGCAGCAGCCGCCCGGATGACGATAGAGGTCCATCGTCCAGAGCCCGCGGATCGCGTACGAATTGTGTCGATCGCCGTACCAGACCACCGTCGTCTCCTGCCCCACGCCCAGCCGCGACATCAGCGCCGAGAACTGCGCGGGCGTCACCACCAGCCCCGACGACTCGTCACGGTTTCGCAGCAGGTCCGCGAAGTGGTCGATCCACAGCGCCCCGGGGATGTGTCCGGCGGCGTACGTCTCCCGGGCGATGCTCGCCTCCAGGATGCGCACCGACGGGTCATCGAGTCGCGCCTCCAGCCAGCCCGGCGTCACCAGCGCGCTCACGTCACCACTTCCGGCGCGTCGCTTCGCCCGGCCTTCCGCGCCAGCTCGCTCAACTCGCTGCCCGTGCGCCCGTCGAGCTTCATGAACGTCCCCTCGCCCTCCGCCAGCACCTCTCCCGAGGCGTCGCGCACCTCCGCCCGCAGCTCCATCAGCCGATGACGGTCGCGCACCACCCACGCCTCGATGCGCAGCGTCCCGTCGAGCGGCACCGGCTTCCGGTACCGCACGTTCAGCCGCGCCGTCGCCCCCCACGCCCGCGCGTGGTACACCGCCCAGCCCATCGCCTCATCGATCATCGTCGCCACCACCCCTCCATGCAGCCGTCCCGGGAACCCCTGCTGGTACTGGCACGGCGTGTACGTGCACACCGTTCGCTCACCCTCCCGCGAGAAGCTCATATGGAAGCCGCGTTCGTTGCGCTCGCCGCAGGCGTAACACATCCGGCCGCGGCGCTCGTCTTGCTCGTTCACGCCGCCTCCACCGACGCCCGCCCCTCGATCAGCGTCTCGCCGCGCACGGTCTCGCAGCGGACCGCGTACTCCAGCCGTCCGCCCGCCTCGCCCGATACCTCCGCACTCGCCGTGATCGCGTCGCCCGGGCGAGCCGGCGCCTTGAACCGCACCTTCAGCCGCCCCGAGGCGCTCCAGCGCGCGCCGAACGCCCCGAACATCATCTCCCCGATGAGCGCCAGCACAAGCATCCCGTGCGCGATCGTCCCGCCGAACGGCGTGCCCGCCGCGAACGCCTCGTCGATGTGGATCGGGTTGTGGTCGCCCGACGCATCCGCGTACGCGCCCAGCTGCGCCTGCGTGATCGTCCGCCGCACCGGGCGCACGTCGACGCTCACGCCCGTGCCGCCGGCGCCATGATCGTTGTCCGCGCGTGCACCGCCCCTCCGCCCGCCGTCACGTCGAATTCGATCACGCTGATCACCATCCCCTGCCGCTCCGACCGCTGCGCCACCCGGCCCGTCAGCGTCAGAGGCACCCCCACCCGCAGCAGGCCCGCATGCTCCACTTCCTGCCCCGTGTGCAACGCGCCGTCCGGCAGCGACAGGTGTTCTTGAAGCTCTCGCAGCCCTAGCGCCACCGCCGCCAGCGGCGGGACGCTATCGCCGTAATCGATCGTATCTCCCACCGCGGCGAGGTACGCGCTGATCTGCTCTGCTGAGAGCGTGAACGATGTCGACGGGAACTCGTGGCCCCGCGGCAGGTCCGAAACACTCGTGCGCGCCGAAAACGTCATCGCTCCACGCTACGAGCCCCGATCCCCCGTGTCAAACACGCCTATTCCCGTTCGTACGCTCCTCCCTCGTGTCATGCTGAGCGCAGCGAACATCCTTTGTGTGCGACCCGTCGGCTGCGGCGAAGCCGGTCCCCTCTGCGCAACCACCAAGAGCGCTCGCGAACGAAGCACGAAAAAAAGCGCGCCTTCCGCGCGCTTGTCTAAAGTACCCTCGATTCAGATCTCAGATGCACGGCTCCGTCATATACGCCCCGCCCCACTGCGTCAGCGTCGCCAGCGCCTCCGCCAGCTGCTGCCCCTTCGGCGTCAGGTCGTACTCCACCCACGGTGGCATCACCGCCACGATGTTCCGGTTGACGATGTCCAGCGCCTCCAGGCTCTTCAGCCGGTCGCGCAGCGTCCGCGAGTTGCAGCCACCCACGTCATGCGCCAACTCGTTGAAGCGCTTCTTCCCCGTCTCCAGCTCGTGGATGATGTGCGGCACCCACTTCTGCCCCAGCAGCGCCAGGGTCGCCCGGACAGGGCAGTAGGTGTCGTCGGCGTCGATGACCAGCTTCCGCTCGAGGACCATCACCTGTGATAGTAACGCAAAGCCCCGGCTCGTGCCGGATCTGTCCCCCGCCCCCGGCTGACCTAGGCCAGCGCCGCCAGCGCCTTCTTCTGGTCGCGCATCTGCGCCGGCGAGTTGTGCTCCACGAACTGCGCTATGCCGTCCTTGTCGATCACCACCGTCACCCGGTCGGCGATCCCCAGCGCCTCGTTCCAGGCCCCGTACAGCCGCGCCACGTCGCCCTTCATGTCCGCCAGCAGCGAGTGCTGGAGCCCCTGCGCCGCTTTGAACGCCTTGTGGGTCCACGTGCTGTCCCGGCTGATCCCGTAGATCTGCGCCCCCTTCCCCTCGAACAGGGAGTAGTCGTCCCGGTACGCGCACATCTCCGTCGTGCAGAACGGCGAGAAGTCCAGCGGATAGAACACCAGCACCACCGGCTTCCCCCGCAGCGCCGAGAGCTTCACTTCCTGGTTGTTCTCGTCGCGCAGGGTGAAGTCCGGCGCTTCCTGACCGACCTCTACGTTCGCCATCGTCAGTGCTCCTTCCGCACGGGGATCGCCGAGTCAGCCGCGATCGTAGCCCAGCCCCACCCGATGGGCCAGCAGGAGATCAGACGGTGACGGGCACATCCCTTCCCCTACAGGGAATGGGCATTGAGTTAAGTCAGGAAGGGGCAGGGGGCTAGCAGGGTGCTGCGAAGGAGTACATGCGGCAGAGCCCCTTATCGGGGGGCTCCGGGGGTGTCTCCCCGATTCAGATCGATCCCACTGGGCGGGCGGGTGTTCGTCTGGAGGGTTTTCAGCGCCCTGTTAGGCGAAGGATCGCAGTCAGCCCGCCGCAGCGACCGGCGCCAGCTCCATCAGATACGCATGCATCGAACGCGCCGCGATCCGCGCGTCCCGGATCGCCGTCACCACAAGGTCAGCCCCGTTCACGCAGTCGCCGCCCGCGAACACCCCCGGCCGGTCCGTCATCCCCGTCTCCCGGTCGACCGACACGATGCCCCACCGGTCAGCCACCACCCCGGGCCCCGATCGCGCCACCGCCCCATCCCCCGCGTAGCCGATCGCCAACACCACCGTGTCCGCCTCCAGCGTGAACTCCGATCCCTCAACCGGCTGCGGCCGCCGCCGGCCGCTCTCGTCCGGCGGCCCCAGCTCCATGCGCACCAGTTGCACCGCCCGTACCCGCCCCGCCGCCGTCCCCAGGAACCGCTCCGGCGTTGCCAGGAACTCGAACCGCACCCCCTCCTCCCGGGCGTGCTGGCGCTCCTCCTCCCGGCCCACCATCTCCTTCTCCGTCCGCCGGTACACCAGCGTCACCTCGCCCGCACCCAACCGCACCGCGGTCCGTGTGCAGTCCATCGATGTGTCCCCGCCCCCGATGACGACGACGCGGCGCCCGGCATGCACCCGCTCGCGCAGAGACGCTGGCAAGTCCTCGCCCTGCAGGTTGCCCCGCACCAGGAACTCTGTCGCCTGCAGCACCCCGGTCAGGCCCGCACCCTCGATGTCGAGATCGTTCCCCACCCCCGCCCCGTGCCCCAGGAAGACGGCGTCGTACCCATCCCGCAGCAGGTCGTCGACGGTCTTCGCTCCGCCCTCGCCGATGTACGTCTCGCAGACGAACTCCACGCGCAGCCGCCGCAGGTCTTCGAGCTTCTCGTCGAGTACGCGCTTCTCCAGCTTGAAGTTAGGGATCCCGTACCGCAGCACCCCGCCCGGCGAGGGCCACGCGTCGAACACCGTCACGTCGTGCCCCTGCAGCGCCAGATCCTCGGCGACCACCAGCCCCGCCGGCCCCGCCCCCACCACGGCGACGCATCGCCCCGTGCGAGGAGCCGCCAGCGGGCCGCCCGGCGCCTTGCGCCGCTTCCAGTCCGCCACGAACGCCTCCAGCCGCCCGATCGCCACTGGCTTCGCGTTCTTCCCCACGACGCAATGCCCCTCGCACAACCGCTCCTGTGGACACAGCCGGCCGCACATCTCGGGCATGTTGCTCGTCTCGTGGAAGACGTCCGCCGCCCCCACCACGTCGTCCTGCTCCAGCGCCCACAGCGCCCGCGGGATGTCGTTGCCTACCGGGCACGCGGTCTGGCACGGTGCCGCCGGGCACTGGATGCAGCGCTCCGCCTCGATCTTCGCTGTGGCGAGATCGAGCGGAAGATACACCTCGCTCCAGTTCAGCACCCGCACGTTCGGGTCCTGCTTCGGGATCTTCTGGGCGGGGATCTTCAGCCGCGCTTTGCGGTCGACTGGCGGGCGTTCTCTTGGCTGCGGCATCAATATGTCCGGATGTATTGTCGTCAGCGGGCATCCTCAGCTTAGCAAGTGTTCAGGTTCCTGAGCGTTTCGGCCTGGTTGCGCCTTGACCCCGATCCAGCCCCGCGTGATCCTGTATCGCCAAGCCACCAGGAGCCCGGCTGCACGAACGCGGCACTCCTCCCCTGAGCGGCCCGCGGAGCAATCGATGACCTTCGACTTCGGCATCGCCGGGGCGGTCGACGCACAGGCGTTCGGGCAGCCCGGCCAGCGCACCTTCAGGCTGCGGCTCGTCGGTGCTGCCGGTCAGTCCGCCTCTCTCTGGCTCGAAAAGGAGCAGCTTCAGGCCCTGAGCCTCGCCCTGAGGCAGATGCTCGCCCAGCTCGTATACGCCGAGGACCCCCCGGCTGCCTCTATCGACGACTTCCCCGCCGTCGCCGACCACGACTTCCGTGTCGGCCGCATGGGCATGGGCTTCGAGCCCGCCGACCGTACGGTTATCGTCTTCGCCTACGAGGTCGGCGTGGAGGATGAGGACGACCCCACCCTGCGCGTCCGCTTCACCCAGGAGCAGTCCGCGGCTCTCGGCCAGCGCCTCGACGAGGTGATCGCCGGCGGCCGGCCCGTCTGCGCCCTCTGCGGGCTCCCCGTCGACAGCGGCGGACACATGTGCGTCCGGTCCAACGGCCATTCGAAACAGCCCATTCCCGACGAGGAGTCCGACGACGAAGAATCCTGATTTGAGAGCCCTCACACCCTAACCGAAGCGGAAATGTCCCCTCTCGGCTCCGCCCTCACCACCCGATGCCGATAACTCCCGGGGCGTAATCGCGCGTGTGCTATCCTCGGGAGGAGGCAGCGCCGACACTGGCGCTCCTGGAAATCAGGCCGAATTGGGATCCCGCTGCACCCTCCTCCGGCCCGGACTCACCCCCTACCTCGACGCGTCGCAGCTTCAGCGACGCCTCGCGCAGCACGTCCGCGACGGATCTGACCCGGTGCTTATCCTCATCGAGCACCCGCCGGTCTACACCCTCGGTCGCCGCGGCTCCCGCGATCATCTCCTCGCTGCCGAGCCCGCCCTCCGAGCCTGCGGCGCCGAGGTGCACGAGACCGACCGGGGCGGAGACGTCACCTTCCATGGCCCCGGCCAGCTCGTCGGCTACCCCATCCTCGACCTTCGACGCTTCGGGCAGGGCCCCGTCTGGTACGTCCGTACCCTCGAATCGATCCTCATCGAGGCTGCCGCCCGATTTGGCGTCGAGGCGCAGCGGCAAGAGCGTCGCCCCGGCATCTGGGCTGGCGATGCGAAGCTCGCCTCGATCGGCGTCCGCATCTCCGGCGGCGTCACGACGCATGGCTTCGCCCTGAACGTCTCCACCGACCTCAGCTGGTTCGACCACATCGTCCCCTGCGGCCTCCCCGGCGTCCGCATGACGTCGATGCGCGAGCTGCTCGGTGCCGCCCCCGGCATGCGCGACGTCGAGGACGCGGTCGCGCAGGCGTTCGCGTCACGCTTCGACTTCGACCTGGTCGAGGCCCCCGCCGACGCCATCGATACAGAGCCCGCCCTCGCCGGAGCCGCCGCGTGGTGACCGAGACCCGCCTCGCCGAGCGAAAGCCCGAGTGGCTGAAGGTCCGCTTCCCCGCCGGTGAGCGCTACCAGCAGCTCAAGTCACTGATGCGCGAGCAAGCCCTCCATACCGTCTGCGAGGAGGCGCGCTGCCCGAACATCGGAGAGTGCTGGAACGCTGGCACCGCCACCTTCATGATTCTCGGCGACGTCTGCACCCGGTCCTGCGGCTTCTGCGCTGTGACCACCGGCCGCCCGGGCGAACTCGACCCGCTCGAGCCGCTGCGGCTGGCCCGCGCTGTGCGCCAGCTCGGCCTCGACTACGTCGTCATCACCTCCGTCAACCGGGACGACGCTCCCGGCGGCGGCGCGCCGATCTTCGCCGCTTGCATCCGCGCCATTCGCCATGATGACCCCGGCGTCCGCGTCGAAGTCCTCATCCCCGACTTCAAGGGCGACTGGGGCGCCTTGGGGCAGGTGGTCGATGCCCGCCCCTCCGTCCTCAACCACAACGTCGAGACCGCGCCGCGGCTCTACCGCCGCGTGCGCCCTCAGGCGATCTACGAGCGCTCGCTGGAACTGATCCGCCGCGCGAAGAAGCAGGCGCCGGACATGCTCACGAAGTCCGGCTTCATGGTAGGCCTCGGCGAAACCCGCGAAGAACTCTTCACCGTCATGCGAGACCTTCGCGCCCACGACTGCGACGTCGTGACCATCGGCCAGTACCTCCGCCCGACGAAACAGCACCTCCCCGTCGAGCGCTACTACCACCCCGACGAGTTCGAAGCGTTCCGCGAGTACGGTCGCACACTCGGCTTCGCGCACGTCGAAGCGGGTCCCCTTGTCCGCTCGTCCTACCACGCCGAGAAGCAGGTGCCCCGTGGCTGAGTACGATCTCGCGATTGTCGGCGCCGGCCCCGGCGGCTACGTCGCCGCCATCCGCGCCGCCCAGCTCGGCATGCGCGTCGTCCTCGTCGAGAGGGAGCGCGTCGGCGGCCTCTGCCTGAACTGGGGGTGCATCCCCAGTAAGGCGCTGCTCTGGAACGCCGAAGTCGTGAACCTGATCCGCCACGGCGAGCAGTACGGCGTGACCTACGACAACCTGCGCATCGACATGGGTGCCGCCATCGACCGCAGCCGCCAGATCGTCGACCAGATGGTCAAGGGCGTCGAGTTCCTGCTCGGCAAGAACCGCGTCCAGACCATCATCGGCGAGGCGGAGTTCGAGTCGCCGCGCCGCCTCCGCGTCCGCGGCATGGACGACCCGGTCGATGCGAAGCACATCATCGTCGCCACCGGCGCCCGCCCCCGCACCCTGCCCGGCCTCGAGACCGACGGCGAGACCATCATCACCAGCCACGGCGCCCTCGCTCTTCGCGAACAGCCTTCGAGCGTCGTGATCGTCGGCGGCGGGCCGATCGGCGTCGAATTCGCCCAGTTCTGGAGCGCTTACGGGGTCGAGATCACCATCCTGGAAGCTCTCGACCACCTCCTCCCCCTCGAGGACGAGGAGATCAGCGTGCAGCTGGAGCGGGCCTACAAGAAGCAGGGCATCCGCTTCGTCACTGGCGCTTCCGTCGCCAGCGCCACCGCCCGCAACGGCCGCGCCACCGTCACCTACGCCGCTGGGGGCAAGGAGCAGGAGGTCGACGCCGATAAGGTCCTCGTGGGCATCGGCTTTGAGGCAAACGTCGCCGGATTGGGGCTCGAACGCATCGGCGCGAAGGTGGAGCGCGGCTGGCTCCAGGTCGACGATCATCTGATGACCGCCGCCGAGGGAGTCTACGCTGTCGGCGACGTGACAGGGCTGATGAACATGGCACACGTGGCCTCGGCGCAGGGCGTGCGCGTCGTCGAAGGGCTGGCCGGCATCGAGTCGCCGCCGCTCGACTACCGCCGCATGCCCCGCGCGACCTACTCGCAGCCCGAAGTCGCTAGCATCGGCCTCACCGAGCAGCAGGCCCGCGACGAGGGACACGACGTGAAGGTCGGGAAGTTCCCCGTCCGCGCGAACGGCCGCGCCAAGGCCATCAATGCCCTCGACGGGCTGATCAAGATCGTAGCCGACGCCACCACCGGCGAGACGCTCGGCATCCATATGGTCGGCCCCATGGTCACCGAGCTGCTCGCCGAGGCATCGCTGGCGCTGACGCTCGAGGCCACGCCGCGCGAGCTGGGCTGGACCGTCGCCGCCCACCCCACCCTCGGTGAGGCGGTGAAGGAAGCGGCCCTCGCCATCAGCGGTGAAGCCATCCACTTCTGGACGGAGTGAGCATGACCCAGACCTCTGACCGCACGCTCACCCATCCCTCCGTCACACTCGACCGGGACGCGCTTCTGCGCCTCCTCCACACGATGATGAAGATCCGCCGCTTCGAGGAGAAAGCGGCCGAGATGTACGCCCGCGGCAAGATCCACGGCTTCCTTCACCTCTACATCGGGCAGGAGGCCGTCGCCACAGGCGCCATCTCCGCCCTCCGCGACGACGACTACATCGTCTCCCACTACCGCGAGCACGGGCACGCCCTGGCCCGTGGCCTCGACCCCAACCGCGTCATGGCCGAGCTCTTCGGCAAGGCGACCGGCGTCAGCGGCGGCCGCGGCGGCTCCATGCACCTCTTCGACGCTGCCAAGTCCTTCCTCGGCGGCTACGCCATCGTCGCCGGCCACATGCCCCTCGCCTGCGGGCTTGCGCTTGCGGAGCAGTACAAGGGCTCCGACCGCATCGCCGCGAATTTCATCGGCGATGGCGCCGTCAACGAGGGTGAGTTCCACGAGGCGCTGAACCTCGCCGCCGTCTGGAAGCTCCCCGTGATCTTCATCTGCGAGAACAACTTCTACGGCATGGGCACCTCCGTCCGGCGCGTCTCAGCCCTCGTCGAGGTCTACAAGCGCGCTGAGGCCTACGGCATCCACGCCGAACAGGTCGACGGCATGGACGCCCTCTCGATGTACGACGCCGTCGCCCGCCTCACGAAGCGCGTTCGCGCCGGCGACGGTCCTGCCTTCCTCGAGGCCATCTGCTATCGCTTCCGCGGCCACTCCATGGCCGACCCGGAGTTCTACCGCAAGAAGGAAGAGGTCGAGCGCTGGCGGAAGCTCGATCCCATCGACCAGCTCCGCAAGCGCCTCGCCGCTGACGGCCTGATCGACGACGCCGAGTTCGCCCGGATGCAGGAAGGCGTCGACCGCATCGCCGAGGAGGCCGCTCGCTTCGCCGAGGAGAGCCCGCCTCCGGCCGTCGAGAGCCTCACTCGCCACGTCTACCGGGAGCCTGGCGATGCCTGAGATCACATACCGCGAAGCCCTGCGCCAAGCCCTCCGCTGGCAACTCCAGAACGACGAGCGCGTCTTCCTCATGGGCGAGGACATCGGCGCCTACGGCGGCTCCTACGCCGTCACCAAGGGCTTCCTCGAGGAGTTCGGCGAACGCCGCGTGAAGGACACACCAATCGCCGAGTCGGTCGTTGCCGGTGCTGGCATCGGTGCCGCCATGGCCGGCCTCAAACCCATGGTCGAGCTGATGACCATCAACTTCAGCCTGCTCGCCATCGACCAGATCGTCAACAACGCCTCCAAACTCAGCTACATGTCCGACGGTCAGATCTGCGTGCCGCTCGTCATCCGTATGGCCGGCGGCGCCGGCAGCCAGCTCGGCGCCCAGCACTCGCACAGCCTCGAAGGCTGGTACGCGCACGTGCCGGGCCTGAAGGTCGTCGTCCCCGCCACGCCGTACGATGCCAAGGGCCTCCTCATGACTGCATTCGATGACGACAACCCCGTCATCTTCATCGAGCACACCGCCCTCTACGCCTCGAAGGGCGAGGTCCCCGAGGAGCCCTACCGCATCCCCTTCGGCCAGGCGGAACTCCTCCACGAAGGCGGCGACGTCACCCTGATCGGCTACTCCGGCAGCGTGCACCAGGCCTTCCGCGCGGCGCAGCAACTCGCCGGGCGCGGCATCGAGGCGGACGTGCTGAACCTCCGCACGCTGCGCCCGCTCGACACCGCCGCCATCCTCGCCTCCGTCCGCAAGACCCATCGTGCCATCGTCGTCGAGGACGACTGGAAGTTCGGCGGCTTCGGCGGCGAGATCGTCTCCATCATCCAGGAGCAGGCCTTCGACGACCTCGATGGTCCGGTACTCCGCTGCTCCGGCGCCGACGTGCCGATGCCCTACGCCGGCTCGCTGGAGCAGGCCGCCCTCCCGCAAGAGGATCAGATCGTGCGCATGGCGCTCGAGCTGGCCGGGGAGGCCGCATGATCTCCGAAGTCGTCATGCCCCAGATGGGCGCCGACATGACCGAGGGCACCGTCCTCCGCTGGCTCAAGTACGAGGGCGATCCCGTCACACGCGGCGAGATCATCGCCGAGATCGAGACCGACAAGGCCAACGTCGAGATCGAGGCGTTCGAGTCCGGCGTCTTCCGCAAGGTCCTCGCCGCCGAGGGTGACGTCGTGAAGGTCGGCGAGGTCATCGCCGTCATCGCCGCAGCCGACGACGACATCTCGCAGTACGCAGAGGGCGCCGCAACACCGAAAGCCGCCCCCGCCTCGAACGGTCACGCCACCCGGACCGCATCTGCGCCGGCGGTCGAGACGGCGGCCGTCCGGCCCATAGAAGCATCAGCGCCCGCCCTGCCCGTCGAAGCGTCAGCGCCTGCCCGCGAAGGCCGCGTGCGCGCCTCCCCCCTCGCCCGCCGCATCGCCGAGGAGCGCGGCGTAGACCTCCGCCAACTCCGCGGCACCGGTCCCGATGGCCGCATCGTCAAGCGCGACGTCGAGGCCGCCGTGGCGCCGCCGCCCCCGCCGGTTGTTCCCACCGCCGCACCATACGCACCCCCCACGCCCGAGGCCGCCCCGGTCGCCATGAGCCGCATGCGCCAGACCATCGCCCGCCGTATGTCCCAGAGCAAGCGCGAAGCCCCGCACTACTACCTCTTGATGGACATCGACATGACTGAGGCAGCGGCCTTCCGCGCGCAGATCAACGCCACCCAGACCGACGACGTTCGCGTGAGCGTCAACGACCTCATCGTCCGCGCCTGCGCGCTCGCCCTCCAGCTCCACCCGATGTTCAACACCACCATCACCGGCGACGAGGTCACGCGGCACGGCGTTCAGAACGTCTGCATCGGCATCGCCCTCGACGAAGGCCTGATCGCCCCCGCCATCCTCGACGCCGGCCGCAAGACACTGCTCCAGATCGCCGCCGATGCGAAAGACCTCGCTGCGCGCGCGAAGGGCGGAGCCCTCCGCCCCGAGGAGATCACCGGAGGCACCTTCACCATCAGCAACCTCGGCGCCTACGGCGTCGAGACGCTCGTCGCCATCATCCAGCCGCCGCAGACCGCCATCCTCGGCGTCGGCGCCGTCGCGCCGCAACCCGCCGTCCGCGACGGCGAGGTCGTCGTCCGCCAGATCATGGAGGTCGCGCTCTCCGCCGACCACCGTGTCACGGACGGCGCCCAGGGCGCGCAACTCCTCGGCGACATCAAGCGTCTGCTCGAACAACCCCTGCTGCTGATCCTGTAACCCCGTCGCAAACGGATGAAGGGAGACGGCTCCGCGTGGCCGCTCTTCGTTCATTGCAGATGGTCACGAGAAGGTACTGAAAAAGGGGTACAGGGGGCAGAGCCCCTTGTCGGGGGGCTCCGGGGGGTGTCCCCCCGGATATTCGCAACTATCCCACTGGGCGGGCGGGTGGGAAGATCAACTGTTCCTCCCCAGGGTTTTCAGCACCCCGCTAGATCCCCTTCCCTTCAGAGGAAGGGGCCGCGGGTGAGGTGCGCTCTACGCGCCTCCGCCATGGACCGTTCTCGCGGCTTCCCGCCTCCAGCGACCCGCGCGCGTTAGTGCGTAGCCGCCATCTCCGCCAGCTTCGCCTCCACCGACCGCAGGCGCCGGCTCAGGATCGGCAGCATCGCCACCGCGATGTGCGGGCTGGTGCGCAGCTCCGCCACAAAGTCCCAGCGCGACAGCACCAGGCACTCCGTCTCCTCCATCGCCTTCACCGTCGCCACGCGTGGCCCGCCGTCCAGCAGCGCCATCTCCCCGAATGTCTCGCTTGGGCCCAGCTCGGCCAGCTTCTGCTGCTTCTTCGCGCCCGCCGCTTGCGTCACGTCGACACGCCCCTTCGAGACGATGAAGAAGGCCACCGCCTGCTCCCCCTCCTTCATGATCGTCTCGCCCCTCTTGTACTTCCGCTCCACCACCGACCGCCCCAGGCGCGCGAGATCCTTGCGGCTCAACTGCGAGAACAACGGCACCTTCGCGAGCGACTCTTCGTGAGCCATGGAGATCCTCCCCGGCGGACTGTCATGTATGAATCGGCCGTATTCTACGTTCGAAGGGGACTCCGGGCAATACGCCCCGCCCACCCTGCCCCATCCCTCCCCCTGGGCCGCGAGCTATACTCCCGGCGGAGGCCGGTAGGGACCCAGAGAAAATGCCATCCACGCCCCTCCTGCACATAGCCAACACCGCGGTCGACGCCCTCTCGCTCGACCTGCGGATCGTCGTCGTAGCGATCGTCGCTTTCGCTGCCGTCTCGGCGCTCATCTCGCTCCCCCGCCGCCACGTCGGCCGCCGTGATCGCCAGCGGGCCATGCTCTTCGCTGCCGCCGTCCTGACCGCCACCGCCGTCCTTCCCTCCATCTTCCCGTACGATCACCTCTTCGGCGAGGCGCCTCACCCCGGCTCCGAGGCGCAGGCCGTACACCAGAGCCACTGCCACGCCACCCCTGCCAGCTGCGCCGACTCCCCCGTCGCCTCTGGCCCCGGGCAGTTCCTCCAGTCCGCACCCCTGCTTGTCGTCCCGTCGCTGCTCTCTGTCCTGCTGCTCTTCGCCGCAGCGCCACTCGTCGGCATCACCCGCCGCCCGCCCACACCTCCACCCCTGCTGTGTCCGGCCTTGGCATAGGTTGAGGACCGTGCCGAGCCTGCTGTTCTGGCTGACCGCAATCAACCGGCGCTCCTTTTGCAGCCCCCACCCTTCCCTTCAGGCAGGATTATTCATTTGACGCAAGGTAGAGAGAACTCCTACGATCCTAGCGTCAGTGCGTACCCCTTCATCGGGGAAGGGGAGCACCTGATGTTTGATTGCAGGGAGGCTCTCCCATGGTGCGCCAGCGCTGTCAGCGTTACCTCGCCCACATCATCGCCGAGTCGCGCAAAGAGCTTGGCGAGGCCGATCTGATGGCATTCGTCAAAGGCATCATCGCGCCACTTGCACTTACCACCTTGGGGCTCATTGGCGTTAGGTTCGGACTAGTAGTGCCTGGGATTCTGCTCGCAGCCAGCGGCTGGTTAGGGTTAGCCGCACTGTGGCTAATCATCGTGCCATCTCGTATTTGGGAGGAGCAATGCCAGCGGCTTACACCGCGAATCGCTGTAGGGACTCCAACGGTGCAATTGGATCGTTGGCAGCGAGGCGTCGTGCACGTCCATATCCCTGTGCTCAACCGTGGTGCGGAACGCATTCTTGAATGTGAGGCGCAGGTCATCGGAATTGAGCCGGACATTCTCCAAATGCATGCACCGTTCTATGTGGGTTGGGCAAGCGGCGATGGAGGTGGCCGCCACGCATCCTTCCAAGACAGAGCGCTGCTGTTCTTTGGCTATGCGCGCAGAGGCGAAGGCAACTTCGCTTTCAATACGGCGAAAACCGTCTATGTTGGACAGCCAATCGGGTTCTACGAAGACTTCAAGCTATCGATGGTGATCTCAGCGTCCAACAGTGCTCCCGAGACGCACATATATCGATTGCGACTGGAGACACCGCATTCGGTGGATGAGGTGACAGGAGAGAGCACTATCTTGATTGACCTACCGCCAGTTGTCACGTTTGAGGAAGTCACGCCTCAATCAGCTGCTGATACCGCAGTGTCTCAGCGTCCAGCAGCCGCCGCACAGTGTCACGGAACAGGTACGGATTCTGGCGGTTGTTGAAGCGCCACGAGAGTTCATCGAGGTAGGCGGGAAGATGCTTGGCCGACAGCTGGTGATAAGAGCCGATGAGCGACCGCTTGAGCAGGCTCCAGACGCCTTCCACGGTGTTCGTGTGTACCTGGCCCCGCACCCATTCCTTCTCGGTGTGGTTGACGATCTCGTGCCGGGTGTTCTCGTCGGCAATCCCCTTGTAGGGGTGCCAGTCATCCGTGAAGATCGCCTCCGCGTCATCAGCGACAACCGAGTTGATGAACCCGTGGAGCGTCTTGCGGTCGTTGCGCTTCTCCACCTTGAAGCGCACGTCACCGCCGCGTGCGATGGCCCCGAGCACCATCGTCCGGTGCTTCTTGCTCCCTTGCCCGACGCCCTTCCGCTTGCCACCCACGTATGCCTCATCAACCTCGACGATGCCCGAGAGCAACGGCGCGCCTTCATCTTTCATGGCGGAGCGGATGCGGTGGGTGAGGTGCCATGCGGTCTTGTACGAGACGCCGAGCATCCGCTTGAGCTGGTTGGAGCTGACGCCCTTCTTGCTCTCGCAGATGATGTACGTTGCCAGCATCCACTTATGGAGCGGGAGGTGGGTATCGGAGAACACGGAGCCGACGAGTACGCTGAACTGGTAGCGGCATGAGTCGCAGTCGAACTGGCCGCGCTTCTTGATGCGGGAGATTTTCTTGGACTGGCAACGCGGACAGGCGATCCCATCGGGCCAGCGGAGCGATTCGAGGTACGCCCGGCACGACTCCTCAGAGCCGAACTGGTCGATGAGGGACACGAGGTCGATGTCGGACTTGATGACCTTCTTGTTCATGGCGGTGTCCAATGACTAAGCGCAAGAAACCGGCTGCGGAACTCACCACTGAGGAGGCTGTGAAACGGCTGTTCCCGAAGCGGATCATCGACTGGGTGAGGCGGGAAGTTGGCTCCCCGGATGACCACGATCAGGACGGCCGCTCAACCTCTACCCTCCATGATAAGGAGTAGCTAGCCTTGTGTCAAGTGCACAATCCTGCCTTCAGGGAAGGGCAGGGTTAGGTGGGGGGCCGGGCACGGCGGTCTCGACCAGCGCGCCGGCACCCACCAGCTACAGGAGGAATGACCCATGACCTCACGCACACATGTGCTTCTGCTCGCCGCGCTCGTATCGGTGCTCGCCCTCTTCGCGGCGGCCTGCGACGACAACGAGGCGACCAGCAGTTCGACACCGTCGCAACAGTCCGTCGACGCCCTCGCTGCCCGCGTCGAGCGCAACGAGATGCTCTTCGCCGTGATCACCATCGGCACGCTGCCGCTGCACAACATGGACGAAGCCCTCGACGCAGGCGGCCCCATCGAGAGCAACTTTATCCCCGACACCCGCGAGGCCATTCGCCTGCTCGCCCTCACCGACTGGAGCAGCGACCTTGCCGACGAGGCGGATCTCGTCCGCATCCACGCCGTCGATCTCCTCGCAGCGCTTGAGGATGACGACGTCGAAACGGCCGCCGGACACGCCCACGACCTGCACGAGGGCGCGCACGATTTCTCGGCTGCCGTCTGGGCCGTGCTCGCCGCCAGTCTGCCGCCCGATGCCGGCGGCGAGGAGGAGCACGAGGAGACCGAGGGCACCGAGGAGGCCGGACACGGCGACGAGGCCTCGCCGGTGGCCACCCCGTAACGATGGGACACAGGCTGCCTCTCGCCGCAGCGTTCCTCATCGCCCTGGTCGCCGCGATACTGACGCACACCACGTCAGTCTCCGCTCACGCCCAGTACAAGAGCTCGACCCCGGGCAAGGGAGAGATCATCGAGGTCTCTCCCGCCCGGGTCGAGATCACCTTCACCCAGGAAGTCCAGAAGGTCAGCGGCTCCTACAGCATCGACGTCACCCGCGACCGCGGCGCATCCGTCGCCACCGGCCCCGCCGACGTGGATGACGACGACCGCCATGTGATGTCCGTACCGCTCCAGTCGGATCTGGAGGCCGGACGCTACGTCGTCAACTGGACCAACGTTTCCGACGACGACGGCGACCCCAACGAAGGGGCGTTCTCGTTCTACATCCGAGCGCAGCCCAACGCCGTCGATCTGGAGAACGACCGGCAGCTCGACACGCTTGGTGAGAACGAACCCACGACACCGGCTCCCCAGGCCACCGAGGCGGCCCAGACACAAGCCGCGTCCACCCCCGCCACTGCATCGCCCACATCCGCCGCCGACGGCACCGGATCCGGCGATAACGACGACGATGGCGACGACAACGCCGGCGTCATCGTCGTGATCGTCGTCGCTGCCGCCGCCCTCGCTGCGGCCGGCGGATACGTCGCACTGTCGCGCCGCGGGCGGAGCGGCAGATGACGCGAGGAGAAGAGGCCGGATGATGCGGCGGACGACGTCCCGGTGGTTCTCCCGCCTCGCGCTCGCGGCGGGGCTGGTAGCCGTCCTCTCGACGCTGCTGGCCCCGCTCACCTCCCGACCCGCCGAGGCTCACGCTACCCTCATCCGCTCCAGCCCCGAGAACGGCTCCCAGCAGGTCCGCGCCCCGCTCCGCGTCATCCTGTACTACAGCGAGCCCGTCGAGCCCCGCCTCACCGATGTCCGCGTCTTCGACACCAACCGCAACCGCGTCGACGAGGACGACGTCGAGGTCGACCCCAACGACCGCACCGCCGCATCCGTCGGCGTCCAGGACCTCCCGCCCGGCCTCTACCTCGTGGAGTTCAGCAACGTCTCTTCCGTCGATGGCCACCCCTGGACCGGCGTCTATCAGTTCATCATCCTCAACCCCGACGGCACCGTCCCGCCGGGCGCCGAGTTCAATCCCGACGCGGCTGCCCAGACAAGCGGCACCGGCAACCTCCCCCGGAACCTCGATATCGCCCTGAAGTGGCTGGCGCTCCTCTCGCTCTCCGCCTTCGCCGGCGCGGCCTTCTGGGTGCTCGCCGTCGCCCGGACTGCCGCCGCCTTCCTCGATGAAGAGCGCTACCGCACCGCCATCGATGCCGCCGAGCGATGGCTCGCCCGTGCCGCGCACGTACTGCTCCCCGTCGCCTTCGTCGCCATGACTGCGCTCGTCATCGTCACCATCAACCGCTTCACCGTGTCCACGAGCGTCTGGTCGTACCTCACATCGATCCAGACCGGCGAGTACCGCCTCGCCCACCAGGCCCTGGTTGTCGTCGCCCTCGCCGGCGCCGACGTCTTCTACGTCGCCGGGCGCAAGCGCCTCCGCGAAGGCGGCCTGCTCGTCGCCCTGATCGCCTCTACCGGCGCGCTGCTCACCTACTCCCTCACCAGCCACGGCGCCGCCGGTGACGGCTCGTTCTGGGCCGTCACCGTGGACTTCATCCACCTCGCCGCGTCAGCCATCTGGCTCGGCGCGCTCGTCATGCTCGCCGGCTTCACCCTCTGGCTGCGCCGCGAAGCCACGTTCGAGCGCGGTGAGCGCTTCCTCTACATGGCCAACGTCTTCGACCGCTTCTCGGCCCTCGCCGGGCTGAGCGTCATTCTCATCCTCGCCACTGGCACCTTCAACGGGCTGGCCCAGATCCCCAACCCCCACGCCATGGTCGACACCACCTACGGCCGCGTCCTCATCGCGAAGCTCTCGCTCATGATGGCGTTGCTCGCCGTCGCCGCGTTCAACGCGTTCGTGCTCAAGCCGCGCCTCGTGGAGACCATCGATGGCCTCTACCAGCAGGGCGGCGCCAGCGACGATGCTCGGCGTGCGACGTGGGAGCAACGTCTCGGCCGCCTGCAGACGTGGCTGCCCCGCACCATCATCGCCGAGGTCGTGCTCGTCGTCGCCGTCTTCGCCTCCGTCGCCGTCCTCACCCAGACCTCCACCGCGATCGGCGAACTGGCCCAGGAGGCCGCGAAGAAGGCGACCTCCACAGCCTTCCAGGACCAGAAGCCGGCCGGCGATCTCCAACTCGAGTTCGACGTGCGCCCGAACCGCGTCGGCATCAACGAGTTCGATCTCACCGTCCGCAACGCCGACGACACGCTCGCCACCGATCTCTCGCAGGTGCGCCTGCGCTTCTTCTACACCGACCCCTCGAACCCCAATGCCGACGCCGGCCAGGCGGAAGTGATCCTCCGCGAGGCCGGCGACGGCCAGTACACCGGCCAGGGCGCCTACTTCACCCAGCCCGGGACCTGGCGCGTCGAGGCCGGTATCCGCCGCCCCGGCGCCGACGACGTCTCCCGAAACTTCGTCGTTCCCGTCGCCCCCCCGGAGGCCCGATCCGCCAGCGACGGCGGCGGCCGATTCGACCTGCCCTTCACCGCCTTCACCTGGAACGAAGTCGCCGGTGCCGCCCTGGTGCTCGCCGGCGTCGTGATCGCGCTCTATCGCCGTCAGCTTGAGGGACTCACCGCCGGAGCCACCCGCGCTATCCTCTCCGGAGCCGCCGCGATGCTCCTCGCCGGCGGCGTCTTGATCTTCGGCGTCGACTCCCACACAACCGTCGCCAACCCCAATGCCGGCAACCCCGTCGAGCCCACCGAAGCCTCGATCGCCCGCGGCCGCGAGCTCTTCCAGAACAACTGCATTGTCTGCCACGGCGTCGATGGCCGCGGCGATGGCCCCCAGGCAGCCAGCCTCGACCCCTCCCCCTCAGACTTCCGCCTCCACATGCCACTCCACACCGACCCCCAGTTCTACGCCTTCATCGCCAACGGCTTCCCCGGTAGCGCCATGCCCGCCTGGCGCGAGGACTTCTCCGAAGAGGACATCTGGAACCTCGTCAACTTCCTCCGCGCCACGTTCACCGAGCGGCCAGAGTGACCCCCCCTCGATGTCATGCTGAGCGACGCGAAGCATCTGGTGGAGTAGCTGCTCGAACACCAATGACGGCTTCCTCGCGACCAGCTCCGGCTTCAAGGTTCCCGCAGAAGGAGATTTACAGCGCCCCCGCGGCGTCCTAGACTTGTTCTATCGCCGGACCTCCGGCGCTACACCGGGAAGGACGCTCGGATGCCCAACGACGCCGATGTCCAGCGCCGTCTCGCCATCTCCCGCGTGCCCATCCGGAAGCAGGACCCGGAAGAGCGCAAGAAGAACTGGGAGGAGGTCTTCCTCGGCTTCGACCTTGAGACCGCAAAGGTCGAGGCCATGCGCTGCATCCAGTGCCCTACCGCCCCCTGCCAGCAGGCCTGCCCCGTCCACAACGACATCCCCGGCGCCTTCAGTCTCCTGGAGAACGGCGACGTCTTCGCCTCGGCCGAGAAGTTCCGCGAGACCAGCAACCTTCCCGAGCTGTGCGGCCGCCTCTGCCCGCAGGAACGCCTCTGCGAGGGCGAGTGCGTCGTCGCCTTCGCAATCCGCCCGGACATGCACCAGGAGCCGCCCGTATCCATCGGCAAGCTCGAGGCCTTCGTCGCCGACTACCAGCGCGAGCACCAGGGCATGCCCCTCCCCGTCCTCCCCGAACGCAGCGGCTTCCGCGTAGCCATCGTCGGCGCCGGCCCCGCCGGCCTCGCCGTCGCCGAGGAGCTGGCGAAGGAAGGCCACGACTGCGTCATGTACGACGCCTGGCCCGAGCCCGGTGGCGTCCTCCTCTACGGCATCCCCAACTTCAAGCTCAGCAAGCGCGTCCTCCAGGACAAGCTCCGCTACCTTGAGCTGCTCGGCGTAACGTTCGTCGGCAACACCTGGGTGGGCAAGGACATCACCGTCGACCAGCTCTTCGCCCAGGGCTTCCACGCCGTCTTCGCCGGGACCGGCGCCGGCGTCGGCGGCTCGCTCGCCATCCCCAACGAAGAGCTGACCGGCATCCTCACCGCCACCGAGTTCCTCGTCCGAGGCAACCTTGAGCCCCACCAGCTCCCCGAGCACATGCGCGTCCCACTCACCCTCGGCCGCGACGTCGTCGTCATCGGCGGCGGCGACACCTCCATGGACTGCGTCCGCACCGCCGTCCGCCTCGGCGCTGAGCGCGTCGTTTGCGTCTACCGCCGTACCGAGGCTGAGATGCTCGGCCGCGAGGAGGAGCGCCAGCACGCCCGCGACGAAGGCATCGACTTCCAGTTCCTCACCATCCCCCTCCGCTTCCTCGGCGACGACCAGGGCCGCGTCACCGGCGTCGAGTGCCAGCGTATGGAGCTCGGAGAGCCCGACGAGTCAGGACGCCGCCGTCCCGTCCCCGTCCCTCACTCCGAGTTCGTCGTCCCTGCCGACACCGTCGCCATCGCCATCGGCTACAGCGGCGACCCCATCATCAAGGACGCCGCCCCCGGCGTGGCGACCAACCAGAAGAACCTCGTCGAGGTGCATCCCGACACATTCATGACCAGCCGCGCGGGTGTCTTCGCCGGCGGCGACAACGTGAACGGCGCGGACCTCGTCGTCACCGCCCTCGCCGACGGCCGCCGCGCCGCCCAGGCCATCCACGACTACCTCCGCTCCCTCATCCCGCCCCACCTCCGCAACCCCTAGCCCACCTCCGCCACCGTCGACACCCGTGCTCAAGAGCTCTATGTCATCCTGCGTGTGGCTCGGTCGTCACTCCTAACCGCCCGCAAGGCCCCCGTCATTCTGAGCGCAGCGAAGAATCCTTGTGCGCCCATCCTGCATCCCGTACGGATCAGAACTCATCGACCGAGTCGTACGACCACATCGGCTCAAGCGCGAGGCATCAGGGCGCAAGCAAACGGCCCGGTCGTTCGACCGGGCCGTTTATGCTCGTTCTGTTTGACTGCCGAAGGCTACTCGTCCTCGACGATCTCGATCGCCCGCTCCGGGCAGTTCTCCACCGCCCGCTCAGCCAACTCGATCGCCTTCTGGTCGGCGAGCACCCCATCACCTCGAGGCGTCGCGTACCCGTACTCGTCGACCTTGAACATGCCCGGTGCCATCGCATAGCACCGGTTGTGCCCCTGGCACTTCTCGCTGTCGACTCGCACCTTCTTCACGAAGGCCACACCACCTTCATGATGCGCGGCCCGCGCACCTGCCCGCCGGCCCATGTTACCTTATCCGGCTCCGCCAGCCGGTAGTCCGGGATCCGCTTCAGCCACTCCTGGATCGACACTTTCATCTCCATCCGCGCCAGGTTCGACCCTGCGCAGCGGTGGATGCCCACCCCGAACGCGATGTGCGGGTTCTTCTCCCGGTCCAGAATCACCTCGTCCGGATGCTCGAACACCTTCGGGTCGCGGTTGGCTGCCGGAAAGTTCATCAGCACCTTCGACCCCTCCGGGATCGGGCACCCCGCGTACTCCGTGTCCGAAGCCACGTACCGCGCCATCGTCACCGGCGAGTACGCACGAAGCAACTCCTCCACCGCGTTGTCGATGATCTCCGGCTGCTCGATGATCTGCTTCCGGTGCTCCGGGTGCTGCGCCAGGTGCCACAGCGCCGACCCGATTGAACTCCACGTAGTGTCGATCCCCGCTACCAGCAGCAGGAAGCACGTCCCGACCACGTGCGGCTCCGGCACCGGCTCCCCGTCCACCCTCTGCGCCAGCAGGTAGCTGATCAGGTCCTCGCCCGGATTCTCCTTCCGCAACTGTACCTGCCCGATCATGTACTCGAAGATGCTGCGCGCCGACTGCTCGCGCAGCTCCGGGTCCGTCAGCCCCAGCTCCAGGAAGCCGCGCACCCACTCCGTGAACGTCGCTGCCTCATCCTTCGGGATGCCCAGCATGCTGGCGATCACCCGAGGCGGGATCTGCTGCGCGTAGTCCACCGCCCCGTCCGCCGCCCCCGTGTCGATGATCGCGTCGATCAGTTCGTTGCACAGCTCCCGCGTCTCCTCCTCGTATTTGGCGACGGATGTCGCCGAGAACGGCGGCAGCAGCAGCTTCCGCGCCCACGTGTGTACCGGCGGATCCGACGTGATCGGCGGCGCCCCCACGTTGTACTGCTGGATCAGCTCCTGTTCCTCTTCCGTGTACTCAGGCTCCTCGGCGTCCGGCACCGGCATCACGTCCGCCACCAGAACGTTCCGGGACGAGAAGTGCTCGATGTCCCGCGCGATGTTGAACAGGTCCTCGTACCGCGTCGGCATGAACGACCCGCCCCATCTGTCCGTATGCGCCACCGGGCACTTCCCGCGTACCTCGTCCCACACCGGGAACGGATTCTTGATGTACGACCTGTCGAAGATGTCGTAGTCGGTCGTCCAGTCCTTCACCTGCTCGGCCATGGAGTTCGTCCTTCCGTCAACCAGCGCCTGCGGGGGCGTCTTCTTACTTAGTGAGCGCTAGATTATATAGCGCCAGACCCGGCCCCACGCAATACCCCCGCTCCTGCGACTTTCGCAGACCCGGCCCCTACTCACCAAACCCCGGAGATGGCAATCGGCCCGGTCTTTCGACCGGGCCGATTGGTGTGTTGCCAGGCCTGCCGCCCGGCAGCTTCCGCCCCCGGGGAGCTAGCGAATTGCCCCCGAGGTGCTGCGGACAGTGCTCGGCTTGCAGGCCTCGCAACGATGATCATGCATCCGCATCACCTCCTTTCCTGACGCCATCATAGCAGCGGCCGATCCGGCCGGTCAACGGAAGCTCCCACGCGTGGATCATGGATGTTAGCTACGTCAGGAAGCTGTACAGGCTCTGCCGCGACACCACCCGCCGCAGCACCAACGCCAGCCCCAGCCCCATCCCCGCTACCGCCGCACCCGCCGCTGCATCCAGAAAGTAGTGGTTCGCCGTCAACACGACGCCGCCCAGCGTCAGGAACGGCATCCCCACCGCGAAGATCTTCCACGGCCGCGCCCGCATGTTCACACCGATCGCCGCCGCCACCAAAAGATCCCACCCGAAGTGCAGACTCGGCATCGCCGCGTACTGGTTCACGATCTTCGGGTTCTGGAACGCGTAATACGACTGCGCGTGGATGATCGTGTCCGTGAACCCGAACTCCGGCATATACCGCGGCGGCGTCAGCGGCACCGTGCTGAAACCGATCAGCGCGATCAACCCCGAGATCATGAACGCGTTCCGGAACAGCGCGTAGTTGTGACGGTGACGGAAGAACAGCCAGCACGCCACCGCCACGATCACCGGCAGGTGCCCCCAGATGTACAGGTAGTTGAAGACATCCACCATCCAGCCCTTCGGCAGGATGAGCTGCTGGAGCAGCGCCTCGTGGAAGATGCCCAGCTGTTTCTCGACCTGAATCAGCCGGTGCGCGTTTTCAAACGCCCGCCCTGTTTCCCCCCCGACGATCCCGCGCACGAACTGATAGGCCGCGTACGCCGGTACGATGAACGCCACCTCAGCGATGAGGCGGCCGTACTTCTGCCCGTGTTTCTGGATGTGCGCGGCGAGAGCGCTCGGTCGGCGGGCCGCAAGGATCGCGGCGGGGGCGGGCATGCCCCGAGTATACCGAAGCTGCCCGCCGTCAACCGGCCCCGCGCACCACCTCATCGATGGCATCGCCGGTCGCGTTCACGATGCTGTCGATCTGTGACTCACTTATGACAAGCGGTGGCGCGTACAGGATGCTCTCCCCCTTCGCCCGCGTCACCACCCCCCGCTCTCGCAGCGCTCGCACCAGCTTCGCCCCCACCCCCCGGCCCGCTGCGAACGGCGCCCGTGTCTCCCGGTCCGCCACCACCTCCACCGCCGCCATCAGCCCCAGCCCCCGCACCTCCCCCACGTTCGGCATCTCCCGCAGCCGCTCCAACCCCTCGTTGAGCCGCCGCCCCATCCGTTCCGCCCGCTCGACGAGCCTCTCGTCGTCGAAGATCTGCAGGTTGCGAAGCGCCACCGCGCACGCCGTCGGATGCGCCGCGTTCGTGCATCCGACCATGAATTTCGTGTCCGCCGGCGCCTCCAGAAACGCCCGGTGCACCCGCTCGTTGACGATGAACGCCGACAGCGGCACGTACGCACTTGTCACCGCCTTCGCAATCGTCACGATGTCCGCCCGCACCCCCCAGTGCTCCAGTGCGAACCACCGCCCCGTCCGCCCGAACCCCGTGATCACCTCGTCCGCGATGAGCAGCACCTCATAGCGGTCGCAGATCTCCCGCAGCCGCGGCCAGTAGCCCGGATCCGGCGGGATCACGCCCCCCGCGCCGTGCACCGGCTCCGCGATCACCGCCGCCACCTTCTCCCGCCCTTCCCGCTCTATAACTGTCGCGATGTTGTCGGCGCACTCGAGCGTGCACGCTGGCTTCGACGCGCACCACTGACACCGGTACGGATAGCACGTCGGCACCTGCACGAAGTCCGGCGGCTCCGCCCCGAACCCCCGGTGGAACGGCGCCATCCCCGTCATCGCCGTCGTCGCCATCGTGCTCCCGTGATACGCCTCGTCGCGGGAGATGATCTTCGCCTTGTCCGGCTTCCCCGACACGAACCAGAAATAGCGCGCCGCCTTCACCGCCATATCGTTCGCCTCGGAGCCGCTGTTCGCGAAGAACACGCCCGACATGGCCGGCCCCAGGAGCCCCAGCAGCCGCTCCGTGAGCCGTATCGATGGGATGTTGGCGTACCCCGTGTAGCTGTTCGCGAACGCCAGCTCCGACATCTGCGCCGCCGCCGCCGCCCCCAGCTCCCTCCGCCCGTGCCCCACCGCCACGTTCCACAGCGACGACAGCCCGTCGATGTACTCGCGGCCCCGCGCATCCCGCAGCATCGCCCCATCCCCGCTCACAAAGATCACCGCATCGCGATGGTCGGCGGGAAAGTACTGCGGATGGATCAGATGGTCGCGGTCATACGCCGCCAACCGCTGCAGCTCAGCATCGTCCATAGCGCAACAGCCTGACGCACCCGCGCCTCGCGCGAAAGTGATCGCTGGTCCCATGCGTCATCGCCGGCCGAATGTCGCCGCAGCCCGCCGGTAACCCGTAGGAGCGGCCCTAGGTGGCCGCCCACCCAAAATGGCACAGCCGCATGGCAAGCTCCCCTTCCCGCGCAGGGAAGGGGCCGGGGGTTAGGTCAGGGCGGCGCCTGGCAAGTCAAATTAGATCCCCGCAACGCCAGAACTACCGCCCCCGAAGGTCCTCCAACAACTCGCGCGCGATCCGCCGCTCGTCCCACGGCCAGTGCGTCCCCCCGATCACGATCGACTGCTCCGTCCCCTTACCCGCCAGCAGCACCGTATCCCCGCTCCGTGCCTGCCGGAACGCCATCTCCAGCGCGATGCGCCGGTCCAGCTCCCGCTCGTACCGCCGGAAGTTCGCCGCCTTCAGCGCCGCTTCGATGTCGTCCAGGATCATGTCCGGGATCTCCCCCCGCGGGTCTTCGTTCGTGATCACCGCCGCGTCCGCCACCTTCGCCACCGCCCGCGCGATGCCGCGCCGTCGCGCGTGGTCCCGCTCCCCCGCCGCCCCGAACACCACGATCAGTCGGCCCGCGGTAAGTGGCTTCAGCATCGACAGCACGTTCTCCATCGCCGGCTCCGTCGACGCGATGTCCACTACCACTCGGAACGGCTGTCCCTCGTCGATCAGCTCCATCCGCCCCGGTACTCCCGGGAAGCTCGCCAGCGCCTGAACCGCCTCCCCGAACTCCACCCCCTGCGACACCGCCGCCGCCACCGCCGCCAGGCAGTTCGCCACGTTGTGCTCCCCGAGCAACCCCGTACGCACGGCGATGTCCTCCCCAAACATACGCACCTTGAACTTCGTCCCGAAGCCGTCGCGCTTGATGGCATGCGCCGTGACGTTCGCCTTCGCCTTCGTCGCGTAGCTGATTACAGGCACCGGCGCCTCCGGGTGGATCTCCTCCGAAGCCGGGTCATCGGCGTTCATGATCGCCGCCTTCGCGAGCCCCTTGTCCGCCGACTCGCCCAGCATCCGGAACAGGATCGCCTTCGCATCCCGGTACGCCGCCATGTTGCCGTGATAGTCCAGGTGGTCCCGTGACAGGTTCGTGAACACCCCCACGTCGAACTCGCAGCAGTCCACGCGATGCATGTCCAGCCCGATCGATGACGCCTCCACGACGGCGTAGCGCCCCCCCGCATCCCGGATGCGCGCCAGCTCACGTTGCACGTCCGGCGCCTCAAGCGTCGTCATGTGCGATGCGTTCAACTCCACCATCCCCCCCACCCCGAACTCGACGCTGCTCAGGTATCCGGCCCGCCGCGCCGTCGCGTTCAGGATGTGCGCGATGAGGTGCACGGTGGTCGTCTTGCCGTCCGTGCCCGTCACCCCGATGACCCCCAGCGCCCGCGCCGGATGCCCGTGGAACCCCGCCGCCGCCTCCGCGAGCGCGGCGCGTATGTCCGCCACCGCCACGAACGCCACACCGTCTTTCAGGTGCCGCGCCCAGCGCTCCTCCTGATCCTCCTGCACGATGACCGAGCGCGCCCCCCTGGAGATCGCGTCGGGGATGAAGCTGTTGCCGTCATAGGTGGCCCCCGCGATCGCCACGAAGAGGCTCCCCGCCACCACCGCCCGGTTGTCGTGGCACACCGAAGCCGCCTCCGACGGCTTGCCGGAGACGAGGCGGGGGGCGGTCAGATCCTGGTACCAGTTGGGAAGCTTACGCCGCGAGGAACGGGCCGTCGTCACAGCTTCGATTGTAGCTCATTCGAGTCTGGTTCAGGCGTCATCCTGCCGCGCCGATGATCTCCTCAGGAGCAGTATCACCGCATCCGGTGATCGAAGGGACCGCATGATGTTGGCTGCCCGGCCGTCGCCACGGCCAGAGTACGACGACGCGACCCGCGCGACGCCCCCGCAGGGCGACGCTGCCGACTGGCTCACGCTCCAGCAGGCCGCCTGCGAGCTGAACGTCTCTCCGAGCACCGTCCGCCGCCGCATCCGAAGAGGCGATCTGCGCAATCGCATCGTCCGTCGGCCCGGCGGCTTCGCCTACCTCATCTACCTGCCCGGCTCCCGCCACGCCCGGCAGCTCGGCATGTTCGCCGGCGCCGGCCAGGGCGTTGTCCACGTCTGCGGCCCGGAGCCCGTCAGTCTCGAGGTCTACCGCCTGCGCCGCGAAGCCCGCCCGAACGGCAACGGCTCCGCGAACGGCTACTCCCACAGCCCCGCCGTCTCCCCCAGCACCGGTGACGAGGTCCGCATCCTCCAGCAGCAGGTCGACCGCCTCTCCGAGGCTCTCTCTCGCGCCCTTCGTACGAAGCAGCGTGCCCTGCCCGCCGGCGTCGGCGAACCGCAGCTCAACACCACCGACCCCTACGCCCGCTATCGCTGGCTCGCCCGCCGTCGTCGCTGGTGGCCCTTCTGACGCACACCCCCCCCGCCGTCACACCAACACGAGACCCGCCACGCGGGCAGAGGCGATGAGATGCGCTGCCCCACCCGAGACCCCGCCGCTACACTGCGGTCGTGGATGACGAGCAGATTGCGCCCGCCGAGGGCGAACAGGACGACGATGAATTCGACTACACGCCGGTAGCCGCGCCGGAGCCTGAGCGGCAGGTGCCGGCGTACATCGCCATCGTGCGGATCATCGCGGTGCTGGGGATGGGGCTGGCGATCTCCTTCGGGCTGTTTCTGATGCTGGTGGGGGTGCGGGGGCTGCTGGTGGGGGTGCCCATCGCGCTGCTGTCGGTTCCGTGCTACCTGACGATGCGGTTCGCGGAGCGGCTGGCGGAGCGGGCCGAGACGGCGGGGAAGCCGGGGTAGGGTCGCGACGCAGGACGAGCGACACCGGAGCCTCGCGGCGCGCGGGGCTCTTGCGTCGTCCGGTGACGTACCGCCAGATCTGTGTTAGATGTGCGCCTGATGCTCGATCCACGCGCGCTTGAGCCGCACCCACTGACCCCTTCTCCTGAGTCGCGGAGAGGGGGAGCCTGTTGGGGGAGCCTGTTGCGGGAGCCGGAGCGATGACCGGGGCGCTCGACGGGCTGCGCGTGATTGATGTCAGCGAAGGCGTCGCGGGCGGGTACTGCACGAAGTTGCTCGCGGGGTTCGGGGCGGACGTCGTGAAGGTCGAGCTTCCCTTTCGCGGCGATTCGTTGCGGCGGGCGGGACCGTTCCAGGCGGATGTGCCATCGATCGAGACGTCCGCGCTGCATCTGCATCTCAACGCGGGCAAACGCAGCGTCACGCTCGACTGGCGCTGCCCGAGCGGGAGGGCGCTGCTCCGGCGGCTCGTCGAGCGCGCCGACGTGCTGGTGGTGTGCGACCCGCCCCCGGAAATCCATGCCGGGCGAGCCGTCGTCACACAGGTGACGCCGTTCGGCGCCGCCGGGCGGCGAGCGGCGTGGCGGGCGACGGAGATCGTCGCCGGGGCGGCGGGCGGGTACCTGGGCATGACCGGCGACCCCGACCGGGAGCCCGTAAAGCCGTACGGGCAGATCGTCGGATACTACGCCGGGCTGCAGGCGGCCCTCGGCACGCTGGCGGCCCTGGCGGTTCGCGACCGCACGGGCAAGAAGCAGACGGTCGACGTGTCCGTCGCGGAAGCAGCGGCGTTCCTCGTCGGCGGGGCGCTGCAGCGGTCGGCGGTGACCGGGCGGGCGATCGAGCGCAACGGCGCCCGCGTCGTGGGATTCGGCGACGGCTATCACTACCCGTCGACAGTGCGGCCGTGCCGGGACGGATGGGTGCACGCGCACTCGCACAACCGGTTCCCGGAGCTGCTCGGGGCGTTCATACAGGAGCCGTCGCTGAACGCGCCGGAGCTGCTGGCGGACCGGCTGGGGCACGCGGACACGGTCGATGCCGCGCTCGACCGCTGGCTGGCGGAGCGCGACCGATGGACGGCGGTGGCGGAGGCGCAGGAGGTGCGTCTGCCGTTCGTAGAGGTGCTCAACCCCGGCGAGGTTGTCGACGACCGGCTGGGGCAGCATCGCGCGCGGGGCTTCTTCCCGGAGATCGAGCATCCGGTGGTCGGGGCGGTGCGCCAGCCGGGGCCGCCGGTGCGGATGACGCGCACGCCGTGGCGCACAGCGCGGGCGCCGCTGCTGGGGGAGCACAACGCGGCCGTGTACTGCGGCGAGTTGGGGCTCGAGCCGCGAGACCTGGCGCGGCTGGCGGCGGCGGGCGTGCTATGAGGCCACTCGAAGGCGTGCGGATCATCGACCTGACAGTGGCGGTCGCGGGACCGGTGGCGACGTCGCTGCTGGCGGACCTGGGGGCCGAGGTGGTCCGCGTGGAGCCGCCGTTCGCCCGTCCGGGGACGCACCTCGACGTCGCGCCGCATGTGCCGGGGACGCCCGACCGCCCGTACAACCGGCTGGTGGGCTACAGCGACCTGCATCGCGGCAAGCGCGCGGTGACGCTCGACCTCTCGCGCGCGGAGGGGCGGTCGGTGCTGCTGCGCCTGGCAGCCATCAGCGACGCCGTAGTCGAGAACATGTCGCCGCGCGTCATCGACGGGCTCGGCATCGGCTACGAAGCGCTCCGCGCCCCCAAGCCTGACATCGTCCTGGTGTCGATGCCGGCGTTCGGGCGCGACGGGCCGCTGCGCGACCGCGTGGCATACGGGCCGGGCATCGACGCGGCCAGCGGACTCTCGTGGCTCACCGGCTATCCAGATCGCGGCCCGATGAACCCCGCGAACTACTACGCCGACTACACGTCCGGCGTCATGGCGGCGCTGGCGACGATCGTGGCGCTGCGGCATCGCGACCGCACGGGGGAGGGGCAGCACGTCGAGGCCGCGATGATCGACGCGGAGTTGCAGGCGGTGGGCGAGGCGCTGCTGGACTACACGATGAATGCCCGGGTGCAGACGCGCACCGGCAACGCGCACCCGGCGATGTCGCCGCACGGGGTCTATGCGTCGGCGGGCGAAGACCGCTGGATCGCGGTCGCGTGCGAGGACGACGCGCAGTGGCGGGCGATCTGCCACACGATCGGGCGGCCGGAACTGGCACGCGACGAACGATACGCCGACGTGGTGTCGCGCGCGCACCGGCGCGACGAGATCGACGCGATTGTCTCCGCCTGGACGCGTGACCGGGGCCCGCACGAAGCCGCCGAGGCGCTGCAGGCGGCGGGGGTGGCGGCGTCGGCGGTGCAGACGGTGCCGGAGCTGCTGGACGACCCGCAGCTCGCGGCGCGCGGGTTCGTGCACCGGGTGCGCCACGCGGAGGCGGGGGAGATGCCGCACATGCGGGCAGCGTTCACCCTCGCGGGCGCTGAGGTGGGGCCGGACGCGGGGGCGCCGTTGTACGGGGAGGGGACGGAATACGTGTTCGGGGACCTTCTGGGGATGTCCACGGCACAGATGGCGGCGTTGGAGGAGGCAGGCGTGGCGCGGCGGGAGCATCCGGGGTAGGAGGCCGTCGTTCAGTCTGTCAGCCGGTCGGTGCGTTCGAGCGCTAGCAAGGTGCTGAAAAAGGGGGTACAGGGGGCAGAGCCCCTTGTCGGGGGGCTCCGGGGGGTGTCCCCCCGGATTCACAACCATCCAACTGGGCGGGCGGGTGGGAACGTCAACTGTTCCTCTTCGGGTTTTTCAGCACCCTGCTAGATCGTCGAGCCGCCTTTAGGCGCGACGAGGCCCTTCGCGAACTCGATCTCGCCGAGGTGGCGGTAGCCATGCGTCATGCACATGCCGGAGACCACCTGCAACGCTGACATCTCGCCCAGGGGCTTCACCGTAACGCGGCGCTGCGTGTCCTCGTCGGACATGTTGGCGACGTAAGCCTCCGTGCGGCGGAAGACTTCGGCCATGTAGAGGCGGAAGTCGGCAGCGCCTTCGATGCGAAAGGCCCGGGCCTCGTCGTCGGTGAAGCCGGTGCCCTGCGACTTGGCGTCGAGGCCGAAGCGCTTGTCCCATCCCCCCTCCATCCAGACGGTCGGCTGGCGCTGGAGGACGAACTGGATGACGTTGTCCTCGGTGCGGACGTAGTGCCAGAGGCAGAACGCGATGTTTTGGTGGCCGCCGGACGGGACGTGGTTGAGCTGGTCGTCGGTAAGGTCGACGGTGACCCGATCGTAGAGGCCGTGCATGCCGCGCAGCTCGCCGGAGAGGTAGCGGAGCAGTTCGTTCGACATCGGAAGGCTCCTTCTCGCTCTGGACTACCCCGCCTTCTCGGCCGGAGGGACGGAGATGTAGTTGCCCAGCGCCGATTGGTCGCGGTAACGCTCCTTCCCTTCCAGGAGGAGGTCGCCGCCGTACATGTCACAGCAGACGATCGCCGGGAAGGCATCGACCTCCAGGCGCTTGATCGATTCCGTGCCGAGGTCCTCGTAGGCGATCACGTCCATCTTGCGGATGGTCTTCGAGAGGAGGGCGCCCGCGCCGCCGATGGCGAAGAGGTACACGGCCTTGTGTCGCTGCAGCGCCTGCTTCACGACGGTGCCGCGCCCGCCCTTGCCGATGATGACTTTCAGTCCCTGCTCGAGCAGCGGCGGGGTGAAAGAGTCGAGGCGCATGGCGGTGGTGGGGCCGGCGGAGCCGATGGTGCGGCCGGGCCGGGCGGGGGAGGGGCCGACGTAGTAGATGACCTGTCCGCGCACGTCGATGGGGAGGGGCTCGCCCTTGTTCAGGGCCTCGACCATGCGGCGGTGGGCGGCGTCGCGGGCGGTGTAGATGGCGCCGTAGAACTTCACATGCTCGCCGACACGCAACTGGGCGACGTCGTCGTCGGTGAACGGGGGTTCGGCGCGGATCTCGCCGTTGGTCCTCGTGATGGGCATCCCATCTCCTCCGTGAATGGCGCGTTCGGCTACATCCACAGTAGCGCGTCGGCGCGGCGAGGCACACACCCGCCCCCCGCACGAGGCCGGCGAGCCAGAACGAGAGGAGCGGTCAGGCTGATGGATCGATATCTGCCTCGAGGACGTCGACGTTGACGACGATGTTCTCCTGATTGCCGCGGGCCAGGATGAACACCAGCGGCTCGTCGTCCGACGTGTTGATCTCCTGATGCACCAGCCTCGCCGGCACGTAGATGAAGTCGCCGGCGCCGCCCACGGCGCTGTGTTCGAGGTGTTCGCCCCAGCGGAAGCGATAGGTTCCGCTGAGGACGTAGATCGCGCTCTCGACATCGCCGTGGTGGTGGGCGCCAGAGCGGAAGCCGGGCGCGGTCGTGACTTCGCCCATCCAGACGGCAGACGAGCCGCAGGTGGCGGCAGAGACGCCGGCGACGCGCGCCATACCGGGTGTCTGGGCGGTCGCGGCGTCGCGCTCGTGCGGGCGGACGATCCGGACATCGTTCATCGGAGCACCTTTTCCATGTCTGTCATGTGCCAGAGGATGACGGCGCCCCAGTCGGCTCCGCCGTTCCAGACCTGACCGTCGGTTTCCGCCATCACCCGGTAGCCGCGCCGCTCGTAGAACGGGATGTACCCCGCCTCCTTCACCGCCTCGATGCGCACCACGGTGTGGCCGGCTGCCCAGCCCGCCTGCTCCGCGTGCTCGATGAGCATCGACCCGATGCCGTGGCCGTGCCGCGCGACGTCGACGGCCAGCAGGCCATAGTGCGCGTGCTCGCCGCTCAGGTCGATGTGGATGCAGCCGGCGACGCGGCCGTCGACCTCGGCGACCACGAGGCCCGAGAGCCTCTGCGCGAGGTCGTCGCGGTCGGTGCGGGACGTGGTGCGGAAGACGTGGCCCTCTGTCTTGCGATAGGCGGCGTTGATGAGAGGCACGAGGACGGGCAGGTCGTCGGGCGTGGCGCGGCGGAGGGCGAGGGCCGGCCTCGTGGCGGCGGGCTCAGGCGTTGGCGTCGTCATGGGGACCCCTCCCCCGGCCCTCCCCCGCGCGAGGAGGAGAGGCTGTGCGCGTGACTGTACTGATCGTCGCGGCGGCTACAAGTCCGCGCTCTTCGACCGCGCGCTGTGGCACTGGAGATTGACCCCGACGGGCAGCGACGTGATGTGCGTCGGGTACGTCTCGATATTCACCGCCATGGCCGTGTTGCTCCCGCCGACCGCCTGGGGGCCGACGCCCAGTGCGTTCACCTTCGCCAGCAGCTCGCGCTCGAACTCCGCCGTCTCCGGGTCGGCGCTCGGGACGCCGACGGGCCGCGTGATGCCCTTCTTCGCGAGGTACATGGCGTACTCCGACGAGCCGCCGACCCCGACGCCGACGATCAGCGGGGGGCATGGGTTGCCGCCGGACTCCTCGATCGTGCGGAGGACGAACTCTGTGATGCCTTCCTTGCCGCGGGAGGGGAGCATGATCTGGAAGCGCGTCATGTTCTCGCAGCCGCCGCCCTTCGGGACGACGGTGATACGGAAGCGGTCGCCCGCGACGATCTCCGTATGGATGACGCCAGGAGTGTTGTCCTTCGTGTTCACCCGTGTCGAGAAGGGGTGGTCGACCATCGACGCGCGCAGGTAGCCCTCGGTGTAGCCCTTCGAGATGCCGGCATTGATCGCGTCCTGCAGGGCCCCGCCCACGATGTGCACGTCCTGGCCGATCTCGACCAGGACCACGGTCGTGCCGGTGTCCTGACAGAGGGGCACCAGCTCCCGCTTCGCGTAGTCGGCGTTCTCGAGGATCTCGATCAGCACCTGCTTCCCGAGCGGCGACTTCTCGGTCTGTTCGGCCCTTTTCAGGCCGGCCAGGACGTCTTCGGGAAGTTCGTGCGTGGCCTTCTGGCAAAGGTCGGCGACTGCCGCCGTGATGTCCTCGGCGCGGACCTCGCGGATGCGGGTGCCGCTATCGGTGGTCATAGCGGTGCTCCTAATTCAGCAGCGCGATCAGGTCCTTCGTGGCGTCGGCGGCCTTGCGGATCTTCGCCGCTTCGTCGTCGTCGACGGGCGTCTCGACCGTGCGCTGGATGCCGCCCTCACCGAGCTGACACATCACGCCGCAGACGATGCCGTCGATGCCGTATTCGCCGTTGCATCGTACCGCGCTGGGGATGAGCCGCTTCTGGTCGAGGAGGATGGCTTCGACCATCTCGACGGTCGCGGCGGAGGGGGCGTAGTAGGCGCTGGAGACCTTCATCAGCTCGCCGATCTCGGCGCCACCGCGCATCGTCCGGGCGACGATTGCGTCGATCTTGTCCTGCGGGAGCAGCGAACGCAGCGGGAGGCCCCCGATCCGCGCCTGCGAGACGATGGGCACCATCGTGGTGTCCGTGTGGCCCCCGAGGACGTACGCGTGCACGTCGCGGATGGAGACGCCGGTCTCCATCGAAAGAAAAGCGCGGTACCGGGCAGTGTCGAGCGCGCCGCCCTGCCCGATGATGCGCTCGCGGGGGAAGCCGGAGGCGTCGAGGGCGACGTGGCACATGGCGTCCATCGGGTTCGCGAAGATGATCAAGACACAGCCGGGCGAGTGCTTCACCGCCTCCTTCACCTTGGCGCGGACGATGTCGGCGTTACCGTTAAGCAGCTCTTCGCGGCTCATGCCGGGCTTGCGGGGGGCGCCGGCGGTGCAGACGACCACGTCGGACCCGGCGGTGTCGTCCCAGCCGTCCGTTGCCGTGATCTTCGTGTCGAACCCCAGCCACGACGCGGACTGCGCCATGTCGAGGGCCTTGCCGTGATGAAGAGTCCCGGCGAACTGCGGGTCATCCTGGATGACGACGTCGGCGATGCCCTTCTCGACGAGGCGCTGGGCGATGGCGCCCCCGGTCATGCCGCCGCCGATGACCGTGACCTTCTTGCGTGCTCCCAAGGTCAACCTCCATGAGCGCGCGCTCGCAGGCGCGGAGCGCGAAATGATCGACGACAGGCCCCGTACTGGCGGGCTCGGACTGCCTGGCCGGGTTACGTGTGACGCATCTCCGGCCCACGCCCTCAGGCGAGTTGCGCATGCATGGTACGGAGAATCACCGCCTGATGCGAACACACCGACCGGCCCCACTCCCACCCCTGGCCCGTCTGTTGCTGGCCGTCTGTTGTCGCCCTCAGCATCAGCCTCCAGCCCTACGCCCCACCAAAGAACATCCCGAGCCGAGCCGGCCTGTTGTCTGTTGTTGGCCGTCTGTTGTCCCGCCCTCCGCCCTCCATCCTCCACCCTCCAACGACCAGACCGGGCCCTGCCGCCATCAGCGTTACGGAATCCTCAGCGCCGGTCCTTTGCTAACCTGTCGAGGTAGCCGCGGACGAACCCGGTGCGGTGTTCACCGCCCTGTCGGATGTACTCCGCCCCTTCCGATGAAATCCTTCCCCTGAAATCCACGTAGATCACTCTGTACTGCCAACGGTTCATATTTCCTCCGTCCGTTGGCGCTGATCGGACGCCTCACGCCCCGGCGGCAGGGCCGATCCCAGTCTGACACAGCCCCTCACGCCCCCGCCGTCACCCCGATCCTGCGATTTCCGCACCTCCTCGCTCAGCTCGCGACCGACACCCCGCCGTCGATCAACACCGTCTGCCCCGTCACCATGTCCGCCCCCTCGATCAGGCTCAGGATCAGCTGCGACACGTCCTCCGGCTGGCACACCCGGCCCAGCGGCGCCACCCGTGACTGCTGCGCCTTCGCCGCCTCGTACACCTGCTCCCCCAGCCCGCTCTTCAGCCACCGCGTCTCGATGAACCCCGGCGCCACGCAGTTCACCCGCACCTCCGGCCCCAGCACCCGCGCCAGCGCGACCGTCATGTTGATCAACGCCGCCTTCGACGCCGCATACGCGATCGAGCTGCCTACCGCCCGCACCCCCGCGATCGACGCCACGTTCACGATCGCCCCGCCCCCGCTCTCCCGCATCGCCTTCGCCGCCGCCCGCGCGCAGAAGAACGCCCCCTTCACGTTCACCGCGAAGATGTCGTCCCAGTACTCCGCCTTCATCCCGTCCAGATCCTGCATCGCCACGAAGTGCGTCATCGCGGCGTTGTTCACCAGCACCTGCACGCCTCCGAACCGCTCGACGGTCTGCCGCACCATCGCCTGCACTTCGTCGTCCTTCGAGACGTCCGCCCGCACCAGCAGCGCCTGCGCCCCCTCCGCCTCCACCAGCCGCACCGCCTCCTTCGCGTCCTCCTCCGAACGGGAGTAGTTGATCACCACGTTCGCCCCCCGACGCCCCAGGTCGATCGCCGTCGCCCGTCCCACCCCCACCGCCGATCCCGTCACGATCGCCGTCTTCCCTCTCACGTCCATCTGTCACCTCCCGCTCATCACGCTCGTTTGAACAATGTCCGTCGATTCTTCCACTGCCAGCGATGTCGAACCAGCCCGGCAAGTAACCCCTTCCCTTCAGGGAGGGGCAGGGGTTAGGTCCGGGCGGGGCCTGGCAACACGGGGAAGCCCAGCGCTTTCGAACGCCAGCGCGCCCAGGCCCGACCTCCGTCTCCGACCAGCGACCAATAGCCTGGTGCTCCTCCAACTTGATGCGTAGGAAAGCGGGTGCAGGGGCGCAGCGCCCTGCCTGGGGGCATGGGGGGCGGTCCCCCTTTCCCCCTTCTCAAGGTCCGAGCGGAGCAGCGCGGGAGCGATGCGGAGCCCGATTGTCCCTTCACCAGTTGGACGAGCACCAGCAACCAGCGACCGCCAACCAGCAACCAGCCGCGGTGTACACTTCGCCGGATATGAAAAGCGCCCTGAAGGGACTCGTCCTCACCGGCGGCAAAGGCAGCCGCCTCCGCCCCCTCACCTACACCGGCGCCAAGCAGCTCGTCCCCATCGCCAACAAGCCCATCCTCTTCTACGCCATCGAGAACCTCCTCGAAGCCGGCATCAGCGACATCACGCTCGTCGTCGCCCCTGAGACCGGCTCCCAGATCCGCGACGCCGCCGGCGACGGCGGCCGCTTCGGGACCCGCTCCGGCGGCCGCATCAGCTACATCGAGCAGCCCTTTCCCGGCGGCATCGCCCACGCCATCGGTCTCGCCCGCGACGCCATGGGCAGCGCCCCCTTCGTCACCGTCCTCGGCGACAACTTCCTCACCGGCGGCATCGGCCCCTTCGTCGCCGCCTTCGCCGCGTCCGGCGCTGAAGCGCAGATCCTGCTGAAACACGTCGAGGACGCCCGCGAATTTGGCGTCGCGGAGTTCGATGGCGAGCGCCTGGTGCGCGTCGTCGAGAAGCCCGCCGACCCCCCCAGCGACCTCGCCGTCATCGGCGTCTACATGTTCACCCCCCGCGTCTTCGACGCCATCGCCGCCATCCGCCCCTCCGCCCGCGGCGAGCTGGAGATCACCGACACTATCCAGTGGCTCCTCGACCACGGCTGCGAAGTCCGCGCCGACGTTGTCGAGGGCACCTGGATCGACACCGGCAAGCACGATGACCTCCTCGCCGCCAACCGCGCCGTCCTCGAGACCCTCCCCGGCGACATCACCGGCGGCGCCGTCGACGACGCATCGCAGGTCCACGGCCGCGTCGTCCTGCAGCCCGGCTGCACGATCACCAACAGCATCATCAGCGGCCCCGCCGTCATCGGCGAGCGCACCCGCATCACTGGCGCTTACGTCGGCCCCTTCACCTCCATCGGCCCCGACTGCACCGTCACTGCCAGCGAGATCGCCGGCAGTGTCGTGATGGAGCGCACCACCATCGAGCACCTCGGACACCGCATCGAGAACAGCCTCATCGGCCGCAACGTCGAACTCTCCGCCGACGGCCGGATGCCCCGCGGCTACCAGCTCGTTCTCGGCGACTACAGCCGCGTCCGGGTGCCCTGATGCGCGTCTTCGTCGCCGGCGGCGCTGGCTTCATCGGAAGCAACTTCATCCGTCACTTCCTGCGCGAACGCCCCGAATCCTCCGTCGTAAACTTCGACGCCATCACCTACGCCGGCAACGTCGAGAACCTGCGCGACGTCGCCGGCGACCCGCGCTACGCCTTCGTCCGCGGCAGCGTCGCCGATCTCGACGCCGTCCGCGACGCCATGCGCGGCTGCGACGCCGTCGTGAACTTCGCCGCCGAATCGCACGTTGACCGCTCCATCCACGACGCTACCGACTTCATCGAGACCAACGTGCGCGGCGCCTACAACGTCCTCACCGCCGCCCGCGACCACGCCGTCGCCCGCGTCCTCCACATCTCCACCGACGAGGTCTACGGCCCCGCCACCCCGGACGACCCCCGCAGCGAGGACGATCGCTTCCGCCCGCACAGCCCATACGCTGTCAGCAAGGCCGCCGGCGACATGATGTGCCGCGCCTTCGCTGAGACCTACGCTCTCGACGTCGTTGTCGCCCGCCCAGCCAACAACGTCGGCCCCTTCCAGTACCCCGAGAAGGCCGTCCCGCTCTTCATCACCAACGCCCTGGAGGGCGAACCCCTCCCTCTCTACGGCGACGGGCTCCAACTCCGCGACCGCCTCTACGTCGATGACTCCGTCCGCGCCCTGCTCCTCCTCCTCGAGCGCGGCGAGCCCGGCGAGGCCTACAACGTCCAGGCCGGCAACCATCGCACCAACCTCGACGTCGCCCGCGCCATCCTCGACCTGCTCGACAAGCCCTACGACCTCATCCGCCACGTTGAGGACCGCGAGGGCCACGACTTCTGCTACTGCATGGACACCACAAAGGTGCGCGCCCTCGGCTGGCAGCCAGACGTCGGCTACGAAGAAGCCATCGAACGCACCGTCCGCTGGTACGCCGATAACCGCCGCTGGTGGGAGAGCGTCCGCTCCGGCGACTACCGCCGCTACTACGAGCGTCAGTACGCCCAGCGCCTCGCCGCCTCAAAGCCCTACGCCGGCTGACACCGCCCCGGCCGATACAATGCGCCCCGGCGATACAATGCCGCATCATGCGCATCCTCATCACCGGCGCCCGCGGCCAGCTCGGCCGCAGCCTTGAGCACGCCTTCGCCCACCACGACGTCCTCGCGCTCGGCCGCGATGCCCTCGACGTCACCTCCCGCGCCTCTATCGACCGTGCCTTGGAAGACAATGGCAACGGCCGCCGCATCGACACTGTCATCCACTGCGCCGCCCTCACCGACACCGCCCGCTGCGAGCGCGAGGCTGCTCTCGCCCGCAGCATCAACGGTGACGCGTCCGGAAGCATCGGCCGCGCCTGCGCCCGCGCCGGCGCACGGCTCGTCGCCATCAGCACCAACGAGGTCTTCCGCGGCGACGCCACCGCCCCGTACCCGGAGGACGCCCCCACCGCTCCCATCAACGCCTACGGCCTCTCGAAGCTCGACGGCGAGGTCATGGCCGTCGCCACCTGCGCCGACACGCTCATCGTCCGCACGTCGTGGAACTACGGCGACGGCGCCACGAACTTCATCGAGAAGGTGCGCGCCATCGCTCGCGAAGGCCGCCCCCTCCGCATGGTCACCGACGAGAGATCCGCCCCCACCTCCACCGCCGATCTCGCCGAAGCCATCCGCCGCCTACTCGAGGCGCAAGCCCCGCCCGGCGTCTACCACCTCCCCAACGAAGGCGAAGCCTCCCGCTACGACTGGGCCCGCGAGATCCTCCGCCTCGACGGCATGCCGGACATCCACGTGGAGCCCGTGACAACGCCGCAGCTCCGCGCCGAAGGCTACGCCGGCCCCCACAAGCCCCCGTACTCCGTCCTCGCGAACACCCGCGCCCGCGCGCTCGGCATCGCCCTCCGCCCCTGGCAGACCGCGCTTGCCGGCTACTTCGAGCGCGCGAAGGTCCCCGCCGATGGCTGAGGCCTCACCGTCCGTCGGCCCATCGGTCGGCCCGTCGGTAGGCCCGTCCGTCGGCCCGTCCGTCGGCCCGTCGGTCGGCATCATCGTCGTCAACTACAACAGCGCCGCCTTCATCGACGAGTTCTGCACCTCCATGCAAACGCTCGACTACCCCGACTGGCGCCTCATCGTCGTCGACTCCGGCTCCTCCGATACCTCCGCCGGCACGATCGAGCGTGCCTTCCCCGACGCCACCGTCGTGCGCTGCCCCGACAACGTGGGCTTCGCCGCCGGATGCAACATCGGCGTCGAGCGCTGCCTCTCAGTCGGCCTCGACTGCGCGCTCTTCCTCAACAACGACGTCGTGGTCACCCCCGGCCTCCTTCGGCACCTCGTCGACGCCTCCGACGCCCGCACGCTGGTCGTCCCCAAGATCCTCTACTACGACGATCACCGCCTCATCAGCACCCACGCCGGCGGCTTCGACTGGCGCCTCGGCCTCTTCCGCGACACCTTCGGCGGCCGCCCCGACGGCCCCGAGACCAGCCGCCGCCGCGACGACCTTGAGACCGCTAGCTTCTGCTGCGCCCTCGTCCCCCTCGCCGCCTTCCGAGACGCCGGCCGCATCGACGAGCGCTTCTTCATGTACTACGAGGAGACCGACTTCATCCGCCGCGCCCGCCAGGCCGGCTATAGAGTCCGCTACGAGCCCGCCGCCGTCCTCTACCACCGCGAAAGCGGCTCCAGCGGTGGTGGCTGGATGACCCCCTTCAAGCAGTACTACGCCACCCGCAACCGGCTCTACCTCGTCCACAAACACGCCACGTCGCGCGCCGCCTACGCGTGGTTCACCGCCTACTTCTGGACGACCCGCATCGGCGCCGCCGCCCGCATGGCCCTCCACCGCGAGTGGCGCCTCCTCCGCGCGATGACGCTCGGCACGCTCGACTACTATCGCGGCCGCATGGGCCGCACCCGCCAGGTTCAAGACCTGTGAGGATCGCCATCGACGCGACCTCCGTCCCCACCCGGCCCGCCGGCTCCGGCGTCTACGCTATCGAGCTCGTCCGCGCCCTCGCCGGCCGCGACGACCGCCGCGACGGCTACGCCGTCTTCACCCGCGGCTCCTGGTTCGACGATGCCGTCGCCGGACGCAAGAACTGGCGCATCGAGCGCGTCGCCGCCGGCTCTCGCTCCGCCCGCCTGCTTTGGGAGCAGGCCCGCCTCCCCGTCGCCCTGCGCTCGCTCGGCATCGACGTCCTCCACTCCACCCACCACACCCTCCCCGTCCTCCCCGTCCGCACGAAGCGCGTCGTCACCGTCCACGACGTCACTTTCTTCCGCCTCCCCGAACGCTACACCCCCGCCCGGCGCCTCTACATGCAGACACTCACCCGCACCGCCTCCCGCGCCGCCGACGCCATCATCGTCCCCTCGCAGACCGTCCGCGACGACGCGATAGCCGCCCTCGGCATCCCCGCGTCGCGCGTCCACGTCGTCTACGAGGCCGCCGCCGCACAGTACCGCCCCCTCGACCGCGACGACGCCGAAACCGTCGCCCACCGCTACGGCCTCGACGCCCCGTACATCCTCAGCGTGGGCAGCATCGAGCCCGGGAAGAACCGCGCCCGCCTCATCCGCGCCATGCGCGCCCTCCGCGACGAAGGCATCGACCACACGCTCGCCGTCGTCGGCCAGAAGGCCTGGCACTACGAGGAGGAGTTCGCGCTGGTGCGCGATCTCGGCATGCGCGACCGGGTGGTCTACCTCGACTACGTCCGCGCCGGCGACCTCCCCGCCCTCTACAACGCCGCCGCCGTCTTCGCCTTCCCGTCGCTCTACGAGGGTTTCGGCCTCCCCGTCCTTGAAGCCATGGCCTGCGGCGTCCCCGTGCTGACGTCAAATCTCTCGGCGACTGCGGAGATCGCCGGCGACGCGGCCCTGCTCGTCGACCCCACATCCGTCGAACAGATCCGCGAGGGTCTGCGCCAGCTCCTCACCACCGCCATCCTCCGCCACGACCTCCGTCGCCGCGGCCTCGAGCGCGCCGCGCAGTTCAGCTGGGCCCGCGCCGCCGACGAGACCCACGCCGTGTACGAACACGTCGCCCGCGACACGAAGACATGACCGGTCCCGAGATCTCCGTCGTCATCGTCACCTACAACTCCTCCGATGTCATCGGCCGCTGCCTCGCCTCCCTGCGCGAGCACAGCCCGCACGACACGGTCGAAGTGATCGTCGTCGACAACGCCTCCTCCGACGGCACACCGGACCTCATCAGGCGCGACTTCCCCTGGGTGTTGGTCTTCGAGTGCGGTGACAATGCAGGCGTCTCCGCCGGGGTGAACGTTGGCGTCTCCTTCTCTCAGGGCCCGTACATCGCGACGATAAACCCCGACTGCCGCTTCGATGCCGACGCCCTCACCCCCCTCACGGCGTACCTCCGCGATCACCCGGACGTCGGCATCGTCGCCCCGCAGCTCCTCGACGACGACGGCGCTGTGCAGCTCAGCTGCCGCGCCTTCCCCGGCTACGCCACCGCTCTCTTCAGCCGCTACTCCCCCCTCACCCGCCTGCTCCCCGGCAACCGCTTCTCCCGCCGCTACCTCATGTCCGGCTTCGACCACGCCTCCCTGCGCGACGTCGACTGGGTGAGCGGCGCCGCCATGATGTTTCCTCGCCCCGTTTACGACCGCCTCCGCGGCTGGGACGAGCGCTTCTTCCTGTTCAGCGAGGACGTCGACTTCTGCAAGCGCGTCCACGACGCCGGCCTCCGCGTCGTCTACGATCCGTCAGTGCGCGTCACGCATCGGATCGGCATCAGCGCCAACCCCACATCCCGCGTCATCGTCGAGCGCCACCGCAGCATGTGGCGCTACTACCGCAAGCACCTCCGCCGCAACCCCCCCGTCGACGCCCTCACCGCCGCCGCCATCGCCGCCCGCTGCGCCCTCCTCCTCACCACCACCGCCGCCACCCGCCCCCTCCGCCGCCCACCCGCACCCTGAGCCGTGGGATGTCATCCCGAGCGATCGGAGGCAGGGCAGCCGAAAGAGATGCGCAGCGCCCGCTCAGCTCACAGCTCACGGCTCACAGCTCACGGCTCACGGCTCACGGCTCACAGCTAACGGCTCACGCCTCATCGTCCGGCGCAAACACCCGCTGCCGCAACCACACCACGCTGCTGCTGTTCCACAACGTCAGCACGTACCCCAACCGCAACAGCGTCCCCCCCACCGCCACGATCAGCGCCGCGAACACCATCGCCTCGATCCAGAACGTCTCCACGTAGTGCAACAGGATCGCTGCCGCCGAGAACAACACCGCCAGCCCGTAGATCACCACCAGCAGCCCCCGCGGCCCCGCCCCCAGCGCCTCGATCCGATGATGAATGTGGTCCTCGTCGCCGATCGTCGGAAGCCGCCCCTGCAGCACCCTCCGCACCGTCGCCAGCACGAAGTCCAGGATCGGGAACCCCAGCGCCACCAGCGGCACCGCGATGAACACCACCCCCGTTGGCCCGGTCGCCGCACGGATCGAAAGCGCCCCGATGGTGAACCCCAGCACGTACGCCCCCGAGTCCCCCACGTACGCCGACGCCGGCGGCAGGTTGAACGGCAGGAACCCCAGCCCCCCGCCCGCGATCGCCACCAGCAGCAACGCCACCGTCGGGTGGTCCGAGTGCGCCGCCACCTGCGCCATCGTCGCCGCCGCCAGGATCGCCACCCCCGCCGACACCCCGTCCCGCCCGTCGATCCAGTTGATCGCGTTCGTAATCGCGTAGATCCAGAGCACCGTCGCCAGCGGCCCCAGCATCCCCAGGTGCACGTCCGGCCCCCACGGAAGACCTATGTCGTCGATCCGGTACCCCGCGAGGTACACCGCCGAGGCCGCCGCCACGAACACCGCCGACCGCAGCATCGGGCTCGTCAACCGGACGTCGTCCAGAAACCCCACGGCGAACACCAGCGACGCCGCCGCCACGAACCCCAGAAAGCTCCCCGACTTCGGCGAGAACAGCTCGCTCGCGTGCCCCGAGAACGCCGACACCACGAACGGCGTCACCGCGAACGCCGCCAGGAACACAACCCCGCCCCATCGCGGCCGCTCCGTCACGCCGCGGATGTGGAACAGCCCGAAGAAGCGCTCCGTCCGCGAGACGCCCTGCAGCGCCACCGTCGTCACGACGCCGATGACCAGCGAAACACCGAGCGTAATCAGATAGATGTCGAGCATACCGGCCGTCCGTCCCGACGCCGCCCCGAGTCTACCACCGCCCCCGCACGCCGCCTACAACAGCAACACGCTGTTGTTATGTCAAGACTGCTATCTACCCAGTACCCACTACAGACAGGCGCTCACCCCGAAGAACGCCCGAAGCACGAAGATCGCGTCGGCGTCCGTGATCACGCCGTTCCCGTTGATGTCGAACGCCGCATCGAAACCATTCCCCGGCACCCCGAAGAACGCGCGAAGGATGAAAATCCCGTCATGAACATTCGCGACGCCATTCCCGCTCACGTCCATCGCCTCCACGCAGTCCCCCAGCCCGTCCCCGTCCGAGTCCGCGCTCGCGTTCGACGTCCCCCAGTGACACGTCTCCCACGCATTCATCAGCCCATCGCCGTCATCGTCCAGCACCGCCGACCCGCAGTCCGCCGGCACCCCGTCCCGCTTCCCGTCGCAGTCCGTGTCCCAGCTCGGACCGTCGTCACCCGCGTCCGTCCCCCCGTAACACCCCACCGCCGGATTACCGTCGCCATCATCGTCGTACGTCAGGTCCCCACGCGGGTCCGGATCATTTGAACCGCCCGGAGGGCTCGGCGCCGTCGCGTCGAAGATGTCATCGTTGTCATCGTCTGCGTCGCACGCATCCCCCCACCCGTCGCCGTTCGGCACCGTCGTATCGTCACCCGGGATCCCTGGTCCGTTCCCAATGCCCAGCGAGTCGAAGTTCTCCTGTCCCGGGTTGGCCACCACCACGCAGTTGTCCGCGCTGTCGAACACGCCGTCGCCGTCCTGATCCCCGTTTGTACAGACGACCTCCGTGAACCCCTGCGCGATCCCAGCCGTCACCGTCACCTGCGCCCCGCCCGACGGGGCCGCCGTCAGGAACGGCGTGATCACGCTTGTCGCCACACCCCCCGACGTCGTCGTCAGCTGCGGCGCCGCGCTCGCCAGCCCGTCCGTCGTGAACTCCACCGCCGTCCCGTCCGTCACGTTGTCCCCGTTGAGGTCCATCACGGACGCCTCCACCGTCGAGGGATGCTGCCCGTCGCACAGCACCTCCTCCGGCTCAGTCGCGATGGCGATCTGCGCCGGCGTCCCCGGCCCACCCACGATCCGAATCTCAATCGTGTACTCGAGCCCCTCCTGCCCAACCCCGATCTGCACTGCGTTCCCCGGCACGAACGCACCCCCTACACCCGTCGCATCCCCGAACGCGATGACGAGCAGCCTGTCACCGGGGACGCCGTCATCGTCGCAGTCTTCATCCCCGCCGAACCCGCCCGGCGGCGCCGCTGCGCAGTTGGAGATGTCCGGCGCAAACGCTGCGGGAAAGTCAACCGTCACCGGGTCGTCGTCGTCGAAGAACATGAACAGATAGAAACCGTCCGGCAGCGGTGCCGCCCCGTCTTGCAACAGGTTCCCGTCGAAGTCAGCCAGGTCCACGTCGCCGTACTCCCACACCCCATCCCCGTCCCCCAGCGTGCCTTCGAGCGTGTTCAGCTCGCCCTGGCTCAGCCCGTCGCAGGCCGCCGCCGTGTCGCCGCCCGTCGTCGCGTCCCCGGTGTTCCCGTCGATGGCCGCCGCCAGATTCTGGCACTTGATCGCCCGAGGCGGCGCCGTCGGTTCCGCCGACACCCTCATCACGCACGGCGTGGCGACCGCCAACAGCACCGCCCCCGCCGCCGCGGCCACAACAACGGCATCCCGAACCCGAAAGAGACGCTCCAATGGTCTGATCCCACCACCTCCTCCGAAGCGGAGCCTACGCCTCCCCATAACAACCTGTAAAGCGCCCAACTGAACTTGGCAGCCCATAAAGGAGTCCACCCTCCAGCCTCCAGCCTCCAGCCTCCAGCCTCCAGCCTCCAGCCCGCCCGAACACCACACCGGAGCGCCCATCCTTGAGCCCCTCCTCCACCACCCCTACACTCCCCCCACTCCGGAGCGGCGGCCCACCATGCAGCAGCACTTCATCGCAGCGGTCGACGTCGGCGCCACCAACGTCCGCGTCGCCATCGCCGACGCCGACGGCGAGATCCAGGCCCGCCGCGCCCTCCCCTTCCCCGGCGGCCCCCCCGCACCCCTCCTCGACGCCATCGGCCGCACCATCGACGAGCTCGCCCGCACCGTCTGGACCGGCGCTCGCGTCGGCGCCATCGGCGTCGTCCTCCCCGGTGCCGTCGACCCCGACCGCGGCGTCGTCTCCACCCCCGCAAACCTCCCCGGCTGGGGCGAGGTGCCCATCGCCGAGCTGCTCGGCGCCCCCCGCGGCATCCCCGTCGCTATGGAAAACGACGCGAACGCCGCCGCCGTCGGAGAGGGCTGGCTCGGCGCAGCGACGGGCCTCGACTGCTATGTCTTCATCGCCCTCGGCACCGGCATCGGCGCCGGCGTTGTCGTCGACGGCAAGCTCCACCGTGGCGCCCACTTCCTCGCCGGTGAAGTCGCCTTCGTCCCAGTGTCGCGCGCTCAGGTGCGCGCCCCGGCGTGGGACAACAATCTTGAAGCCCTCGTCGGCGGCCGCACGATGGCCCAGCGCGCGGTCACGCTCCTCGGTGACGGCGCGAAGCCATCGGACCTCTTCGAGGCAGCCCGCGCCGCCGATGGCGACGCCGCCGCCTGGCTGCACGAGCTGCACGAACACCTCGCGATGGCCGTCGTGGACATCTGCGCCCTGCTCGACCCACAGGCCGTCATCTTTGGCGGCGGCGTCATCATGGCCCAGGGCGAAGCCCTCCTCGCCCCCCTACGCGACCTCGCCCTCCGCTGCCTCCCCTCCCGGCCGCAGATCCTCCTCTCGCAGCTCGGCGAAGACGCCCAGCTTCTCGGCGCCGTCCGCCTCGCCCGTGATCGCCTGCAGGGAGACACCCATGACCCCCGCGCCTGACCCCACGCTGCTGGCCGGAGCCGCCGAAACCATCATCACGCCGCCCGTCGGCACCCCGCTCGAGGGCTACTCCGGCCGCGAGGGCGTCTCCACGCGCGTGCACGACGACCTTCACGCCCGCGCCCTCGTCGTCGATGACGGCGAGACGCAGGCAGCCATTGTCTCGTGCGACCTCGTCGGCATCGACCGGCGCCTGACCGCCGCCGTCCGCGAACGCGTCGAATCCGCGACGGGCATCCCCGGCGCCCACATCATGGTCGCCGCGACGCACACCCACGCCGGCCCCGCGGGCGTCCTCGGCGGCGCCGATCCCGCCCTGGTCGACGCCACCGCGCGCAACATCGCGGGCGCGGTCATCGCCGCGCACGCGCAGAAGCGGCGGTGCGTACTCAAGGCCGGACGCGGCAGCGTCGACTCCGTCAGCCAGAACCGCCGCCACCCCGACTGGCTGATCGACGACGCCCTTCGCGTACTCCTGTTCGACGACCCTGACGGAGCCGCGCCCGTCGCGTCAGTCGTGAACTTCGCCTGCCACGCGACCGTTCTCTACCGCACGAACCTCGAGATCTCTGCCGACTACCCCGGCGCCGTCACGCGCACCGTGAAGGGCGTCGTCGGCGACACCCCGGTGCTCTTCCTCAACGGCGCCTGCGCCAACGTCAACCCGTCATGGACGGAGCAGACCTTCGATGAAGTTGACCGCGTCGGCTCGATCGTCGGCTCGGAGGCCGCGCGGCGCCTGCAGGAGTTGCGCCCGCTGGCTCATGCCCACCGCGCGTGGAACATCCGCTGGGACGAACTCACCGAGAAGCCCGTCACCTCCGGCGAGCTCATAACACCCCGCATCCGCGTGCTCTCCGAGACCATCGAGGTCCCCCTCCGCCAGCTCGACCCCCCCGCGGCGTACGACGGCCGACTCGCACAGCTCGAGCGCGAACGGCAGGCGCTCCCCCCCGCTGACGTCGACGCCCACCGCCGCATCATGGAGCAGATCACACATCTCCGCGGCGAGCGCGGCGTGGCCTCACGGCTGCGCCCCGGCGGCCCCCACTACCTCCACCCCGAGGCGCAGGCGATCGGCCTCGGCGAGGGTTGCGCGGTGTTGGGTCTCCCCGGCGAGTTCTTCGTCGAAACCGCACAGGCGGTCCAGACCGGAGCGGGGCTCCCCCACCTGCTCATCTCCTGCTACGCGAACCACCATGTGCACTACGTCGTGCCGAAGGAAGCCTTCGCGCAGGGCGGCTACGAGCCCGGCGTCGCGATGCTCGACAAAGCCGCGGAGGGGACCTTCCGGACCGCCGCCATCGAGCTGCTGCGGCGCCTGTAGACCGCAGCCCGTTAGAATAAGGGCCGATGAAGCGCGTACTCGTCTTCGCGGCGCACGGCGACGACATGGAGTTCATGGCCGGCGGCACCGTCGTGAAGCTCGCCCGTCTTGGCCATCACGTCACCCTCGTCGTCGCCACCGACAACGACAAGGGCTCCTTCGAGCTGAGCGCCGACAAGCTCCGCGCCGCCCGCGACCGCGAGATCCGCGGCGCCGCCGAAGTGCTCGGCGTGAAGGACGTCATCACCCTCGGCTACTCCGACGGCGATCTCGCCTACCAGACGACCCCCCGCGAGCTGCGCGGCCAGCTCATGCAAATCGTCCGCGAGCAGAAGGCCGATATCGTGTTCACCTGGGACCCCTTCGCCCCTTACGAGGGACACCCCGACCACCGCGCCGTCGCCGTCGCCGCCAGCGAAGCGGCCACCTTCGCCCACTTCCCCCTGTACTACCCGGAACAGCTCCGCGACGGCATGGAGCCGCACTACGTCGGCGAACACTGGTTCTTCGCGAAGGCCCCGCGAGACCAGAACAAGTTCGTCGACATCGACGCCACGATCGAGACCAAAATCGAGGCCCTGTACCGCCACGACAGCCAGATGGTGCTCACCATCGCCGACTTGCAGTTCGGCCTGCGCGCGTCCGGACTGGACGTGCCCCAGCTCGACCGTCTCGACCCGCACGACTATCGTGAGATCATCGCAAAGCAGATGCGCGGCATGGGACGCGCGGCCGCCGCGCGCTCCGGCCTGAGCTGCACCTACGCGGAGGGATTCCGTCGCACACGCTACGGCGGCATCGAATCCTGGGCGAAGGGACAGGAGATCCCCGAGGTGGTCGCGTGAAGCTCGCCTGTAGCTCCTGGTCGTACCACGCCGCCTTCCGCGCCGGACGCATCGACCAGCGCGAGTGGCTGCGCCGCTGCGCCGAGGAGATGGAGCTGGACGGCGTGGAGTTGCTCGATCTGCACTTCCCCACCACCGACCCCGCCTACCTGCGGGACCTCAAGAAGCTCTGCACCGACCTCCAGCTCACTATCAGCGGCATCGGCGTCAGCAACGACTTCGGCCCCGACGACCGCCGCGGCCAGGAGGCCGAGCGCGTGCGGCAGTGGTGTGACATCGCCGCCTACATGGGAGCGCCGCTCGTCCGCGTCTTTGCCGGATGGCTCCCCGCTCGCCGCCCGGAGGCCGACCCCGGCCGCGTCGTTCGCCTCCTCCGCGGCATCCTCGGCCAGCGCCAGCCCAACGTCCGCCGCCTCTGGTCCGACGTCACCTGGGCGCTCCGGCAGTGCGCCGACTACGCCGCCGACCGTGGCGTGGTCCTGGCGCTCCAGAACAATCGCGCCGACGGCCTCGTCGGCACCCCCACGCAGCTCGAACAGTGCGTGCACGACGTCGGATCTCCCTGGCTCCGCGTCTGCCTCGACCCCGCGGATCTCGGCGAACAACCGGTGATCGACGCGACACTGGCGCGCGTCGTCCAGCTGCACGCACGCATTCGCGACGTCCGCGATGATGGCAGCGACACCCAGGCCCACTGGCCCGACGTGCTCCGCCGCCTGCGGCTTGGCCGCTACCGTGGGTTCGTCGTCCTGGACTACGAGGGCGCCGAGAGCCCGGAGACCGCCGTCCCCCGCGCCGCCCGCTACCTGCGAGGCGTGCTCCACCTCCTCGACCGCCAGTATCTGCTCGCCTCACCCGGCGAGGCCTCGGGGAACGGCACCGTCGCCGATGCGACGGGCGCGATGACAGAGTTGGAGGCGCAGGCGTCGCCTTGACCATCCGCGCCGTCGTCTTTGACCTCGGCCACACCATCTGGGACATCCTTCCGCACGACGGAGCAGGCCTCCAGCGCGCCTACGAGGACATGCGCGCTGCCCTCGTTGAGCGCCTCGGGCCGGACGGAGTGCCTCCGGCCGGCGCCATCCGCCAGGCGGTGAGCCTCGCGCTCCACGAGGCGTCCGAGACGTACTTCATGGACGCCGCCCGCCTCGATCAGCCGCCGAGCCAAACCTGGGTCGACCGCGGCTGCCGCTCACTCGGGCTGGAGCTGGACGACAACCTGCTCCGCCAACTGACGCCGCCCCTCTTCGCCACCGAGATCGACCACCTGAGCGTCGCCGAAGGCACCCTCGAAGCTGTGCAAGCACTCGCTGACGCAGGCTATCTGCTCGGCTGCGTCACCAATACGCTCGCCGATACAACGGCGATCCGTGCCATGCTGCGCCGCCACGCCATCGAGGACCTCATGCGCTGCGTCGTCGTCTCTGCCGACATAGGTTGGCGCAAGCCCCACCCTTCTCTGTTCCAGAAAGCACTCCACGCCATTGACGTAGCGCCGCACGAAGCCGTCTTCGTCGGCGACAGCCCCGCCCACGATGTCGCCGGCGCGAAGGCCGTGGGCATGTGGGCAGTGCTCACGCGCCAGTACGTCGCGCGCCCCGTCGGGGATCTGCACCCTCCGGCGGACGCCGTCATCAGCCACATGCGGGAACTGGGTGAGGTGGTGCGACAACTCGACGCGAGCCGCGTCTGAGAGGAGATCAGCGGGCGCGGTCGTTCGCCGCCCGGGCGAGCGGATTGACCGCGCGCGCCGCATGCGACTTGACGGTCGCATCATCCCGCTCCCGCTTCGCCTGATCCAGATCGGACATCGCACTCTCGAGCAGGTCCTTCGCCGATGCGCCGTCCTCCGGAAAGCACACGATGGCCACGGACGCTTTCAGCGGCTCCGGCGATCCGTCCTCTCCGAAGACCGACACCTGAGAGAGGCTGGCGAGCAACCGCGTCGTCACTGACACCGCGGCTGCGCGGTTCGTCTCAGGAAGAAGCACTGCGTACTCGTCGTCCTTGAGCCGCGCCACGATCTCTGGCGGCGAGATCGCTTCAGCCAGGCTGACAGCTGCACTCCGCAGCAGGCGGTCGCCCATCGACTGCCCGTATTGCGTGTTGAACGCACCGAAGTCGTCGAGGTCGATCACAACCACCGAGAGCGCCTTTGCGTACCGGCCGCAGCGGACCAGCTCGTTCTCGATCCCCTCGGTCATGAAGCGCTTGTTGTACACCCAGGTCACCGGATCGATGTCGTTGAAGCGCGCCGTGTCCTCCTGCGTCGCGATGTCACGCATCGAGAGCGTAAAGTGGCCGACCAGCAGCTCGACGATCTCGGCATCGATGTCTACATGGTCGAACGCGAACGCAACCAGCCCGTACGCCTCTCCTTCGACGAGCATCGGGACGATCGCGACTTTCTTGATGCCCAGCGCCTGTTCCGCCTTGCGCGCCGTTTCGCCATCGATGACGCCGTCCCACAGCTCCGCCAGAGAGTCGCGGATCACCACCTCGCCCTGCTCCATCACCAGCCGGCGGAAGTGGTTCATCGGCAGGTCGAACTCCAGCGCCGTGAGATCCTCCTGGAACGCGTCCATCGCACGCTCGAGATGCGGCTCGACGAGGCCTTCGAGCGGCGCCGCCGTAAGCTTGTCGCGCTTCTTGTCCAGCACCAGCGGGTACGACAGGAGCGCCCCCGTGACCGAGGGCGACTTCTCCACGAATGCGCCCACCATCTCGCTCAGGCTCCCCGCGCTGTGGACATACAGCGACAGGATCACCAGGTCAAACAGCCGGCGCTCGCGGTCCGTCTGCTCCTCGTCCCCGTGTTCGGGCGCGAAGATCTGCTCTTCCGGCTCGCGATACTTCTTCAGATTCGGCAACCAGCGCATCGTGGCGCTACTCCTCCAGCTTGACGACCATCGTGAATTCGTTGTGCGTCTCGACCCGCGCCGGTCGCGCCATCGCCCGCGACACCGCTTGCTCGAGGGATGGCGGGTCGATGTCGTCGGTCGTCTCCAGCGAGACGATCGCCACACCGTTGTTGTAGCTGAGGAGTGACATATCCCGCACGCCCTCCATGCCCAGCAGCGCTCGATGGAGCGGCACCAGGTCGACCCCGCGCCGCTTGTCTTCGACCGTGATGCGGTATGTACGCGGCAGCAGGTCCATTCCGCGACGCGCATCTGCATGGATCGGAGGCAAGGGCTTCGGCAGGGGCCGCGTGTCGATCAGCGGTTCGCGCTCCGCGGCACTCAGTCGTTCCTCTGTCACCAGGTGCTCCGCCGTGGCCGTGAGTGGTGACGGGTCGCGGAGGATCGCCGGCCGGGGCGGCAGCCCCACCGGCGCGCGCGGCGGTTGCGGCGATTCATCCCAGCCCTCGTCCTGCTGAGGTTGCCACGGCGGCGCCGGCGCGGCCGCCTGCTTCACCAGCGGTGCCAGTTCGTCCACGCGGGCGATCAGCGTGCGGAGCATCGTTTTCGTCTCTTGCAGCCCTCGCTCAATGCGGGCGGCGGTCGCTGCCCAGGCCGAATCGTCTTCCGGCTCCGCTGGTGCCGGAAGCGCTACAGGCTGCTGCAGATCCTCCGGTTCGTCCTCGTCGTACGAGTCCGCGAACGCCACGGCCTCTTCGACCGGATCCGCGTCCGCTTCGGCGGGCTCTGTGGTATCTGCCTCGGAAGCAGCCCTTAAGGCGGCCTTCTGGGCCGTCACGCGCCGGATAGTCTCTTCGATGAGATCCTCATTGACCCCGGGTTCGTCAGCCGCAGCCTCGCTGGACACCACCCTGACCGGTTCGGCCGCCGGCTCCTCGTCGGCCTCCTCGGCGGCGTCCTGCTCGGGCGGCGCCTTCTGCGCGGCCTTCGCTTCCGCCACCTTGCGGATGGTGGCCTCGATCAGGTCCTCGTCGATATCCCGGCTCATGCGGTGCCCTCCTTCCCCCGAAGCGGGCAACAGGGGCGTTCCCTCACAAGTAGTTGTCGGCAAGCCGCAGCCTCGCCCACACACGGCCAAGACCCATATCTCCCCCGCGGCCCGGCTTCCCCGGGGCGCACGCTACAATGCCGCCGATGCGCATCCTTCTCATGAACGGCCCGAATCTGAATCTGCTCGGCACCCGCGAGCCCGAGATCTACGGCCGAACCACCCTGCCTGAGATCGAGCGCATGGTGACCGGCCGGGCGTCCGCCCTGGGGGCTGAGGTACGGGCCTTCCAGGCCAACGCCGAAGGCCAGCTCATCGACTGGCTCCAACAGGAGCAGGGAGATGCCCAGGGCCTCATCATCAACGGCGGCGCCCTCACCCACTACGGGATTGCCCTCCGCGATGCCGTCACCGGGAGCAACCTGCCAGCGGTCGAAGTGCACATCTCCAACGTCTGGAAGCGCGAGTCCTTCCGCCACGAATCCTTGCTATCGCCTGTCTGCTCAGGGACCATCGTAGGGCTCGGCGTGATGGGCTACCTCCTCGCCGTCGACGCCCTCGTCCAGATCGTAAAGGGGACAGAGTGAGCGACGACGAGCGGCTTCTTCCATCGCCGCTTGGCGCAGAAAGCCCGATCGCATGAACAAGCGCGTCGAACGCCTGCGGCACGCTCTCGAGAAACACGAACTCGATGGAGCGCTCATCTCCAACGCCCAGAACCGCCGGTACCTCAGCGGTTTCACCGGCTCCGCCGGCTATCTGCTCATCACCCCCGGCGACTGCGTCATCGCCACCGACTTTCGCTACTACGAGCAGAGCGGCCAGCAGGCCCCCGGCTTCCGCCTGCACAAGACTGTCGGCGGCTTCGATGCCTGGGTGCCGCCCCTGTTCCCCGGCCTCGGCGGCAAGCGCATCGCCTTCGAAGCGAGCGACATGACCGTGGCTGTGCACACGCAGATCAAGAAGTCACTCGCCGGCATCCCCGAGGCAGAGCGCCCGAAGCTCGTCCCGACCCCGAACCTCGTCGAGTCCCTGCGCATCTTCAAGGAACCCGAGGAGATCGCCGCCCTCCAGCGCGCCGTCGACCTCGGCGACGAGGCCTTCGTGCACGTCGCCGGACGCATCGAGGCCGGCTGGACGGAGCGCCAGGTGGCGTGGGAGATCGAGAAGTACATCCGTGAGCACGGTGGCGACGGCCTCTCCTTCGACACCATCATCGCCGGCGGCCCCTGGGGCGCCATGCCCCACGCCTACCCCCGCGACCGCAAGCTCGAAGCCGGCGAGGGCGTCGTCATCGACATGGGCTGCGACGTCGCCGGCTACATGTCCGACCTCACCCGCACGGTCGTCCTCGGCAAGCCGGACGATCAGTTCAAGAAAATCTACGACATCGTCCTCACCGCGCAGCTCACCGCCGAGGAGATGGTGCGCCCCGGCATGACCGGCGAGGAATGCCACATGATCGCCCACAACGTCATCGAGGCCGCCGGCTACGGCGAGACCTTCGGCCACGGCCTGGGCCACGGCATCGGCCTCCAGGTCCACGAGGCGCCGCGCGTCGCCCGCACGTCGAAGGACGTGCTGAAGGACGGCATGGTCTTCACCATCGAGCCCGGCATCTACATCACCGGATGGGGTGGCATTCGCATCGAGGACATGGTCGTGCTGGAGGATGGCAAGGCGCGCGTCATGAGCCGCTCGCCGAAGCTCCAGTTTGTTGGCTGATGCTCCGGGTGGAGCGCACCGGCCGTTTTCGCTAGATTCATCGGGATACGCAGCAGCGAGAGGACAACCGCCGCATGATCTCGACGGGTGAAATGAAGCGTGGAGCCACCATCGAGCTTGATGGCCGCGTGTACCAGGTCGTGGAGTTCGCTCACATCAAGATGGGCCGCGGCTCCGCTCAGATGCGCATGAAGCTCCGCGACGTCCGCCGCGGCGACATTATCGAGCGTACCTTCCAGGCCGGCGAAAAGTGGCCTCGCGTCCGCGTCGAGCGCGTCCCGATGCAGTTCAGCTACGCCGATGATGCCATCATGTACTTCATGAACACCGAGACCTATGACCAGGTGCCCCTCACCCACGACCAGGTCGGTGACGCCGCGAACTACCTGCCCGAGAACGGCACCTGCGACGTCCTCTTCCTCGGCGACGAGCCCATTGGCATCGAACTCCCCGCATCCGTCGTGATGAAAGTGGCCCGCTGCGAACCGGGCGTCAAAGGCGACACCGCGACCGGCGCCACCAAGCCCGCTACCATGGAGACGGGCCTTGTCGTGAGCGTCCCGCTCTTCATCAACGAAGGCGACAAGGTCAAGGTCAACACCAGCACCGGCGAGTACCAGGAGCGGGCGTAGTCCATCGCCCCTATAATCCCGCCATGAGGCTTCTCGCCGCGGCGCGGCCGCACCGGCGCACCCTGCTCGTCCTCGGCGCCCTCATCCTCATCGCCGCCGCCGTCCGGATGCCCTTCTGGCTCTCCTCCACCTACGCCTACGGCCACGGCGACGCCATCATCTGGGAGGTCTGGTCCCGCGCCATCCACCAGCACGGCTTCATCAACGTCCTTCGCACCGCTGACAGCAACAACATCGGCTACCACTACGTCCTCTGGCCCACCAGCGTCATCTATGGCTGGATCTCTCCCGACTACGAACTCTGGACCGCGCCGATCCGCATCCTCATCAAGGTCCCGCCGTTCCTCTGCGACCTCGCCCTGGCGGCGCTGCTCTTCGTCGCCGCCCGCCGCCTCCTCCCGTTCGATGCATCGCCTCTGCGCCGCGACGTGCTCCCGGCGCTCGCCGCCGGTGCCTTCGTGCTCGCCCCGGCCACCATCTACGACTCCATGTGGTGGAGCCAGATCGACTCCGTCATTACCGTCACCATGGTCGGTGCCGTCCTGCTGCTCGCCCGCGGGCACGCCGGATGGGCGTGGGCCCTCTGGACCATCGGCTTTCTCTTCAAGCCGCAGCCGCTCGTCATCGTCCCGCCGCTGGCCGCCTACACGTACTGGACGCTGGGTGCCGGCGCGACGCTTCGCGGGGCTGCCGCCGCCGCCGCTACCGCGCTCGCCGCGCTCGCACCGTTCCTGCTCCACGGCGACGCGCGCCTCATCGGCGAGACCTACGACCGCATGTTCGAGCAGTGGCCCCTCGATCTCTCGCAGGGCGCCTGGAACGGCTGGTCCATTCTCGACGCGCGCGGCGACCCGCACCCGTCCAGCACCGCACTCTCCCTTGCCGGGCTCCGCGTCTCCTACGCGACCGCATCCCTCGCCCTCTGCTCCGTCGCGACGTTGGTCGTCCTGACGTATCTCCGTCAGCGGCTCGACCTCTACGGCCTCCTCGCCGCCTGCGCCATGATGGTCTTCGCGTTCTATATGCTCCCCACCAGCACCCACGAACGCTACCTCTACGCCGCGTTCGCGCTCGCCGCCCCGCTGCTCGTCCGCACACCCCTCCTCGCCCCCGGCTATGCCGTGCTCTCCGCGACATTCTTCCTGAACCTGCTCGCGATCAACCCTCCGAACGACGATCAGTTCTGGCGCTGGGAGCGCACGGACTTCGCCGTCGCCGTCGCTGCGTTCCACGTGGCCATCTTCCTCGGCGCCATGTTGCTGATCGCGCAGCGCGCCGCCGCCGGCCTGACCCGGCTGCCCGGCATCTCGGTTGCCCCGGCCGCGCTTCCACACGAACCGCGCATGGCATACGGCGAACAGGAGATCGGTTGAGGCCGATCGTCCTCGTCGCGATGGTCGCGGCCGCGGTCACTGCGGCAATCGTGCTCATCCTCGCCTTCACCACGGGCGGCGGCGCCTCTCGTGACGGCGTCACGGTCGAGTCGCTCGCCTCCCCCACCCCCGCCCGCCCTTCCGCTCTGACGACCTGGATGGCCGGCCTCGACGGCCCGCTCGGAGACGATCCGTCCCTCATCTCTTGCCTCGACCGCAACGGCGACGCCTGGATCGACGCTGGCGATGACCCGGCCCTCGACGGCCTGCGGATCCCGCTCGTCGACCCCGACAACTGCGAGGAGAGGTCCGCCACCCACGCCGAGTACTACGTCGCCCCGCCGTCCCTCCCCGACGCCTTCAGCTGCGCAGCGGCGCGGCCCCCTCTGCTGGTCGTGATCGTGGGTGGAGGTGGGACAGACATGCTCGACGCCTCACTCGGCGAGAGCATCGGCCTCATCGCCACCGCCGGCGACATCCGCTCCACCGCCACCGACGCCGGCATCTCGACTCAGGTGATCCTGTCCGCCGCCGCCGTCACCGGCGCTGACTTCCCCCAGACCCGCATGGAACAGTGGATCGAGCAGGATCTGGCGCGGCGCCTGGAAACGCTGCCCTGTTTGCGGGCGGTCGTGCTTGGCCACAGCCATGGCGGCGTCACCGTCACCTCCGTCCTCGCCGCCCTCGAAGATCGCGAGCCAGCGCGCCTCTACGGCGTGCTGCTCGACCGCTCCGTCGCGCTGTACGACCGCCTCCCCGGCGAGTTCCCCCGATCCGCTCCTGTCCTCAACATCTTTCAGCAGAACGAGGGTTGGCACGGCATCCCCCTCGACCAACCGAACATCGAGGACGTCGAGCGCTCGGACACGCTCCCCGCGTATCCCTTGTCGGCGGGCGCCGCCGGCCCGGAGCCTCCTCCCGTCACCCACCTGAACCTCGACGACGCCCCGGAAGTCCGCGAGCTGATAACCGAACGGGTGCTCCGCTGGGCCCTCGAAGAGTAGCTGGGCGCCCTCAAGATTGCGTCCCTCCCCCATCCGTCCGACAATGCAGCGTGCAGGTCTACGCGGTCCATGAGATCACGACCTACCTCCGGGAGCTGTTCGATAGCGATCCCCTCCTCGGCGACATCTGGGTGGCCGGCGAGGTTTCGAACGTCAACCGCCCCGCCTCCGGGCACGTCTACTTCACGATGAAAGACGGCAACGCACAGTTGCGGGCAGTCTTCTTCGCCCGCCGCGGTGCGCCCGGCGGCGCCACCGCGGAGAACGTCCAGAACGGCCACGCCGTCGTCGCCCACGGACAGATCTCCCTCTACGAGCAGCGCGGCGACCTTCAGCTCTACGTCGACTTCGTCCAGCCCGAGGGCATCGGCGCCCTCCAGATGGAGTTCGAGCGCCGAAAGGCGAAGCTCAGCGCCGAGGGACTCTTCGACATCGCCCGAAAGCGGCCGCTCCCCCGCTTCCCCCGCCGCATCGGCGTCGTCACATCGCCGTCAGGCGCGGTGTTCCACGACATCTGTCACGTCCTCGAGCGGCGCTGGCCGCTGGCGGAGGTCGTGCTGGCGCCAGCCCCGGTGCAGGGTCCCGAGGCCGTCGCTGGCGTCATCGGCGGGATCGAGCAGCTCAACCGCGTCGGTGACATCGCCGTCCTGATCGTCGCTCGCGGCGGCGGCTCGATAGAGGAACTGTGGGCCTTCAACGAGGAGCCCCTCGCCCGGTCGATCTTCGGGAGCACCGTCCCCGTCGTCTCCGCCGTCGGCCACGAGACTGACACGACGATCGCCGACCTCGTTGCAGACGTCCGGGCCCCGACCCCGTCCGCCGCCGCCGAGATCGTCGCGCCCGACCGCCTCGCGGTCTCGGTGCATCTCGGCATCACTGTCGCCACGGCGGAGTCTGAGCTCCGTCGCAGCATCGAAGGCGGACGCACCGCTGTCTTGGCCTGCGCGCAGCGCATGGACCACCAGGCGCCGGACGTGGATCGGCAGCGCCAGCGCATCGACGACTTCACCCGTCGCGCCGGCGAGAGCGCCGCGCGGGCGCAGGGCGAGCGGGCGCACGCCGTCGGCGGCTGCGTCTGGCGCCTGCGCGCCCTCGACCCCTTCGCCACCCTCGACCGCGGCTACGCCGTCGTGCAGCGCGGCACGCACGTCATCGCCCGCGTCGGCGAGGCGAAGCCCGGTGAAGCACTGGATGTCCGCGTCTCCGATGGTTCCTTCGGCGTCCACGTCGACGGCGCTGCTTCGCCGCAAAGACGCCGCCCCGCCCGGAGCGTGCCCGATGCCCAGGCGCCGCTGTTCACCATGCCCGAAGAGCGTGCGTAAGGAGCCCGCGATGCCGCGAACCGCCAGGGAAGAAGCCTTCGAGCAGATCTACGCCCGCCTCGAGGAGGCCGTCGCCCGGCTCGAGCAGGGTGGCCTCCCCCTCGAAGAAGCGATCGCGCTCTACGAACAGGGCATGGCGCTCGCCCGCCAGTGCCAGCAGCGGCTCGACGCCGCCGAGTTGAAGATCACGAAGCTCAAGGAGTCCTTCGCCCCGCTGCCCCGCCGTGACGACGGCGCCGGAGAGCCGGTCGAAGAGTACGAATACGCCAGCAGCGAGGACACCCTGCCCGAAGAAGATGGCGCCTGAACTGCGCCGCGAGCACACCCCGCACCACGCATTCACGAGGAGGAAGAGTGCTCCGCATCGGCTGGTTCTCAACTGGACGCGGAGAGGGTTCGCAGAAGCTCCTCCGTAGCGCGATCGAGGCTATCCGCGACGGCCACCTCGGCGCTGAGATCGCCTTCGTGTTCTGTAACCGCGAGCGTGGCCAGTTCGATGCAACGGACGTGTTTATGGACCAGATCGCCTCCTACGGCGCCCCCCTCATCACGCTCTCCGACGCGCGCTTTCGCCGCGAGCACGGCGGCGACGTCGCGCGCTCCGGCCAGCCTCTGCCAGCCTGGAGGACGGAATATGATGCGGCCGTCGCAGAGTTGGTCCGCCCCTATGACGCCGCCGTGGGCGTGCTCGCCGGATACATGCTCATCACCACCCCGCCCCTCTTCGCATCGCACCCGTTGCTCAACCTGCATCCCGCCGCCCCCGGACAACCCGCCGGCACATGGCAGCAGGTCACCTGGGAGCTCATCCGCCAGCGCGTCGCCCACGGCGGCGTCCGAGTCCACCTCGCCACCGGCGAGCTTGATGCCGGCCCTATTGCGACCTACTGCACCTACCCGCTCCGCGGCCCCACGATCGACCTGCTCTGGCAGGGCGTCGAAGATCGTCAGGTCGAAGAAATCCAGCAGGCCGAAGGCGAGGCGAACCCGCTCTTCCAGGAGATCCGCCGCCGTGGCTCGCTCCGGGAGCCCCCCCTCATGATCGAGACCCTTCGCGCCATCGCCGAAGGTCGCCTGCGCATCGAGCCCGACGGCCGCATCATGGCTGGCGCCACGAAAGTCACCGGCGGCTATGACCTCACCCCCGAGATCGAGGGAGCACTTGCGAAGGCGGCGCAGGCCTAACCCAAGCTGCGATTTCCGCAATTGACCCGTTATCCCTCGCGGCGTACTATGTCGCGGCCATGGACGGTGCTCTCTGCCACGCCTGCCACTCCGAGCTTGACTCGCAGGACAACTTTTGCCGCCGCTGCGGCGTCGCCATGGGCCCGGCCGGCCTGCCCGCCGTACGCGGCACGCGCGCGACGACGGTCTGGCAGCCCAACGTCTCGCCCGTCGTGAAGGGCGCGGCGATGATGGCCGCCGGGACGGTGGGTCAGTTCATGTTCCGGCGGCTGGTCAGCGGCCTGCTCGGCGGCGGGAAGCAGCACGGGGCCAGAGCCCGTGCCCTGCATCTCCGCCCCGCGCACGACCGCGATGGGCTCGTCGATGAAGCGCAGATCGTCACCGAGATGGTGACCCTGCGCCGCGTGCGCATCCGCCGTCAGGCGTAACCGCGCGCTTGTGCTCCCAGACGGCCTCCGCCCGCTCCTTCAACCCCGGGGTCGGCCCGCAAGACCAGGACTAGACGGCGATGCGAAGTTCGCGCCGCATCCTCCCGACGCTCGCACTGCTGCTTGCGCTCGCAGCCAGCGCGCCGCTCACATCCCGACGTGCCGCAGCGTTCGAATACATCCAGAACGGCGGCTTCGAGGCAGGTACGGCCGGCTGGTCCACCTCCCCCGAAGTATCCTTCGACGTCGTAGATGAGTCTGCCATGTCTCCGGCTGAAGGCAGCTACAGCGCTGCCGTCACGCTCCAGGACCAGGCCTCGATCTTCTCGCTCCGCCAATCGAACGGGTTAGGCGTCACCGCCGGCGAATATCGTCTCCGCGCCACCATCCGCATGTCGCGTCCTGGAATGGACGTGTACCTTCAGGTCGCCGGCCGTGACGTCACTCAACTCCGCGTCCCCGATTCTGCTGGCCAGTGGACAGCGTTCGCCAGTACCGTCGTCTTCTCGGGCAACGATCGCGTCACGATCTCCGTCGCTGGCCGCGGCCAACCCGGCGACATCGTCTACATCGACGACGTCAGCTTCGAGGGCGCCCCCCCCCCCCCCCTGTCACCCCCCCCCCCCCCCCCCCCCCCCCCCCCCCCCCCCCCCCCCCCCCCCCCCC
>JBBDXE010000018.1:0-3866 GCA_040902505.1 Dehalococcoidia bacterium | reverse complement strand
GTCGGACACCGCCATGCGGGTCACCACCGACGCGGTCCAGATCTACGGCGGCGCCGGGTACAGCCGCGACAACCCCGTCGAGCGGCTCATGCGCGACGCGAAGGGGGCGCAGATTTACGAGGGGACCAACCAGATTCATCGGCTCATCGTCGCGCAGGGCCTGCTCGACGCCATGCGCCGTGACGCATAGATATATGTAGCGCGCGCGCGCGTGAGGGCGCCCCGCAGAACTGCCGCAGACCCCAGCCCGGACGATGTCCGCAACGCACGAGAGGGAGACCGATGACGACCACGATCGACCGCGAGATCCAGCCGGCGACACCCGATGCCCCCTCCGGCTCCGGCGGGCGACTGATGCAGACCCCCGCGATCGAGCCGCTCGTCGTCCCGCCCGAGAACCAGGCGCGGAACGTCGTAGACCTGATCCAGCGCTCCGCCAAGCGCAACGCCGCGCGGGAGGCGATGCGCTGGAAGCTCCCAAAGGCCAAGCGCGGCGCGGACGACGCGGCCGCCGAGGCGGCGTGGACGAGCCGCTCGTACCGAGAGATATGGGAGTGGGTGACCGAGCTGAGCCTCGGCCTACGCGACCTCGGCGTGGGCGACGGCGATCACGTGTGCATCATCGCTCGCACCCGCCCGGAGTGGGTGATCGCCGACCTCGCGTCCCTCGCCCTCGGCGCGGTGACCTGCCCGATCTATCCGCAGTCCGAGCCGGGCCAGGCGGCCTTCGTCATCAACAACGTCGGCGCCACCGTCATCTTCGTCGAGAACGCGCAGCAGGCGGCGAAGATCGAGTCGATCCGCGCCGAGACCCCGACGCTGAAGCACGTGATCACCCTGGAGGATCAGGGGAAGTTTCCGCCCGGGACGCTGACGCTGGCGGACGTGATGGCCCGCGCGGACACCGACCCCACCGTCAGGCGGGTGTGGCGCGACGGCATCGAGGCCATCGACCGCGACCATCTCGCGACGATCATCCACACCTCAGGCACGACCGCGAATCCCAAGGGCGCGGTCCTCAGCCACGGGAACCTGCTCTTCAACTACGAGGCCGCGAACCAGGTCGTCGACTTCTACGAGACCGACGTCTTCCTCTCGTTCCTGCCGCTCAGCCACGTGTACGGCCGGATCGTCGACGAGGTGATCGCCCTCGGCAAGGGCGCGGCCGTCGTCTACGCCGAGGCCCTTATCGAGCGCCTGCCGGCGAACATGATCGAAGTAAAGCCCACCGTCATGGGGTCGGTCCCGCGACTCTACGAGCGGGTGTATGGCAGGGTCCTGTCCGCAGTCGAGGCGGGTTCGCCGATGAAGCAGCGCATCTTCCACTGGGCCTCCGGGCTCGGGGCGCAGAAGTACGCGAACCACCTCGAGGGCCGCGGCGACTCCGCGCTGCTGAAGCTCCAGCTACGCATCGCCGATGCGCTCGTCTTCAAGAAGATCCGCGAGCGCACGGGCGGCCGGGTCCGCTACTTCGTCTCGGGCTCGGCGCCGCTGGCGAGGGAGATCGGCGAGTTCTTCTATGGCATGGGCATGCTCGTCCTGGAGGGCTACGGCCTGACCGAGACGAGCCCGTTCGTATCGGTCAACCGGCCCGACGACTTCGTCTTCGGTACGGTCGGCCGGCCGGCTCCGGGATCCGAGGCGAAGATCGACCCGACGACGGGGGAGATCCTCGTCCGCGGGCCGCAGGTCATGCAGGGCTACCTCAACCAGCCCGACGAGACCGCCAAGGCGATCGACGCCGACGGCTGGTTCCACACCGGTGACATCGGCGAGCTGGACGCGATCGGTCGCATCCGGATCACCGATCGGCTCAAGAACATCATCGTCCTGGGCAACGGGAAGAACGTCTCGCCCGCGCCGATGGAGGCCGCGCTGTCTACGTCGAAGTACGTGGCGCAGGCGGTGATCCTCGGGGACCGGCAGGCGTACACCGGCGCCCTCATCGCCCCGGACTTCGATGAGCTCGGCACGTGGGCCGCGGCCAACGGCCTGGCCGAGATTCCCCCCGAGCAGCTGGCGGAGGAGAAGTCGGTCCACAAGCTCTTCGACGCCGAGGCCAAGCGGACGCTGGATGGGTTCGCTGTGTACGAGCGCCCCCGGCGGATCGCGATCCTCCCGCGCCTGCTCACCGAGGACGCCGGTGAGCTGACTCCGACCCTCAAGTCGAAGAACCGGGTCATCCTCTCCAACTGGGCCGAGAAGGTCGCGTACCTGTTCGACGAGAAGGGGCCGGACGCCAGCAGCTGAGATCTCGGCGCGCATCTGGCGTAGTTACTGGCGCCCTGCCTCCCCGCTACTGGTCGGCGCCCGTCTGCATCCCCTGGGCGAGCAGCTCGAGCTCGCCGGCGTCGTAGTCGCCCCACGCGTGTACGTACATCAAAAGGTTTCCGTAACGCCAGAGCAGCCCGGCCTCGCCCCAGTCCGCCGCGTCCGGTGGCGCCCAGGGGCTGGGCATCTCCTCGAAGGAGATGCCCCCATCTCCCCACCGCGCGTACGACGTCAAGGACGGGTGCCACTTTTCGCTCCATGCGCGGATGATCCCCAGGGCATCACTGGCGTCCGCGGACGTCCCGAACACGGCGGCCCATGAGGTCACCGAGCGTCCCGCTCCGTCAGGTAGGGAGAACTCAGAACTAGCGAATACCTCGGCCCGCGAGTCGATGTAGCCGCTGCGCTCGACGGCCCGCCACGTTGCGGTGTCCGCACCGACCGCGTCTACGAGCGCCTCTACATCGCGCAGGGTGGTTGTGTGAGTCGCTCCGTCTGGCGGATCGAACGGCGACAGCACGATCGACTCGAGATCGTCCGGCATGAAGTGGGGAGAGCTGCCGAGGAAACCGATGGGGAGGCCGGCCGTGGTCAATGCAACAGCCGCCGCGATGGCGACGATGGCGACCGCCGCGACTGCGGCCACCAGCCTCGCGCCGCTGTTGACAGTTCGCGCGAGTCCGCTCATCGGAAGATACCTCCGCACTGCCGCTGAGCGGGTATTGCGCTGGGCCAGACGTGCTACCTGCTCGAGCGCCGCGTTGAGGTACAGGTCGGGCAACACGTCGTCGCCGTCGTCGAGCCACGCACGCAGTCGCTCGTCGAAATCAGTGCTCATGCGGAGCTCCTTCTCGGCATTGCCGCCCGCCGATCGGCATCCAACGCCGCCCGGAGTGCGCGCTTTGCGTAGTGGAGCCGAGACCGGACGGTGCCGATCGGCAGATCGAGCGTTGTCGCGATCTCGGCGAGCGAATAGTCCAGGTAGTACTGGAGGATCACGACCGCGCGTTGATCGGCGGTGAGCCTCCGGAAGCCCCGCTCCAGCTGGTCGCGGTCCGCGACCGTCAGCGAGGCATCGGCGACCGGGTCGTCATGCGGAAGCAGGTGAACCGTGCTGGGCGTCCGGCGCTGGCGTCGCAGCTCGTCACGGCAGGCATTGATGAGCAGCCGATGGCTCCAGGCGTCGAACCGATCCACCTCGCGAAGCGTTGGCAGCTCCTGCCATATCTTCACCAACGTCTCCTGGGTGGCATCGCCGGCCAGCTCACGGTCGCGCAGGATCCGATGCGCGACCGCATAGAGCCGATCCCCGATGGCCGCGGCGATGTCAGCGAAGGCGTCCCTATCGCCCCGTCGCGCGCGCATCACAAGGATCGGCTCCATCTCTGCCTCCCGGGACAGATCATCCACCTCCTCTGAAGGTGCTTGACGCTTCGCACGCATGCGAAAGTTCAATCTGCGAGGTTGGCAAGCGACGAGCGAGCAGGCCTCATCGAGGAGCTCGTGGGCGTCTGACGTACGATGACCGCCTCATGAGCAACGACGTCTACATCCTCTCGGCCGCACGCACCCCGATCGGCAAGTTCGGCGGCGGC
>JBBDXE010000017.1:50144-128868 GCA_040902505.1 Dehalococcoidia bacterium | reverse complement strand
TCGGATACCCCAGCAGCAGGACCAGGACATCCGCGTCGGCCTTCCGGATGCGCGCGAGGATCTCGCGCAAGTTCGCCTCCACGCCGAGCAGGGTCTCATCGATCGGGCAGGACGCCGGCAGCGGGTCTTCGACGCACGAGGCGTTGGGGATCAGTCCGGCGAAGTCGTTGCCGCCCGCGGAGATCGTGACGAATGCTACGTCTCCTTCCTCGATGGTCCGGAGCGCACGATCGAGCTGCCGCTCGATCACGTCCGACGTCGTCGCCCCGGCCGCCGCGAAGTTCTGCAGCTCCACGGCGCGGCGCTGCGCGAGCACCGCCGCGAAGCCCGTCGAACGGGCATCCGATGCGCCATTCCCCGCCGCCACCGAATCGCCGAGCGAAACGTAGACCTTCTGCCCGGGCAGATCGCCATCGTCGCTACCGCAGGCTATCGCGTACCCACCGGCGCTCAGCGCAAGGACGATCCAAAGAAAACTCCGCCACAAGGATCGCTGATTCATCATCCTCACGGCGACCAGATGGCGCCCTCGAGGCGCTCCACCTCATCGCGCGCGCCCGCCAGCGATGCGAACGACCTCGCGTGCTGCGACATGACGATCGCCGAAGTCGCCGCATCGAACGCGTCTTGGCTCGATGCCGCCGTCTCGAACAGCGCGCCCAGCTGCGGCCGGTATCGCGTGAGGTGCAGTCTGCGCGCGTCCTCGCGCGACTTCGCCACGTGCCCGGTCAGCACCCGTGGGTAGATCTCCATCACAAGCGGCAGGCGCGGCGAGTCGAACGGCCACACCGCGAAGCCCGCATCACGCAGGGACGCCAGCGCCGGCATGCCGCGCAGCGACCCCGTCCCCACCGCCCCGGCCCCGCCGACCTGGAAGACGGACTTCGGCCCGATGCCTGCCACGCGCGTTGTCTCCCTCTCGGTGCGGCGGAAGTGCTCGACGTCGTCGGGGCGGCCGCGACCAGGACGCCCCCAGAACGGCGGATCACAGGCCGAGAGCCAGCGCTCCGCTGCACCGCCGGCGCAGGCGCGCCACAGCTCGTGGGCCGAAGAGAACCCCTCGGAGCGCAAGAACCACGCAGGGAATGAGAATGCGAAGTCCAGCCCGACCATCAGTTCACCGTCGCGCGCCGCTAGATCGACCAGATGCTGCGAGATCTCCTCGCGCGAGCGTCCGCACTCCAGGCGCCGCAAGATCCCACCCGCCGCCTCGGCGAGCCAGATCTTCCGCTGGGCGCCGGCCTTCGCGCCGGACCAGTCGACGGCGATGATGCGCATGGTGTGTGAGAGAAGGTACCGGGGGAGGAAGGTCAGTCGTAGTGACCGCGGCGGCGCATAGCGAGGTCATTCTGCGCTCCGGGAGCGCGTGCGGCCCGCACCTCGCCCCACTTCGCCCGCAGATCGTCGGTGAGCACCTTGATCTGGGCGCTGTGAGCGGCGGCGTCGCGCCGCCGAAGCTCCCGCAAGCGATCAGCCAGAACGCCGATCTCAACCAGGAGCTTTTGGCCCTGTGCGGCTGAGTCTGCTGATTCCGTGGCGGTCCTCCTGGCTACGGCCGTCGCCTCGCCGAGGAGGCGGCGACGAATGTGGCGCACAGCGCCGGCGGGATCATCGATGATCCCGCCGGCGCTGACGAACGCCTAGTCCCTGGGGGCTGAGACGGCCTGGGCCGCCCGGACGTTTGCGGCCCGGCTGCGGCGCGGGTCGCGCTCGTCGGGCTGCTTGTCGAACTCGACCAGCTGGCCAACGGTCAGATTGTCGAAGACGAGACCCTGCAGAGCGGAGCTGTGGAAGAAGACGTCTTCCGTTGCTCCCTCTGGCCGGATGAAGCCGAAGCCGCGCTCCGTCTCCAGACGCTTGATTTCCCCTGTCATAGATGGACTCCTTGTCCTGTCCGCCGCGATGGGTCCGTTCGTCCGGCAGATGGGCCGGCGGACACGGCGAAATACACTGAATGCTCCGCCAGATGTCGACACTGGCGACCTCGTCCGTCGAAGTCGTCTTGTGCGCCGGCAGAACCGTATCGAACAGGAGAACCGCGGTGGGGAGGCTTACCCTCGCAGCCTATCCGATGAAGGCGAAGCTGGCAAGCAGGGTTAACCCTACGACGCTCGTCAGAATCATGTCCCGAGCGGAAACGTCGCCATCGCGCGATACACAGCGCCTCCGCGCTGCAACGTTGATTGCATGAGGCTCACCCTCTCCACACGAAACGAAGGAAACGCCGGCGCAAGCGCCGGGTCGAACCGGCCTACCACCATCGTGCTCTTCGAGGCGTACGGCTCCAGCCCGTGCGAGAGACGCTCGCGCACGGCCCGATCCGCGTCCTCGCGCACGCGGGCAAGGGTGAGGTGCGCGGAATACGGGCGCTTCTCCGCCGCCAAGCCAAGCGGCACCAGCGCCTCGTCCACCTTCGAAGCCAGCGCCGCCAGCAACGCCGTCTCCCCTTCAACACCCACCCACAGCACGCGGATGTTGTTCGGATAGCTCTCGCGGGGATGTTCGCGGGTGAAGTGCGGGTTGCGGCCGCCGTGGAACGTCCCCAACCCCTCTGGACGAAGTTCAAACGCCGGCGCTCCGGCGAGCGCGTTCTCCAGCGCCGATGTGATCGCCGGGATCTTGGACGACGGCGTCTCGCCGAGGAACTTCAGCGTCACGTGGATCCCCTCGGGCCGCACCCACCGCAACCCCTCATCGACCCCGGCGCGCTTGAGCATCGAGGTCGCATCGGCGAGCGCGCGCCGCACGTCGTCCGGCAGGTCGACGGCGACAAACAGCCGCAGCGGCCCGCCGGGCGGCGCGGCGCTCACAACCCCAGCAGCCGGACGGCGTTCCCGCCCGTGATCGCCGCGGCTTCTTCGTCCGTCAGCCCGGCCTCACGCACGCGCTCCAGCGCCTTCGCCTGTGAGGTCAGCGGAAAGTCGCTACCGAAGAGGATACGCTCCACGCCCACGAGCTCGATCGCGGCGCGGTACACCTTCGCGTCGTAGAGCAGATGCCCGGCCGCGGTGTCGAAGGATGTGTGCGCCAGCGCCTGCCGCACCTCTGGCATGAGGGTGTAGAAGGGCAGCCCCCCGCCCCAGTGAGCGGCGATGATGACCACGCCGGGAGCATTCCGCGTGAACCCCACCAGCTGCTCGAGCGGCAGTCCCTCCTTGCCCGGATACGCGTGGCCCACGGGCTCGCTCACGTGGAGGAGCAGCGCCAGGTCGAACGCCAGCGCCGCCCACACCAGCAGGTCCGCCTCGTCGCTGTTCGCCAGGTTGTAGCCGCTGCTCGCGGGGCGCAACTCCCCGATCCCCCGCGCCCCCGCCGACGCTAACTGCCGGATGATGAGCCGCGGGTCGCCCGTCTTCGCATCGACCGGCTCGTCCGCGGCGTAGCCGCCGTGCCCCGCCTGGCGCTCCAGGTGCAGCGAGACGAACGGCAGCAGCCGCCCTTTCGCGCGCAGGGCGGCGTTGATGATGTACTCGTTCGTTTCGTCGATCAGGGCGGGGTCGGCCCAGGCGAAGTTGGCGATCACTGACCGGTCGACGCCCGCCTCGTCCATCGAAGCGAGCACGTCGTCCGCGGTCGCCATCTTCGCCGAGGGATCGGTGTAGATCTCGGCGAACGCCGGCTCCGTCGCGAGCAGCTTCTCCCGCCGCACGATCACGGCTGGCGGGAACACGTGAGTATGGACGTCGATAGTCATCGGTATCGAATCAGCGCGCGACGGCGCGCTCGAGCGCCCGGCCAAAGCGCATGATGGCCTCCGGGATCTCGCCCTCCGCGACGTTGCTGTAGCAGAGGCGGATGAAGCGGTTCCCGCTGCGATCATCGAAGAACGGGCGCCCGCCGACGTATCCCACGCCCTCCTCGTTCGCCGTCTCGACGAGGGCGCGCGTGTCCACACCCTCCGACATCTCCAGCCACATGAAGAAGCCGCCCTGCGGCACGCTCCAGCGTCCGAACTTCGGGCAGCGCTCGTCGAGTGCCGAGACCATCGCGTCCCGCTTGCGCCGATAGAGTTCGTTCACGCGGGGGACGTGCTCGTCGAACTTCCCCGACTCGCAGAACTCGGCAATCACGCGCGAGGTCCACGGCGAGACGCCCATGTCGAAGCGCATGCTGGTGAGGGCATCGACCACGCCCTTCTCACCCATCACCCAGCCCACGCGCAGTCCCGTCGCCAGCGTCTTGCTAAACGTCCCCAAGATCACAGCGCCGGTTCCGCCCGTGAGGGCATAGAAGGATGGCACCGCACCCGCGCCGAAGTTGATCGCGCCGTAGGCGTCGTCCTGGATGATCAGGATGTCCTCCCGGCGGCACAGCTCGGCGATGATCTTCCGCCGCTCGAGCGTCAGGGTCGCGGCGGCGGGGTTGTGGAAGTTGCTGATGGTGTAGAGGATCTTCGCGCGCTTCCCCTCCGACTTCACGCGCGCGATCGTCTGCTCCAGCGCCGCGGGGTCCAGCCCGTCGTCGTCGACGGGGACACCGGCAATCTCCGGCAGACACGACATGATCGTCCGCATGCTGCCGGGGAAGCTCGGCCTCTCGATGATGGCGACGTCGCCGGGATCCAGGTACGTCTCGCAGATGTTCTCCAGCCCGCCCGCCGACCCGCAGACAATGACGAAGTGCTCCGCGCCCGTCTCGAGGCCCTCCCGGCGGTTGACGTCGCGCGCCAGCCACTCGCGCAGACCGGGATATCCCTGCGGCCCGCCGTATTGAAGCGCGAACGTCCCCTCCCGGCGGAGCACCCGCTCGTTGCATTCGATCAGGTCCTCGACGGGGAGCGACCCCGGGTCGGGGATGCCCCCGGTGAGCATAATCGGCTCGACCGGCGGCGGAGGCAGCGGGCGCCCCGCCCACGGGTTGTACTTCATCGCCTCCGCGCGGGCGGAGATGGCGGCCTCCCAGTTGTAGGGGGCGAGATCTGCGAACGGGAGAGGGTTGTCCGGCGTCATGGCGGCCTCACATGTGTCGGGCGATGGAGCATAGTGTAGCGCGCCGCGCGGCGCCGTCTCGACGGTACGAGACATTCAGCGCGATCGGTGGCGGTCCGACGCTCCACCGCACGTGAGACTACGGCCCGGGCGTACGGCCGCTGGCGAGGCGCACGCAGGCGCAGCCGTCTACACCGGGAATGGCATCGCTATCGGGTGCCATGGTGGCCAGTCCTCCATGGAGCACCTGCAGCGCCCGGCCCGTCGTCCGCAGCTCTCGGAGTCGCGCGTCGACCTGGCCCAGGGCGTCTCCGACCGAGGCAAGCATCGCCCGCCGGTCATCGCCGCACGTCCCCGCATGCACGATACCGACGACTTCCGCGACCGCTCCAACGGCAGCCCTACGTCGCGCAGGCCGGCCGACAGCCGCAGCGCCTCTACGTGTTCCCCTGTGTAGTGCCGGTAGCCGTTCCGGGCGCGGGGTGGAGCGGGGACGACGCCCCGCCGTTCGTAGAAGCGCAACGTGTCCGCGCTCCGGCCCGTTACTTCTGCCACCTCACGCCGGCGACCGACCTCTGCCCGGACCTCGACTTTTCTGTTCGCCACAGCACCTGGGGCGCTGGTCGGCCGAGCACGACCAACCGCCCGGCTCGATGCTTACCCTCGACCAGGCCGTCCGCAGCGGCCGAGAGACGTTCGAGAAGCTGATGGAAGACCCCTGTCCAGGCTCGTAGGGGCGGACAGCGCGTCCGCCCTTCGCCCTGCCGCGGACTTGCATCGCCGCCGCATCGTGCGAAACTGATCGCGTGCGAACGTGGTGCTGCCTCGCGCTGCTGGTGTTGTCCAACGCCGCTGGCTGCTCAGGTGAACAGACGACGCCAGCGCGAACATCAACTCCATTCACGTCGCCAGCCACACCACGGTCAGCTACGGCTAGTCCGTCGTCGGCTGGGGCGACCCGCGTCCCCACGCTGACGCCGGTCCCCGGTGGAGACACAACCGTCCGTGGTCTGTTCGCCGATCCGCGACCACGCGAGGCGCAGAGGCTGGTCGCCGTACCGCCCCGCCCGCCGTCGCCCTTCGCACCGTGGGACCGCGAGTCCGTCGTCCTGTACGACGTCGAGGCGATCACAGAGATGAGTCTCGGGAGGGGATTTGCCGTCTCCTTCAGCCCGGACGGCACGAAGGTCGCGCTGAACCCGACTGACGGCTCAGGCCGGCCGGACCGGGTGCGGGTGATCGACCTGGCAACCATGGCGAGCGAGGAGTTCGCCTCGATCGGCGGGCTGGCAAGCTTCGTTGACAACGACTATCTCTACCTGCCGGGCGGCGGTGAGGTCAGAGTGCTCGACATACGCACCGGGGAAGTGACTCGGCTCAACGACGCGGACGACCCCCTGCTGAGGGCGAAGCTGAAGCAGCGGGGCAGCGGGAGCGGCGCCCTCACCGTCGATGGGCGCTACCGCCTGCTGCGGCGGACTGACAGGGCCGATGACTTCTGCCGGGACGTACCCGCTGCAGAGCGGCAGCGATGCAGCGCCGAGGCCTTCGAACAATGGACGATCGAGGAGGTGTCGACGGGCAGGATTGTGAGGGAGCTGCGCGCGCATCACGTCGGATCGGCCGGGCCCGGTGAAGTCGTGGTGGCGACCAGCCCGCAGTGCCAGGGCGCCGACGGCTCTCTCGAGTGGTGCGAGGATGTGTTACAGGAACTCCGGGCGGATGACGCTCCGGGCACGTTCCCTGTTGAGTACGTGACCGGGACGAGCAACGTCTTCATCGTCGACGTTGCGACCGGGGACACCGGGTTCATCGCGACGGCGGTGTATACCGCGAACACGGGTGTCTCGCCGTCCAACTGGCCGCTCATGGCGAACGACGACTACATCGCGTGGACGGACGCGTACTGCGGCCAGGACAGAGGCGGGCATACGTTCCTGTTCGACCGCGCCACCGGGGAACTCGCTGAACTGGACACGGGGTTCTGGGTCACGTTCACGCCCGGTGGCGACCTGGGCGTAGGGGCGTTCGGGCCGCAAGCGATCCTGGACCTGCCGGCCTTGAGTTGGAGGATTGTGCTCCCGCAGGGCACCGTGGACGTTGTCCAGTCTCCTGACGGCCAGTATCTCGCGGTCGGCGGAGTCCTGGGACACGGCGGTCTTTGCGGCTAAACCGCAACAGGCGAGGCCAGCTCGTCCGCCTCCACCCAGCGCCACCGGAAGCGCGATCGTGGATCGAAGGCCCGCCAACACCGTCCGGTTCTGCAGTTGCGGCTGGTGGGCTACCGCGGCTTCCCGCGCTTCGCGACGCGATCCGCCGCCGCCCGGAACCGCTGATGATGCTCCGGCGATGCGCGCAGCTCGCGGTTGTGGTCCGCCTCCAGCGCCGCCGCCTCGCCCGACGCAACCGCACGGTCGACCACCTGCTTTGTCGCGACAAGCGCCGCCGGGGAGTTCGCCGCGATCTCGCGGGCCAGCTCCATCGCCGCCGCCTCCGCGTCCGGCACGACGCGATTCACCAGCCCGATGCGCTCCGCCTCGGCCGCATCCACCACCCGCCCGGAGAACAGAAGCTCCTTCGCATAGGCCGGCCCCACGATCGCCGGGAGCTGTGAAGCGCCTACGACGAGCCCGTACGCCGCGCCGGGAAACCGGAATGCCGCCCGCGACGACGCGATACGGACGTCGCAGCAGGCCGCCAGCAGCGCCCCGCCCCCGTAGGCGAAGCCGTCGATGCAGCCGACCAGGGGCTTCGGGAAGCGCGCCTCGCGCAGGATCGCCGTCGCCATCCCGTCGCTTCGGCCGCGATCGTCTATACCGGTGACGGCCTCATTCATGTCCGCTCCCGCGCAGAAGGCCGCCCCTGAGCCGGTGAGGACGACGCAGCGGACGTCGTCGTCCGCTTCCAGCGCATCCATCGTCTCGATGAAGGCCTGCGACAACTCGCGGTTGAAGGCGTTGTGCTTGTCCGTCCGCAGCATCCGGACGAGGGCGACCCCGCCGTCACGCTCGATGGATATCAGACCGGCCATGACAGGATTGTACGCCCGGAGGCGCTTGACCGCGCGAGGGCGAAGCGTATGCTGGCCCGTAACCCGAGAGGAGGGATGAGATGGCGAAGTTCGTGGTGCTGTATCGGTTCACGCCGGAGGGGACGCGCATCGCCCGGGAGAGCGTGAAGCGCGCCGGACGCATCCGGCAGGAGAACGCGATGCGCGGCTTCCGCATCATCGAGGTGTTCTGGACGCAGGGCCAGTACGACATGGTGGCCATCGTCGATGCCCCCTCCGAGGAGGCGATGATGGGCGCGATGCTCAACGTCGTCGAGGCGGGGAACGTCACCAGCACCACGCTGCGGGCGTTCGACGCCCTGGAGATGTCCCGCATCCTCGCGCTCACACCGGACGACACCCCGGAGCCAGCGCCCGCCCCGGCGGGGCGCAAGGCTCCGCCGAAGAACCGCGCGCCCGCCCGCCATCCGGCGAAGCCGCGGGGCCGCGCCCGCCGGCGGTGAGCGCGGACTGCGTCTTCTGCCGCATCGTCGCTGGCGACGCGGAGGCCAGCTTCGTCTGGCGAGATGCGCAGACGGTGGCGTTCATGGATCTGCGACAGTTCAGCCCCGGCCACACGCTCGTCGTTCCGGTCAAGCACGTCCCTGACATCTTCGCCCTGGACGACGAGACCGGCGCGGCGCTGATGTCCACCGTGACCCGCGTCGCAGCGGCGGTGCGGGCCGCTGTCGGAGCAGAGGGCATCAACATCTGGCAGTCGAACGGCGAGGGCGCGGGGCAGGAGGTGTTTCACCTGCACGTCCACGTCCTCCCGCGACGGACGGACGACGGCCTGCTTCGCGTCTACCCGTCCTCGCCCGGCCACCCTTCGCGGGCGGAGTTGGACAAACAGGCCGAAGCCGTACGGGGTGTGCTGGAAGCTGGCTGACGCGGGCGCTACGAGGCGAAGGCTGGGTCGGCCTCCGAGACGGGCACCGCGTCGGCGGGCACGTCCGGGATGTCGATGGGTTCGTTGTAGTCGAACATCTCCATCGTCATCGTCATCTCCGCGGCCTGCCCCTCGATGTCCATCGAGACGTTGATGATGAAGCGGCGCGCGAGGTAGGTCTCCGGGTCGATCCACACGTCGATCCCCATGGCGTCGAGCGTCTGCGCAGCCTGAACCATGAGTTCGGGATCCACCAACCCTTCCGGGAGGTTCTCGAAGATGTCGTCGCCGGTGAGCTCGGCCCGGTAGTGCCGGTACGTCTCGCCGTCGATGGCCTCCTGCGGCAGCTCCTCGACGTTCGCACCCATCGACTCCAGCAGTTCCCTCTGATCCACGAAGCCGCGCTGATCGTAGAGGTCGCGGAGCCCGTCCAGTTCGATACCGAAACTCTCCGTGTCGATGACGTACCACTGGTCGTCACCCGGGAACCGCATGTACATGTCCGGAAGGACGATCAGCATCTCCATCGACATGCCCAGCACATCGATGGTCATATGCGCCTTCTCGTCGGAGTACGCCATCTCACCGTCGATGCCGAAGTCCAGGAAGCCGCCCGCGTCCATCGCCATCGCGAACGTCGAGCGGAAGGAGGTCACGTCCTGCGCGCGCTCGGAGGACTCCTGCAGGACCGCCCCGGCGCTCACCAGCTGCGGCCCGTCCCCCGATCGGTCGGTGCCTTGCGCCTCTTCGGTCGTCCGCACCGATGATGATGCTCCGTCGTCATCCCGGCCGTCATCGTTGCCCCCGCAGCCAGCGAGGGCGACGGCGATCAGTGCGCCGGCGACGGCGTTCCTGCTCCAGCGGAGCGTAAAGTGCATGCTCATGATCGCCCGTCCTGCTCGATGGCCCGCCCGGTCGGGCAGTCGCCACCATGATCGTCGGCAAGATCGCCGCCTGGGCGCAACGCCAACCTTTACGTGCACGTGAGAGTACGATATACTCCGCCCGCCATGAAGCCCCGGCGTCTTCCCGTGCAGCTTCGTCTGCTCCGCTATGCACTCAGCTACAAGCAGCGCATCGCGCTGGTCTGGGTTGCCGTGGCCGGGCTTACGGGGTTCCAGATGCTCGGCCCTCGTCTCGTCGCCTGGGCCATCGACACCGGCCTCAAGGTTGAGACCGAGGGCGGGGTCCGCATCGCCAACGGCAGTACACGCACCTTAGTGATCGCCGCCATCCTCATCGTGCTGGCTGCGATCGCCCGCGGCATCTTCCAGTTCTTCCAAACCTATACGGCCGAGTGGCTTTCGCAACGCGTCGCCTACGACATCCGCAACGACATCTACGACCACCTGCAGCGCCTGAGCTTCGCGTATCACGACCAGGCGCAGACCGGACAGATCATGCAGCGCGCGACGCAGGACGTCGAGGGCGTGAGGATGTTCGTGAGCATGGGCGTGATCCGGCTCGTGTACATCATCGCCCTCCTTCTCGCCACGCTGACGCTGATGCTCATCACGAACTGGAAGCTCGCGATGCTGAGCTGGCTGTTCATCCCCCCGACGGCGTATGTCGCCATCCGCATGACGTCGAAGCTGCGGCCGCTCTGGCTGGAAGTACAGAACCTGCAAGGGAAGCTGGGCGTCGTCCTGCAGGAGAACCTCAGCGGCATGCGGGTGGTGAAGGCGTTCGGACGTCAGGAGCAGGAACAGGAGAAGTTCAACGCCGAGGCGCAGGAGTTGTTCGGCAACTCGTACGCCGTCAACCGCATCCAGGCCTCACACTCCCCGGTGCTCACGGGCATCTGGTCGGTGGCGATGGTGGCGACGGCGTGGTACGGCGCCCGCCAGATCGCGAGCGGCAACCTCCAGCCCGGAGATCTGACCGCATTCCTCCTCTACCTGACGATGTTGCAGATCCCCGTGCGCAGCCTGGGCTGGGTGAACATGCTCTGGGCGCGCGCCCAGTCCTCAGGCCAGCGCATCTATGACATCCTCGACGCCGAGTCGGCGGTACGGGAGCGGCCGGGAGCCGTCGAGCTGGAGGGCATCAGCGGCCACGTCCGCTTCGAAGGCGTGGCCTTCGGCTACGACAACATCAGCCCCGTCCTGCGCGGCGTCGACCTAGACGCGCAGCCGGGCCAGGTGGTGGCGCTGTTGGGTCACACCGGCTCCGGGAAAACCACCGTCGTGAACCTCATGCCCCGCTTCTACGACGTCACCGTCGGGCGCATCACCATCGACGGCATCGATATTCGCGACGTGACGATGGCGTCGCTGCGGCGCGCGTTCGGCATCGTGCAGCAAGACGTGTTCCTGTTCTCCGCCACCATACGCGAGAACATCGCCTACGGCGCCTACGAGGCGACAGAGGAGGACATCGTCCGCGTCGCGAAGCTGGCCCGCATCCACGACTTCATCGAGTCGCTGCCTGAGGGCTACGACACCTGGGTGGGCGAGCGCGGCATCACGCTCTCCGGCGGCCAGAAGCAGCGCATCTCGATGGCCCGGACGCTGTTGCTCGACCCCAAGATCCTGGTGTTCGACGACTCCACTTCGAGCGTGGACACCGAGACCGAATACCTCATCCAGCAGGCCCTGGCGGAGCTTATGAAGGGCCGCACCACGTTCGTCATCGCGCAGAGGCTGCGCACCGTGCGCTCTGCCGACCAGATCCTGGTGCTGCAGGACGGCCACATCGTGCAGCGGGGCAAGCACGAAGAACTCATCGACGAGGACGGCCCGTACCGCGAGATCTACGACCTGGAGTTGCGCGACCAGGAGGAGGCCTTCGAGCGCGAACAGGCGCGCCTCGCCGCGGCCGGCCGCAGCACCGAGCCCGAAGCCGTCGCCGCCGGCGGCGGGGCGGGGTAGGAGGGACTGTGGCCTACTGGACGGTGGGAGGCGCCGGCGGGTGGAGCGGAAGCGGGCCCGGACAGCCTCTGCGCCCGAACTCGCTTCGCCGCAGCACCGACGGCTGGGATGACGAGGAGCTGGGCTCCGTCTACAACCACCGCGTCGTCGTGCGGCTCTCGAAGTTCGTCGCGCCCTACCGTTGGCGGCTGTTTCTCGCGCTCGTCGGCACGCTCGGCTACTCCTTCGCCACGCGGTCGATGCCGTTCGCCGTCCAGGGACTGATCCGCGAAGGGATAAACCAGAACAGCCTGAACGCCGTGAACGTGTGGGGCGCCGTCTACCTGGGGCTGGCAGGGGCCGCGGCCCTGTTTTTCTTCCTGCAGCTCACGATGACCGGCTGGATCGGGCACCGCCTCCTGCTGCGCCTACGCCGCGAGATGTTCGCTCACCTGCAGAAGCTCACCCTCCGCTTCTACGACAACAACGAAGTGGGCCGCGTCATGTCGCGCGTGACCAGCGACGTGACGTCGCTGCAGGAGCTGATGACCAGCGGCTTCCTCACCATCGTCGGAGATATCGCAGGCATCGCGATCTCCATCGGCTTCCTCCTGTACTTCGACGTGCAGCTGGCGCTCGTGACGTTCTGCGTCGTCCCCCTGCTGGTCATCGCGATGGCCGTCTGGCAGAACTACTCACGGCGGGCGTTCGTCCGCGTCCGGCAGGCGATCGCCATCGTCAACGCCAACCTGCAGGAGAACGTCTCTGGCGTCCGCGTCATCCAGAGCCTCTCCCGCGAGGACGAGAATGCGCGTCGCTTCGACCGCGTCAACGCCCAGAATCTCGATGCGAACGTGCAGGCGGGCCGCCTCACGGCCGCCGTGATGCCCGCCGTGGAGATCATCGTCGCGCTGGCGATGGCGCTGCTGGTCGGCTTCGGTGGGTATCGCGTGATCCACGGCCACATGGAGGTCGCCACCCTCGTCGCCTTTGCGCTGCAGCTCCAGCTGTTCTTCGACCCCGTCCGCGACCTGGTGCTCCAGTACACGCAACTCCAGCGCGCGATGGCCGGCGGCGAGCGCGTACTCGAGGTGCTCGACACGGTGCCGGAGTTCGAAGACGCAGCCGATGCCGTCGAATTAGACGACATCGAGGGGCGCGTCGACTTCAACCACGTGTCCTTCCACTATGTGGACGACGTACCCGTGCTGGACGACGTCGACCTGCACGTCCGCCCCGGCGAGCGCATCGCCTTCGTCGGCCAGACCGGCGCCGGCAAGACGACACTCACCGCTCTTATCTCGCGCTTCTACGACGTGAGCGAGGGTTCGATCGCGGTGGACGGCGTCGACGTCCGGAAGATCAAGCACAGCAGCCTGGCCCGCCGCATGGGTCTCGTCCTGCAGGACCCGTTCCTCTTCTCCGGCACGGTCGCCGAGAATATCCGCTACGGCCGCCCGGATGCGACGCAAGAGGAGATCATGGAGGCGTCCCGCACTGTCGGCGCGCACGACTTCATCATGCGGCTCGATGACGGCTACGATACCTACCTGCACGAGCGAGGGCTGAACCTCTCCGTCGGCCAGCGTCAGCTCATCAGCTTTGCTCGGGCGATCCTCGCCCGGCCGCGCATCCTCATCCTCGATGAGGCGACGGCGAACGTCGACACGCGGACGGAGGTGTTGGTGCAGCGGGCGCTGAACGAACTGCTCGTCGGCCGCACGTCGTTTGTCATCGCGCACCGGCTCTCGACGATCCGCAACGCCGACCGTGTCGTGGTGCTGGAGCACGGCCGCATTGTCGAACAGGGCACGCACGACGAGCTGCTGGCGCTCGACGGCCGTTACGCCAAGCTCTACCGCATGACCTATGCCCAGCACGACGGCCCCGCTCCGCAGACCAACGGTGCGAAGGCCGCACCCGCGATCTCGCCGCAGCCCGCCTGACCGTCACTCGTCCGCCGCTGCCCTGAGGATCGCCTCGAGCGCGGGGCGTTCGCTCTCGACACCCTCCGCGATGCGGTCGGCCGCACGGACGATCTGCCAGCGCCGCAGGCTCTCCCCATCGACCGGACGCACCTTTGTGTATGCCTTCAAGTACGCGCGGCGAAAGATGCCCCGGAAGAACCGCGTCCCCTCCCGCACGATGAACGAAGCGCCGGGAGGCGGTTCGCCCAACCGCCCCAGCAGCACCGTGCGCGCGAAGTCGGCGTCGGGGTTCCCGCGCGCGGCGTTCGGCCAGTCGATGATCATCGGACCGGCGGCAGTCATCAGCACGTTACCGGGGTGGTAGTCGCCGTGACAGATGCGGTCGCCGCCCGGCAGCTCATCCAGGAGCATCAGCGGCGTGCGCGCGAGCTCTGAGGGCACGCTCGACATGATCTTGCGCCGCACCTCATCGCCAAGAGCGGGGAGCGTCTCCGGCGCCTCGATGGCATTGACGCGGGCATGCAACTCGCCGCACACCCGCGATCCGCTCCAAAGCGTCCACGGCTTGCGGCTGAACACCATGAGCAGGTCCGGGCCGTCTACCCGCTCCATGATCATTCCCGGGCGGCCGAGCTGCTCCGTCAGGCCCAGGACCCGGGGCACCGGAAGCCCCGCGAGGCGCACCGCCTCCATCGCCGCCGCTTCTCGCTCGAGACGGCCGGGCGCGCCAGCCTGCCGGAGCAGGCGAAGGACGGAGCCATCCTCCCAGGCGAAGATCTCCGCCTCGCGCCCCTGGGCAATCCTCTTCAGCGTGGGCTCCTCCGCCATCCTTGACCTCCTCGGCGCCGGCTGACTGTACAGCCTGCGGACATGAGAAAAAGGGCCTTGACAGCCTGATGGCTTTGTGCCACTATAGTGCCATCATACAACAGGCAGAGAGCTGACACCATGACCAAGGAACTCCGCACCGAGCCCGTCTTCGACGCCCTCAAGCAGCCCCTCTCCCTCATCGAGAGTGACGAGCGCCGCCGGGCCATCGAGGCCTACATCGAGGCGGCGCGGATCCCTCTCGAACGGGCCGTACACGACCTCATGTCCCAGCTGGCGCAGACCGTCGACGAGCACGTCAGCGAGCACTACCGGGTGCGCCTCTCCTACCGCCCCGGCGGCCTCACCGTTGAGGTCGACGGGAAGGCGCAGAACGGCGAAGAGACGCGCTGGTCCACCCTCGAGGGCGACGTCGAGAAGATCACCATCCGCATCCCGGCGGAGCTCAAAGATCTCGCCACGCAGGCGGCGGCCCAGGCCGGCACGTCGGCGAACACGTGGTTTGTCAAGGCGCTTGCCCGAGCGCTCCGCAACATGGACGCCCACGGATCTTCGCGCAACGAATGGCGCGACGAACGGCGGGGACGCGGGTCCCGCCTCAGCGGCTGGATGGGCGGGGACGACTAGACGCATCGCATCGCATCGCCGGACGTTCCGGCGCAAGGAGGGACCATGCAGAACTGGATGATCGACGAGCTGCTCGCGGAACAGGCCCGCCGCCCGCAACATCGCCCGGACCTCGATCTGGTCGAAGAGGCGAAGCTCACGGCACGGAGGCCCTCCCGAGGCCTGCGTCACACGGTGGCATCAAGCCTGGTGGGGCTCGCCATGAAACTCGACCACACAGCGGGAGAACAGACGCCGATGCCGGTGCGAAGCGCCGCGCGCTGGGAGGATGGTCATGGGGTCTGCAGCTGACCGCCGATGGCGCCACTGGTCTCGATGGCCTCGCTCCTTGCGTCATGCCAGCTTCGAGTGGGACGCCTGGCACGGCTTCGACGCCGCCACGCTCGCATCGGTGATTCAGTCCGCCGTTCGCGACGCGATCGAGACCGCCCGCGACTCCGTCGCCAGCACCTGGGACAAGGACTGGGATGACGAATGGTCCGACGAAACGCATGGGTCCTCCGAGCCCGCGCGTGACTTCCCGCGATAGAAAGGCCACGCCATGAGACTGGGCGCATTCATCGTCGCACTGCTCCTCCTCGCCGGCTCCGTCGACCCCACCCGCGGTTGGCTCATCGCACTGGTGGTGCTGTCCGGCTTTGCCGCCCTCCGGCCCCGCTTCGGCGCCAGCTTGCGCGTCCGCCCAGTAATCGACGCGCGTCTGGCGTCCTTTGTCCTCGCCGTCCTGCTCCTCGCCGGGACGGTCGACGCCACGCGCGACTGGCTGATCGCGATGGCCGCCGTGAGCGGCGTGGCGGCGTTCTTCCCGCGGATGTTCAGCATCGACCTCGACCGCCGCGACGACCGACGGCACCGCTGGCGCGAGCGCTGGCACCGCGAGTGGAACTGGGACTTCGACGAACCATGGTCATGAACATCGCCTCCACCCGCAACGGACATCACGACGCACAACTCATCGCACGCCGGGCGCCATTCGTCGTGGAGTTCACGTCGTCACGGGTGCGCCAGCGGCCGCTGGCCGTCCGCGCCGGCGGCATCGAGCTGGCCGAGGGCCGCCTCCCCGTCCGCGCGATCGATGTCGACGCCTGCCCCGACCTCCGCCAGCGTTTCCGGATCGCCCTGCTGCCCACGTTCGTCGTGCTCCAGGGCGCCGAAGAACTGGCGCGCTTCGTGGGCCCGCACTCCCGCCGCGAACTCGCCGCCGCCATCCGCCGCGCCCTCGATCCGGCGGTCGTGCGCATCGGCGAGGCGCCTCGGCCGCGCGGGCTCTGGAACGACTTCACCGCACGCCTGTGGGGGTTCGGCGCCTGATGGAGCACGTCCGCAACATCACGCGCGAGTTCGAGACCGGGAAGCACGCCGTCATGCACGTCGAAGGACGGTCCGGCAGCGTAGAGGTCGAGGGGTACGAAGGCACGAGCGTGCGCGTGGACGCGACCGTGCGCATCTGGTCTGACCTCTCCGTCGAAGCGGACGATGCAGCGAGCACCGTCGCCCAGAACATGGAGCAGGACGGCCACCGCGTGATCGTCCGCGCCCCCTCGCTGCCGCAGAGCCATGTCGGCTGGAACGTGCTCCTGGGAGCCCGCGGCTCCCGCGTGGACTACGCGATCCGCGTGCCCAAGGGGAGCGCCGTCCGCGTGCTCTCGCGCAGCGGCCGCATCTCCATACACCGCATCGATGGCCGCGTGCACTGCGAAGCGATGAGCGGGAAGACGCAGGTCGAGGAGATCACCGGTGATGTCACCGCCTCCTCCCGCAGCGGCAGCGTGTCCATCGAACAGGTGCGCGGCAACGTCACCGCCGACGTCCGCAGCGGCAAGGTGCGTGTCCACCACGTCACCGGCGACGTGGTCATCGAGGCGCGCAGCGGCGCCGTCGAGGTGGCGGAGACGGGCGCCAGCCTGCGCGTGATCGCGCGCAGCGGCGCCGTCATGATCGATGACGCCGAGGGGCCGGTACACGCTCGCGCGCGCTGCGGCGCGCTGCGCTACCGGGGCCGCGTGAAGGCCGACTTCGATATAGAAGTGCACACCGGTAACATCCAGTTCTCCGTAGACCCCGAGTACCCGTTCTTCATCGACGCCGAGAGCCACATCGGCCCCGTGACATCGTCACTGCCCCGCCGCGGTGGCGAACCGCCACCGGCCGGCGGCCCGAAGGTGCGGCTGCGCGCCCGCACCGGCCCCATCCGCATCTCCCGCCTCGACTGATCGCGGCGGTCAACGCAAAATCTCCTCCACCGTCTCGAAGCTGTAGCCGCCATTTCGAAGCTCCGCGATGATCGCCGGTAGCGCTACCGCATCCTCCGAGCGGGCCACGTGCAACCGGTAGATCACCCCCGGCGACGCTGCCTCCAGCGCTTGTTGTGCGACCTCCGGCCCGCCGAGATCCACTGTGTCGAACGTCCAGAGCACGACGACGCCATACCCCAGCGCGGCGGCATCGCGGCGCACGCCCTCGTCGACGTCGCCGTACGGCGGCCGGACGTACGGGCGCGTACTGCGCAGCGTCATGCGGTAGATCGTCGTCTCCGTGCGTGAGAGCCCCAGCGAACGCTCCCGCTCCGTCAGCGGCGGCGCATCCGTCGATGCCCCGGTGAACGACCGCCCCTCATACGTCCCGTTGATGATCTGGTGTCCCCCCGCGACGATGGCCAGCGTCAGGTCGCGGTGCTGCTCCGCCCACACGCCGGTGAGCGCGAACGTCGCCCGAATACGCTCGCGCTGCAGCGTCTCGAGGATCTGCTCCGTCGACCCCGCGCCCGGGTCCTCCCCCGCGTCGAAGGTCAGCGCCACCACCCGCCGCGACGCATCCCCGCGCTCGACGACACGCGCCGGCCCCGCGGGCGCAGGGACGACACGCGTCACGACCGGGCCGGCCGGCACCCCATCCCCGTCGCCACACGCCGACAGCACGAGCGCGAGGACACCGCCCGCCGCCAACGCCCACCATCGCCGCACGCCGTGACTCCCCGGAGATGACGACGCGCCCGTCCGGGCGCGTCTGCGTTCATACTGGAGCCGGCGATGGGATTCGAACCCGTGACCTGCTGTTTACGAAACAGCTGCTCTACCGCTGAGCTACGCCGGCGGGCGTCGAACGCCGCGCTCGGTGCGCGGCGAGGCTAGTGTAGCGGATGGGCGTTCGGCGCCGCTAACCCGCGCAAGGTTGTGAGGTCAGGTGCTAGAACCGGACGAACCCCCCAGTATCACGTCCTTCGTGCCCCAACAATCGCGTACGCCATGAAGCATGGCGCGTTCGAGGTGTTGCGCCAGGCGTGCCGCGTGCCGTTCTGGACGACGCAGTCGCCCGGGCGAAGGTCGACCACCTTACCGTCATCCAGTTCGAGCGACACTTCGCCGGACATCACGACGATGTAGTCGATGGTGTCCGTGCGATGCATGCCCGGGTTGTCGGCCTCCTGCACCTCCAACAGGCCCGGCAGCTTCTCGTTGACCTCGGCCACGGCGGCGTCCATGTCCAGGTCAGCGGGCGGCGCCATCCCGGCTGGCGGCACCGTGAAGAATCCGAAACGGAACCCTGACGCTGGCGGAAAGTAGGCTTGCGCCTCGGGCGGGCTGCCGTCCGAAGGTAGCCGGGGGACCGCATCGCCGCCCCAGATTTCGTACCACTCGACGCCGGGCACCATCGCGACGGTGATTGGCTCCGCCGCGCCGTCGTTGACGAACACCGACTTGCCCGCCGCCGTCATCCCCGTGACCACTCTTCGCATCGACCGCTCCTTCTCTTGTGTCGCCGCGTCCAAACGGCTGCGGAATCGCGACTAGCATAACGCCGACCTGCCTCAAGGGGACACCTGAATCAAGTCAGTCGGCGACAAATCGTCGCGTGTCAACGCCGTGAGTGGGAGAACAGATAACTGTGTCGTTCTGGGTGGAGGGTTCACCTCTGTAGCACAGCGCTTGGTGCAGCGAGGCTTGCGAAACAGCTGCTCAACCGCTGAGCTACGCCGGCGGGCGGTGAAATGCCGCGCTCGTGCGCGGGCCGCGCCAGTGTATACGATCGAGGTTGGACGTCGCTAACGTGCAGAGCTGCATGAGATGACCGCCATCATGCGCCGCGAGGACGTGCGGAGTCGCCTGCTCACTCACGCGGTGACACGGTGGTGAAGGTGGACGACACCGCAGCGGAAGCGCCGCTCATCGAGCAGTTCGAGCTTCAGGCGTAAGTTGTCCGGCAGGGCGGCGTTGCCGCCACCGACGATGATCGGTGCGACGAAGAGGTGGCACTCATCAACCAGTCCTGCCCTGAGCGCCTGCGCGGCGAGGTGCGGCCCGGCAATGGTGAGATCGCGTTTGGCTTGCGCCTTCATCTCGCGGACGGCGTTCGCGTCGAAGTTTCGTTCCAGCTGCGTCCTCGCGCTCGACACGCCGACGAGCGCCTTCGAGTACACGATCTTGTCTGCCGCTTGCCAGATCTTCGCGTAATCGCGGATGAACGGAGGCGCCTGCTCAATGCCGGGCGGCCCTTCCCAGTACACCATCGTCTCATACATGCGGCGCCCGTAGAGGTGCGTGCCGATCGACCGTTCGAGGTCGTTGGCGAAAGTGTGCAGCTCTTCGTCGGGCGCGGCCCAGTCGAAGTTCCCGTCCGCGTCAGCGACGTATCCGTCGAGCGACGTGATCGCGGAGTAGATCAGTTTGGCCATGGTGCGCACCTCGCCCGTTCACCAGATAACTGTGCCGTGAACGGCCGGCGCTTGCGTCTGAAGCACAGCGCTCGGTATGGGGAGGGTTACGAAACAGCTACCGCTAAGCTACGCCCGCGATAACGAAGTCCGCCGAGGCGGACGTTGGCAGGGTATCGGATTGCGGTGGCGCGGGGCCAAATGCGGGAGGCTGGAGATTCGAGCTTGGAGTGGGTTGGAACGGTCTACGATGAACGCGCCGCGCGTGCCGCTGACGAGAACGCCCGGCGGACAACGGCTAGCCGCACACACGCCGCATTCCTCGACCAGGACGCCAGTGACAGTCCGCGCATTCGCGACGCCAGGAGGGTCGTGGTCATTGGTCAAGGTCAGGCAAATGCCGTCTGCCAGCGCTGCCGATCACGGATCAAGGCGAGCGCCCACAACACGTCGGATGCCATCTCAGCCGCAAGGCCGCGCGCGGCTTCCTCGGCGTCCAACAGCGCCAGCCACTTCCCCACTGCCCAGAGCGGCTGTCTCGCGATGGCAAGGGGCAGGGCTTCCCGCTCGTTGGTCGTGAGCGGTTCATCCAACCCGCTCTCGTAAGCGTCAACCAGCCGGCGCAGGACGCGGATGCGGTCGTCCGAAAGCGAATCGCCCGCGAAGGTCGAGTTCGTGTAGTACAGTGTCAGGGCGAGGTCGTCGATGCGCGGTCTCTCGCCCATGAAGTCGAAGTCGGTGACTAACACCAGGCGGCCGCGGTGGAAGAGTACGTTGTTGTCCCAGAAGTCCCCGTGCACAAGCTGGCGGGGTGTGTCGGCGACAGCATCGCGCTCTGCCGCCCAGACCAACTCTGCAAGTTCCTCCGCGAGGGCCGCCAGCCGTCTTTCGGCTGCGGTCGATCTCCAACTGCGGATGCGGTCCGCACCTCGGGATGTCCATTCGATTGCCTCGTGCGACTCGACGTGATTCACGAAGAGAGGTGTCTTCCCTGCCGGACCCACGACGACGGGTGCCAGCAGGCTGTGGATGCGTCCTAGCGTTGGCAGACCGTCCTCGAGGCGCTCCCAGGAATTCATGCGGGCGTCGCTCGTCACGTAGCGCTCCACCTCGACGAGTCGATCACCGGCCATCGTCCATGGCTCGCCGTCACCTGTTGGAATCACTTCGGCGGATGGCACATCGCCCGCCCTGATCGCCTCGCGGACGCGGTTGATATCCGCGAGCCGCGCGGCCGTAACGTACGGCCGGTAGACTCTGGCGACCCACCTCCCGGCAATGAGAAGGTTGAGATTCGACGAGCCTCCGAGGTCGGTGGCACCTTCTGCGTCGAGTCCGTAGCGCTCACGCAGTACATGAAAGAGCTCAGAAGAGGGCTTGGCGCGAAGGCCACGTCGACCTTGTCCTGCGTCATCCATGCCCGAAGTATGCGAGATCGGCAGGAAGCAGGGCCGAGAGCACCTGTTCCGATCACCAGATAGCTGTGCGGCTTTTGTGCGGGGTTGCACGTCTGGAGCACGGCGCTCGCGGGCGAGAGGCTCACGAAACAGCTGCTCTACCGCTGAGCTACGACCGACCGACGCGGAGTCCGCCATGGCCGGACGCGGGCAGCATGGCGGACGAACGGCGGGTACCGAGCGGATCTCGCAGGGTGGCGGTCCGAGTCGCGGGAGTCATGTTTCAGCCATCCCCGTTGCCGACAGCAGGGGAGCCAGTTCGGCCAGAGAGCGAATCTCGTAGTCTGGCCGAGGGTCGCATTCCCTTCTCGGAACACCTCCCCTGTTGAGCCAGACAGCCGTCAAGTTGGCCGCCGTGGCGCCGGCGACGTCGGTCATCAGACTGTCGCCGACGTGCCACACGGCCTCCGGCTCGACGCCGAGCTTGTCGAGGGCGACGCGAAAGACAGATGCATCGGGTTTGGCTGCACCGAGCTCCCCGGAGATCACGACTGCGCCAAAGTAATCCTCGATGCCCAGAGCCCGCAGCGCCTCACGTTGGGTATCGGAAGCACCGTTCGTGATCAGAGCACATACCACCCGGTCCCGCAGCAGGGTAAGCAACTCCCGTGCATCGTCGAACAGGCGAAGCGCCTCGCGCCCATTCCGCCAGTGCATGTCTCTTGCGTGTAGCGCGAGAGATTCGTCGTCGCACCCGCACGCACGGAGCGTCCGGCGCCATGCCTCAAGGCTCATAGCCCTACCGTCCAAAGCGCCGAGCGTCCACTTGTTCTCGACCTCTGGCCAGTAACGCTGCCAGACTTCGGTGTTCGCCTCCAGCAACTGAGCAGCGCTCAGAGCTGACCGGGAAGCGGCAATGTTGGTGCACGTCCGCCGGATCGCCTCTCGACTGCCGCTGCCGTCAAGGAGGGTCTGATCGAGATCGAAGAACACGGCCTGGAGCGCCTTCATGACATTAGGTTAGCAGTACTTGCCACTGTGGCTGACATTGCTCAGCAGGGCGCCCCCTGCGCCGCCTCTCAGCTCACAGATACTTCCTGAACGCGGCGAGGTCCGCGTCGATGCGTGCGCAACATCCATCGATGTACGGCTGCGTGTAGGTCTAACATGTTGCGTCTCCCACGCTCGTGTCTCCTGCTGCCCCTTCGTCACCCACATGCGCACGCGCCCACCGGGAGGTTCCGGGTCGTGACGGGTCCGTCACGACCCCCTCACCGCGAACACCCGAACCGGATGCGCGATCCCCTTCAGCGCGTGCTCGCCGCGGTCCTCGAATGTCACGCCCGCGGAGGTGCGTGCGAGGTCACGCACGGTAGCGGAGACCAATATCTCGCCCGGCGCACACAGCCCGCAGATGCGCGACGCGATGTTCACCGCCCCACCGTAGATGTTCGTTCCCTCGCTGGTCACGTCACCGGCGTGCAGGCCGATGTGCATCGGCAGATCCTGGCCGAGCGCGACGCACTGACGCGCTGCCGCAATCGCCTGCGCCGCCGACGTGAACACGCCCATCACGCCATCCCCGAGCACTTTGCCTTCTACGGGAGTGCCGCCGTGCTCGCGCACCGTTGTGCGGACGCGATCGTCGATTGTTCGCGATAGCGCGCGGAATGCGGCGTCACCCATGCGCTCGGTCAGCGCCGTAGAGTCGGCGATGTCCGTGAAGAGGACGACGGCGGTGCCCGAAGGAAGGGCCACTGCCTGAGACTCGCTACCAATCCCGAGGAAGTCGTACAGGGTGTCGATGAATTGCTCGTAGTCCCAGTACAGCGCCCCCGCGTCGCCGTCGAGCACCACCAGCCGGGCGTCAGGGATCAACGATGCGACCGACCGTGCCTGCGTGAGGTCGGAGACCTGCGATCGCTTGCGGTGAAAGATCAGAACCGGCGCCGCGAGACGCGGCAGGATCGGCGCCAGATCGTACGTCCACGCGATGCTCGCCGCGAATACCTCAGCGTTCACCGACGCGCGAGTGGCCGTGGAGAACCACCGCTGCACCTCCGGCGGGCCGCTTGGGAAAAATAGTGTCGCCAGAGACCGCAGAAAGATCGGATAGGACGCCCGGACGGTGTCCGCCGTAGCCACGACCGTCGCCGATGAGGCGACCCTCGGACTGCACAACACGAGCTTCGAGACTCGTTCCGGGTGAGCGCCGGAGTACAGGATCGCCCTCGTGCTGGGTACCCAACCTCCCGCGATCAACTCGCAGCGATCGATGCGCAGATGATCGATAACAGCGAGCGTGTCACTCACCTGGTCGGGGCGATAGCTGTCGGTTCCACGCTGTGACGCGCCATATCCTCGTGGGTCGCTCGTGATCAGCCTTCGATGCCGCGCGAGCTCCAGAAAGAACGCCCGCCCGCGGGGAGACGCCCAGGTCGCTTCCTGATTGGGAATGTCGGGCAGGTAGAAGAGCGGCGGTGCATCGTCGTTGCCATACGTCGCGTACGCGATGCGCACGCCGTCGGTCGTCGTGCAGTAGCCGATCTGCTGCTCCATGGCGGGAAGTATGTGTGATCCCCAGAGGATGCTGCTATGCGCGCCTTACGCCGACGTACAGCCCCCGCCCAATGAGACCGCGCGGATCATGCTCGGCGTCGAGGCCGGCATCGCGGAACGCCGCCAGCTGCTCTTCGTCGGTGAAGGCGCCCACGCGGGTGACCTCTCGCACGTGCTCGATACGCCCGTTCTCAAACAGCAGGAAGTGCGTCTCCTGACGCCAGACCGGCCCCGGCTCCAGCACCGACGTCTCCATGCACACGAGGCGCCGCGGGCCGTCCTCCACCACCTCCACCCATGGCGGCGTGTCCGGATCCCAGCCATCGGGGCTGTCCCAGGGCTCAACGATCAGCACGCCGCCGGGTGCGAGATGGCGCGCGATGTTCGCGATCGCGCGCCGCAGGCGCGGCACCGTCCGCATGTGGGCGATGGCGGAGAATAGGCAGGTGATCACATCGAACCGGCGGCCGAGGCGGAAGCGCGCCATGTCGCCGTGGTGCAGCGTCACGCCCGGCACCCGCCCGGCCGCCGCCTCCAGCATCTCCGGCGACGCGTCGGCGCCCTCGACGTCATACCAGCGGCGCAGGTGCTCCAGGTGCCGGCCGGTCCCGCAGGCCACGTCGAGCAGCGTGCGGGCGCCCGGGTTGCGCGCCTCGATGATCTCGCGCAGACGCGCCGCCTCGCCGGCGTAGTCCTTATCGCGGAAGAGCAGGTCGTAGAGGTCTGGACGCCACTTCATCTCAGTATTTCAGCCACGCGCGACCGACGATGTCCCTTCGGCGCACCGGACCGAAGGCGCGGGAGTCGCGGCTCTCGGCGGCGTTGTCGCCGAGGACCCAGAGACCGCCGGGCGGCGTGCCCTCAGGCGGCCCCGCGACACGTTTCAGCAGGAAGCGATCGCGCTGCTCGCGATCCCGCAGCACGACGACGTCGCCAGGCCGGGGCGGGCGCAGCCGGAACGTCACCCGGTCGACGAGCACGCGGTCGCCGGAATGGTACGCCGGCTCCATGCTCGGCCCCTCGACGGCGTAGCGCGACACCGGCGACAGCGCAGCGGCAGCGCGCAGCACGCCGCGCACCACCGCCAGCAGCGGCGGAGCGGACGAGGCTACGCCGGCACCACCAGCTCGCCGCCCACCGCCTGGTTCGAGGGCTGGCGCTTGGTGGCGACGCCCTTCGTGTCCCAGAAGGCCTCGGCGAACTTCTGCACCTCGGCGAGCAGGTTCTGGGCCACGTCCATGTTCACTTGCTGCCGCGCCTGGCTCGCGAGCTTCATGATGTTCCACGTGGTCGCGTGCAGGTCCTTGTGCTTCTCCGCGTGCTCCGGCTTGAAGTAGTCGCCCCAGATGATGCGCACCTCGCGCTTCACCAGCTCCGCGTGCTCCTCCTTCACCGTCACGTAGCGGGAGAAGGAGTTCCGTGCCGCCGCGTCGTCGGCCTGCAGCCCGTCGATGAGCTGGTTCATGCGGATGACGGTGAGGGCGCCGATCTGCGCCAGGTGCGGGTCGTAGATGCCGCAGGGAATATCGCAGTGGGCGTGCGCGGTCGCCGGCCGGGCGATGCGGTCGAGGGCGCGGAGGGCGCGGGCAACGGTCGAGGGGACGATGCTTCGCTGTCGGGACATGATGCGACTCCTTCGTGGATGTGCGATGGCTTTTCGGGATGCGGGATCCAGTCTAGCGCCGCGCGGGTAAGCGACAACCGACCCGTCCAGCCTTCAGCCTCCAGCCCTCAAACCCTTCCAGCCTCCAACATCCAACATCCAGCCTCCAGCTGACCCACCGAGCCGCGTGCCGCCTCGAAATCGAGGGCGTTCCCTGATAGGCGGCGTAGGGGAGCCCACATACGATAGCTTCCGTGGGCAACTGGGAATTCGTGCACCGCTGGTACATGCCGTTCGCCTGGATCACGCTCTCCTGGGCAGTGGGCGTGCCGGTGGCAATCTACGCCGAACTGGGCATGCAGACGCACACCGGGGCCGAGCTGGGGGTGGCGTACGGCGCCTCCTGGGTGCTCCGCGACGACCTCCTCGCCTCGATGATCCCGTATCTGCTGAATCTGGCGGCGGCCGTCTGGCTCTTCAGCCCCGACGGCAGCACGCGCTGGGCGGCCTTCTGGGCGCTGCTCGTCGGGTTGGCGCGCATCACCGCCCCCGTCTACCTCGCCAGCACCTCCGACATCACCACGCTCGACGGCCGGCACTACGTCGACTGGAGCACGTTCCGCGCCATCCTCTGGTTCCAGGACGCGCAGATGTTCTTCCTGGGGGTCATGATGTGGGGCGTCTTCGCGCGGTTCGTGGGCCCCGGACAGGCGTTCCAGGCCTCCGCCCACCGCTACGCCGAGGCCTGACCGCCGCTCACTGCGGTTTCCGCAGCGATCCCCTCCCACAAAGCATTGACAGCGCACCGGAGCGCCCTCTACGGTACCGATCGCCGCATCGAAGCGAGATCGCGGCATCGGAGGCTCACCCATGTCCGCGACGTTCCACGAAGGCAACCGTCAGCTGCAGGACCGCTTCGACACCCGCCGCCTCGCCGACCGGCTCGACGAGACCGTCGTCCACGACGTGATCGCCCCGCACGACAGGGAGTTCATCGAGCGGATGGACATGTTCTTCCTGGCAACGGCCGACGACCAGGGCCGGCCCAACTGCTCCTACAAGGGCGGCGAGCCGGGCTTCGTCCGCGCCGTCGACGAGCATACCGTCGCCTTCCCGAATTACGACGGCAACGGCATGTACCTCTCGATGGGAAACGTCGTAGCGAACCCGCACGTCGGCATGCTGTTCATCGACTTCGAGCACCAGCACCGGATGCGCATCAACGGCGAGGCTTCGATCGACGACGACGACCCGCTGATGGCGGAGTATCCGGAGGCGCAGTTCATCGTCCGCGTGCGCGTGCGCGAAGTCTTCCCGAACTGCCCGCGCTACATCCACAAGTACCAGCTCGTCGCGCGCTCGCGCTTCGTGCCGAAGTCCGAGTGCGAGACGCCGGTACCGAGCTGGAAGGCCGGCGACTGGGTCGCCGACGTGCTGCCCGAACACGACCCCGCGCGCGACGCATCGCGCGAAGTGATCGACACGTAGCGAGAGGAGTCATCTTCATGTACGACGCGATCGTCGTCGGCGCCCGCTGCGCCGGCTCACCCACCGCCATGCTGCTCGCCCGCAAGGGCCACCGCGTGCTCGTCCTGGACCGCGACACCTTCCCCAGCGACATCATGTCGACGCACTTCATCCAGCTGCAGGGCGTCGTACAGCTCGAGAAATGGGGTCTCCTCGACGCGGTGAAGGCGACGAACTGCCCGCCCATACCGAAGACCATCTTCCACATCGGCGACGTGGCCGTCAGCCCTCCCCTGCCGCCGGAGTTGCAGGGCGTCGTCGCGTACTGTCCGCGCCGCACCGTGCTCGACAAGATCCTCGTCGACGCCGCCCGCGAGGCCGGCGCGGAGGTGCGCGAGGGCTTCTCCGTGAAGGAGCTGCTGTTCGAGGGCGATACGGTGGTCGGGGTGCGCGGGCGCGACAAGACCGCCGGCACAGACGTGGAGGAGCGCGCGAAGATCACCATCGGCGCCGATGGCATGCACTCCACCGTCGCCAGGGCCGTGAACGCGCCGGCGTACAACGAGAAGCCGTCGCTGAGCTGCGCGTACTACTCCTACTTCAGCAACGTCCACCTGGATGGCGCCGAGCTGTTCCTGGGCGAGAACGGCGGCTGCCTCGCCTTCCCCACGAACGACGGCCTGGCCTGCATCGCCGTCGGCCAGGCGAACGAGAAGTTCGACGAGTTCCGCAGCGACATCGAAGGGAACTTCTACCGCTACCTTGACCTGATCTCCGCCGACATGGCGCAGCGCGTCCGCGCCGGCAAGCGCGAGGAGCGCTGGATTGGCACCGCCGACGTGCCCAACTTCTTCAAGAAGCCCTACGGCCCCGGCTGGGCCCTCGTCGGCGACGCTGGCTACCACAAGGACCCGGTCACCGGCCTCGGCATCATGGACTGCTTCCGCGACGCCGAGCTGCTCGCCGACGCCATCGACGACGGCTTCGCCGGACGCGAGCCGCTCGAACAGGCGCTCAGTGGCTACCAGGCGAAGCGCGATGAAGCGGCCCTGCCGATGTACGAACTGACGACGAGCCTCGTCTCCGGCACCACGCCGCCGGAGATCTTCCAGGGCCTTGCCGCTGCCGCCGCACAGGACGGTTGATCGGAGAGACGACACCATGGACGTGGCAGCCTTCGCCGAGATCGAACCAGACTTCAACGCGCGCGTCAGCCGTATCGTCTGGTGCAGTGTGGCCACCGTCGACCGCAAGGGGCGCCCGCGGCAGCGCCTGCTGCACCCGATCTGGGAAGGGACGCTGGGCTGGATCGCCACCGGGCGCCACTCGCACAAAGAGAAGCACCTGGTGCACAACCCGCACGTCTCGCTCTCGTACTGGGACCAGCAGCACCAGCAGGTCTACGTCGACGCGACTGCGGAGTGGGTCGACGATCCGGCGGAGAAGCGGCGGATCTGGGAGCTGTACAAGTCGACGGCGCCGCCCTACGGCTACGATCCGCAGATCATCTGGCAGGGCGGTGTCGACGATCCGACGTACGGGCTGCTGAAGCTCACGCCGTGGCGCATCGAGCTGTACGGGCTGAACAACGTAATGACGCAGGAACCGCCGAGAGTCTGGCGCGCGAAGTAGAGACGGCGGCAACTTCCGCGGCGCTGCGACATAACCGCCACCGCCTCGCGATCGCCTCTGCTAGCATGGCCGGGAGAGTCCCACAGCCATGTTTACGCACCTGCACCTGCACACGGAGTACAGCCTCCTCGACGGGCTGAGCCGCATCCCCGACGTCATGGATCGCGTCGCGGCGCTCGGCCAGACGGCGGTGGCCATGACCGACCACGGGGCACTGTACGGGGCGATCGACTTCTATCGGGAAGCTCGCGCGCGAGGCATAAAGCCCATCATCGGCATCGAGGCGTACATCGCGCCAGATTCCCGACTCAAGAAATCCGACTCGCGTGCGAATAACTACTACCACTTGACCCTTCTGGCAAAAGACGAGCAGGGGTACCGGAACCTCCTCCAGCTCAGCACCCGCTCGCACCTCGAGGGCTTCTACTACAAGCCGCGCATGGACAAGGAGCTGCTGACTGAGTACGGGAAGGGCATCATTGCCCTCAGCGGCTGCCCCTCCGGCGAGATGTTCCGCCTGCTGTCTGAAGAGCGCCATGACGACGCGAGGCAGCTCGCCGGCTTCTTCTCCGATATCTTCGACGGCTTCTACCTGGAGGCGATGCAGCACGACGAGCCGGAGATCAACTCGCAGAACGAGCGCGTGTTGCGCGGCCTCACGGACCTGTCGCGCGCGACGGGCATCCCGATCGTCGCGACGAACGACTCGCACTACACCATGCGCGAGGACGCGCCGATCCACGACGTGCTGCTCTGCATCGGCACGAACAGCACCGTCGACGACGCGAAGCGCCAGCTGAAGATGAACGACGACTCTTACTACATCAAGTCAGAAGAGGAGATGCTCGCGCTCTTCCCGGAACTGCCCGAGGCCGTCACCAACACGCAGCTCGTCGCCGGCCAGTGTGACCTGCAGATCGAGTTCGGGCGGCTGCACCTGCCGGAGCCGGAGGTGCCGTCCGGCCTCAACGCGCACGAGCACCTGACGCAGCTCGCGCGCGAAGGGCTGAACGGCCGCTACCCCTTCGCGACGGACGAGGTGCGCGAGCGCCTGCGCTACGAGCTGGAAGTCGTCGAGCGGACGGGCTTCACCAACTACTTCCTCGTCGTGCACGACATCGCGCAGTTCTGCAAGCGCAGCAAGATCATGCTCGGCGTGCGGGGGTCGGCGGCGGCCAGCATCATCCTCTACGCGCTCGACGTGACGTTCATCGACCCGCTGGCGACGAAGCTGGTCTTCGAGCGCTTCCTCCATGTCGACCGCAAGGAGCCACCGGACGTGGACCTGGACATCCCCGACGACCGCCGCGACGAGGTGATCCATTACGTCGCCGGGAAGTACGGCTACGACCGGGTGGCCCAGATCATCACCTTCGGGACCATGGGTGCGAAGGCGGCCATCCGGGACACTGGCCGGGCGCTGGGGATGGGCTACGGCGAGGTCGACCGGGTCGCCCGGCTGGTGCCGAACGCTCTCCAGATGACCCTCGAGCGGGCGCTGGAGGAATCGCCGGAGCTGGCGGGGCTCTACGAGACCGACACCCAGGTAAGCAAGCTCATCGACACCGCCCGGCGGCTGGAGGGGGTGGCGCGGCACGCCAGCACCCACGCCGCCGGCGTCGTTATTTCGCGGGAGCCCCTCGCGGAGCACGTGCCGCTCCAGCGCCCCACCCGCGGCGACGAATCGTCGATCCCCACCACCCAGTACGCGATGGACCAGGTCGCCGAGATCGGCCTGTTGAAGATGGACTTCCTGGGGCTGGCCAACCTCACCATCCTCGTCCGCGCCGTCGAGATCATCGAGCGCACGAAGGGCGTCACCATCGACCTGCACGCGCTCCCCGACGGCGACGCGAAGACGTTCGATATGCTCAGCGCCGGCGACACCTTCGGCGTGTTCCAGCTGGAGTCGCCTGGCATGCGCCGTTCCATCCAGGAGCTGCGGCCCGACGGCGTCGCCGAGCTGATGGCGCTCGTCGCGCTCTACCGCCCGGGCCCCATGCAGCACATCGGCGCCTACTGCCGCTCGAAGCACGACCGGTCGCTCGTCCAGTACCCGCACCCGGACCTGGGCGAGATCCTCGACGAGACCTACGGCGTCATCGTCTACCAGGACCAGGTGCTGCTGGTGTTGCAGAAGTTCGCGGGCTACTCGCTGAAGGACGCAGACGCCATCCGCAAGGCGATGTCCAAGAAGGTGCGCGAGCTGATGCAGGCGGAGGGGGAGAAGTTCATCGACGCCGCGACGAAGAACGGCTACTCCCGCGAGGAAGCAGCATCCATCTTCGACCTCATCGAGCCGTTCGCCGGCTACGCCTTCAACCGCGCGCACTCCGCCGTCTACGGGACGATCGCATACCAGACGGCGTACCTGAAGGCGAACTACCCGCACGAGTACATGACGGCTGTCCTCACCAGCGCCGGCACGCACGAACGCATCGCGCAGGCCGTCGCCGAATGCGTGCGCCTCGGCCTCGACGTGCGTCCGCCGGATGTGAACACGAGCGGCGTGAACTTCGAGCTGCGGGAGGAGGACGGCGCGCCGGTGATCCGCTTCGGGCTGGCCACGGTGAAGAACGTGGGTGAGGGCGCCGCCGAAGCCGTCGTCGAGGCCCGCGCTGACGGCGGAGCATTCGCCGGCATCGAAGACTTCACGAAGCGCGTCGACCCGAAGGCGATGAACAAGCGCGCGCTGGAGTCGCTGGTGAAGGCCGGTGCGCTCGACGCGCTGGGCGATCGCGGCACGCTGCTCGCGAACGTCGACCGCATCGTGTCGCTCGCACAGCGCGAGGCGAAGCTCAAGGAGACGGGGCAATCGTCGATGTTCGACCTCTTCGGCGACAACGTCGCCACGCCGCTCCCCGCGCTCGAGCTGGCCCACGCCGAAGCGACGAAGGCGGAGCAGCTGGCGTGGGAGAAGGAGCTGCTCGGGGTCTACGTCTCCGCGCACCCGTTCTCCAGCGCTGCCGTCACGCTCGCCAAGCACACGTCGGCGCTTGTCAGCGAGATCACCGACGAGATGGACGGCCGCGAGGTGGTGATCGCGGGAATGATCAACGACGCCCGTACGCGCCTGACGAAAGCGAACCGCGCGTTTCTGTCCGTCACAATCGAGGATCTGTCCGGCAGCCTGGAAGTCACCGTGTGGCCGGACGTCTACGAGCCGACGCGCGACCTGTGGCTGCCCGGGAACATCCTGCTGATGCAGGCGCGCGTACGCGAGCGGAACGACCGGCTGCAGGTGAGCGTGCAGCGCGCGTCGCTGGTGCAGGCGGCCGACGGCTCGCTCAGCCATGAGCGCTTCGAGGTGCCCGACTGGCTCACCGACGCCCTCCGCGGCGCACCCGCCGCAAGCGTCCTCGACGTGCGCCGGCACGACGCCCCCGGCGATGCTCCGTTGGGCGGCAACGGCGGCACGAAAGACAGGCCGCAACCGAAGCGCAATGGCAACGGGGCTCCCTCACCATCAGCGCTCCACCCTCGAGCCTCCGACTCATCGGAACCGGACAGCCCGTCTGAACCGCCCGCGCTGCGCCTGTTCCTTCATGAACCCGACGACGAGGAGGCCGGCACAGCCCGCATCGACGCGCTGATCGAGATGCTCGGAGAGTTCCCGGGCGACGGACACATCCGGCTCTTCGTGCACACGCGCGCCGACGACCGCATCGAGCTGTCGCTGCCGGACGCGCGGATCTGCGACGAGCTGTGCGAGCGGGCGGCGGCGCTGCTACAGCCGCATGGCGGCGTCGAGAAGCCCGCGAACGGCCGCCCCCGCACCCGCGGCGTCGAGCCCCTCGAGGTCAGCTGAGCCCCTCGTCCCCGCCACCGCTCGTTGTTCCCTTCCTACGTTGCATGATGCGTTCGCACCGCTGTGACCTCCGGGCCGTGCCGCGGACGCTTGTTCGCCTCAGCGGGCACGCCTATACTGACGCCGCTTCGGAGGGTACCGACCCTTCGGACGGGAGAGGCGACGTGCCGAAACGCACCTACCAGCCCAAGCGCATCCCCCGAAGGCGCCGCCACGGCTTCCTGCACCGGATGGCCACGGCCGCCGGCCGGCGGGTGATCCGCTCGCGCCGCGCCAAGGGCCGCAAGCGCCTGGTGGTCGTCTAGGCACGCGGCGACCAACGGCCTTCGCTGGAAGGACCGTCCGCCGCCCCCCTCATGCGACGAGAAGAACGGCTACGCCGGCGGCTCGACTTCACCGCCGCGTACCGTCAGGGCCGCACCCATGGAGACCAGCTGCTCGTTATCCGTATCCGCCCCAACCAGGGTGAGGTCACGCGCTTCGGGTTCGTCGCCGGCAAGGCGGTGGGCGGGGCGGTGGTCCGGAATCGGGTGAAGCGCAGGCTCCGGGAAGCGGCCCGGGCGCTCCGGACAAAGCCGGGGCTGGACATCGTGATAGGAGCCCGGAAGCAGGCTGCGAAGGCCAGCTTCCAGCGGCTACGGGACGCGCTGACGGGACTCCTGGATCGGGCCGGGGCCATCGAAACAGCCCCGGCGGAGGAGACGAACGGATGAAGAGGCTCGCGCTCGCGGCAATACGGCTCTACCAGCGGCGTTTGTCGCCTGGCGCCCCGCCCGCTTGCCGCTTCCAGCCGACCTGCTCGCACTACGCCTACGGGGCGATCGAGACCTACGGCTTGCTGCGCGGGACGGCCATGGCCACCTGGCGGCTGTTGCGCTGCAACCCCCTGAACGACGGCGGGGTCGAGCCGGTGCCTGAGCGCCGGCTGCCCTCAGACAAGCGATCGCACGCCTGATGTTTCACGTGAAACAGTGATCTCATCCCGCTCCCGCACGCTGCCCCGGCTCCTCCCGCTCGTTGCCATCAGCGCTGGATCGGCGCTGCTCGCCGCCGCCTGCGGGGCGCCCCCCGGACCCTCCGGTTGGGCTGGCGCCCAGCCCGTCCGGATCGACGGCCAGAACCTCATCCTCGCCGCCCACCGTGACCGCCTCTACGCCCTCGAGGATGACTCCAGCAACGCCATCTGGCGCTTCCCCGCCCGCGAGCGCGACGACTATCCCCTGAGCGAATATGCCCGCGGCCTGCTGCTCGAGGCCCTCGGCGAAGTCGATCTCCCGTCCGACCAACGAGCTACCGTCGAGGCTCGAATGAGCGACCTCCACTTGTCCGGCTCGACCATCGATGCGGCCAAGCAGGCGGTCGATGCCACCTCGGCCGATGGCGACGCCCGTAGCCGCCTCAAGTCCCGGCTCGACGCGGCCACTCGCTTCGAGCGGGATGCGCAATCCGGTCTCGACGCCTTCTACGGCGACATTGGCGTCTCCGAGGACGGCAGGACGGCCTTCGTGGCCGACTTCAGCGGCGCCGTGTTCGCCCTCGATACGCTCACCGGTCACGCCCACTGGGTGGCCGACGTGGGGGACGAGATCGTCGGCGGCGTGGCTGTGGGCGGCGAAACGATCTACCTCGGGACCAAGGGGAAGGACCTGCTGGCGCTTGATGCCAACAGCGGCGAGCGCAGATGGAGCTTCCGGACCGATGGCGAAGTCTGGGCGACCCCCACACTCGTGGGGGACACCCTCTACGCCACCTCGTTCGACGGGTCCGTCTACGCCCTCGACCTCGATGGCAACGAGCGATGGGAGTTCCGTGGCGCGGACGCCGGCATCGGCGCCCGGCCGGTGATCGCCGACGGCACCGTCTACGTCGGCTCGTTCGATAACAAGCTCTATGCGATCGACGCCGCGACGGGCGCCGAGCGCTGGCACTTCTCCGCCGGCAACTGGTTCTGGGCCAATGCCGTCGTTGACCAGGGCGTCGTCTACGCTGCGAGCCTCGACGGCAAGGTGTACGCTGTGGACGCCGGCAGCGGCGAGCTGCGCTGGTCGTTCGACGCGGGCGCGCCAGTGCGTTCTTCGCCGGTGCTGGCTGGCGGCGGGCTGGTCGTCGCCGGACGAAATGGCAACGTCTACAAGCTCGATCTTGGTTCGGGCGAGCCCGAGGTCGGTCCGATCGAAGCGGGTACCCGGATCCTTGCAGATCTCCGTACCGCGGGTGGCGACGTCTACGTGAAGCCCACAAGCCGGACCCTGTACATCATCGATGCGGCCGGTGGCCTTGCGGCCACAAGCATCCCGCTGCCGGACTAGCAGGCGAGGCACATGGACCTCATCATCGACCTGTTCCACGTCCTTCTCGTCGAGCCGATGACGAACGTGCTGGTCGCCCTGGCGTGGGCAGCGGGCGGCAATTTCGGCATTGCCATCATCGTCTTCACGGTGCTCATGCGCTTCGTCACCTGGCCGCTCACCGCGCGCCAGTACAAGCAGACCAAGTCGATGCAGGAGATGCAGCCGAAGATCCAGGAGCTGCAGAAGCGGTACAAGGGCAAGGACCCGAAGAAGCTCCAGACGGAAATGATGGCCCTCTACCGCGAGCACGGCATCAACCCGTTCGGCTGCTTGCTCCCCATGCTCGCGCAGTTCCCCATCTGGATCGCGCTGTACCAGGTGATCCGTGTCAGCGTCGGCGAGGCCCCTGAGTCGCTCGTGTCGCTCTCGCAGACGCTGTACCCAATCAGCTTCATCCACTCGGCGGTGCCGCTCCAAACGCAGTTCTTGTACTGGAACCTCGGCCAGCCCGACGTCTCTCTCGTGCTGCCGGTGTTCGTGGGCATCACTATGTACGTACAGCAGAAGCTGATCACGCCCGCCCCCACGGCCGCCACGGCCAACTCCACCGCCGCCCAACAGCAGCAGATGATGCTGTGGATGATGCCGCTTATGTTTGGTTTCTTCAGCCTGCAGGTGCCGGCGGGCCTCGCCCTCTACTGGGCCATCACCAACGTCTCCGGCATCGCGTTGCAGTACTTCTACATGGGCCGCCGGATGGACTGGCGCAGCCTCCTCACACTCAACCCCGCCCCGGCGCAACCCGAACGCAAGCCGAAAGCGCTCGCGGTTGCCCCGCAGCCCGCCCGTGACGGACCGCGCCCGGAGACCACGAACGACGACGAGGCAAACGAGCCGGTGGCGGCGCCATCCGGCCAGAGCACGCGAAGGAAGCGACATGGCAGGCGTAGAGGCAAGCGGTAAGACCATCGACGAAGCGATCGAGAGTGCGCTCGAAGAGCTCGGCGCAGAGCGCGACGAGGTCGACGTGAAGGTGCTCAGCGAAGGCCGCGGCGGCATCCTCGGCGTGGGCTCAGAACCGGCGCGCGTCCGCGTGCGGCTCCTCTCCGATCCCGGCGGCGAAGAGGACGAAGACGACGGCCAACGCCCCGCCCGAGACGTCGGCGACAACGACGATGAAGAGGGCGAACTCATCGAGGATGAGGCCGAATACGCGGCGCGCATGCTCGACCACATGCTCGAACTGATGGGCGTCCGCGCCGACGTCTCGATCCGCGACGCCGAGACGCCCGGTGACGGGCTCGGCATGGCCAAGGCCGTGCTCGATGTTGAGGGCGAAGATCTCGGCGTGCTCATCGGCCGCCGCGGCGAGACGCTCGCGGCGCTGCAGTTCGTGCTGAACATGATGGTGACGAAGCAACTCGGCGAGAAGTTCTACTTCACCGTCGACATCGAGGGTTACCGTCGGCGCCGCGAGCGACAGCTCGAAACGCTCGCCCGACGGATGGCGGAGCAGGTGAAGCGCACACGGCGTCCGGTGACGCTCGAACCGATGCCCGCGAACGAGCGCCGCATCATCCACATCACGCTGGCCAACGACCGCTACGTATCGACATCGAGCGAGGGCGAAGGCGAGAACCGTAAGGTCTCGATCGAGCCCGGCCGCTGATGCCGGCCCGCAGGCGGATGAGCGCGCCAGACTTCGTGGTCGTGGGTCACGTCGTGCGCGACGTGGTGCCCGGCGGCTGGCGCCTGGGCGGCACGGTGACGTTCGCGGCCGCGCAAGCGCACGCGCTGGGCCTGCGCGCCGGCATCGTGACGCGCGCCGGGCCGGGGCTTGATCTCGGGCGCGAGCTGCCCTTCGCGGAGGTGCGCGTGGCACCGTCGGACGTGACGACCAGCTTCGAGAACGTCTACAGCCTCGGCCGTCGCCGCCAGCGCGTCTCCGCCCGCGCCGCGCCCATCCTCCCCGGCGACGTGCCGGCGGACTGGCGCGCGGCGCCACTCGTGCTCCTGGGCCCGGTGCTGGGTGAGCTTGATCCGTCGTTCGCAGCGCTGTTCGACGACAGCGCACTGGTCGGCGTGTCGGCGCAGGGCTGGCTGCGCGCTGTCAACGCCGAGCAGCGCGTCGTGCACACCGCGTGGGATGGGGAGCCGTTCTGGCGCGGCGTCGACGTAGTGTTCGCCTCCGACGAGGACATCAGCGAGCATGACGACGTGCTCGCACACTGGACCCGCGACGTGCCTGTCGTCGCGATGACGGAGTCGTGGCGTGGCGCGCGCGTGTACGCCGAGGGGTCCTGGCGGCGAATGGAGGCGTTTCCCGAGACTGAGGTCGACCCCACGGGCGCCGGCGACATCTTTGCCACGGCGTTTCTGGTGCGCCTGCACGAGAGCGGCGATCCCCACGAAGCAGCGCGATTCGGCGCGGCGGCGGCGAGCATCTCCGTCGGCGGCGAAGGCATCGCATCGGTGCCTTCGCGCGCACAGATCCAGGAGCGGCTGCAGCAGTACCCGGAGGTGGCGCTGCGATGAGCGTGATCGCGCTGGCGAACCAGAAGGGCGGCGTGGGCAAGACGACCACGGCGATCAACCTTGGTGCCGCCCTCGCCTCCCGCCACAAGCGCGTGCTCGTGTTCGACTCGGACCCGCAGGCGAACTCCAGCACCGGGCTCGGCGTGCGCTGCGAGGGCGTGAGCACCTACGACGTCATCATCGGCGCGGCACAGGTGTCCGATGCCGTCGTGCCCACCGGCGTCGAGGGACTCGATCTGGCGCCCGCAACGCCCGCACTGGCCGGTGCAGAGGTGGAGCTGGTGCCGATGATGGCGCGCGAGTACCGCCTCAAGCGAGCGCTGGAGACGGTACGTAAGCAGTACGACTACATCCTCATCGACTGCCCGCCGTCGCTCGGCCTGCTCACCGTCAACGCCCTCACCGCCGCCGACGAGGTGATCGTACCGGTGCAGTGCGAATACCTGGCCCTGGAGGGGCTGAGCCAGCTCACCGCCACACTGGAGCTGGTGCGACGCAACCTGAACTCGACGCTGCGGCTGCGCGGGTTGCTGCTCACGATGTTCGACGGGCGCACGAACCTCTCGCAGCAGGTCGCCGCCGAGGTTCGCGCGCATTTCAAGAACACATTCAAGACGGTGATCCCCCGCAGCGTCCGGCTGGGCGAGGCGCCGAGCCACGGGCTGCCCATCGCACGCTACGATCCCTCGTCGCGCGCCACCCGCGCCTACGACGAACTCGCGAAGGAGCTAATCGCAGGGACACGCACGGAGGTGCCCGTATGACTTCATCCCACCGCCAGGCCCTCGGACGCGGACTGTCGGCGCTCATCCCGAAAGCGGGCGCCAGCCCCGGCATCGAGACCGTCGACATCGACCTGATCGTGCCGAACCCCCACCAGCCCCGCGCCCACTTCGACACGGAAGCGCTGGAGGAGCTCGCGGCCAGCATCCGCGAGCACGGCGTGCTGCAGCCGGTGATCGTGACGCAAGCCACGTCGGACCTCGGCGTCTCCACGTATCAGCTGATCGCCGGGGAGCGCCGGCTGCAGGCGGCGCGCATGGCGGGCCTTGACCGCATGCCCGTCGTGGTGAAGGAAGCAGCGGCGGGTGAGCTGCTGGAGCTGGCGCTCGTCGAGAACCTGCAGCGCGAAGACCTGAACGCCATCGAAGAGGCGAACGCCTTCAAGCGCCTCACCGGCGAGTTCGCGATGACGCAGGACGCCATCGCGAAGCGCGTCGGGCGCAGCCGGACGGCTGTCGCCAACACGCTGCGGCTGCTCTCGCTGCCGGAGGACATCCGCGCCAGCCTGATCTCCGGGCAGATCACCGAGGGGCACGCGCGGGCGCTGCTCGCGATCGAAGACCCCGACGTCCGGCTCGACGCCTGGCGCAAGATCGTCGCTGACGCGCTGACGGTGCGGGAGGTGGAGGGGATCGCCCGGGCGCTGAAGGAGGTCTCGCCGAAGCGACCGTTGAAGCCGGCGAAGGCGAAGCGCCCCGACGCGCATATCCGCGCGGTGGAGGACGAGCTGCGACACGCGCTCGGCGCGCGCGTGTCGCTGCAGAAGACGCGCAACGGCGGCCGCATCGTCATCCGCTACCACTCCGACGACGAGTTGGAGGGGATCCTCTCGCGCCTGCGCCAGTAGGACTGTCTGCCATGAGGCCATCCTCCCTTCGATCTACGGTCGTTGCCCTGGTGGCCGCGTTGAGCGTCATAGGTCTCGCTGGATGCGACGGCTCAGACGAGAACTCAGCAGAGCGGCTCAACTGCAGCGATGTTTCGATCCCGACCGTCGCGCGGCCTGGCGTGAGGCGGCCGACGCCACGACCAGCCGCTTCCCTTGACGTCCTGTACGGGCTGCTGGAGCGTTATGAGTCAACTTCCTTCTCCGCTTCATACGTCTTCTGCTCAGACACCGAGCGAGGTGAAATCCAGGGCACGGCCCGTTGGTACAAGGATGCACTCACCCGGGCTCGGATGGACGCGACCATATCGGTCGAGGGTAGGCAGTCTTCTGTGACCGCTATTGCAACCACGGACGGATTCGCACGCGCGGCTTTGTGTTCCGTCGACATCGGGGGCTACTTCAGGACCTTGTTGGGAAGCCAGCTCATCGAGGCATCCGAGGACTTGCCCGAAGTCAAGGGGCTGCTTAGCCTCACGTCCGCTTGCATCGACACGGAGCTCGACGATGATGGTGCCCTTGCGACCGCCGACGAAGTGAGTCTTTCTCCCCCTCTCCTCGCCAATATCAGAAGCGCTCCTGACATATACGCGTACGACGCCATCGTTTATGGCGAGCGTTCAGGGCGCGCTGAGGGGCACTGCATACGCCTGGGCGGGTCGTACAACCTGCAAGAGTTCTGCTTCCGGGAGGACGGAGTACTCATATCTGCAGAATCTCAGGGCGACAGCTGGCGCTCGCGATACACTCTCGTCGCCGGAAGTGTGCGCACCGTGACCGACGCGGACTTTGAACCGCCGTACGAGGTCCTCTCATCTCCAGAGGAGTGCCCTTACCAGACACCCTGGGAAAGAGCATCACATGGAGGTGCGCCTGCCGATCCGATGGCGATCCCACGCGACCAGCTCGTCCTGGAATATCGCGACACGCTAGTCCGCTACTTCAGGTCGAGTTACACGGCGCAGTACCACTTGTGCTATCGCGAGTTCGAGTTTGGCTCCTTCGATGGTTCTCTTGTCTGGTACAAGGATGGCTTCAGTCGCGCCCGGTACGACCTCGTGTCTGCGAACGAAGATCGTTCCGTATCCTACTTCGCCACGCGTGACGGGCCCACCTTTTGGTGCAGCACAAACCTCGGAAAGGAGATTGGTCGCCAGGTCATCGGAAGCGATCGTGAAGATATACTTGTTGTGCAAGAACTGCTCGATGTCCAAGCGGGATGTGTTGAGGACTCGGAGGATTATCGGTCGTGCGTGTGTTTCGGGCTTGACGATGACTTCTTGGGTCGGCTGTTCTTCTTCGACCCACTGACACACAACGTTGCCGCGGTAGAGACGGGCGCCGGTGAGGGGCTGCGTATTCCTGGCCTGCACAGGGAGTCGCGGACAATCGCTGGACTTGAAGCGACATGCTTCGTCCGTCCGTCCGGGGAGGAGTGCTACGGGCCGTCCGGTGAACTCCTGCTAGTACGGACGGGGGCCAACAGGCTGGAGGCGGAGAACGTGGCTCCCGCACCGGCAGAGACAGAGTTCGCGCTGCCATTCGAGATTAAGCCAGGTTTGCCTCAGCGGTCCGAATGACTAGACGCCGCCGAACAGCGCCGGGAAGCGCTCCGGGGCGAGGTGCAGGATGGCGGCGTAGCGCCTGGCGTTCGTCAGGTACCGCTCCTCGCCGGACGCGCGGTAGCGGTTGAAGTTGTCCAGCATCTTGTCCGCGATCAGCTCCATGTCGAAGCCCATGATGTACCGCTCGCTCATCTCGTTGAGGGCGTCCATGTACACCTCGAAGTACTCCGACAGCTTCTCCAGCGTCCCCCGCTGCTCCGTGTCCTCCGCCAGCTCGTGCCGCGCCGCCATCCGATACATCGCCTTGCCCGTCGTCACGTAGTAGCCGGCGTCGACCCCGCGCGCCGCCCGCCGTCGCAGCGCAGAGCGCCCGGACGGCCGCCGCCGCCCGACGCTCTGCGGGAACATCCCCGTCACGAAGAGCGCGTTGTCTCCGTACTTCCGGTACGCCTCGAACATGTTCTGGAACCGCGTGGCCATCTTCTCCTCGTCGAGGAGGTCGGAGTAGTACATCGGCTGCGGGTGGCCCGTCGCGTCCGGCGGGAACATCTCGATCGCGTAAAGATACCGTTCCAGCAGTCCGCCGAGATAGTCGATCACGTCGAAGTGCCGGCTATGGCGCCCGACGTACAGCACCTTGATGACGAACAGGTCGAACAGTGCGCGTGTGGGCGCTTCTTTGATCTCGCCGATGTCGTCGTAGACGGCGGACACCAGCGTATCGACGGTGCGCGCGAAGCGAGGGTCGGCCGCGTTGTGCCCGTCGTTCCCGGCGATAATCGCCTTCAGGTCGTGGACCTGCTCCTCCAGCATCCTCCGATTGTAGCGGCGGCCGATTACGCCTGTGTCAATTTCGCGGACCGCCAACAACCTCTTCTACATCATCGGCGGGAGCCGGTCACGAGAGCAATGCCGTGCCTGCCGATTCGATGTCATCCAGCATCTCGAACGGCCAGAAAGGGGAGTCACGCGGAGGTCCTTCGCCTCAGACTCCGGCGTACGAGTGCAGCCCCGAGACCCAGAGGTTCACCGCGAAGTACGTGAACAGGACGCCGGCGTAGCCGAGCACCAGCACCATCGCCGCGCGCTTGCCTCGCCAGCCGCGCAGCCCCCGCGCGTGCATGTAACCGGCGTAGATCAGCCACGTCACCAGCGCCGATGTCTCCTTCGGGTCCCAGCCCCAGTAGCGCCCCCAGGCGGAGTTCGCCCACCACGCCCCCAGCGCGATGCCCAGCGCCAGCATCGGCATGCCCACCATGACCGACTTGTGCGCGATCTCCTCCAGCACCTTCCCCGAGGGCAGCCGTGCGAAGCGTCGCTTCCCGTCCTGCACCAGGTACAGAACCGCCGCCCCGAACGACACCGACAGCGCGCTGTACGACAGCATCATCATCCCCACGTGCACAGCGAGGATGCGATTCGCCTGCAGTGCCGGGATCAGCGGCGTCACCTCTTCCGGGAAGAAGACGAGCGAAACGGTGAACAGCGCCGCGATGCCCGGGAACAGCACCGCACCGATCGAGCGCTGGCCGTACGCCCGCTCGAAGATCGTGTAGAAGAGCGCGCTGCCCCACCCCAGGGCGATCGTGTACTCGTACATGTTCGCGTAGGGCGGGTGTCCCGCCGCTGCCCAGCGGAACGTCAGCGAAAGGGTGAGCGCGGCGAGCGTGATCCAGCTCGCGCCCGTGGCGAACGGCGCCAGGAACGCCGGGGGCTCACCCTTCGCAGCGATGGTGACGTTGGTGCCGGCGGAGGTCTCGGCGACGCGATACGTCACGCGCGGCCAGAACGGGAGTGCCACGTACGCGGCAGCAGCCGCCAGCGAGGCGACGTACCCGGCGATGAAGCAGTTATAGGCGAACGCTTCCACCCGCGCCCCTCAGCCCTTCGCCTCCGGCGCCGGAGGTGTCGGCGCCGGCCGACGGAACTCGATGCGGCGGAACGACTCGGCGAAGTCGTAGCCGGTGCGCTTGCGCCGGCTCCGGTCGCGCTGCCCCGCCTCGCGCCAGCCCTTCATCATCTCGTCGCGGGAGCGCGCCTCGATCTGGCTCGTGTGGCAGAGGATCGCGTCGACCTTCCGCTCGAGATACGGGCCGATGTCGACATGGTAGTCAGGCGCCTCCGACGCGGCAAGCAACAGCTCCCCCGTCCGGTGCGCTGTGATCCCCTCGCGCGCGTGCTCGGGGTAGTAGTGCGGGTCGTGCGCCGCCGGGTACAGCGCGTCGCGTACGACACGGCCGATCGCACGATGATCGTTGTGGTTGAACCCCGCGCGGAAGCCGTCCCAGGTGATCACCAGGTCGGGTTTCAGCGTGCGGATGAGCCTGACGACGTGACCGCGCAGCTCCGGCGTTTCGTACAGGAACCCGTCCGGATACCCCAGGAAGATGCACTCGCGCAGCCCGAGGATCCTGCCCGCGGCCCGCTGTTCTTCCTCGCGGATCGCCGCCAGCTCCTGCGGCCGCATGTTCGGGTCGCGCGTGCCCTTGTCGCCGGACGTCGCGACGCAGATCCGCACGTCCCATCCCATGTCACACAGCTTCGCGATCGTCCCGCCGCAGATGAACTCCGCATCGTCCGGATGCGCTGTGATCACCAGCGCGCTGGAGTACGTCGCCCAGCGTTCCGCGACGCGCGCTGCGTCCTTTTGCTTCGATCCGTTCGAGCGCGGCCAGAACGTCATCTGCATCGCTACAGCACGAACTCACCGGCGACGGGCTTCCCCGCATCCACATCCGCCAGGAAGTCCACCACGCCCTTCGCACACGCCTCCGGCCGCCAGACGGATGTCCCGTGGCCGCTGTCCCGGATCAGCACGAAGCGGCTGCCCGCGATCTTCCCGTGCATGATACGGCTCGGCTCCAGCAGGTTGTCCTGGTCGCCGACCAGCACCAGCGCCGGCACGCGGATTTCGTGCAGGCGATCGAGCGACCCGGACCACTGCTGCAGCGCTGCGCCCGCCCCCAGCAAGCCATCGACGCTCATCCTGCGCATGCCCTCGATGTGGCGGCGCACGCCGTCCGGGACGGGCGCACCGGACATCGCGCGGAACGCGATCGGACTCTCCCGCATCGACTCGATGATCGCGCTCATGCCTTTCGTCCGCGCGACGGTCTGGAACATCTCGCGCATCTTGCCGAAGCGCTCCTGCATCGCCGGGTTGCGCATGGCCCCGCCGATGCCGGGGCCGGTGTCGAGCAGCAGCAGCGCCTTCACCCGCTCCGGATGCCGCAGCGCGAACTCCTGCGCGATCATCCCGCCCATCGACAGCCCGCCCACGTACGCCGTATCGATACCCAGATGGTCCATCAACGCCAGCTGGTCCGGCACGTAGTGGCCGGCGAGCGTATAGGCGGACATGTCGGCGGGCGCCGTCGTCTTGCCGTGCCCCCGAGTGTCATACGCCACCACCCGATACTTCTTCGACCACGCCGGCACCTGGTCGCCCCACATCTCCAGCGACGCGGTGTACCCGTGCGCGAGCACCAGCGGCGTGCCCTCGCCGTGCACCTCGTAGTTGATCTCGATCCCGTTCAGCCGCGCGACAGGCACGTCACTCTCCCGCCGGGGCGACGCCGTAGCGCTCTTCCATCGCCCGCAGCTCCGGCACGCCGACGATCCGCTCGAACTCCTCGAACGGCATAAGCTGGCCGGTGATGCCTGCCGTGGTCTTCTTCTCGAACAGCTCCGCGTATACCGCGGCCACCGCCTTCGCCGCCGCGAACAGCGCCGCGAGGGGGAACACCACCATCTTGTAGCCCAGGTCCTGCAACTCCTGGTAGCTCAGCAGCGGCGTCTTCCCGCCCTCGATCATGTTGGCGAAGAGTGGCGCGTCCGGGATCGCCTCCTTGACCGCCCGCAGCTCCTCGATGCTGCGCGGGGCCTCGACGAAGACGATGTCGGCGCCGGCGTCGCGGTAGAGCTTGCCGCGGCGAATGGCCTCTTCCAGGCCCAGCGGCTGCCGGGCGTCCGTGCGGCCGATGATGACGAGGTCGTCGCCCGCGCGGGCGTCTGCGGCGGCGCGCACCTTCGCCGCGTGGTCTGCGGCCGGGATCACGCGCTTGCCCTCGAAGTGGCCGCACTTCTTCGGCCACTCCTGGTCCTCCAGGATGATGCCCGCCACCCCGGCGGCGACGCACTCCCGCACGGTGCGGGCAGTGTTCAGCGGATTGCCGTAGCCGGTGTCCATATCGGCGACGAGGGGGACGGTGATGGCGCTGACGACGTGGCGGACGCGGTCCATGGTCTCGGACATGGTGAGCAGGCCGAAGTCCGGCACGCCGAGAACGGACGCGCTGAAGCCGAAGCCGGTGGTGAACATCGCCCGGAAGCCGGCGCGCTCGGCCAGCTTCGCGGAGAGGGCGTCGTACGCCCCGGGGAGCACGATGATGCCGGGCTCGTCGAGCATCTTCCGGAGGGCGGTGGACGGGCGTTCGGTCATGGCAGCGGATCGTAGCAGAGGGTTGAGGCCGGAGCGACCCTCATGCTGGCCGTCACCCTGACGCGCACCCTTGTCGCGCCGAAACCGCGGCGGTAAGATGCTGGTGGGCGGTACCCCGGTGGTGCCGCCATTTTGCTTGTACAGGCCGTCCCCGGGCCTCGCAGGGGGATATGGCGAAGTACATTTTCGTGACCGGCGGCGTCGTCAGCTCCGTCGGCAAGGGCATCACCACGGCGGCCCTCGGGCGCATCCTCAAGAGCCGCGGCGTCTCCGTCTCCATCCAGAAGCTCGACCCCTACCTCAACGTCGACCCCGGCACCATGTCGCCGTATCAGCACGGCGAGGTCTTCGTCACCAGCGACGGCGCCGAGACCGACCTCGACCTCGGCCACTACGAGCGCTTCATCGACGAGGAGCTCACGAAGGCCAGCTCCGTCACCACCGGCCAGATCTACCAGGCCGTGATCGCGAAGGAGCGCAAGGGCGAGTTCCTGGGCGGCACCATCCAGGCCATCCCCCACGTCACGAACGAGATCAAAGCGCGCGTCCGCGCCCTCGCCCGCGAGACGGCGGCGCAGGTGGTGATCGTCGAGGTCGGCGGCACCGTCGGCGACATCGAGGGGCAGCCGTTCCTCGAAGCCATCCGCCAGATCCGCCGCGAAGAGCGACCCGAGGATACGCTCTCCATCCACGTGACCTTCCTGCCGCACGTCGGCTCCACGAACGAGCTGAAGACGAAGCCCACGCAGCACTCCGTCCGCGAGCTGCGCAGCGCCGGCATCCAGCCCGACGTCATCCTCTGCCGCGCCGACCACGAGGTCACGCCCGACCTGCGCCGCAAGATCGCGCTCTTCTGCGACGTCGGCGAGCGCGGCGTCGTGTCGCTGCCCACGATGTCGAGCATCTACCAGGTGCCGATCGCGCTGCAGGATGAGGGGCTGGGGGACTACGTGATCGAGCTGCTCCACCTCGACGCCGCCGAACGCGACCTGGCGGAATGGCGCCGCTTTGTCGACCGGCTGCAGAACCCGACCGGGACGGTGCGCATCGCCGTCGTGGGGAAGTATGTCGAGCTGCACGACGCCTACCTCTCGATCAAAGAAGCGCTGATCCACGCCGGCGTGGCCCACGAGGTGGCGGTCGACATCCGCTGGGTGCACTCGGAGCGGCTGGAGCAGGAGCCGGTGGCGTCGCTGCTCGAAGACTGCGAGGGGATCCTCGTCTGCCCCGGCTTCGGCGAGCGCGGCATCGAAGGCAAGCTGGAGGCCGCGCGATACGCGCGCGAGAACCGTATCCCGTACCTGGGCGTGTGCCTGGGCATGCAGATCATGGTGATCGAGTACGCTCGGCACATCCTGGGGCTCGCCGGCGCCAACTCGACGGAGTTCAACCAGCAGACGCCGCACCCGCTCATCTCGCTGCTCAGCGAGCAGATGGGTATCGAGGACAAGGGGGGCACGATGCGCCTCGGCGCCTACCCCTGCCGGCTCGTGCCCGGCACCAAAGCGGCCGCCGCCTACGGCGTCGACGAGATCGTCGAACGGCACCGCCACCGCTACGAGTTCAACAACGCCTACCGCGACCAGCTGGCTGCCGCAGGGCTCATCGCCAGCGGCACCTCCCCCGACGGCACGCTCGTCGAGATCTCGGAGATCGTCGACCATCCGTTCATGCTCGGCTCGCAGTTCCACCCGGAGTTCCGCTCCCGGCCCGACCGGCCGCAGCCGCTGTTCCGGGACTTCGTGGGCGCCGCGAAGTCGCTGCTGGCCGCGCGGGACGCCCGGCTGCTCAGCACCGAGCGCGAGACGGTCGCCGCCGGCGGGGCGTGACCAGCGTCGACCTCCTCCTCTACCTGCACTACCTCTCGCTCTTCCTGATGATGGCGGGCCTCGGGGCGGTGATGGTCCCCCTCTGGCGCGCCTGGCGGGAAGACGACCTGAACCGCCAGCTCACGGCGTTCCAGAACGCCACCTCCGGCCACCGGAGCGCGCTGCTGCCGGGCACGATCGCCGTCGGCGCGACGGGCGTCTTCCTCGCCGCCGACGCCGGCTACAACTTCTTCACCACCGGCTGGCTGCTCGCCCTCGAGGTCGTCTATCTGCTGGTGCTGTTCGTCTGCATCCCCCTGCTCGGACACGCCCTGAACCGCGTGGAGATCGAGTCCCTGAAGTCGCAGAAGAAGGGCCAACCCACGGTCGAGCTGCGAGAGTTGCTCGACGACAACGTCCCGATCGTCCTGAGCCTTCTCACGCTCGCCCTGATCCCCGTGATGGTCTGGCTCGCGGAGTACAGGCCGTTCTGATCGCCGGCGGTCTGGTCGCACTTCCCCCGCACATTCGACATACTGCCCGCGCATGACGTCGATGACAGAGTTGACTCCGCCGACAACGGGAGGCGAGGTCGCCGGGCAGCGCGCGCCCTGGGGCGGCCGGGAGGTCTTCCTCGGGCTGCTCGTCTTCCTGGCCGCGATCCTCCTCGGCCCCTTGCCGTTCGTCGCGCCGTTCTACGCCATCGCCGGCGAGAAGGCGAGGTCGACGCTGCTGGCCGGCATCATCGTCAGCACCGGCGTCTACGTCGCGATCGTTGGCATCGCGGCCTACTACACCTTCGGCCGCTACGGCGGCGGGTGGGGCAGGTTGGGCTTCCGGCGCCCCTCGTGGCGTACGCTCGGCTGGGCGGCTGCAGGACTCGCGGCCGCGTTCGTGGTCGCCACGATCTACGGCGGAGCGATCGAGATCTTCAACATCGACTGGCTCAAGCAGGAATGCGACGACCAGATCCCTGTGGAGATCCGCAACGATCCGCTTTTGCTGGGCCTCACGAGCGCGCTCGCCGTCCTCTTCGCTCCCGTCGCCGAGGAGGTCTTCTACCGGGGGTTCATCCTGCCCGGTCTCGCCCGGACCTGGGGCCTCGCCGCCGGGATCGCCGCGAGCGGCGCGCTGTTCGGCGCGTCTCACCTGCTGGGCAACCCGACGCTCTGGCCGACGCTGCTGCTGTTCACGGCGATCGGCATCATCTTCGCCTTCGCCTACCACCGCAGCGGCAACCTCCTGGCAACCGTCGCGGCGCACGCCGGCTTCAACCTCGTCGGCGTGATCGCTATCGCCGCTACCACGTGCAGGCCCGAATGAGCCGGATCGACGAGGCCTTCGCGCGCGCCCGGGCGGAGGACCGCATCGCCCTCATGCCGTTCATGACCGCCGGCTACCCGGACGCCGAGACCTCCCTCGCCCTCGTCCGGGCGATGGTGGAGGCGGGGGCGGACGGCATCGAGCTGGGGATCCCCTTCAGCGACCCCCTGGCCGACGGCCCCACCATCCAGAAGTCGTCGCACATCGCCCTCCAGGGCGGCGCCACCCCCGGCCTCGCCGTTGACATGGTCCGCCGCCTCCGCGAGGCGGGGGTTGCTGTGCCGCTGATCCTTATGGGATACTTCAACACGTTCCTCGCCTGTGGCGAGGAGCATTTCATCTCGGACGCGGCGCGGGCCGGGGCCGACGGGTTCATCATCGTGGACCTGCCGCCCGAAGAGTCCGACAGCACGCTCGCGATCTGCCGCCGCCACGGGCTGGACCTGATCTATCTCGTGGCCCCGACCTCGGACGAGGGGCGGATCGCGGAGGTGCTGAAGCGGGCACGCGGCTTCATCTATTCCGTCGGCGTGGTGGGCATAACCGGCGCCCGCGGCGCCCTCGCGGAGGAGTTGCCGGCGTTTCTGCGGCGCCTGCGGGAGCGGACGGATCTGCCGCTCGCCGTCGGGTTCGGGATCTCGAAGCGCGAGCACATAGAGACGCTGACCGGCGTCGCGGACGCCGCCATCGTCGCCAGCGCGCTGATCGACATCGTGGAGTCATCGCCTCACGAAGAACGAGTGGAGCGAGTCAAGAACTATGTTGAGGTGCTCACCGGCCGTACGGAGGCCAAAGCGTAACGCCATCGAGGGGCGCCCCTCCGGGGCTTCTCGCGGCTGCGGGTCCTCCGCGGCCGGCGCCTGGGCTCCCGATGGCCGCGCCTATGGTCCCTCGGCCGGCGCGTTTGGACGCCGGTAGCCCGCCCCGGCGGGAGACCCACACGGCGGACGGCAGGGCGCACGTGAGCACCAGCGAGGGGATGCGGTTGCGGGGCATCCGCGGCGCGACAACAGTCGACGCCAACACCCGCGAAGCCATCCTCGAAGCCACTCTCGAACTGCTCACCGCGCTCATCGACGCCAACGATGTCCGCCGTGAAGACGTCGCCAGCGTGTTCTTCTCGACCACGCCCGACGTCAACGCCGACTTTCCCGCCGTGGCGGCCCGCGAGCACATGGGGTGGACGGATATCGCCCTCATGTGCACGCACGAGATGGAGGTCCCCGGCAGCCTGCCGATGTGTCTGCGCATTCTGATGCACGTGAACACCACGAAGGCCCCGGGAGAGCTCCAGTTCGTGTATCTTCGCGGGGCGCAGGTGCTCCGGCCCGACGTTTCCCGCCGGGCAGACTGAGCCGGCGCTCCGAGGGACAAGCTCTCCGCATAGCGGATGGAGGAGGATCGACCGATGATGGTGATCATGAAACCGGGGCACAGCTCCGAGCAATTCGAGGACGTAATGAATCGCATCAAAGAGGCCGGCCTGAACGGCCACTCGATCGTCGGCGTCGAACGCACGGTGATCGGGGTGGTCGGGCTGGACCGGATGCATCCGGAACTGGCCGACGACATCGAGACGATGGCCGGCGTCGAGGGCACGGTACCCATCAGCACCCCCTTCAAGCTCTGCAGCCGCGAGTTCAAGGGCAGCGACACGATCGTCGACATCAACGGCGTGAAGCTCGGCGAAGGCACCGTAACCGTCATCGCCGGCCCTTGCGCTGTCGAGAGCGAGGAGCAACTGATGGCCACCGCCCGCGCCGTGAAGGCGGCCGGGGCATCGATGCTGCGGGGCGGGGCGTTCAAGCCGCGCACCTCCCCCTACAGCTTCCGCGGGCTGGAGGAGGAGGGGCTGAAGCTGCTGGCGGCGGCCCGCGCCGAGACCGGCCTGCCCATCGTCACGGAGGTGATGTCGGAATCGACGGTGGATCTCGTCGCGAGGTACGCCGACGTCATGCAGATCGGCGCCCGCAACGCCCAGAACTTCTTCCTGCTCGAGGCGGTGGCGAACGCCGGCAAGCCGGTGCTGCTCAAGCGTGGCATGTCATCGTCGATCCAGGACTGGTTGCTCGCGGCGGAATACATCCTCGCGAAGGGCAACAAGGACGTGATCCTCTGCGAGCGCGGTATCCGCACCTTCGAGACGGCCACGCGGAACACCATGGACATCAACGCTATCCCGCTGGCGAAGGAACTGAGCCACCTGCCGGTGGTCGCCGACCCCAGCCACGGCACCGGGAAGGCCCGGCTGGTCCCCCACGTCTGCCTGGGGATGGTCGCCGCCGGCGCGGATGGGCTCATCCTGGAGGTGCACCCCACGCCCGAGCGCGCCCTCTCGGACGGGGCCCAGTCCCTGACCTTCGAGTCCTTCGCCCAGACCATGGACCAGGTGGCGGCCGTCGCCGGGGCCATCGGCAAGCGCATGGAAAGCGCCGTAACCGCGTAACGCCGCTTCGCGCAGAAGCAGAAGGGGGGGGGGGGGGGCGGAGATCCGCCAGCCCCTTCGTCATCAGCCATGAGAACTTCACTCGGGCCGGAACTCCCCGCCGGAGGAGCCGGCGAGCCCCGGCGGCCGTAGCCGCACCGTCCGCGCCTCATCCGCGACACACCGCCCCAACACCCACCCCTCGATCCTCACCTCGCGCCCCGCAGCAAGCGCCCCATCAGCGTCCGACGCCGGCACGACAGCGCAGAACCCGACGCCCATGTTGAACACGCGGTACATCTCCGCCACGTCGATGCCGCCCGCTTCCTGCACCAGGCGGAACACGGCCGGCGGCGCCGGGAGCGTCTCGATCTCGAACCCCACCTTCGCCTCCACGCGGCGCAGGTTCAGGAAGCCGTCGCCGGTGATGTGCATCAGCGCCCGCACGTCGCAGCGGCGCAGCAGCTCCAGCGCCAGCCTCACGTAGATCCGCGTCGGCTCCAGCAACTCCTCCCCGATGCAGCGACCCAGCTCTGCCACATGCGTCTCCACGCCCCACTCCCGGCGCTCGTCGAGCAGAACCTTCCGCGCGAGCGTGAGGCCATTGCTGTGGATGCCGCTGCTGGCGTAGCCGACGACGACGTCTCCCGGCTCGATGCGCGCGCCGGTGATGATCCGGTCCAGTTCGACCGTACCGACGCACGTCCCCACGAGATCCAGGCCGCCGTCGCCGCCCTCGGGGCCGCGGAGCATCTCCGGGACCTGCGCCAGCTCCCCGCCGGGGATGGTGATGCCGGCCTGGCGCGCCCCCTCCTCCAGCCCTACCGCGATCTCCCGCAGCACCTGCTCGTCGAGACGCGCGACGGCGACGTAGTCGACCATCGCGATCGGCTCCGCCCCGACGCAGACGATGTCGTTCGCGTTCATCGCGATGCAGTCGATGCCGATGGTGTCGTACTTCCCCATCATCTCCGCGACGAGCAGCTTCGTACCGACGCCGTCGGTGGAGATCGCAAGCCCGAGCGTGTCCGTGATCCGCAGGACGTTCGCGTAGTAGCCGAAGTCGAGCAGCGGCTCACCGATGCCTCGCCGGTTCCCGAAGGTCCCGCGCAGCACGTCCAGCATCCGCCCGAGGCCGGGGGAGGGCTGCACGCCGGCGTCCTGGTAGCTCGCCGGCCGGGGCGGGGGTGGCTGTGACATGAGGTCAGCCGTTGCCGGGCTTGCCGTAGAGCTTCCGCAGCTCCGTCTTCAGCACCTTGCCCATCGGGTTACGGGGCAGCTCGCTCACGAAGGCGAAGTACGCCGGGGCCTTGTAACTGGCCAGCCGCGCCTTCGCGTAGGCGATCAACTCGGCCGCTTCCGGCTTCTCGCCCGGCCTGGGGACGATGATGGCCTTGATCACCTCGCCCCACTCCGGATCCGGCACCCCGATGATGGCCGACTCCTCGACCTTCGGGTGCTCGTCGAGTGTCGCCTCGATCTCGCCGGGGGAGATGTTCTCGCCGCCGCGGATGATCAGATCCTTCTTGCGGCCGGTGATGAAGAGGTAGCCCTCATCGTCCAGGTAGCCGACGTCGCCGGTGTGCAGCCAGCCGTCCTGGATCGCCGCCGCCGTCGCCTCGGCCTGCTTGTGATACTCCGCCATGACGCGCGGGCTCATCACGCAGATCTCGCCCTCCTCGCCGGGCGCCAGGATGTTGTTCTGGTCGTCCATGATCATGATCACAACGTCGTCCATGGTCCGGCCGACGGACCGCAGCCGGTGCATGCGCTTCTCGCGTTCCGGGCCCGGCTCGCGCGGGATGCGGTGGTCATCCGGCCCCAGGAAGGTCAGAGTCGACGTGCTCTCGGTCTGGCCGTAGGCGTTCATCAGGTCGCACTTGAAGACGTCGACGGCGCGGCTCACCACCTCGAACGGCATCGGCGCGGCGCCGTAGGTGATGAGCTTCAGCGAGCTGATGTCGAAGCTCCCGAAGTCCGGGTGCTCCATGATGCGCTTCAGCATCGTCGGCACGACGAAGCTGTGCGTGACGCGCTCCTTCTGCACCGCCTCCAGCCACGCCTTCGGGTCGAACTGCGGCAGGATGACCAGCGTCCTGCCCCCCCAGACCGACGACATGATCGGCGTGACGCCGGCCACGTGAAACATCGGCACCGAGAGCAGCGTGACGTCCGGTTCGGACGCCGGGTCGGCGGGGCTCATGGTGTTTGTCACGTAGACGGAGAGGTTCAGGTAGGTGAGGGCGACGCCCTTCGGGAGGGAGGTGGTGCCGGAGGTGTAGATGAGCACCGTGGGGCTGTTCTCGTCCACCTCCACGTAGGGGTCGTCCGGGCTGGCCGCGGCGACGATCTCCGGGTAGTGGCCCATGCCCTCGGTCTTGCGGTCCAGGCAGACGAACTGCGCGACGCCCTCGAGGGTCGGGCGCAGCGCGGCGACGAGGTCCAGGTAGCGCTCCCCGACGAAGAGCACGCGGATGTCCGACGTGTTGATCATATAGGTCAGCTCGTCCTGCTTGGCGCGGTAGTTGAGCGGGACGAAGGTGGCGCCGACCTTGGCGGCGGCGTAGTAGGCCTCGATGAATTCGGCGCAGTTGACGGCGACCATCCCGACGGGGTGGCCGGGCCCCGCCCCCGCCTCCTGCAGCCAGTTCGAGAGGCGGGTGACGCGTTCGGCCATCTGCTCGTACGTCGAGCGACGGTCGCCGCAGACGAGGGCGGTGCGCTCAGGGACGATGGCGGACGTGATCTGGAGGAATTCCGCGGTATTCATCGGTGCTTCAAATCTAGCCGATCGCCCGGGAAGGGGGAACGGGCGGCGAGCAGGGACGCGGCGCCGCTGACGGCGGCGGTTGATTGTGGCTTTGTTTTCAGAAAAAAACACGCGGTTTCGGGCACTTGCAGATTCACGGGAGGGGGCGTTCTGGTTGATTGTTTTGCCGCGGATGGGAGCATCCGAGCAGTGGGTGGCGGTGCGGGTGAGGGTGCGGGTGGCCATCATGGGGCGATCGTAGGGGATGCGGGGCGGAGGTCTTAGCCCCGCGCGTCGCAGCCCGCCGGACCCTTACCCCCTACGCAGCGAACATTCGCCCGCGATGCTCTTGACAGCCCGGCGGTAGGGAGCATACGATGGCGCCCCGCAGGGAGTTCTCGTCACAGGAAGGGCGAGGGTCCGCCGATGTCGCTTCGTGTCAAGCTGCTTGTGTTCCTGCTGTCGCTGAGCGTGGGCGCGATGGCGTGGGCGGCCGCCCACTGCGGCCCCGCGTTTCCGGACTGCGGCCACGTGGAGGGCGCGGAGTGTCCTGGAGGTGGGGCGTGCACGAACCTGCAAGTGCCGGGCGTGAGTCCGGGAGAAGGAGGGGCGGGATACACGTGCTACAACCCGGGCGGAGGCGGCGATCCGGGCGGGGGCTATCCCACGCCGACTGCCGTGCCGACGGCTACGGCGACTCCGACGCCTTCGTGGCCCACTTGGCATGAAGTCTATGGGGGCGAATACTCGTACGGAAGTACGTGCCAGAATGGGACGGAGATCGACCCCGTCACCACTGTGCTCAGAGACAACGCGAATTTCGATAATGCCGAGAGCCGCTTCATTGATATCGGTCTCTACGCCGGCCCAGCCCCGTTCACGACGCTTCAGCATTACCGCGACAACGGCGGCTGCGTGGAGGGCGAAATCAGCCGGGGAACGAACGACGGAGTCCAGTCTTGCTTTCCTCAGGTTGTCTGCGCCGAGCCACGCTGGCACGTTAGATGCAACATAAGCTCTCTTCCTGATCTGACCGGCCCGAATTGGGCGAGTTGCAGCCCCCACTGGGACGCCTCTGACGGAAGTCCCATTGACGAATGCGGGCACTGGGTTCCAGCGGTCTACAATGGAGGCGAGACATACGGTGGTAGCGGGTTCGACGCTGGCAAAGACTGGCTGTGGTGGCAATTGGTGCATGACTACGGCATGGACTGGTTAGGAGTAGTTTTCTGGGACAACCGGGAACAAATGCACCAGTGTGCCGGGGCTCCTGGCGGTGATTGGACCGGCAGTAACGGCTATGTGAATCACATCCGATTGGATCCCTAGCAGCAGTAGGAGTTAGCAGCGCAATGAGCAGGAGCACCAGAACCCAGTTTGGTCTGTTCGCCCTGCTTGTTCTCGTTGGGCTTGCGATCGGTGCGGCGTTGTACGTAAAGCTTGGAGATCCTGGCTCTCCAGACTCCGCGACTGCGGGACTCGACGAAAGAGCGGCATGTCTGGAGCTGGTGACTGACTTCGCCGAGTACCCGCTCTATTACCTCGGTGAAGAATTCGAAGGACTTCCTCTGACCGGATGCAACCGCACGCAAACACCAGTGAAATATGATCTTGAAGGCAAGGTCCGAGAGCCCGCCACGGACTTCTTCAATTTTCACTACGGGGCGTGCACAACTCTTGCGGACAGCAGTTCGATGTGTCCCAGCCACGTACAGGTCACCGTAGATCCACCCTGTGGTCCCACGCTGGATGGCAGCCAGACGATGGAGAAGGTGCCTGTCCGGGGCGTCAACGCGATCGTGAAGCCGGACGGATCGGTCCGCATCGAGACGCCGAACGTGAAGGTGTCGATATTCGCGAGCGAGGCTACTGTGGCCGCCAGCCGCGACGCAGCGATCGTGGCGGCGAACGCACTCGCAGGGATCAACGCACCTGTTGAGAGCGTCACCGCCGCGGACAGCCTGGACATCTCTGCGCCATCGGCCCCGGTTTGCGAATGAGGTTTGCCGGGGCAGTCCTCGCAGGCGTGGTCGTGTTCACGGCCGAGGGTGCTGCAGCGTGGGGCATGCTGTTCCTCTTCTTCTTCGTGTTCGTGAACGCGGGGAATCCCGGCGCCCCATTGGCTGGACTGCTCGCCGTCTTCATGATCACCTCCGTCATGGTTGCGTGCCTTGCTGTTCTGTACGTTGTGCCGCGGTGGATCGGAGAACGGTTTCGAGTCAGCTCCGTCCCGATCGTCGTCACGGCCGCGATCCTCAGCGGTGTGTCCGGCTACTGGCTCCTGGCCCTGATGACGGCTGTGAACGACTGTACACTGGGCGTTGCGATGCCACTCCTCACCATGGACCCGTGTAACCACTGAAATGCCTCAACAGAGCACGTGGGGATCTGGCCCACGTCCGGGCAATCACACGACTGCCGTCAGCACGCAGTTCTGGGGCAACCGAGATCAGATTCAACAGTGCAACGGCGACCTGCCGTTCAACACGGACGGAGAGGTCTATTAACTTGGCCTCTGCCTGGTGTTCTATCCTTGCTAGGAGGAGACTTGCTGAAGGTCTTATCGGTTGTCCTTCTCGCCTTGCTCGGTGGGGTAGCCTGTGTCGGCTCAAGCACCGCAAAACCCACACTCGCGGACCAGGCACGTGCCTTTAGCGAGTTCCCGATTCTCTGGCCGGGTGAGTCGATTACGCTCGGGGGCGAAGAGTTGGCGCTGCGGGGGGCGCGTAAGGCTTGCACCGAGGACCTACGTTTGCCGGATGGGCGGTTGATCAACGAGGGAAGCTGTAACTTCGTCTTTGCTTACGGGCGATGCGAGATCCCGAAGGGCGCCAGCGGGTGTCGCGTCCCGCTCACGATCGTCATCGATCCTCCCTGCAGGCAAGAGTTGGCAAGCGGGCTATCAGAAGGCAAGGTCGACATACGTGGCGTGCAGGCGACCGTGTATTCGGGCGGGGGCCTCGACATCCAGACTGCGGACTTCGCCCTGAGCATCCTGCCACCAGGCAAGGACAGCGCCGAGGTCCTACAAAACTCTCGCCATGTCGCCGAGCAGCTCGTCGGTGCCAACGAGAAGGCGAGCCCCTACGCCTCCACGCAGGCAAGGTTCCGGCCTCTCGACCGGTCAACATGCGGCGAGCCCGAGCCGGCACAGGCGTCGACGGGTGGACACGTCGGAGGCGCAGCTGGCGATCGACGCGGATGCGGCGAACGGCGCCGGGCCGTGCGATCCCGTCGACGCGGAGGCGAGTGTGACGGCGGGGACATCGGTGACGGTCGCGCTGTGTCTCATCGGTGCGGACGGGGCGCCGGTGGGCGGGGGCCTCACGTCGGTCACGCTGCGGATGACGTATGCTGGGCCGCTCAGCGCGGCGAATGTGGCGGGAGACCTCAAGACGGACCTGCAGGCGAACCCCGACTGGAATGAGGCGGGGCTGGGCGGCGCGGTGTGGGACTGCAATGCGCTCAACTCGGCAGCCTCGGCGCCGCGCGCGACACCGGCGCCGGCGGGGATCACGTGCAGCACGGTCTCGCTGACGGCGCAACCGGTATCGGGGACGGTGCTGCTGGCGACGCTCACGCTTGCGGCAGGAGCGCCGGGGACGGCGACGTTGAGCTGGGACGGGGGCACGAGCCTGCTGTCGGGGACGGTGGAGTCCTTCTGTGGCGAGGACGGAATCGCCTGCGAAGGTGCTACGATCCTCGTGAGCGCACCGTAGCTCCATCGACCGTGTGCTCTTGAGTTCCTTGAGGACGGCTGCTGTCGGAGTCCTTGCAGGTCTGGCCGCCGTCCTGGCTGCCAATGGCTTCATGCTCGCGTACTTCCAGGCATTTAATGGCCGCAGCTTCGGTGATTCCGCAGCCACGTTCCTGTCACTCGTGCTCGTCCTGGCGGTGATCCTCGTGTTGGCGGCCGTGGTCTTCCTTGGAACGAGCATCGGCAGCGAGGTGGCGGGAGCGGATCTCCCTGCATGCCTTCTCGTCGCATCGGTCACGGCCGGACTGGCCGTACCCCAGTTGGTCATCGTCCTTGCGGCTGTGACGAGCTGTAGCGTGGGCATCGGGATGCCGTGGCCGGGCGGGGACCCCTGTTCGGCTGCAAGATAGGGTGCCGACGATCCGGGGGGTACTCCAACGACGAGTTGATGCATCAGTGCGTTCCCAATGACCCCGAGAGGTTCCCCGGTGACACGGGCGACTGGACGGGCGGCGATGGTTACGTAAACTTCATCGAGGTGCTGCCATGAGCAAAATAGGGACCCGGCGTGTCGGAGCGTTTGCCGCAATCGTCCTCTTTGCGCTCAGCAGCGTCGCACTCGGATGGTGGCTGAGCGAGGAGTGGTCGGGGACGACCAACTCGGCCGAAGCCGAGGCCAAGCTGACTCGATGTCACGATGTGGCCGATACATTCGAGGCATACCCCCTCGTGTACCTGGGCGATTCGTTCGAGGGCCTGCCCCTCACGTACTGCGCGAGGAAGCAGACTGCGGGCTCAGAGTACGGGCGACCGCCGACCGATCGCTTTGTCTTCATCTATGGCGACTGCGTGATAGAGCCGCAACGCGACTCATGCTCCCCGCCTCTTCAGGTGACTATCTACCCGCGTTGCGGCCCTCAGCTTGCCGGAGGCGTCATCCGTACAGAGTTGATCAGGGAGACGACGACGCGCATCCTCGCAACCCCTGCCTTTTTCGTCGAAACTCAAAACTACAACGTTAAGGTCTCGGGTGGCAGCCGCACCAACGAAGGCGAGGATCTTGCGCGGCGAGCGGTTGAGCAGCTTCGTGGCGCAAACGCGCTCGCTGAGCGGTTGACGGCGGACGAACCGTTGTCTGATTCGGCGCTCATCTCACTTCCCGCGAAGGAGGATGACGCGTGCGTTGATGAGAACACGCTCAGCAGCAATGCAGCGCCTCAGCCGTAGCTGGCGGGTATCAATGTCAACGCCCCGCGACGCGGCTGGAGATTGTCCTTGATCGTCTGGCGAGTTCGTGTTTCGGTGTTCCTTGGCTTGGTCTCGTTCGCGCTGGCGGGGGCCGCTGCTTACCTGCTGGTCTGGATTGTCGTCCTGACGGCTGTTGCCGTCGACCTTCTCGTCCCCTCGTTTTCGTGGTCGTTGCGCGTGTCGTTCGCAGTGATCAACACGATGGTTCCAACGCTCGTGGCGCTGCTCGTCCTGGTCACCTCGGCCGTGCGGCTTTCGGCGTGGCGGGGCCTCTCGCCATGGCCGGCACTCGCTGTAGCTGGTTTGCTCGCTGGCGTGGCGGCCCGCCACGTGCTTTCCGATATCGACACCTTCAACTGCTTTGCGTTCGGCGCTTCGCTTACTGAGTCGGGAGTTGAGGCGTGCGAAGCCGGCATCAGATAGATTGCGCATCGGCAATCGGTGCTGACACGCCATTTCGGCCCCTGAATCGAATCGCTCGAGCTGTGATGAGGCAGTAACGGCTACGTGAATCACATCCGATTGGATCCCTAGCAGCAGTGGGAGTAGCAGCGCAATGAGCAGGAGTACCAGAACCCAGCTTGGTCTGTTCGCCCTGCTCGTTGTCGTTGGGCTTTCGATCGGTGCGGCGTTGTACGCAAAGCTTGGAGATTCTGGCTCTCCAGACTCCGCCAACGATGACCTCACGACGACGGAGTTCGGGCCAGGCACCGCCTGCCCGTGACCTTGTGAAGCCAGCTCTCGTTGGCACGCTCACGGGATTGACCGCTGCTCTGGCCGCTAACATCGTGATGCTTGGGTACTTTCAAGTATTCAACGGCCGGAATATTGACGAGGCGGCGACCAACATCCTAGCCCTCGTCCTGTTGGTCATTGTGATCGCGGTGCTTGGGATAGTCGCCATGTTGGGAGCGAACGCAGGTAGTGGGGCGATAGGGGCGGATCACCGCGCAAGCCTTCTGATAGCCGCGGTCACCGTCGGGCTCGCCGTCCCTCAACTGGCCGTCGTCCTTTCCGCCGTGACAAGCTGTAGCCTGGGCGTCGGATGGCCATGGCCTGCACGCGATCCGTGCTCGGCCGCCAGATGAAAGAGGGGCCGGGTACGCATGGTACAACCCCGATTACCTTTGTGACGCACATCCAGGCGTCCGCTCAGATCCTAGACGTCACATCCAACATCGAAGATCACCTTGTACACCATGACTGGACAGTCGGATCGGGAGACGGCCAGTATCTTAGATGGCGCCATGCTTCGAGGCTCACAGCCTTGCCGTCCAGCGCGCCCAGCGTCCACTTTCTCTCGACCTCCGGCCAATAGCGCCGCCAGACTTCGGTGTTCGCTTCCAGTAATTCAGTAGCGCTCAGCGCTGACCGGGAAGCCGCGATGTCCGCGCACGACCGTTGGATCGCCTCTCGATTTCCGCTGTTATCAGGGAGGGTCTGATCGAGATCGAAGAATACGGCTCGGAGCGGCTTCATAGCTCTAGGTTAGCAGCACACGCCCGGGGTGGTGCTTCTCTTGCTGGCAAAACGACATCCGGATCTTCCGGCGGAGCCGAGATACGCGGCGCTCGATGCGCTCTTGGCTCGGCACCCCTCGTCTACTACTCTGTTCAAAGATGGAGATCACCTGGCTCGGCCACGCTTGCTTCCGCATCCGGGCGAAGGAAGCTACGGTCGTCACGGACCCCTGCGACCGCTCGACGGGCTACAGCCTGGGCCGCCCGACGGCGGACATCGTGACGGTGAGCGTGCATAACCCCGCGCACGACTACGTGGCGGGGGTAGCGGGTACGCCGCGCGTGCTCGACGGCCCCGGTGAGTTCGAGATCTCCGGGGCGTCGATCATCGGCGTGGCCACGCAGAACGGCCAGCCGGACGCGGCCGAGCGCAACCTGGCGTTCGTCATCGAGATGGAGGATGTGCGGGTGTGCCATCTGGGCAGCCTCCGCGCGGTCCCGACGTCCGACCAGGTGGCGGAGATCGGCAACGTGGACGTGCTGCTGATCCCCGTCGGAGGGGGCGGCGAGATCGATGCGCCGGCGGCGGCGGAGACGGTGAGCCTGCTGGAGCCGCGGCTGGTGATCCCCATGCGCTACCAGACGCCGGTGGAGAAGACGAAGCTGGACCCCGTCGACCGGTTCCTGAAGGAGATGGGCGCGAAGACCAGCGAGGCGCACGCGAAGCTCGCCATCACGCGGAGCTCGCTCCCGGAGGAGACGCAGGTGCTGGTCCTGAACACCAAGAGCTGATCTGGTCGCGGGTCGCTGGTCGCCAGGACTTCCATTGCGGTCCTACCTGTGCTCCTCCAACCGGTTGAGGGACAATCGCGCTCCGCATCGCTCTCGCGCTGCTCCGCTCGGAGCTTGAGAAGGGGAGAAATGGGGGGACGCCCCCCATGCCCCCCGGCAGGGCGCTGCGCCCCTGCACTCCGCTGCCACGCGCACCAGGTTGGAGGAGCACTAGCAGTTGGATGCGGGCGCTTCCACGCGGCGGACGTCAGGGCAAATAGGAGAGGGGGTCGACGCGGGTGCCGTTGTCAATGACCTCGAAGTGCAGGTGGCGGCCGGTGGAGTAGCCGCTCGACCCGACGGAGCCGATGGCGTCGCCCTGGGTCACCGTCTGGCCCTGGACGACGTAGATCGAGTCGAGGTGGGCATAGAGCGTCTCGATGCCCTCGGCGCTCATGATGACGACGTAGAGGCCGTAGGAGCAGCAGGCGTTGCCTCCGGCGAAGATGACGGTGCCGCTGGTCGCGGCCGCGACGGCTGCCCCGGGCAGGTTGAAGGCGTCGACGTCGATGCCGAGCGGGTGGCTCCCGCTCATGTAGCTCGAGATGGGGCCGTAGAGGGGCCAGATCAGCCCGGCGGTCGACGCAGGGCCGCTGCCGGCGCTGCCGGGGGGCGGCGTCTCGACCGGGACGGCGCCGCCTCCGCCGCCGGGGTCGGCCACGGGCACCGGCGACGGGATCGTCGCGCCGGGCACGAAGACGAGTTGCGCCTCCAGGATGGCGGCCGGGTCGTTGATCTTGTTCGCGGCAAAGGCCGTGATGGCCTCGATGTCTACCTCGTAGCGCGCGGCGATGTCACTCAGCGTGTCGCCGAGGCGGACTTCGTGGAGGATCCCGTTCCCCGCGGGGACGATGATCGACTGGCCGAGCGTGAGGAAGTCGGCGTCTACGATCTCGGCGTTGTTGGCGGTGATGTATTCGGGGCTCAGGCCGAACTTCGCAGCGATGGAGCTGACCGTGTCGCCATCCTGCACCTCGTAGACCTGATACGGGGGGAGGTCGGGCGTGGGCGCGACGGCGGCAGCCCGGACGATCGCGTCCTCGTCGGTCGGCGCGGCGACGGTGGGGCTGGGAGGGGGCTCAGAGAGCGCGGCGAACTGCGCCGCCTCTTCCTGCTGCTGGGCGGGCACGACCGCCGCCGTGCGGACGGTCTTGTTCATCGCCTGCGGCTGCGGCCGGAGGACCGCCTGGCCGGCGACCGCCGGCACATTCTCACCCACGCCGGGCAGGGCGAGGCCAGTGATGGGAGAGGCGAATGCCCTGGAGTGGCCGGGTATGCCACCGGCGAGCGTGGTGTAGCCAACAGCGAGAGAAATGATCACAAGCACGAGGCCGTGGAGGAATGGCCTGCGCTGCCCTCGCGTCGCGTGGAACCGCGCGAGAGCCGTATTGTGGTGCATCCTGCCTGGATGGAAACGCGCCCGATGGTCCCTGAACGAGCGCGGGCTGAGCGTGCCCCTGATGCTCCCCGCCTCCTGCTACCGGTTGGGCCAGCTTCCCCGATCCTGCCAACAGAAAACCCACATCGCTGTGGGCCGGGTAGCGTCCCTTGTGGACTCGGGTGCTATTCTACCCCACCCTGTCAACGGCGAAGCAACCAGCCTCGCCGCATGACAACCTCCCGCCCCGAGCAGCAGCGGGGCTCCCCAGATTCAGATCCAAGACTTCCCCTGATTCCCCGAGGCCTAGTATTGCTTAGATTCAACAGCATCCACTCAGGCAGATCCCGATGATCGACAGAGCGAAGATCAGGGTTACGGCGGGCAACGGTGGACACGGGCTGATCAGCTTCCACCGGGAGAAGTACGTGACCCGTGGTGGCCCCGACGGCGGCGACGGGGGCCGGGGGGCTGACGTGGTGCTCGTCGCGGATGGGGCGGTGAACGGGTTGGGGGCATACCGGTTCAAGAAGCAACATAAGGCGCCGCCCGGAGGCAACGGGGCGAACAACAAGAAGCACGGACGAAACGGCACTGATCTGCTGCTGACCGTCCCACTCGGCACCGTGGTGCGGGACATCGAGACGGAGGAGACGCTGGGAGAGCTGGTGGATCCGGGCGCGCGGCTGGTGGTGGCGCGGGGCGGGAAGGGTGGCCGGGGCAACGTGCACTTCGCAACGCCGAGCCAGCAGGCGCCGTACATCTCGGAGACGGGGCAGCGCGGGCAGGACCGGCGCATCGAGCTGCAACTCAAGCTGCTGTCGGATGTGGGGCTGGTGGGGCTGCCGAACGCCGGCAAGTCGACGTTGCTGGCGGCGGTGTCGCGGGCGACGCCGCGCATCGCCGACTATCCGTTCACCACGCTCGAACCGAACCTCGGCGTGGTGGAGGTGGGGTACGACTCGTACGTGATGGCGGACATCCCCGGGCTGATCGAAGGCGCGCACGAAGGTGCGGGGCTGGGGCTGGAGTTCCTGCGCCACGTGGAGCGCACGCGGCTGCTCGTCCACGTCGTCGACGCGGGGAGGCCGGACGTGGGGGGCGACATAACGGTGATCGACCGGGAGCTGCGGGCGTACGCGGCGGAGCTGGCTGACCGGCCGCAGATCCTGGCCTTCAACAAGATGGACATCCCGGAGGCGCTGGCGCGACGGAAAGAGCTGACGACGCTGGCGGAAGGCCTCGGGCGGCCGTGCGTCTTCATGACAGCGGCGGCCCGGCAGGGCACGGCTGAGCTGGCGAAGATGGCGTTCGAGCTGCTGGAGCGCATCCGGGAGGAGGATCCGGCGCCGGCGGCCGCGGAGGAGGACGAGGTGCTTCGCCCGCGCCCTCGTCAGCCCCGCTTCACGGTGGAGCGGGAGGACGGCGGCTTCCGCGTGACGGGCGAGGCACCGGTGGTGCTGGTCGAGATGCTGGCGCTGCAGTCCGACGCCTCGCGGGCGGAGGCCATGCGGCGGCTGGGGCGCATGGGCGTTGTGGGGGCGCTGCGCCGGGCGGGCGTGCACCCGGGCGACCCGGTCCGCTTCGGTGAGATCGAGCTGCGGTGGGAGGAATGAGGGTCGGGCTGCTCGGGGGCACCTTCGATCCGGTGCACAACGGGCACCTGAGCCTTGCCGAGCACGCGATGACCGGGCTGCGGCTCGACGAGATGCTGTTCGTCCCGGCTGGCGAGCCGTGGCGGAAGGGACACCGCGAGATCACAGCGGGCGAGCACCGGCTGGCGATGCTCCGGCTCGCCATCGAGGGGAGCGACGCATTCGGGATCTGCGACATCGAGCTGCGGCGTCCGGGGCCCACGTACACCGCCGATACCGTCGAGGAGCTGGCGGGGGAGCGGCTGGACGACGAGTTCTGGTTCGTCCTCGGCGCGGACGCGCTGGCGGACATTCCCCACTGGCACGAGCCGGAGCGGATCGTGCGGCACGCGAAGCTGGGGGTGGCGGCGCGGGCAGGGGAGGACCTGATGGCTGCGGTGGGCGCCGTGCCGCAGTTCACCGGCCGCATCGAAGTGTTCGAGATGCCGCGAGTGGACATCTCGTCGACGGACGTGCGGATCTGGGTGGCGTCGGGGCGGAGCGTCGCGGGGATGGTGCCGCCGGCGGTGGAGGCGTACATCAGGGAGCGTGGGCTGTACCGGGAGTAGGCTGAGCCAGCGTCAGGGCGTAGCGCGGATGACTTCGAAGTGCGCCGCCGTGTCATCAGGCGCGCCGGTGAGCGAGGGGAAGAACTCCACGCTGGCGAAGCCCGTTTGTGCGAGGAGCGTCCGGTAGCTCTCGCGGTCGTACGCCTGGTACGTCTGTGCGTAGGCAGTGATGGTGCCGCTGGCGGCGTCGATCACGTAGTACCGGATGGTGGCCGTCTCCGTGGCGGCGTCCCACGTGTGTTCCTGGAGGCAGAGATGCGGCTGATCCGAGAACACGCCGAACGGGGCCGCGTACCAGCGGAGGCCGCGTGCGCCGATGTCGCGGACGGCCGCCTCCGGGTGCACTTCCAGCAGCAGCGTGCCGCCCTGGATCAGCGCCGCCCCAGCCTTTCGGAGCACCTGTTCCGCGTCGGCGGGGCGGAAGACGTTGAGTTCGCCGGAGATGAGCATGACGAGGTCGAAGCCGGCGCCGAAGTCCGCGGACCGCAGGTCGCCGAGGCGGTGGTCGCACCCGATCCCGTCGTCTCGCGCCGCCGAGGCGGCGTGTTCGATCGAAGCGGGCGAGAAGTCGATCCCGGTGCAACTGTGGCCCAGTCGCGCGAGGCGGTGCGTGTAGAGTCCGGGGCCGCAGCCGAGATCAAGGATCTTCGCCGGCCTGCCGCCGAGATGTTCGTGGATCCACGCGACGTGCGCGTCGATGGTGGAGAAGCGGCGGCTGGCGGCGTCGTGGTGCTGTGCGAGATGCTCCCGGAGCATGCGGCGGCTGAAGTCCGGATCGTCCCAGGGGATGTTGTCGCCGTCCCGCCAGGGCGCGGCCGGGCGGCGGCGGCCGATGTCCAAGAGCGTCTGAGCGCCGCTGGATGCGCGCGGGGCGAGCGACTCGCCGGCTTCAGGCGTCATCGATCGGGCGCGGGGTCCAGGCCGAGGGTGAACTTGCCGATGAACTCCAGCGCCTCGTACGGGGCGAAGGGCTGCATGAAGGGGCCGGCGCGTACGTCGCGGTAGAGGCGCGAGAAGGGGCTGCCGTTCATGTACGCCGAGCCGCCCGTCGCCGTCATCGCCTTGTCGACGATGGAGATGGCGTTGCGCTGGAGCGTCCACTTCATGCACTGCTGCTCCTTCATGAGCGCGAATGACACGTCGTTCGGCGCCTCGCCGAGACGGTACTGGTCGAAGTACTCGTCGGAAATGCGTCCGGCGCGCTCGACGACGGCGCGGCCGGCCATCAGCTCCACCTCGATTTCGGCGATGAGCTGCTGGATGGGGGCGCGGTCGGCGAGCCTCATGCCCTTCGGCCCCTTTCGGCGGCCGGTCATCTCGATCGCGAGGTTGCGGGCGGCCTCGGCGATGCCCAGGAAGCAGGCGACGAGCGACCCGTTAAGCGCGACGCCCATATCGGCGCCCGACCCGTCGAAGACGCCCCAGGGCCGCGGCGGAAGCACGCTGGCCGCGGGAATGCGCACGTTCTCGAAGACGATGTCGTGGCTGCCCGACGCGCGCATGCCCATGGCGTCCCAGTTGTTCTTGTTGGTCACGCCGGGCGCGCCGCTGGGGATGATCCCCATCGAGCTCTGGTAGCCATCGCCGTCGGGTATGCGGAAGGTGACGAACATGAGCTGCGCCGCGGGTGACAGCGTGCCGAACATCTTGCGCCCGTTGACGATGTAGTGGTCGCCGTCCGGGACTCCCTCGGTCATGGGCGACTGCAGGTCGGTGCCGGCCTCCGTGCCCGGCGCGCAGGTGATGAGCTGCCTGGCGCCGATGGCCCGCATGAGCGCTTCGACCGCGCTGGTGATCTGCGGTGGTTGTCCTTCCCTCCAGCGCCACATGCGCGACATCACGCCGGTGGCGGCGATGTGCATGTTCGCGGCGATGGCGCTGGAGGCGCAGCCCCGGGCCAGACGGCTCATCCCGATCATCTGGTCGAGGCGGGATTCGACGCCGAGGCCGCCGAACTCTTCGGGGATCATGGCGGCGAGGAAGCCGCTCTCCTGCAGCGCCTTGATGTTCTCGAAAGGGAAGGAAGCCTCGCGGTCATGCTGGTCGGCGCGGGTGGCGAAGTCCTTCGCGTGCTCCTCGGCCATCGCGACGAAGCGGCGGCCCGGCTCGGTCGTTGCTTGCAGCTCGTGGTCGATCATGTCCCACCTCCGGACGGTGATCCTAGCACCGGGGAGAGTGGCGCGCATCGCGTAGAATGGCCGCGATGGCGAAGGCCCCGCCGGAGCAGCGCATCGTCGCGGGCGAACCGCTGGAGGGCGACGTCCAGATCGAGACGTCGCTGCGGCCGCACCGCCTCTCCGAATACATCAACCAGGAGAAGGTCAAGGAGAACGTCTCGATCGCGATCGAGGCGGCGCTGGGGCGTGGGGAGCCGCTGGACCACGTGCTGCTGTACGGCCCGCCGGGGCTGGGCAAGACCACGCTGGCCTACATCCTGGCCGCCGAGATGGCGGTGAGCATCCGGGTGACCTCCGGCCCGGCGATCGAGCGCATCGGCGACCTGGCGGCGATCCTCACCAGCCTGCAGCCGGGCGACGTGCTGTTCATCGACGAGATCCATAGGCTCTCGCGCGTGGTGGAGGAGTTCCTCTACCCGGCGCTGGAGGAGTCTGCCATCGACTGGGTGACGGGGAAGGGGCCGGGGGCGCGCTCGATCCGGCTGGCCATCAAGCCGTTCACGCTCATCGGGGCGACGACGCGCTACGCAATGATGTCGCCGCCGCTGCGGGACCGCTTCGGGTCGGTGTACCGGCTGGACTTCCACGACGTTCCGGCGCTGCTGCAAGTGGTGCGGCGGTCCGCCGCGATCCTGGGGGTGCCGGTCGACGACGACGGGGCGCAGGCGATCGCGCAGCGGGCGCGGGGGACGCCGCGCGTCGCCAACCGGCTGCTGCGCCGGGTGCGCGACTACGCGCAGGTGCGCGCGGACGGGCGGGTGACGGGGGAGGTGGCGCTGGAAGCGCTGGGCCGGCTGGAGATCGACGGGCTGGGCCTGGACGGGGTGGACTACAAAGTGCTGCGGACGATCATCGAGAAGTTTGACGGGGGGCCGGTGGGGCTGGAGACGATCGCCGCGTCGATCTCGGAGGAGGCGGACACGATCATGGACGTGTACGAGCCCTTCCTGATGCAGCTGGGGTTCATCCAGCGCACGCCGCGGGGGCGGCAGGCGACGCGGCTGGCGTACGAGCACCTGGGGGTCGAGCCGAAGGCGGCGGCGCCGGCGCCGCAGCGGCCGCTGTTCGAATAGGCGCGTGTGCGCGGTTCTGTGCCATGCACCGGCTGAGGCCGCGCTCTGATGTTGGACCAGACATGAATCAGCAACGCATGACGACGAATGAGGTCCTCGACGCGATCGCGCGTGAGCGTCAGCGGCTTTGGGCGAGCGTTGACGCACTGGGGGCAGAGGCGGCCACTATTCCGGTCACGGACGAAGGCTGGACGGCGAAGGATGTCCTCGCGCACCTCATCCACTGGCTGGGGCAGGTTGCGTTCGGGCTGGGTGCGCAACTCCAGCCGCCGGCGTACGTCACGGCGGTGGCTGGCCGGCCCGGCGGCGACGAATGGAATGCTCTCGCGGTCGAACACTATCGGGACGTCCCGCTTGATGAGGTGAGAGCGGAGTTCGAGAGGCTGGTGGACGCGCTGGTCGTGCGGGCGCGGCTCCGCACGGACGACGAGATAAACGGGACGGACGCCATCGCCTGGGCGCCGGGGCGTCCGCTGTGGGATTTCATCGGCGGCGACACGTTCCTGCACTGGCCGTTGCATAGCGATGCGATAGAACGAGCCGGGCGCTCAGCTACCTCAAGCTGAGATTCAACTCGTGGCCGGCGCTTCCCTGCCCGAGGTCGTTGATCGCGCTCTCGGCGGCAAGCTGATCGTTCACGCGAAACTGCAGCGTCGCGCCCTCAGCGCAGCCCACGACCATCTCCGGGCCGGCGACAACGAGCGTGAAGTAGCCCTCGGTCACGTCTCCGTAGCGCATCGAGGTCATGCCGCAGAGGGTCTCGCCGGCGTACGCCTCCACCACCGAGCCTGCCGGGAGCATGTCCCCTTCCCGGTCGAACAGCAGCCCCTTGAACTCGGTGACGGGCCTCGCGGCGCCCCGCGGCGAGGCGGACGAGAAGGTGGCGTCGAACGCGACGTCAGCCCCGTTCCCGGGCCACGGCGTTGTTTGGTTGCTGAAGAGATAGCCGTCGTTGACGTACACCCAGAGGAGGAGTTCACCGCCGGGCGCGCCGCAGCCGCGCGCGTCGGCGTCGTCCGCCACGCCCACCCGGTACGCGCCGCGCTCGACGGCGGGAATGTTGGCCTGACACGCAGCGGCGAGGCCATCGCGGACGACGCGGACGCCCAGGAAGGGCGCGTCGAACGGCGCGCCGTCGAGGGTGAGCATGCCGTGCAGGGTCGCGCGTCCCGGCTCGTCCCGCAGGGACGGCGATGCGGTGGGGCTCGCGGGAGAGGGGCCGGAACCCCCACCGCATCCGCTGATGGTGAGGGCGGCGAGGGGGAGGGCGAGGACAACGATTGCCAGGATCGCCTTGCGAAGAGGGGTCGGGCGCACGGGTGCTCCTGTCTGCCGTTCGCTTTCCTCTGTCTGTACACCGGAGGCGCGCGGGAGGTTCCGTCGGGGATCCTCACCCCGCATTATCGAGAGGCGTTCGTGTAGCGAGGGTCGACCCCTCCCCGACTTCGCGTAGAGGGGGAGTGGGGTGCGTGGACGAAGCGTGCGCGCCCCCCGCCCCGTCCGACCTCACCCCCTGCCCCTCTCCGACTTCGCGGAGAGGGGAGCTGGCGTTGGGCGTGCAAGCTCATCCTCAGGGGGTGGTGTGTTCTCGCCGGGGTGGGAGCTGGAGTTCAGCGCCGGTCATCTTGCGGAAGCGATCGCGAACGCGCTGGGCGACGCGGGGACGGTCCCAGGCGGTGGGGAGGGGGCCGTCGCCGTCGGTGCGGAGTTGCATCTCGGCCGACCAGACGAGCGACGTGAAACAGCGGAGCGCCTGGTAGTAGCGCAGGCGCGACAGCTCCAACGGGCGCAGCTTCGTGTAGCGCCGCAGGTAGCCGCGCGCGATGAAGCCGCGGATCCGATCGGCGGCCCACTCGGCCGGGGGGGGCGGCTCGATCGGGCCGAGGGTCATCAGGACGAGCGTGCTTGCGACGTCGAACGCGGGGTCGCCGACGGTGGTGAGCGCCCAGTCGACGACGCCGGTGACCTCACGTCCGGACATCAGGACGTTCAGGGGGTGGAAGTCGCCGTGGCAGATCACGGCCTGCTCGGGCGGCGGGGGCTGGTGCTCCAACAGCCAGCGCAGGCCCATGCGCATGCCGTCGAGGCCGGCCCGCTCGACGCGCCCCGTCACTTGCGCGAGCTGGCCTTCGACCGTCGGCGCGCGATGTTCGATACCGGCGGTGCCGGAGCTTTCGAGCGTGAGCCCCTCGCGGGCGAACGCGTCGAGGAGGAGCTGCGGGTCGATGGCGTGCAGGCGCGCCTGGGCCCCGGCCACCAGCCGGGGGAGGGCCAGCGCCTGCCGCAGCCGCCCCAGGCCGGGCCGGGACTCGGCGCTAAAGACGCCGGCGCCCGGCATCCGCTCGATGATGAGGAACGGCTGGCCCAGCCGTCCCGGATCTTCGTTCAGGAGCAGCACGCGCGGGGCGGGGTACCCGGCGTCCGCCAGCACGCCGTGCACGGTGGCTTCCCAGCGGGCGCGGAGCGGCTCGTGGTGCTCGCGGTAGAGCCGCAGGACGAGGCCGTGGTCGAAGCCGGAGGGGGCGTGGTTGAGGCGGAAGGCGTAGATCGACGTGTCATACCCGCCCGTCATCGGTACCGGCGGCTCGGTGAAGGTGAGCCCCGGATCGGCGAGTGCCTCGCGCAGGCAGGGCAGGAGAGCGTCGGCGACGTTCATGCGGGGATCGTGCACTTCGGCATCGTGGCACGTCCAGATGGCGCGCGTTGCGGATTTCGCACCGGAGGTGCGTCCGATACAGTCAGAGGATGAGCGTCACGGACGAGCTGCGAGAGCTGAAGGCGGCGATCGAGCGGCACTGCATCACGGTGCACCCGGAGCCGGTGGCGCTGAACTCGGGCGGCTTCAGTCACTACTACTGCGACCTGAAGGGGGTGGCGCTGCACCCCCGCTACGCGCGCACGATCGGGCGGCTGATGGCGCCGGAGGTGATCGCGTCCGGGGCGGAGGCGGTGGGTGGGCTGGCGGCGGGGTGCATCCCGATCGCCGACGCCGTCGCGCACGCGGCGCTGGACCTCGGCCGGGTGCTGCCGACGTTCTTCGGGCGGGCGGAGGCGAAGACGCACGGGCCGCAGGAGAAGGCGATGCTCCGCCAGGCGGCGGCGGAGGACGAGGGGCCGCTCATCCGCCCCGGCCGCCGCGTCGCCATCGTCGAGGATGCGGTGACCCAGGGCGGGGCAGCGATGCAGGCGGTGGAGTTCGCGCTGGCGGAGGGGTGTGAAGTGGTGCTGGTGATGTGCGTGGTGGAGCGGCATGAGGGGGGCGGGGCGCGCTTTCGCGAGCGCGGGATCCCGTTCCGGCGGCTGTTCTACACGCTGGAGGACGGGTCGCTGCACGTCGATCAGGAGCTGATTGCGCGCGTCGGAGGCGCCTCCTAGGGGGCTTAGCAAGACGGAATCGACCGGTTGAAACGGAAGAAACTCTCGTCTGGCGAGATTGTCACTGTGGTGACAGTTAACACTGCCGTCATGGTCGCGAGCATCGCTTCGTTCTACGGCATCGTGATACATGGCCTGTCCTTGAACATGATGCTCGTGGTGGTGTGGCTTTACTTCCTTCTGGCCGCGGTCTGATTCCTCATGATTCGGCGGATCTTCGGCCCTCGCGGGTCGAATTGACGTAGTAGCTGTCACACGCTGTCAGCTGAGGTTTGTTGACCGCTGGGCGCTGGGCGCTATCCGGCGCATAATCGCAGCATGAGCATCAGGTTCGGGTATTCGGTCGAGGCGCCGATCGGTTGGGACGAGCTGCTGGAGCTGGCGCGCACGCTCGACCGGGGGTCGCGCTTCACGTCGTTCTGGATCAGCGACGCGCTCGTAGCCAACGGTCCGCCCGACGATCCCCGGCTCGACGCCTGGACGGCGATCGCGGCGATCGCGCAGGCAACGTCGCGGCTGCGGCTGGGCGTGATGGTGTCGGGGAACGCCTACCGGCATCCGGCGCTGCTGGCGAAGATCGTCACGACCATCGACCACATCTCGGGCGGCCGGGTGGAGCTGGGGATCGGCGCCGGGTGGCCGGGCGAGAACCGGCGCTTCGGCATCCACTTCGGGGAGAGGCGGCAGCGGACGGAGCGGCTCGACGAGTCGCTGCAGGTGATCAAGCTGCTCTGGACGCAGCCGAGGCCGTCGTTCGCGGGCAAGCACTACCGCCTGGATGAGCCGCCGTACAGCCCGCCGAACGTGCAGCAGCCGCACCCGCCGATCCTCGTCGGCGGGGGCAGCGACGCCATGCTGCGCATCATCGCGAAATACGCCGACGCTGTGAACCCCATGATCGACGTGGCGGAGGCGTTCGGGAAGGTCGACGCGTACTGCCGGGAGATCGGCCGCGACCCGGCGGAGATCCGGCGCACGCTGGAGGTGCCGCTGTTTCTGAACGACGATCCGGTCGCGCAGGAGCGGGCGCGGCGCATCGCCTCGGAGCAGTTCGGCACGACGGAGGAGGCGCTCGGGCGGCAGCTCTTCGGGTCGGCGGACGACGTGCGGCGAGGCATCGAGCGCTACGTCGACGACGGCGTACAGGAGATGATGGTGTTCCAGCTGCCGCGGGTGCACACGAAAAGCCTGCTGCGGTTCTCGGAGGAGATCATCCCCTCGTTCGCGTAGTTGTTTCTGGTGGCCTCATGGTCATTTCACACACCATCGGACGTACGACGCACGATCGACCTCACCCCCGGCCCCCCCCCACCGGGGGTTGTGGGGGGGCCGGAGGCCGGGGTGAGGTGTCTCGGTAGGAGCCGAGCGACGACATGCTCTGCCTGTTCCACCGGGGGGGAACTTCCCGTTCACGGCCGGCGACGGTAGGATCACGTCCGCACAGAACAGGAGCGCGCGATGAAACAGGTGACATTCCCGGCGGGCTTCTCGTGGGGGACGTCGACGGCGTCGTACCAGGTGGAGGGGGCGTGGGACGAGGACGGGAAGGGCGAGTCGATCTGGGACCGCTACTCCCACACCGACGGCATGATCCGCACCGGCGAAACCGGCGACGTCGCCTGCGACCAGTACCACCGCCACGCCGAAGACGTGGCGCTGATGAAGGACCTGGGGCTGGGCGGCTATCGCTTCAGCATCGCCTGGCCGCGCGTCTTTCCGGAGGGGAAGGGCAAGGTTAACCAGAAGGGGCTCGACTACTACAGCCGGCTGGTCGACGAGCTGCTGGCGAAGGGCATCCGCCCCTTCCCGACGCTGTACCACTGGGACCTGCCGCAGGCGCTGCAGGATGACGGCGGCTGGACGAACCGCGACATCATCGACCACTTCGCGGCGTACGCGGAGACCGTCGTGCGGGCGCTGGGCGACCGGGTGAAGCACTGGATGGTCTTCAACGAGCCGTGGGTGTTCACGTACCTGGGCTATCTCTTCGGCGTGCACGCGCCGGGCATCCGCGACACAGGCGCGGGCATGCGCTCGACGCACATTGTGAACCTCGCGCAGGCGGCGGCGATGCGGGCGATGCGCGCCACCGGCACGCCGGAAGCGATCGGCAACGCCTACAGCATGTCGGCGTGCTACCCGGCGTCGGACAGCGCGGAGGACCGGGCGGCGACGGAGCGCCAGCACGCGTTCAGCAACGACTGGTTCCTGATGCCGGCGGTGAAGGGCGAGTATCCGCGCGCGTACGTCGAGCAGGAGCGGATGCTGGAGCGGATGGACATCCGGCCGGGCGACATGGAGGCGGTACGGGCGCCGCAGGACTTCATCGGCATCAACCTGTACCAGCGGGCGATCGTGGCGGACGCGCCGCAGGACCGGAACCTCGGTACGCGCATGATCCCCGGGCCGGGGCCTCGGACCGGGATGAACTGGGAGTCGTGGCCCGCCGCGCTCTACCGGATGATCATGCGGGTCACGCAGGAGTACGGCCGCCCGCCGATCTTCATCACCGAAAACGGCTGCTCCCAGGAGGATGCCGTCACGCCCGACGGGCGCGTGCACGACGAGAAGCGCACGGAATTCCTGCGCGGCTACATCGGGCAGGTGGGCCGGGCGATCGACGAAGGGGCGGACGTGCGGGGGTACTACTGCTGGTCGCTTATCGACAACTTCGAGTGGACGTTCGGGTACTCGCAGCGCTTCGGACTGGTCTACTGCGACTTCGCGGACGGGCAAAAGCGCATCGTGAAAGACAGCGGGTTGTGGTATCGCGACCTGATCCGCGCGGGGCAGATCGAGTACGACGAGACGCTCGTCTAGCCGTTAGTCAGTGGTCGTTGGAGGTTGGAGAGAGCCTCCAGGGCGCCAGCTGTTCGATCGCGGCGTAGACGGCGGGGTCGCAGGGGAGGTGAGGGGCTGGTGGCGGTGGGGACGGGCGGGACCCCACAGATGGATACAGATACGCCGATGCGTAGGACCCCTCTCTGGCCGCCGGAGGCTTCAGGGCCGAGGATCAGCAGCCAGGATATGAGTGATGAACGTTGGCGGCCCCACGCTGCCTGAAGGTGCTCCTGATATCCGAGAGTTGTGGCATACTCCCAGATGGCGACGAACTCCCTTCAGGGCTCTCCGCCGTGCTAACCGTCCGAGGTGCCGCCATGACAGCCCAACTCGTTAAGCAGGTCCAATCGATCGTGAGGAGAATGTTGCCGCCCCGGCGACTGACATCGGACAGGCGTGCCGAAGTGCGGCGAAGGATCGCGCACGATCCGGAGGTCGAGCGAGCTCTGGCTCAGGCTCTCGCAGCACGACCGCAATTCCGGCGGAACGGTACAATCCGCCCTGGTGTACTCGATCAGCCTCGAAAGCGAAGTGGCGCGAGCGGTTGAGGGGTTCCCGCCGACTTTGTTGCGGTACTGGAAGGTGTTCCTCGATCTGATCGCGGAGGATCCGCTGCCGCGCTTCGCTCAGTACAGTGAGCGTCTTGTTCCAATCCGCGGTTTCCCCTGGCGCACATACAACTACGAGATCACCGGGCAGGAGAGCGTCTCGGGTGAGAGGATCCTGTTCTTCACGGCCGAGTTCCTGCCCGAATACATCCCGGTCTACATCCTGAACGAGCAGGATCGCGAGGCCCACGTGTTCTCGCTGCGCCCCGGATGGCCATAAGGCCCGGCGCGAAATTTCAAGATAGCTCGCCCGGGTACTCAACAACGGCGTTCTGCCTCGGTCACGCGAACCTGCGTCTCTATGGCGTGACGCGATCAATAGCGGCGTAGACGGCGGGGTCGCAGGGGAGGTGAGGGGTTGTGGGGGACGCGGTGTGAGGGAGGGGGAGGACGGCCGTCGCGGCGGGGGTGAGGGTGGTGCGGGCGAGGGCGCTCTCGACCGGCACGATGCCGTCTGAGCCGTGGCCGGTGTCGCCGGCGATGAGGGCGTAGCGCACGTTGCCGGGGCGGGGTGCGGCGTTCAGCTCGCGCAGGAAGGTTGAGCCGGGGCGCATCTGCAGCGATGCAATGTCGCCGAGCCACGACGGCGGCAGGTCCGCGAGCAGACCGTCATGCGGCGTGCCGATCGTCACCAGCGTCCGGACGTGCGACGCGATCGTGCGGCCGCCGTTCCACTCCCCGGGCTCGATCGCCGTGCGGGCGACGAGCCCGCCCTCGCTGAAGGCGACGACGTCGAACGTCACGCCGGGGTAGCGTTCGGCGATGGCGTCGCGCAGCCACGTGGCGTTCGACTCGATGTCGAGCGCCGAGGGGTAGGCGTAAGCGAGCACGTTGTCGTAGCGGGCGGCGAGCGCCTCGGCGAGGCGAAGCATGCAGCCGTCCCAGGGCGAGCCGTTCCAGCCGTGCAGCACCAGCACGTTGCGCTCGCCGGGGGCGAAGGGGCGGCCGAGGAGGGCGCGGTCCTGCCACCCGGGCAGGCCGGCGGCGAAGGGCGGCGGGGCTGGCGCGGCGGATACTGCGGCGGGCGTGGACGGGCCGGCCAGCGCGCGGGAGGCCCCGGCGGCGATGGCGCCGGCGTTCAGCCCGAACAGCGCAGAGAGCACGAGAATCGGAAGGTAGCGTGGCATCGGCCCCCGGGGCCGCGCGCAGGCGCACCCCTAGGGTTGTCGGCGTAATTCCCCTACGGGAGTACCCCCGGTTGGTCGCTGGAGGTTGGAGGTTGGAAGGAGGGCGGGAGCCGAGAAGCGGGCGTGCGTGAAGGTGCTTTAGGTGGTGGGGAGTTCGGGGTAGTCGAAGTCGTCAACCCGGACGGCTTCGACGATCTCGATCTGGGGGAAGCGGTCCTGGAGGATGCGCTCGATGCCAAGCTTCATGGTGAGCATGCTCATGGGGCAGCCGTGGCAGGCCCCCGCGAGCTGGAGGCGGAGCTTCCCGGCGGGCTCATCCCAGTCGATCAGATTCAGCTCGCCGCCGTGGGAGTGCACGTACGGGCGCATCTCATCGAGGCAGGAGTCGACTTCGGCGAGGAAAGCTTCGTGTTCGGTGATGGCGGTGGTCATGGCCGTACAGGGTACCGCGCGTGGTTAGTTGCTGGTGGCTGTCCAACGGCGACTGGAGGGTGGAAGGTGGCGATGCAGGGATCGGGTGTTCGAGGCGGGTTGACCTATCGGAGAAGGCGGCGCAGTTGGGCGGCAGCGGGCCGGGGCGTTGTGCGCTCGATCTCGACGCGGTTGCAGCCGACCCATGAGGCGGCGTCACGGAGGGCGGAGGCCATGTCGGGCACCGCCGACGGATCGTTGATGGAGAGGCTGCGGGCGATCAGCGTCCGTCCGCGGCGGGCGGGGTCGACGCGCCCCACGAGGCGGCCCTCGGCGAGCAGCGGCATCGTGAAGTAGCCGTGGACGCGCTGCGCCTTCGGTTTGTACGCCTCGAGGGAGAGGGCGAACCCGAAGATCCGTTCCAGCCTCGCGTTCGGCTTTCCCCGCCAGACCAGTGAGTCGAACGGCGAGAGCAGCACCGGCGGCGAGTGCGCGACCTTGCCGGACGCGATCGTTGCCAGCGCGTTCGGGTCGGCGTACGCCGGCTCGTCCCACCCTTCGACCTCGACGAGTGGGAGCCCGCTGCCGGCGAGCGCGGCGTCGAACAGGCGGCGGGGCTCCGCGGGGCAGAGCCGCGGCCAGGTGAGCCGGTAGTACTCCGAGACGTCGGTGCGGGTCGCGCAGCCGAGCGCGCGGACGGATGCGCGGACGAGTTCGCTGTAGCAGTCCGCGTCGGACGGCTCGGCAGCGGCGACCTTCGGTGGGAGCGCGCGCTCGGGCAGATCGTACACGCGCTTCCAGCCGCGCCGCGTGGTGCAGACGACGTCACCGCGCAGCCACATGCCTTCGACGGCGATCTTGGCGGCGGACCAGCTCCACCATCCGCCCGGGCCATGCCGCGCGCCGCCGAGGTCACTGGCCGTCACCGGCCCATCGGCGAGCCGCGCCCGCACTTCAGCCACGACTTTCGCGGGGATGGAGTGGCGGGCCGTGCGCGCCCGCAACGCGCGCCGGCGGAAGCCGAACAGCGGCCACGCCTCGATGGGCAGCACGCAGGCGGCGTGCGCGTAGTACTCGAACGCCTGCGCGGGTGCGCCCCAGTACGCCGCCTCCACCGCGTCGCGGCCGACCGCCCCGAGACGCGCGTAGGCCACCAGCTCGTGCGAGCGGGCGAGGACGGAGATGGTGTCGAGCTGCACGGCGCCGACGCGGCGGAGCATCGCGGGCACACCGTCCTGGCGTCGCGGCCCGGCGAAGCCCTGCGCGGCGAGCGCGAGCAGGCGCGCTTCGTCGGCGCTGATGCGGTCGGCCCGGGGGGTGCGGCGCGGCATGGGCAGCAGTCTACGGTGGTAGCAGCTGTAGCGTCAGCCTAGCGATGCCCCGGTGGTTTCGGGATGGCCAACGAGTCGTTTTCATCGGTGCCGATGTTCCAGATTGCGAGCGTCCAGTTGTTCTCGAAATCGTAGACGGCGTACAGGTCGTCCTCCACATAGAGGATCGGCGTGTAGGGCGGGAAGGGGAAGGCGAACTTTACCTGGAGGTCAACGAACGGATCGGTGCAGATATTGCGGACGATGCGGTCAATCTTCTCCTGGAGCGCAGCGTCGGCCATGTCGTAGAACCCGCGCGCAGGCTCCAGCAGGATGGCGTCGTAATCAGGCATTCTTCCGCTTCAAGTCGCGAAATGGTACGCCCTTCTCACCCCGGGCTCGTGCCTCTGCTGCTCCCCGGACACCAGCCATGAACGTCTTGTTCGAGCGCACGCGCGCGATGATTCGCTGGGCACGGGCTTCGAGCGCAAGTTGCTCTTCTGCTTCAGACGACAGGTGTTCTTCGCGCGGTGGCATGGCCCTTCCTCACTCTCATCGGCCCCTGGAGGGGGGCGCCTTAGTCTATCAAGGATGATGGTGGCTCACGTCAAGCGGGGCAATCAGCGGCCGATGCCGACGTAGGTGAGGCCGGCGGCGCGGATGCGCTCCGGATCGAGAGCCGCGCGACCGTCGAGGACCGCGCGCAGGCCGGGGAACGACGCGAAATCGAGCGCTTCGTACTCGCGGTGCCACGCCTGCACGACGAGCGCATCGCAGGGGAGGGGGAAGGCGGGTGGGGGTTCGACGCCGAGGGCGCGCATCTCCGCGGCGGTGAACAGCGGGTCGTGGACGTACGCCGTCGCGCCGGCCGCCGCCAGCTCGCTCGCGAGGCCGAAGGCGCTCGAGTGCCGCGCCTCCTTCACCCCCGCCCGATACGAGAGCCCCAGCACGACCACCGTCGCGCCGGCGAGCGTGCCCAGCGCCTCCGCGAGCTTCTCGACGGCGTAGCGCGCCATGCCGTCGTTGATTCGGCGCGCGGCGGCGACCAGCTCCGCCTCGGGCGCTTCGAGGAAGTACGGGTATACGGGAATGCAGTGCCCCCCGACGCCCACGCCGGGCGTGTGGATGTGCGAGTACGGCTGCGAGTTGGCAGCCTCGATCGCCTGCTGGACGTCGACGCCGATGCGGCCGCTGCTGCGGCCGGCGATGCGGGCGAACTCGTTCGCCAGCGCGATGTTCACGTCGCGGTAGGTGGTCTCGATGAGCTTCGAGAACTCCGCTGTCTCGGCGTCGCGCACGGTGCGCACTTCGGCGTCGAGCACCGAGCGGTAGAACTCCGCCGCGCGCGCCGTGCTGTGCGACTCGATGCCGCCGACGATCTTAGGGTAGCGCTGGAGGTCCAGAAGCACCGTCCCCGACGATACGCGCTCGGGACTGAAGGCCAGCGAGACGGCGCTCGTCGGGGCCAGCCCGGCGATCTGCTCGATCCTCGCGCCGACGCGGTTGCGCGTGGTGCCGGCGGGCACCGTCGTCTCGACGATCACCAGCACGCCGCGCCGAAGATGCGGCGCCAGCGCGTCGACGGCGGCGTCGAGGTGCGTGAAGTCGGCGCGGTGCGCGGCGTCGATGTCGACGGGGACGAGGAGCACCAGCACCTCGGCGTGGGCGGCTGCCTCCTTCGGGCCGGCGGTGGGGCGGAGGTGGCCGCTGGCGACGAGGCCGGGGATCGCCTCCTCCAGCCCCGGCTCACCGGGGAGGGGGTTGCGGCCGTCTCGCAGCATGGCGATGAGGATCTCGTCCGTGTCGTAGCCGGTGACGGTGGCGCCCTTCGAGGCGAACTGCACGGCCAGCGGCAGCCCCACCTTCCCCAGCCCAACGACAGTGATGTTCATGAGCGCGCGCCGGACGTGACAGTGACGTAGGGGCGGGGCTTGCCCCGCCCGTCCCCTCGCGTGGGCGGGGCA
>JBBDXE010000017.1:0-50134 GCA_040902505.1 Dehalococcoidia bacterium | reverse complement strand
CCCCCCCCCCCCGCCCCTACAGGTGGCTGTCGGGAAGGAAGTGCGGCGAATGTCGCGCGGCTGACCGCTGATAGCTGAATGCCGACTGCTGATGGCTGACCGCTGACTGCTGAGCGCTGACGGCTGACCGCTCGCATCATCGCGCGGGCTCCAGGGTGACGGCTTCGCCGGAGCGGGCGGCGCGGACGAGGGCTTCGGCGGCGGCCATGGCGGCCAGGGCGTCGTCGGGGGAGACGGGGGGCGGGGCGCCTTCCCGGACGCAGCGCACGAACGCCTCCAGCTCCACACGCAGCGGCTCCCGCTTCTCGACCGGGATGCGGTGCACGCGTCCTTCGCTCACGCCCTTCAGGTGATGCGCCGCCCAGTCGGCGGGCTGGCGGGGGGGCGCGTCGTCGTTCTCGAAGAACGTCAGCTCGCGCGCCAGATAGTCGACGACGAACATGCCGCGTTCGCCCAGCACCGATAGCTCCCGGATCTTCGTGGGGGTGAGCCAGTTCACGTCGAGCACACCGACCACGCCGTCGGCGAAGCGCAGCAGCCCCGTGAGCATGTCCTCGTGCTCGGTGGCGATGCGCTGCTCCGTCTCCGCCTGCACGCGCACCACGTCGCTCTCCAGCAGGAAGCGCATGACGTCGATGTCGTGAGGCGCGAGATCCAGCACGACGCCGACGTCGCGGACGCGGGCGGGGAAGGGGCCGACGCGCCGGGCGTGCAGCTGGAACACGCGGCCCAGTTCGCCCGCTCGCAGGCGGCGCTTCAGCTCGACGACGGCGGGGTTGAAACGCTCGATGTGGCCGGCGGTCAGGGTGACGCCTGCGGAGGCGGCTAGGTCGCGCAGGCTGCGGCCCTCGTCGAGCGTGGCGGCGAGCGGCTTCTCGACCAGCAGCGGGACGCCGCGCTCGATCACCTGCGCCGCGATCTCGAGGTGGGCGCGCGTGGGGACGGCGATGGTCACCAGGTCGAGCGTCTCTTCGTCGAGCATGTGACGGAGGTCGCCGAAGGCGCGCGCCCCCGCCTCGGCGATGCGGGCGGGATCGGTGTCGCAGACGGCGGCCAGTTCGACGCCTTCGATCTCGCGGTAGACGCGGGCGTGGTTCGCGCCCATGGCGCCGAGGCCGATGACGCCGGCGCGGAGAGGTTTGGTCATGCGGGCATGATATCGGGCGGGCTGGAGGATGGAGTTGGTCGTTGGAGGTTGGTCATTGGAAGTTGGAGGGTCGAAGCAGGGGGCGAGAACGAAGAGATGGGAGCAGGTCAACCGAGCGCGAGCCAGAGCAGGATCGCTCCGGCGATCACGCTTGGAACGGCCAGCAGGACGAGAAGGTCTGTCAGGTTGTGCAGGAATCTGGTCCGCGGAGTGCGGATGTCTTCGACGGGAAGAGCCGGATCGAGGACACCCGGCTGCGTCTGTTGGAGCATCAGCCGTTCTATCTCCACAGCCCGGGTTAGCTCGGTGCCGCCCAGAGCGTCGTGGATGCTTCCGAATCCGGAAGGGTCATTCATGGCTGCCAGCCAATGTTAGCTCGTTGACCGCGGAGGCGACCGCTTCCAGATCCGCATCGGTGAGGGAGGGGTGGACGGGGAGGGAGAGCACTTCGCCAGCGAGGCGCTGCGACACCGGAAGGTCCAGCTCGCCGTATCCGAGTCGGACGTAGAGGGGCTGGCGGTGGATGGGCGCGGGGTAGAAGACCGCCGACTCGATGCCGCGTTCGCGGAGTCCGGCCTGAAGCCGGTCGCGCGCGGCAGAGCCCCCCGGCACGCGGACGGTGTACTGGTGCCAGGCGTGGCAGCGGCCCGGCAGCTCGCCCGGCGTCACGACGCCGCGCAGCATCGCAGTCAGGGCCAGCGCGTTCTTGCGGCGGCGTTCGTTGCGGGCGTCGAGCTTCGGGAGCTGCGCGTGGCCCAGCGCCGCGGCGATCTCGGTCATGCGGTAGTTGTAGCCGGCCTCCTCGGTGACGTAGCGGATGCGCTCCCCCTGAGAACGCAGCAGCCGCGTGCGGTCCGCGACGGCGTCGTCGTCTGTCGTGATCATGCCGCCCTCGCCGGTCTGGAGGTTCTTCGTGGCGTAGAACGAGAAGGCGCCGGTGGCGAACGACCCCACCCGCCGCCCGCCCGCGGACGCCCCGTGGGCCTGCGCCGCATCCTCGATGAAGGCGATGCCCCGCCGCTCGCAGAGCGCCGCCAGCGCCTCGACGTCGCAGGGCTGGCCGTAGAGGTGTACGCCCATGATGGCGCGGGTGCGTCCCGTGATCGCCGCTTCTGCCTGCGCGACATCGATGCCAAAGTCGTCTTCGCGGACATCGACGAAGACCGGACGGGCGCCGGCGTGGAGGACGACGTTCGCCGTGGCGGCGAAGCTGAAGGCGGGCACGATGATTTCGTCGTTGCTGGCGATGCCGTGCGCGAGGACGGCCAGGTGCAGCGCGGCGGTGCCGGTGTTCACCGCCACGGCGTGGCGCACGCCGATGTAGTCCGCAAACGCGCGCTCGAACGCCTCGACGCGGGGGCCCTGCGCGAGCTGGCCGGAGTCGAGCGCGGCCAGCACCGCCTGGCGCTCGTCGTCTTCGATGATGGGCTGCGCGAGCTTGATCACTCGCCCAGCTCCGCGAGGTGGTACGGGCGGTCGCAGGGGTCGCAGTGCCACATATGCGTCTCGGCGATGCGGAGGGGGCGGCCGCAGACGCATGCCCAGCCGGCCATGCGCGCGGGGTTGCCCCGCACGATTGCGTGCGCCGGCACGTCGGCCGTCACCACGGCGCCGGCGGCGACCATCGCCCAGGGCCCGACGGTCACGCCCGGCAGCACCACCACCCCGGCGCCGACGGAAGCGCCGCGGCGTACGAGCGTGGGCTCCACGGTCCAGTCGTCGTCGGACTTCAGGGCGCCGTCGGGGTTGACCGCGCGCGGGTAGCGGTCGTTCGCGAAGACAGCGTGCGGGCCGACGAACACCCCGTCTTCGAGCGTGACGCCGCGGTAGATCGACGCGCGGTTCTGGATCTTGCAGCGGTCGCCGATGACCACGTCGCGGTCGACGTACACGCCCTTCCCGAGCACGCAGGCGGCGCCGACGCGGGCGCCCTCGCGGACCTGCGCCTCGTGCCAGATGCGCGTACCCTCGCCGATCTGCGCGCCGGGGGAGATGTCAGCGGTGGGATGAATGCTCGGGGCCTGCTTCAAGTGCGTCCACCATGCGCTCGGCGGCGCGGCCGTCGCCGAAGACGGGCGGCGGTGCGCCGGAGGGGCGCGCGCGCTTCGCAGCCGCCAGTATACGCTCGGCGTCGGTCCCGGCGAGGACGTTCCACCCGCCCTCCAGCGTCTCCACCCACTCCGTCTCGTCGCGCAGCGTGACGCAGGGCACGCCCAGGAGGTACGCCTCCTTCTGCACGCCACCGGAGTCGGTGAGCACGATCCGCGCGTTGCGTTCCAGCGCCAGCATGTCGAGGTATCCCACCGGCTCAACGATCCGCACCGGCGGCTCCACCTCGATGTCGGTGCCCATGAGGGCCGCTTTCGTGCGGGGGTGCAGCGGGAGGAGCACCGGCTCCCGAAGCAGTGACAGCGCGTCGATGATGTCGCCGAGGCGCGCCGGGTCGTCGGTGTTCGCGGCGCGGTGCACCGTGGCCAGTGCGTAGCCGCCCGGGGTGAGCGCCAGCTCGTCGAGGATGCGCGACTGCTCCGCGAGCGGGAGATGGTGCAGCAGCGCGTCGTACATGATGTCGCCGGTGAGCGTCACGGCGTCGCTGATGCCTTCGCGGGCCAGATTGTCCACGGCGGTCTGCGTGGGCGCAAAGAGGTACGTCGCGATGCGGTCGGCGACGATGCGGTTGATCTCCTCCGGCATCGTCCGCACGAACGAGCGCAGCCCCGCCTCCACGTGGGCGACGGGTAGGCCGAGCTTGGCGGCGGCGAGCGCCCCGGCGAGGGTGCTGTTGGTGTCGCCGTAGATCACGACGCGGTCGGGCGCCTCGCGCTGCATCACGGTCTCGAGGCGCGCCAGCATCTCGCCGGTCTGCCAGCCGTGGCTGCCGGAGCCGACGCCCAGGTGGTGGTCGGGGCGGGGGAGGCCCAGCTGCTCGAAGAAGACGTCGGACATCTGGGCGTCGTAGTGCTGGCCGGTGTGCACCAGCACCTCGTCGTGGCGCTTGCGCACGGCGGCGGAGAAGGGGGCGGCCTTGATGAACTGCGGCCGCGCGCCGACGACGGTGAGGATCTTCATGGCGTCTGTGGCCGTCTGCGGAGAGCTGGAGGATGGAGGATGGAGGATGGATCGGATGCGGGCACCTCACCCCCGGCTTTCGGCCACCCCCTCTCCACAGTGTGGAGAGGGGGATGGGAGGTGAGGTTGGATGTGCGCATCATGTGCGGTGCTCGCCGCGATCTTCGATGCGCAGGGCGCCGCGGGGCGTGGTATCGGCGCCGGTGTCGCGCAGGTCGATGCGGGCGAGGGCGTGCAGGCGGGCGGCGATCTCTTCGCGCGCACGAGGTGTCCGCTCGGACAGCTCGCGGATCTTCGCGACGATCTCCTCACGGGTGACGGTGGGGCGGTTCTGCACGAGGAAGATCTTCGCGTGGTGGGTGCTGCCGAGCCGCTCGGAGGCGGCCGTCAGCTCCTCGTGCAGGCTCTCGCCGGGGCGCATGCCGGTGTAGACGATCTGGATGTCGCGCCCGGGCACATGGCCCTTCAGCCGGATGAGCTTCTCGGCGAGGTCGGCGATGCGCACCCGCTCGCCCATCTGGAGGATGAAGATCTGTCCCTGCTCGGCGAACGACGCGGCCTGGATGACGAGGCTCGCGGCTTCTTCCGGCGCCATGAAGTAGCGTGTGGTCTCCGGGTCGGTGAGCAGCACCGGCCCGCCGCGCTCGATCTGACGGAGGAAGAGCGGCACCACGCTGCCGCGGCTGCCCATGACGTTGCCGAAGCGGACGGCAGTGAAGGTGGTGGTGGGGCTGTCCTGCCCCATGGCGGTGATCAGCAGCTCGCCGATGCGCTTCGTCGCGCCGTAGACGTTGTCGGGGTTCACCGCCTTGTCGGTGGAGACGAACACCACCTTCTTCGCGCCGGAGGCGGCGGCCGCTTCGCAGACGTGCAGCGTACCGGTGACGTTCACGCGCAGCGCGGCGTCCGGATGGTCCTCCATGACGGGGATGTGCTTGTAGGCGGCGGCGTGGAAGACGACGTCCGGGCGGGCAGCGCGGAACGCCGCGTCGACCTGTCCCGCGTCCGATACGTCGCACAGCCAGATGCGGACGCGGGAGCCGTTGTCGGCCCCTTCGCCCTCCAGGTCGCGCTGCAGGTCGTACAGTCCAGTCTCGTTCACGTCGAGCAGGTGCAGCGTGGCCGGCCCGAAGGCGAGCACCTGGCGCGCCAGCTCGGACGCGATGAAGCCCGCCGCGCCGGTGATCAGCACGGACGTCCCGCGCAGGGTGGCCGCGCACATCTCGGCGTCGATCTCCACCTGGTCGCGGCCGAGGAGGTCGTCGACCGTCACCTCGCGCAGCTCGATGGCGGTGGCGGCGCCGCGGACCAGCTCGCGCAGTCCCGGCACCGTGCGCACGGGGACGCCCGCCTGCTGGCAGATGCCGACGATCTCGCGGATTACGGCGCCGCCGGCGGAGGGGATGGCCAGCGCGATCAGGTCGACGCGCTTGCGGGTGCAGATCTCGGGGATGTCGTGGTGCTCGCCGAGCACCGTGACGGTGTGGATGCGGACGCCGCGAAGCCGCCGGTCGTCGTCGACGTAGCCGACGGGGCGGTACTGCCAGCGGGGGTTCTGCAGGAACTCGCGGGCGAGCAGCTGCCCGGTGTGCCCGGCGCCGACGATCAGCACGTGCCTGACGCCCGCGTCGTAGCCGGCGAAGGGGTTGCGGGAGGCCCACAGCCGGGGCCAGAACTTGAGCCCGCCCAGGGAGAGCAGGATCAGCGCGGGCGCGACGACGCTCACCGTGAGCGGGATGTGGCGGGGGTCGAGGAAGACGTTGATGGCGAAGAGGAAGATCGAGACGACGCCGACCGAGATGACGATGTTGAAGGCGTCGGCCATGCCGGCGTACTTCCAGGACGTGCGGTAGATGCCGAAGAAGACGTTGCCGGCGATGTACGCCGCGGCGATGAACCCGCCGGCCTGGGCGAAGAAGCGGATGGAGGCGCCCGGCACGTCGCCATCGAAGCGGAGGGCGAGGGCGGCGGCGTAGGCGGCAATCACGACCGCCGCATCGACGAGGAGCACCGGCAGCAGCCGGAGGGCGTCGCGGAAGGTGCGGGGGACGGCGATCACGGGGTAGATGATATCAGGCTTCGGGAGGGTCGGAGACTTGCGCTTACCGGTCTGCGAAACGCCAGCGGATGTACGCGCTGATCATGGCGTTCATGTGTGCCAGCTGCTCTTCAGCCGTCAGCGTCCGCCTGCCGGAGTCCGCCAGGAAGGCATCCAGAGCGGGCTTGATCTGGCGTTCCATCGAGGCTACGACATCCAGGGGGACGCTCGCTTGATCGCCGTCGATGTCGGTTGGCCACTCCGTCTGGATCAGCCTGAGGATCCGAGCGAAAGCAAAGAGCGCAGCCGGATTCTGGGTCTGTGCGTAGGTGTCCTCGGCGAGCGCTGTGATCCTGTCGAGGTTATCGCCGTAGAAGCCCTGATCCAGCCGACTCTGCAGCTGTTCGTACAACGTCGTCATCGATGAAGAGGCGCCCTTCCTCGTCCGTGTAGAAGAGGCGGAGGACCGGGAAGCCCTGGCCGCGCAGCGCTGTGCCTCCGCTCTCGTGGCGTTCTACGAGAGCGACCACCATCGTGACCACGCAGCCCAGACCCCGCACGACGTCGATCGCTTGCTGGATCGAGCCTCCCGTGGTGATCACATCGTCAACGATGGCGACCCGACGTCCGGGCTTGAGGAGGATGTCTCCATCCGGAAGGTTCGCCTGGCTTACCTGCGACTGCGTCCCGTGGCCCTTGGGCTGCTTTCTGACGATGAAGGTGGGCAGCCTCACGCCTCGCGAGACGTGCGCGGCGATGCCTACGGCGTCGGCGATCGGAATGGCGCCGATCTCGAGCCCGCCGACGGCCTCGGCCTCGGATGCCAGGATCACATCGACGAGGGCGTTGCCGATGAGGCACGCGGTGGGGGGGTCCTGCGTGGCGCCCTTACCGTCGTAGTAGTACTTGCTCTGGCGGCCGGAGGAGAGGGTGTAGGGGCCGTCGTACTTGAAGCAGCCGTGCATCAGCGGGCGAAGTTGCTCGATGTCCTCGCGAGTCACGGTGCCAGCCTTTGGAATCATTCGATCGCTTGATCCCATTATCGCACACCGTTGTTTGCTGCGCCAGATCCTTATGGAGCGTCAGCGGGCGCCGGGGTGGAGGGCGCGGGCGGCGGCGTAGGCGGCGATGACGACGGCGGCATCGAGGAGGAGGACAGGCAGCAGCCGGAGGGCGTCGCGGAAGGTGCGGGGGACGGCGATCACGGGGTAGATGATATCAGGCGGTCGCGGGGCGCATGGCCGTCAGGGGCTCCGGGTCCAGCTGGGCGTGGAGCGTCTTTACGATCAGTGCCTCGCTGCCGTACACCTTCATGCGGCGGCCCTTGCTGTCACTGCCGACGAGGCGCCATGGCCCGTCCTTCGAGTCTTCCGGCGCGCTGCGCAGCTGCAGGTGCCCGCCGGCCTTCCGGTCCTCCGAGATCAGTGCGCGTGCTTCTTCGAGGGGAGCCATTCGATCTGCCTCCATGCCTGCTAGATGAGTGTAGCCTGCTCGCCCTCACGTTCGCGCTCCCGGGCGGCCTGCGCGAACGGGGACACTTTGGGCGGCATCTGGACGTTCCTGCCGTTGAAGATATCAGCCACGGTAATGATCTGGATTTTCGGGTAGCTCTTCTGCCAGGTTTCGCTCCTGTAGGTGCCAGCGGCCGCAGCCTCAGTCTTCATCTCGCGTGTCGGCTCATTGAGCGTGAGCAGTACACCCATCGGCTCCTTCTCGCGCTCGACAGTGCCCTTCAGATCACGGACGAACGCCGGTGTGAGCTTGCCGCTCTTTACGGATACGATGGCCCTTCTGCGATCTGTGCCTTCGAGGAAGGGGATGATCCCATCAACTCCCCGGTCGCGGCCCTTCTTCCTCTCGTCCGTCAGTGGTTGGGCATCCACCCGGTCGAGGGCCCACCATTGGAACTGGTACGGGTCGTTCTTCGCCAGTTCGGCTGCGCCAGGGAGATCCTCAGGCTCTCCGATCACGCGAATCTTTCCCTGGAGCTTTGGGAACGCGTCCAGCAGGCGTCGTCTGATCAGGCCAATCGCGAGGTGCGTGATGTCGATGCCGATCCATTTGCGGTTCAGGTTCTGGGCCGCGTGTATAGCCGTTCCGCACCCGCAGAACGGATCGAGTACGACATCACCTTCGCTCGACGAGGCCGCGATGATGCGCTCAAGAAGCGCCAGAGGCTTCTGGGTTGGATAGCCAAGGCGTTCCTTGGCTTGGGCCGAAATCGGTGGGATGTCCGTCCACACATCTTGGATCTCAGCTCCGCCAAGGTCATCGATGTATTGCTTGAAGGTGGGGATACCTCCTGCCTTCGCCGGCCAAATGACTCGGCCGATTTCGTCAAGGCGATCGAGCGCAGCCTGCACATTGCTCGGATCGACGTCTCCAATCCTTCGGCGTGCGTAGCCGGGGACTGCCCAGTGCCTTCCAGAATTTGTTGGATCGACTCCTCGCCAAGGCTTGCCGGAGGATCCAGTACGTGTCCCCGATCCCGTCAGAATGGTTGATCTGTAGCGTCTACCGTCCGCGTCAGAAAATTTGAAGAAGCCTTCGACGTACTGATCTGAGTAGCGAAGTCGCTTCGCGTTCCACATGAAGGTGCTCGTCTTGCTGTAGCTCAAGATAATGTCGTGCACGGCACCAAAGCGGTTCGCTCCGCCGTGGGAATGTGTCCGCTTCCAGATGACCTCGTTGCGAAAGCGTTTCGGACCGAACACGCTGTCCATCAGAACCTTCAGGTAGTGGCCGGCGGTGGGGTCGCAGTGCAGGTAGATGCTGCCGGTCGGCTTGAGGACGCGGCGCAGTTCCAGCAACCGGATCGCCATCATCGAGAGATAGGCCATGACGTCGTTGTGGCCGAGTGCACTCATCATGGCGCTGAGCAGGCGCGCGGTGGTGTCCGGACCGTTCGTGACAACTTCCTCGTACGCCTGGATCGTGGCGTTGCCCCAGTGCCATGTGTCTTCGAATGCGCCGGTCTGCGCGGGGCTCGGGCCAGCCGTTTCCTTGAACAGCACGTTGTAGGAGCGGTTCGAGTTGAACGGCGGGTCGAGATAGATGAGGTCGATCGACTCGTCGGGAATGTAGTCCCGCAGGATGGGGAGATTGTCGCCGTAGTAGAGGGTGTTCGTCTGCAGCCGGGGCATCCAGCCGCGATTATACCGTCGCGATCACGACGGTGCCTGTTGCCATAAAGATCAGCGGGCGCCGCGGCGGGAGAGGACGGCCGGGAGGGTGCGGACGGCGATCGAGAGATCTCCCAGCAGCGAATGGTGGTCGACGTACTCGAGGTCGTAGGTGATCGTCTCCTCGTAGGTCAGGTTGCCGCGGCCGCTGATCTGGGCGAGGCCGGTGATGCCCGGCTTCACGTCGTGACGGCGGTGGTACTCCGGCGGGTACTGCTCCACCAGCTCGGGGATCTCCGGCCGCGGCCCCACGAAGCGCATGTCGCCCTTCAGCACGTTCCAGAAGTTCGGCAGCTCGTCGAGGCTGGTAGCGCGCAGGAACGCCCCCACGCGGGTGAGCCGCGACGTGGGCGTGATGAAGACGAACGTCCGGAAGTGTTCGTGCTCGAGACGCGGCGTCTCGTACGGCTTGTGCCCTTCGTGCGACATGGTGCGGTACTTGTGGATGGTGAAGATGCGCCCCTTGTACCCGACCCGCTTCTGCGAGAAGAAGATCGGTCCCCGCGAATCGATCTTGATGGCGAGCGCGATGATGGGCAGCGTGATCACGAACAGGACCAGCCCCACGATGGCGGTCACGATGTCGACGAGGCGTTCAGCTGCGTGCATCTAGCCGCGGTGCTCCCGCACGACCTCCTCGACGGCCGCCGCCACCCGGTCGACGTCGCGATCGGTCATGCGGGTGTAGAGCGGGAGGGAGATCATTGTGTCGAAGGCCAGATCGGCGACGGGGAAGTCTCCCGGCGCCCACCCGTAGGTCTCTCGATAATACGGATGATGGTGGATGGGAATAAAGTGCACGGACGTGCCGATCCCCCGCGTCCGGAGCCCGTCGATGAGGGCGTCGCGGCCCTGCGGGAACATCTCCGGGCGGACGCGCAGCACGTACAGGTGCCAAGCGTGCGTCGTGCCCGCGCGTTCGCCCGGCAGGACCAGCGCCGGCATGTCTGCGAAGCGCTCGCTGTAGCGGCCGGCGAGGCGGCGGCGTTTCGTCTGGAACTCGTCGAGGCGGGCGAACTGCGCGGCGCCGAGCGCGGCCTGGTAGTCGTACATCACGTAGTTGTAGCCGGGCGCCAGCACGCGGTACGCCCACGACCCCTTCTCGGTGTAGCGGTCCCAGGCGTCGGTGCTGAGGCCGTGCAGCGCCAGCATCCGGCAGTGCGCGGCGATGGCGTCGTCGTCGGTCGTGAGCATGCCGCCGCGCCCGGACGTGACGTTCTTCGTGGGGTAGAAGCTGAACACCGTGGCGTCGCCGAAGGTCCCGACCCGGCGGCCGCCGACCTCCGTCCCCAGCCCGTGCGCCGCGTCCTCGATCACGCGCAGGCCGTGCCGTTTCGCGATGGCGAGGATCGCGTCCATGTCGCAGGCGGAGCCGCCGTGGTGCATGGGCATGATGGCCTTCGTCCGCGGCGTGACGGCGCGTTCGATAGCTTCGGGGTCGATGCAGAAGTCGTCCATGCGCACGTCCGCGAGCACCGGCGTGGCGCCGGCGTGGATGATCACGTTCACGGTGGCCGCGAAGGTCGTGGGGGTGGTGATCACCTCGTCGCCGGGGCCGATGCCGCAGGCCAGCAGCGCCAGGTGCATGCCGGCGGTCGCGGAGTCCAGCGCCACGGCGTGCTTCGCGCCGGCCCAGGCGGCGAAGTCCGCCTCGAACTGGCGGACGCGGGGGCCCGGGGCCAGCCAGCCGGAGCGCAGCGTCTCGACGACGGCGTCGATCTCGGCGTCGGAGATGTCGGGCAGGTAGTAGGGGAGGAAGTCTTCGCGTTCGATCACTGCGTCATTCAAGTCCGGGATGGATGGGGCCGTAGCCTGAGCATGGTAGCGGCTGGGGCGAAGGCCATACCAGCGGGCATGTCGCCCGCCCGGGCGCGGGGGCCGGTCGCGCATGGCGGCGGCAGAGTGGCGCCCGCGCGTCCCGGCCGTGTCCTGCCGCAGAGCTACGGCTGGGCTTCCGTGCTCTCGCGCGTGCCCGGCCGCGCGCTCCGGGTGAGGATCCCGCCGCCAAGTCCCATCCCACCGGCGAAGGACCCCAGCCCGTACGACAGGTGCAGGCACGGGAAGGCGATGAGCAGAGCAGGTGCGTATCGCCAGCCGTGCCTGAAAGCCAAGGACAGGGAAACGATGGTGGCGGCCAGAGTATAAACGGCCAGCAGCGCCGCCAGCGGGCCCCGCCGGCCCTTCCTCGCCGCCAGGATCGATGCGGCGAGCGCCCCGGCGAACGCCGCCGGGACGAACTGCCGCGGCCGCGCCTGCGCGGGGTGGCGGCGCAGCACTTCGGCCTTCGCCCGGCCGTAGCCGAAGTACTGGCGGCAGAGCCCCCACAGGCTGCCGCGCACGGTGTAGGTGACGGCGATATCCGGCACCAGCAGGATGCGCCCGCCGGACGCGCGCAGCCGGTAGTTGAACTCGTCGTCCTCGCCGCGGTCGATGTCCGCGAAGTCGCCGAGGCGGTCGAAAACGTCGCGGCGGTAGGCGCCGAAGGCGACGGTGTCCGCCTCACCTTCGCCGCCGGTGCGGAACTCCGCGCCGCCCACGCCGAAGCGCGACGACATCGCCAGCGCGATCGCGCGCCCGGCGTAGGTGTCGCCCTCGCTGCGGATGACGCCGCCCACGCAGTCGGCGCCGCTGTCGTACAGCGCATCGACGCTGCGGCGCAGATAGTCCGGGGCGACGGCGGCGTGGCCGTCGACGCGGCAGATGACGTCGGCGCGGCCGAGGTCGCCGCGGGCGTGCGCCAGCCCCAGGTTGAGGCCGGGCGCGGTGCTGCGATCGGGGTTCCGCAGCATGTGCAGGTCCAGCGTCGATTCAGCGGCGAAGCGGGCGATGATCTGCGGCGTCTCGTCGTCGGACATGCCGTCGACGACGATCACCTCGAAGCGGTCGCGGGGGTAGTCCTGCCGGGCGAGCGCGTACAGACACCGCTCGATGTAGCGTGCCTCGTTGCGGACGGGGACGATGATGGAGACGAAAGGGTCGTGCGCCACGCGCGTCTACTTCTCGACCGCAGCCTCGACGGGGCGGGTGTCGAGCGATTCCAGGGCGACGCCGACGTTGCGGAGGAAGGCCTGCAGCTGCTCCTCCAGGCGGCGGAGCATCTCCGTGGCGTAGCGGTCGGCTTCGTCCATCTGCTCGTTCGCCAGCTTCTCCGCCTCCGCCATGCGCGACTTTCCCTGCGTCTCGGAGTCGATGAGCATGCGGTCGCCGCGCGCCTCCGCCTCGCGGACCACCATGTCGGCGCGGGCCTGCGCCTGCTGAACGATGGAGTCGTGGGAGAGGAGGTCGTCGATCTGCTCCTGCGCACGGCGCAGCTTGATGTTCGCTTCTTCCTCCGCGCGGCGGAGGATCTCGTCGCGGCGGGTGAGGATCTCGTCCGCCTCGCGGATCTCGTTCGGGAGGGCGGCGCGCATCTGGTCGACGAGGTCCAGCAGCCGCCTGCGGTCGACGACCACTCCGGCGCCGATGGGCATGCGCCGGCCCTCCGCCACCATCTCCTCGAGCCGGTCGATCAGGTGTAAGGAATCGATGGCTCACCTCCCTGCGTGCCTCGCCAGCGCGTGCTAGCGGGTGGCGCCGTCGCGTTCGGCGTACTTGGCCTGGATCGCCTTCCAGACGTGGGGCGGCACCAGGTCGCTCACATCATAACCCAGCCCGGAGACCTCCCGGATGCGGGTGCCGCTGATGAAGAGGTGTTCCAGGCTGGCCATCATGTACACGGCCTCGACGCCCGGGGCCATCTTCTTGTTCATGAGCGCCATGTCGAACTCCGCCTCGAAGTCGGTCACCGCCCGCATGGAGCGCACGATCACGTCGGCCTTCTCGCGCACGGCGAAGTCCACAGTGAGCCCCGAATAGGGCTTCACCTCGATGCTGGGGATGTCGGCGACGGCTTCGGAGAACAGCGCCACCCGTTCTTCTGTCGAGAAGAGGAAGTTCTGGCGCAACTCCACAACTCCTACTACCACGCGGTCGAAGAGCTTCGCGGCGCGCCGCGCGATGTCGCGGTGGCCGTTGGTCACCGGGTCGAAACGCCCGGGGAAGATGGCTAGCTTCAAGCGGACTCCTCCTCTCGATAGATCGAGACCACGCTGTCGCCGTGGCGCCGGGACCGGTAGAGCGTGAGCTTTCCCAGCATCTCCGCCGGCTCCTGCCTTCGCCCGTGCTCCAGCACGAGCACCGCGCCCTCCGCCAGCAGCGGCGAGGCGGCGACCTGCTCAACCGCCGCCAGGGCGCCGTCATCGTAATACGGCGGGTCGGCGAGGACGAGTGTGTAGGGCCCAGAGAGACTTGACAGCGCCTGTTCGGCGCGCCGGCGGTGCACCCGGGCCCTCGACGCGAAGCCGATCGCCGCCAGGTTGGCGTCGATGAGCCTCGCGGCGGCGGCGTCAGCCTCGACGAAGTCGGCGGTGCCGTCGCCGCGGCTCAACGCCTCGATGCCCAGCGCGCCGGTGCCGGCGTAGAGGTCGAGCACGCGGTCATAGTCCGTGCCCATCGCGTCCAGCATGTCGAAGATGACGCCGCGGACCATATCGGAGGTGGGCCGGGTGGCCGTCTCGCGCGGGGGCGGCCCCTTCAGCGTCCTTCCGCGCGCGCTGCCGCCGATCACGCGCATCGCGGGTCACTCCCCCTCGCCGTCCGGCTCCTCCGCCACCTCGATCACCACGCCCTGCCCCACCCGAACGACGCCGTCGCTGACGACGAGCGTCACTTCGAAGGGGCCGGCGGTGGCGGGCGCCGTCCAGGTCACGCTGTCACCCTCGGTGGCGCTGAGTTGCCCGTCGGGGGAAGCCCACGAGGGCACGAGCAGCCCCCCGTTCGGCTTCGAGAGGGTGACGGAGCCGCTGTCGGCGAGCTGCTGCACCGGCGCCCAGACGTCGGCGCCGCCGGCCTCGATGGAGACGTCAGTGAAGGCGACGCCGGCGAGCCCGTAGCGCTGCGCCAGCTCCAGCCGGAAGGCGGCGCTGAACTGGTTGGCGATCCAGACCGTGCGCTTGCCGCCTCGCCCGGGATAGCTGAAGGTCACGGCGCGCCCGGTGTCGTCCCACTGGAGGCCGCTCGCCCCCTCCGACGTGGCGAGGTTCTGCGCCAGCAGCTGCACCGGCGAAGACGGCGCCACCGTCCCTTCGATGCGCGCGAGGATCTGACTGGCCAGCGTCAGCGCCTCGTCGAGGGCCATCGTGCGCAGGCCGTCGCCGCCGCGCTCCACGCTCAGCGAGGTGACGGTGATCAGGATCTTGTTCGGGTCGACGCTCTTCGTCACGAAGTCCAGGGCCGCCTCGGTGTTCTGGAAGTAGAGCTCCTGGTCCAGCTCCCCCCCCATCTCGATGCTGTCGGCGAGCGAGCCCAGGCGCTCCCAGTCGTAGGCGCCGGTGTCGGCGTCCCCGCCCTCGACCACGGGCATGGGGAGCGTGAGGGTCAGGGTGCGTCCGTCGGCCTGCAGCGCTTCGTGCAGCTGGTCCACGAAGTCGGTGAACTGATCGCGCAGCGAGGCGTTCACCAGCCGGTAGTCCACGTTGATGCCGGCAAAGTTGCCCTGCTTCACGACGTCGGCGATGGCCGTGGCGTGTCGAGCCCGCAGGTCGCTGGAACGAAGGATGTCATCGACGACCTCCGCGCGCGGTGCGACGATCCCCGGCACGACGCGGTAGCCGGCGGGGGGCACCGCGGGCGGCGTGCCGACGACGTCGCCGTTCTCGACGGGAATGAACACCAGGGGGTGCAGCGTGGTGAGGGCGGTCTCCGCCGCCGGCGGGATGGTCGCTCCCGCCGGAATCGACCCCGCGACCTGCAGCGTGGTCAGGCTGCGCCGCAGCACGGCCACGTTGCCCGGCAGGGCGCTCACCTCGCCGCTGGCTGCCTCGCCGCCGGCGGTGAGCACCGCATCGGCGAGGCGCTCCCAGTTCCCGTCAATGTAGGCGTACAGCGCCAGGTTGCGCGCGTCGGTCTGCTGCTCGCGCAGGGGGATGGTGAGCCGCGATGCGCCGCGCTGGTCCTCGGGCGCGAACAGCTCGAACATGGCGCTGGCCGCTACCAGCCCGGCGGGGAGCTTGGGCATGCCGCCGCGGAGGCGCGAGGTCAGCGTGTCGGCGTCGCCGGGGCCGGCGGGTATGTCACCGTCGCCCCCTCCGCCGCTGAGGATTGAGATCGGCGGCAGGACGAGGATCAGCAGCAACAGCGCCAGCCCGAGGATCGTGCCGGCGACGTACAACGCGCCGCGGTCGCGCTCGCCGGGCGGGGGAGGCGCGGGCTCCGGGGTCCTGAGGATGCGGTCGAAGGGACCGGGACGCTCGCTCGCCATCGGGATGCGGCGGCGCCTTTCTCCGGGAAGGGCACCGCGCCGCGCTACCTCCGTGTGCTGGAGACTGCTCGCGACTGAAAGAGGGACGCTCGACGCCCCGCGGGCCAGTGTGGGGGCGGCTGGCCCGAAGGGCAAATCTCGTGGGTGCGGGGAGAAGCGGTCCCGGCCCGGCTGCTGGTTTTCATAAGGGGCACTTCGGCGGTGCGATCGTATTCAGGCGGCGCATGGTGGTCCCTGTGTGCGGACGCGATCAGGGGCGCCGATAGGGGCTTTACAGCCTCGCGGGGCCGCCGATATACTCTGCGCGCGAACGGGTGACTGAGGCGATTCCGCGCCTCAGTCCTTTTTTTCCAGCTTGAGAACCGGCTCGCTGCCAGGCAGCAGGGCGCTCGGCCCAGCCGCCGGGACGGTTCGGAGGTGCCTGTGGTCGAGAAGCCTCAGCCCATCACGAAGGACGGCCTCGCCCGGATCGAGGAGGAGCTGCGGCACCTCGAGACCGTCCGCCGCAGCGAGGTCGCCGACCGGATCCGGCAGGCGAAGGAGCTGGCGAGCACCCAGAACAACGCCGAGTACGAAGACGCCAAGAACGAACAGGCGATGGTGGAGGGGCGCATCCTGCAGCTCCAGAGCCTGATCCAGAACGCCAGTATCATCGACGAGGACGGCGCGCACCGCTCGAAGCAGGTGATGCTGGGCAGCCACGTGCGGCTGAAGGGCGAGGACGGCAAGACGCACGAGTACGTCATCGTCGGGCCGGCCGAGGCCGACCCCCGCGAGGGCAAGATCAGCAACGAGTCGCCCGTTGGCCGGGCGCTCATCGGGAAAGGCCTGCACGACGAGGTGCAGGTCAACGTGCCCAGGGGGCTGGTGACGCTGAAGATCACACGGATCAGCTGACGCCGCGGCCGGGAGAAGGACAGATGGGGCGGTCGCCGCGGCGGCCGCCCCTTCCTCATAGCCGCAGCCCGGCGAGAATATGCGGGAGACCCGGAGAAGAAGATGCCCGGCGAAGATGAGCTGATCCAGCAGCGGCGCGAGAAGCTCGCGCGCATCCGCGCGCGCGGCGTCGACCCGTACCCCGCGCGCGCCGTGCGCACGCACACCGCCGCCGAGGCGGTCGCGGCGTTCGAGGCGTGGGAGCGCGCCGGATCGCGGGGTGCGGCGCCGGAGGTCAGCGTCGCCGGGCGCATCCGCGCTTCGCGGGACATGGGGAAGGCGTCGTTCGCCGACCTGCAGGACGGCAGCGGGCGCATCCAGTGCTTCCTCAAGCGCGACATCCTGGGCGACGCCTACACGCAGCTCGCCGACCTCGACCTCGGCGACTTCATCGGCGTCACGGGTGCGCTCATGCGCACGCGCACCGGGGAGGTGACCGTCGAGGCGCGATCCTACGAGGTGCTGGCGAAGGCGCTCCGCCCGCCGCCGGAGAAGTGGCACGGCATCGAGGACGTGGAGACGCGCTATCGCCAGCGCTACCTCGACCTGATGTCGAACCCGGACGTGCGGGAGATCTTCCGGACGCGCTCGGCGATCGTCGCGGCGGTGCGCCGGTACCTCGATGAGCGGGGCTTCATGGAGGTGGAGACGCCGGTGCTGCAGCCGGAAGCGGGGGGCGCCACGGCGCGGCCCTTCGTGACCCACCACAACGCGCTCGACCAGGACTTCTACCTGCGGATCTCGCTGGAGCTGCACCTGAAGCGGCTCATCGCCGGCGGGTTCGACCGCGTGTACGAGTTGGGACGCATCTTCCGCAACGAGGGCGTGTCCACCAGGAACAACCCGGAGTTCACGATGGTCGAGGCGTACCAGGCGTACGCCGGCTACGAGGAGGTCGCGCGCCTTACCGAGGACCTGGTCTCGTCCGTTGCCACGCAGGTGCTCGGGGCGACGAGCGTGACCTTCGGCGATCACGCGATCGACCTGACCCCGCCCTGGCGCCGGGTGACCATGCGGGACGCGCTGATCGAGCATGCGGGCATCGACTTCGAGGAGTTCCGCACGCGCGACACGCTGGCGGAGGAGCTGCGGCGCCGCGGCATCGAGGTGGAGGCGGCGTGGTCGTGGGCGAAACTGCTCGACGAGGCCCTCTCGGTCTACGTTGAGCCGAAGCTCGTACAGCCGGCGTTCTTGCTCGACTACCCGATCGAGCTGTCGCCGCTGGCGAAGCGGAAGGCCGGCGCGCCGGGCCTGGTCGAGCGGTTCGAGGCGTACATCGCCGGCTTCGAAGTGGCGAACGCCTACTCGGAGCTGAACGACCCGGTGGACCAGCGCGAGCGCTTCGAGGAGCAGGCGCGGCTCCGCGCCGCCGGCGACGAGGAGACGCAGGTGATCGACGAGGACTTCCTGGTGATGCTGGAGCACGGGATGCCGCCGGCCGGCGGGCTGGGGATCGGCATCGACCGGCTGGTGATGGTGCTCACGGGGCAGACCTCGATCCGCGAAGTGATCCTCTTCCCGCAGCTCCGCCGCCGCGTGACGGACTGACCCGCCGTGCAGCCCGGCATCGACCCGCGGATCTGGAGCATCGCCCGATCGGTCGCCCGTTCCGCGATGGGCCATGGTGCGCTCGCCGTCGTCCTGTCCGGCTCGCACGCGCGCGGCGATGCGCACGCCGCCTCCGACATCGACCTGATCGTGGTGCTGGCGAAGCGCCCGTCGGACAGCGACCGTCGCGGTTGGCTGCGTCCGTACCGCCGCCGCGACGGCGCACTGGTGAGCCTCGCCTGGGAGACCGCGCGGTCGACACAGGCGTCTTTCCGCGACCCGCGGCTGGCGCCGGTGTTCGTGCCCGGCTGGCGCGAGGCGATGATCATCGCCGACCCGCCAGGCGTCGCGGCACGTCTCCAGCAGGCCGCGCGGCGCTGGACGTGGGAGTCGATCGCGGACGCGTGCGACCGCTGGGCGGCGGAGCACGTCACCGGCCTCGCCGAGGAGGTACACAAGCTCGCCGGCACGTATGCGCGCGGCCAGCGCCACGTTGCGGCGGCGCAGCGCTCGATCCTCGCCGTGCACCTCGCCGCACCCATCGCGGTGCGGCGCCGCATCCTCTTCGGCACGGACAACGCGCTCTGGGACCTGGTGGCGGAGCGGATGGGTGAGACCTGGGCGTCGGTGCAGGCGCGAGCGCTCGCTGAGGGCGGTGAATCGTTCGATGAATCGTGCCGCGCGGCCCTCGAGCTGTACGCGCTGGCCGCGCGTGAAGTCCGGCCGCTCCTCGACGCTGAGCAGCGCGCCGTCGTCGACGGTGCGATCGGGGAGGTCGCGGCCCGGACGAGGCCGGCTAGCGGCGGCTCCGCCAGCGGCCCAGCGCCACGCCGGCCCAGACGATCTCGATGACGCCGAACGGCCAGGCGCCCTGCAGGAAGCCGTACGCGGCAGACGCCAGACACGCAGCCGCGAAGGCGAGCACGAAGACGGCACTTCGCGCTTCGAGCGCGTAGAAAAGGAGCATGGAACCGACGGCCACCACGCCGTACAGCGTGAGCGCGCTCACGTCTGCGGCGTCATCCAGCGCTCCAGAGCATCGATCTCGGCCGGAGTCGCGTCGATCTGCACGACCGTGGGGTCGCCCGGCCGCACGGCGAAGGCGATGCTCGAGCAGCAGCGGCGCTCGGCGGCGACAAACGCTTCGACATCGGCGCCCGCGGCGGCGTCGAACTCCAGCGTCAGGCGCTCCGGCTCGCGGCGGACCGTCCGGAGCCGCGGCACGATGTCCTCGAAGGTGGGTGCACTGGCCGGGCGCGCGTTCAGGTCGCATCCCAGGACGGCGAGCGCCTTCACGGCCTCGGGGCTCTTCATCGCCTCCCCGCCGTGCGTCATAGCCGCGTCTACGCGGGCGAGCGCTTGCGAGACATCGGGTCTGGTCATCTGCGCTTCTCCTTCTTCATCATCGATCAGCGGGCAGAAGCCGCATTCGGCCACCAGCTGCCCCGGCGTGGTGGCGCACTCGGCATGGAGGACGTGCTGCTCCAGCGCGTCCAACTCGTGTTGGAGGTGGCGCAGCTCCGCGACGCGTCGCTTCACGTCGGTGCGCCGGGCGTCGATCAGCGCGCGCAGCTGGGGGCCGAAGGAGTGGCAGTCGGACGCGAAGGCCTGCTCGACGAGGGTGCGGACCTCCGGCAGGCCCAGGCCGAGCACCCGGGCGTTCTTGACCAGCAGCAGCCGCCGGACGTCGGCCGGCGTATAGAGCCGGTAGCCGGAGCGTCCGCGGCCCACGGCAGGGATCACACCCTCCGCCTCGTAGAAGCGGATGGTGCGCACGGGCAGGCCCGTGTGGCGGGAGACCGCACCGATAGTCAGCATCTGTCCCATATATCCGCAGCCTAAACCCTCCAGCCGCTGGAGAGTCAAGGCTCCGCCTGCGAACTTGACGGCGGGACTGCGAGTTCCGCAGCCGCGGCCCGCTTGAGGGCGCCCCGGCACGGAGCGACAATGCTCACACTCCCAGAAAGGTGATCGTATGGCTGGCACCGAGCGATTCGACCTCCCGGTGGCCGTCCGGCTGAAGCTCCAGTCGCGCTCCGGCGAGGTGTTGGTGTTCGCGGAAGCGCGGGACGACGTGGAGGTCGAGGGCAACGACATCGACGCCGTCCGCGAGGACGACGGCACCTTCCGCGTGCGCTGCGGGCGAGGCCACAGCAAGTTCACGGTGCGGGTGCCGGTGGGCACCGACGTCACTGTCGGCTCGATGTCCGGCTCGGTACGCATGCAGGGCGAGTTCGGCAGCGTCCTCGTGACGACGATGAGCGGCAACATCGAGGTCGACACCATCGACGAGGGCGACCTGCGCAGCATGTCCGGCAGTGTGACGATCGGCGCCTGCCGCGGGCGCTGCCGCCTGGGCAGCGTGAGCGGGAAAGTCGCCGCTGGCGAGCTGGACTCCGTGATGGCGCAGTCCACGTCGGGCTCGATCCGGATCGAACGCGTCGCCGGCGACGTGATGGCGCGCAGCGTCAGCGGCTCGGTGGACGTGCGCGCGGGCGGCGAAGGGCCGATCGCCGTGAAGACCGTCTCGGGGAAGGTGCGCATTGCGCTGCCGGAGGGGACCGAGCCGCAGGCGCGCTTCAAGACCATGGGGCGCGTCCGCTGCGACCTGCGGCCCGGCATGGACTGCCGCGTCGATGCCGTCTCGCTCTCCGGATCGATCGACGTGGTGCCGGGGTGACGGCGGCGGCCGCGGCGCCGGCGGTGCTGGACGGCACGATCATGTTCACGGACATCGTCGGCTTCACGGAGTTCACGGCGCTCCGCGGCGACGAGGAGGCGCTGGGCCTGCTCTCGACCCAGGAGCGCATCGTCCGGGACGTGATCGCCGGCGACGCGCGGGTGGTGAAGGAGCTGGGTGACGGGCTGATGCTCTGGTTCGCAGACGCCTGCGACGCGATCGAGAGCGGCCTCCGGCTGCAGGATCGCTTCGAGATGGAGGTCCAGGAGACGGACGCACCGCTCTGGGTGCGGATTGGCGTGCACGCCGGCAAGCAGACGGTGCGGGGGGTGGACCTCGTCGGGCACGACGTGAACGTGGCCTCGCGGATCGTCGGCATCGCCGGTGCGGGGGAGGTGCTGGCGTCGGAAGCGACGGTGCAGCGGGCGCGGGAGCGCATGCCGGACGTGACGTTCGAGCAGCTGGGCCCTGTGGTGATGAAGGGGATCCCCGCCCCGATCAACCTCTACCGGGCGGAGCACCGCGTGGCCTGAAGCGCCTGCGATCGGAGGCGCGCCCCCCGGCGGCGCTCAGGCGCCTACGGTCTTGGCGATCTGTCCGAGGTGCTCGTGGTCGTGGTCGGCGACGTTCTCCAGGACGCTCATGACGCTGTACTGTTCGCGGCCGAGCGCGCGCACCTCGTAGAACGTGGCTTCGTCGACGCCGTCGACTGCCGCCGCAAGCTCACGGCGATATCGTTCGAGCGCGGCGATGACGGCCGGCATGGACGTGACATCGTCCGGCGTCGCGTCCGGGATCTGAAGGGACAGACTCCGGAGGTGCGCGATGACACGCGTGTACCCGACCTCCGCTTCGATGACGTGGCGCAGCACTTCCTGCACAGACCAGCCGCCGCGCCGCGTCCGCCGCAGGTCCTCATCGCTCAGCTGCCGCAGGCGTTCCAGGAGAGCCGCGCGCGCGCCCTCGGCGGCCTGCACGTTCTCCGACAGATCGCGCTCGAACTCACTCATCCAGTCCTCCGGCGTGCCAACGCGCGCCCCCTATTGCCGCGACGTGAATAGACGATTTTAGTCTAACACCGACGATTCCTCAGGCCATTCTGCCGGAGCACGTCCGTCGGTGCGGAGACGTGATCATTGCAGCGGCCGCTTCGCTGGCGTCGGCGGCGTGCCAGCGAGGCCTGTCAGGTGGCGTCGTCGCTTCCGGGGTTGACTACGGGGCGCCGCAGCGGCGGACCTCGTACGGGGGGAGGCCGGGGACGCCGCGGCTCTTCGTGCAACTGCGCGACGCGGTGTCGATGATCACGTCGCCCGCCGCGTCGACGCTCGTCTCGAACCGGTCGAGGTTGCCGTAGCCGGCGCCGGCGTCGCGGAGGCCGTCGGCCCGCCACACCGTCCGGAGGTCCTCGCAGTCCTCCACGAACCCGCCCCGGAACCCTTCGAGCTGCGCCAGCGCAGAGAGCGTGGCCGTCTCGTCGTAGAGCACGCGGCAGCCGCTGTCCAGCTCCTGCTGCTTCGGCGAGAGGTCGTACAGTGCCACGAAGCTGCCGTCGTCCAGCCGAGCGATGAAGATGTGCGCGCAGTTGCTCTCGCTGACGTCGCCGGCGAGGTACGCCGCGGCCGGCCCGGCGATGCATCCGCCGGTCCTCGATGGGTCCTTGCCCTGGTCGAGCAGCTCGCCCAGCAGGATCAGCAGCCCGACGATGACCACCAGCGCGACGGAGGCCCGCGCCAGACAGCCGAAACGCCCGGCCCGCACAGGCGGATCCGTGACCGGCGCCTCGCTCATCGTTTCTGCGTGGAGCTGAGACGCTCGGCGATCATCGTTTCGAGGCGGAGCGCGTCTTCGAGCGGGAGGCCGGCGCCGCGAACCACCGCTTCCTTCGCCGCGCGCAGCGCCGCCTGCGGGCCGCCGGCGAGCTGTCGCGCGATCGTCTGCGCCTCGGCGTGCAGGCGCGCCCTCGGGACGACGCGGCTCACCAGCCCCACCTCCAGCGCGCGCTTCGCGTCGATCGGCCCGCCGGTGAGGATCATCTCCCGGGCGATGCCCGGCGGGACGGTGCGGGGGAGGAGCTGCGTGCCGCCCGCCGACGGGATGTACCCCAGCCGAACTTCCGGCAGCGCGAAGGTCGCGTCGTCGGAGGCGATGCGGATGTCGCAGAGCAGCGCCAGCTCGCAGCCGGCGCCGTAGGCGATGCCGTGCACAGCGGCGACGAGCGGCTTCGTGATCGAGAGCATCAGCCCCCATACGTCGCGGTCGTGGCGCGCCCGGCGCGCCTCCACGTACGACGGTGCGGTGCCGAACTCGGTGATATCCGCCCCCGCCGAGAACGCCCGCTCCCCCGCCCCCTCGAACACGGCGACGTGCAGGTCGGGGTCGTCGCGGACGGCGAGCAGCGCCGACCAGAGCTCGTCGCGCATCGCCACGTCGATGGCGTTCAGCGCGTCCGGACGGTCCAGCGTGATCCAGGCCACGCCGCCAGCCTTCTCGAAGCGGAGAGGATGGTCGCTCACGCCTCAGGCTACCGGGCCGGAGGAGCCAGAAGCTACAGCAGCACCAGGTTGTTCCGGTGCACCACCTCGGAGCCGTACTGGTGCCCCAGCACCTCCGCGATGCGGTCCGACCGGACGCCCTGGATGGCGGCGAGGTCGGCGTCGCCGTAATTCGTGATCCCGCAGGCGAAGGCCTGCCCGTCCGGCGAGCAGATGTGCACGGCGTCGCCGCGCTTGAACGGCCCCTGCACCTCCCGGACCCCGGCCGGCAGCAGGCTACGGCTGTGCTCCAGCAGCGCCTTCGCCGCCCCCGCGTCGACGACGATGCGGCCGCGCGCCGACAGCCCCGAGAGCATCCAGCGCTTCCGGCTCTCCATGCTCGACCGCCGCGCCGGGAGCCACGTGCCCACGTGCTCGCCGCGCGCGAGGCGCTCCAGCACGTGCTTCTCGTGTCCGTCGGCGATGAAGACGTCGGCGCCGCCGCCGGTGGCCAGCTTCGCCGCCTGCAGTTTCGTGATCATGCCGCCGACGCCGCGGCCGCTGTCGCTGCCCCCGGCGAGCTGCTCGATCTCCTTCGTGATGCGGTCGACGCGCTCGACGAGCTGCGCGCTCTTGTGGCGGCGGGGGTCGGCGGTGTAGAGCCCGCCGGTGTCGGTGAGGATGGCCAGCAAGTCGGCGTCGATGAGATTCGCGACGAGGGCCGATAGCGTGTCGTTGTCGCCGATCTTCTCCCCGGCGATCTCGTCGATCGCGACGGCGTCGTTCTCGTTGACGATCGGCACGGCGCCCAGCTCCAGCAGCCCCAGCAGCGTGTTGCGCGCGTTCAGATAGCCGGCGCGGTCGGAGAGGTCGCGGCGGCTGAGCAGCGTCTGGGCGATGGCGCGGCCGGAGGGCCTGAACAGCCGCTCGTAGGCCTGCATGAGGTGGGGCTGGCCGACGGCGGCGAGCATCTGGCGGAAGGGGATGTCCTTCCGCTCCCGGGTGATCCCCATCCGGGCCCGCCCCGCGGCGATCGCGCCGGACGTCACGACGACGACCTCGCGGCCCTCGTCTGCCAGCCGGACGATCTGCGATGCCAGCGAGGCCATCACCTTCGCGTCGAGGTGCGGCGAACCGGCCGTCAGCAGGTTCGTGCCGAACTTCGCAACGATGCGGCGGTAGCCGGCCCGGGCGCCGTTCCTGGAGCGTGTTGCAGCCATGACGTGCGTTGTCCCCTGAGATTCGCGCCGATTATAGCAACGCGCGGCTGCGATTGAGCCGGCGGCGGGGAGTGGGCGTAGAATGCCAGAGATGCGGCGCATCTGGGTGCTCACGAAACACACGTACCTGGGGTTCACCGGCGACAACTGCACGCAGCAGGCGGCCGCCATCTCCTACTACGTGCTCTTTTCGATCATTCCCCTGGCGATCTTCGTGCTGTCCGTCTTCAGCGCTGTCTTCGCGACGGAGGACCTGCGCCGCGACATCGTCGACCGGGTGCTGGACGTCGTGCCCCTCACAGCGGACGATGGGCGGCAGGCGGTGCAGGACACCCTCGACGACGTGCGGCGCGTCAGCGGGCCCATCGCGGCGCTCAGCTTGATCGCGATGCTCTGGACGGCGTCGGCGGTGTTCGCTTCGGTGCGGCGGGCGCTGAACGCCGTGTGGCGCGTGGGGGAGGGGCGGCCGTTCTTCCGGGCGAAGCTCATCGACTTCGCGCAGGTCGGCGTCCTGAGCATCTTCCTCCTGACGTCGATGGTCCTCACCGGGGTGCTGCGGGCGATCCGCGAGGTGAGCGCGGAGCACGTAGGCCCGCTGGCGAACGAGAGTCCGCTCTGGGAGGTCCCGCCGGTGGTGCTGCCGGCGGTGCTCTCCTGCGCGGCGTTCTTCGTGCTCTATCGCATCGTCCCGGCGGCGCGGCCGGAGTGGCGTGCGGTGATCCCCGGCGCCATCTTCGCGACGATCCTGTTCGAGGCGCTGAAGAACACCTTCGCCATCTACGTGGCGAACTTCAACAACTACGACGTGGTGTACGGGTCCCTCGGCGCGCTGCTGCTGTTCCTCCTGTACACGTTCCTGGCGTCGAACATCCTGCTGCTGGGGGCGGAGCTGTCGCGCACGTTTGCGCGCATGTATGCGGGCGAGCTGGCGGAGGAGATCTCACCGACGCGCCCCGGTCCCTCGATGGCGGAGCAGGCGCTGCGCGCGTTCAAGGGACTGTTCGTACGCCAGTAGCGTTCTGGTCGCCTGGTCGCCTGGTCGCTGGTCGCTGGGGCACAGGGGATGGACTTGCCCGTCAGTTCATTCTTCGTCGATGACGATGGTGTTGATCTTCGTGCCGGGCTGGGTGTCCGTCGCCGGGTCGCGGGGGCGGATCATGTCCAGCACGTCGCGGCCTTCGACGACCTGGCCGAATGCGGTGTACCCGCCGTCGAGGTTCGGTTGAGGGGCGTAGCAGACGAACCACTGGCTGCCGGCGGAGTTGGGCGCGGCGGTCTTTGCCATGCCCAGCGTGCCGTCGATGAACTGCCGCGTCGTGACCTCATCCTGGATGTTGTAGCCGGGGCCGCCGCGCCCCGTCCCGTCCGGGTCGCCCGCCTGCGCGACGAAGCCGGGGATCACGCGGTGGAACGTCACGCCGTTGTAGAAGCCTTCGCGCGAAAGGAAGACGAAGTTGTTGACGTGGATCGGTGCGTCCTTGGGGAACAGCTCCAGCTTGATGTCGCCGATGTCCATCTTGATGGTCGCGAAGTAGCGCTTGTTGACGTCGATGGTCATCGGCGGAGGGGCGGAGTAGCTCTTCGGCACGGTCGTCTCCTGATTGCTGCTGGTCGTGGAGCCGCCGTCGCCGTCCCCGCCGCACGCGGAGAGGGCTGCCGCCAGCACCAGGGCGGTCGCCCACATCAGTCCGAAGCGTCGTGTGGCTGCCTTCACGGTCACGCACCGTAGCACGCTCCCGCCGGAGCCGCACCCCCGCCCGTCGCCCGTGAAGGCGCTCCGTCCTATACTGTGCGCCGGATGAGCGATCAGCCATTCACGCCCGAAGAGGAACAGCGGCGCGACGCGTTCGCCGGGCGCCTGCTGAGCGCCGCTATCGCGACGTTCGACGTGGTCTCCGTGTACATGGGCGACCGCCTCGGCTTCTATCGCGCGCTGGCGGACGGCGGCGCCGCCACGCCCGCGGAGCTGGCGGCCCGCTCCGGCTGCCACGAGCGCTACGTGCGCGAGTGGCTGGAGCAGCAGGCGGCCACCGGCATCCTCTCGTTCGGTGCCGGCCGCTTCTCGCTCCCGCGCGAGTACGCGGAGGTGCTGCTCGACACCGAGAGCCTGAACTGTGTGGGCCCGATCGCCCGTCTGCTCATGGGCGCGATCAGCCCCATGCCGCGCGTGCTGGAGGCGTACCGGCGCGGTGGCGGCGTGCTCTATGGCGACTACGGCCCGGACCTGCGCGACGGCCAGGCCGACATCAACCGCTCGGCGTTCCTGACGCTGCTTCCGGGCGAGTGGATCCCGGCCATGCCTGACATCCACGCCCGGCTGCAGGCTCAGCCGCCGGCCCGCGTCGCCGACGTCGGCTGCGGAGCGGGATGGTCGTCGATCGGCGTGGCGCGCGCGTTTCCGCATGCGATCGTCGACGGCCTTGACCTCGATGAAGCGTCGGTGGAGCTGGCGCGCCAGAACGTCGCCGAGGCCGGGCTGGGCGATCGCGTCAACATTCAGCTCCGCAACGCCGGCGATCCCGCGCTGGCCGGACAGTACGATCTGGTGCTGGTGCTGGAGGCGCTGCACGATATGTCCGACCCCGTCGCGGCGCTCTCGACGACGCGGCGGCTGTGCGGCCTGGGCGGCTGTGTCTTCGTCGCCGACGAGCGCGTCGCCGAGACGTTCGCCCCGCCGGCGGAGGAGATCGAGCGGCTGATGTACGGGTGGAGCATCGTGCACTGCCTGCCGGCCGGCATGGCGGAGCAGCCTTCAGCGGGGACAGGCACCGTCATGCGGGCGCCGATCGTCCGGGACTACGCGCAGCGGGCGGGCTTCTCGGCGGTCGAGGAGCAGCCGCTGGAGCACCTCTTCTTCCGCTTCTACAGGCTGACGCCGTAGGAGCGAGCGCCCGCATGAAGCCGATCGAGAAGAGCATCCGCAGCGAGGCGGAGGGATTGAAGCGCTTCTGCGAAGGGCGCGCGTCGCCGTAGCTGCTGCCATCGGCTGTCAGGAGAGGTGGCGGGCGTCAACGCCACGCCTTGTAACGCCGGCCTGCTGCGCCTACGCTGCATCCCTATGGTCGCCACCTACGTGCGCAGCGAGTCCGCGAACGGGCAGTGGGACATGGTGGTCGAGTCGCCTGATCCCCGGCTGCGCGCCCATGTCCGCGAGTACGAGTGGTGGACCGAGACGTCGCCCACGCCGCAGCGCTCCCGCCACGTCCCGTTCGGGAACGCCGTGATGATCATCAATCTCGGCCCGCCGCTGGGCGTGGAGTATCCGGCCCGCGGCGAGGACTTCGGCCGGCTCCAGGCGTTCTTCGCCGGGCTGCACGACGGGTATGCCATCACCGACTCGCCGGGACACTCGCGCGGACTGCAGATCAACCTCACGCCCATCGGCGCGCGTCTCTTCCTCGATGCGCCGATGTCGGAGCTGACGAACCGCGCCGTGGAGCTGCGGGAGGTCATCGGCCCGCTCGCCGGCCGCGTCGCCGAGCGGCTGCACGACGCCCCAACGTCGCAGGCCTGCTTCGCCATCCTCGACGACGCCATCGGCGCGCGGATCGCCGCCGCCCGCCCCGTCTTGCCCGCCGTCGTCTGGGCGTGGCAGCAGATCGTGTCGAACCACGGCTGCGTGAGCATCGGCGGACTGGCCGGAGAGATCGGCTGGAGCCGCAAGCACCTCACGGCGCAGTTCCGCGAGCACATCGGGCTGCCGCCGAAGACGCTCGCCCGCATCCACCGCTTCGACCGCGCCCGCCGCCTGCTCGAACGCGCGGGGACGAGGCGCTGGGCGGAGATCGCGCTCCGCTGCGGCTACTACGACCAGGCGCACTTCATCCGGGACTTCTCGGCGTTCTCGGGCGTCACCCCGCGCGCCTTCGTGCGCAGCCTCCTGCCGCATGGCGATACCGACGCCTGACGCCGCCGGCCTGACGCCGCCGCCTCACGCCGGGGTAACATTCGTCCAAGAGTCGCGGGCCGCCGGCGGCCTATGCTGCGTCATCACTGACAACCGCACACACGGAGGATCGCCATGACGACGAAGACATCCACCCAGACCGTCTACCCCACGCTGACCTACCGGGACGCGGCGGCCGCCATCGACTGGCTGGTGACGGCGTTCGGCTTCGAGAAGCTTATGGCCGTGCCCGGCGAGGGCGGCGGGATCGTCCACGCGGAGCTGCGCTACGGCGACGGCGTGATGATGCTGGGCTCCGTCCGCGACGACGCTTATGGCCGGCTGGCGAGCCCCGGCGGCGTGGCTCCGGTGCAGTCGCTCTACGTCGTCGTCGACGACCCCGACGCGCACTATCAGCGTGCGAAGGCGGCCGGCGCCCGCATCGTCCTCGACCTGAAGGACGCGGACTACGGGTCACGCGGCTACACCGCTCTCGACATCGAGGGCAACGTCTGGAGCTTCGGCACCTACCGCCCGGAGGTGTGATGCGGCGCAGCGACGCCATCGCCCGGCTGGGGAAGATCTGCGGCGCACTCCCGGATGCGCACGAGAAGGCGTTCGGCGGCCACACCGCGCCGACGTGGCGCGTCCGCGACAAGATCTTCGCCATGACCGGCGAGAGGGGCCGGCCGAACGTCACCTGCAAGGCGCCGCCGGGCGCGCAGGCGGTGCTGGTGGGCGCCGAGCCGGACCGCTACTTCGTGCCGCCGTACGTCGGGCACAACGGCTGGGTCGGCGCCTGGCTCGACGTGGACGTCGACTGGGACGTCATCGCCGGCCTCGTAGAGGACAGCTATCGCATGACCGCACCGAAGCGTTTGCTCGCCGGACTCGACGGTGCGGCGCCGAAGAGCGCGAAGAGCGCGAAGAAGGGGAGATGATCATGCCCACCAGCAACGGATACCGTCACGTCACTGCCTACCTCTGCGCCGACGGCGCGGCGGAGGCCATCGAGTTCTACAAGAAGGCGTTCGGGGCGGAGGAGCGCGCTCGCATGGCCGGTCCCGACGGCCGGATCGGCCATGCCGAGATCACCATCGGCGCCACCACGCTGATGCTCTCCGACGAGTGGCCGGAGATGGGCGTGCGCTCGCCGAAGAGCCTCAACGGCTACTCCGTCTCCTTCGTGCTGGAGGTCCACGACGTCGATGCCGCATTCAAGCGCGCGGTCGATGCCGGCGCGAAGGTGGAGCGCCCGCTGAAGGATGAGCCGTACGGCCGCGGGGGATGGGTCATCGACCCGTTCGGCCACCGCTGGTCGATCATGACCTCGAACCCGGACTTCAAGCCGGAGGACATGCAGTAGCCACGGCGACCGCTTGACGCCGGACGGGCATCCGCGTTACGGATCGAACTGCCATGCCTGCGCTGAAGCCTGAAGCCGTCGAGTCCGTCCGATCCCGCCACGTCCTCACGCCGTCAAGCGGGTTCCTGCACGCGTTCACGCACACGCTGAACCCGTACATGGGCTGCGCCTTCGGCGAGGGCGGCTGCGGCGTCTACTGCTACGTCGCCGAATCGCCGATCGGGCTGCACGCCGGCAAGCCGTGGGGGCAGTGGCTCCGCGCGAAGGAGAATGCCGCCGAGGCGCTCCTCCGCGACCTCGACGCGCTGCCGGACCCGCGCGAGGCGCGCATCTTCATGAGTTCCGCCACCGACCCGTACCAGCCGGCGGAGTCCCGGCTGCGGATCACCCGCTCGGTCCTCGACGTCTTCCGCGAGAGGCCGGTGGGGCTGCTGGTGGTGCAGACGCGGTCACCGCTGGTCGAGCGGGACTTCGACCTCATGGCGGAGATGCCGTTCGCGTGGCTCTCGATGACCGTCGAGACGGACGACGACGCCGTCCGCCGCGCCCTCACCCCCACCTGCCCGGCGATCCACCGCCGCTTCGAGGCCATGCGACGCGCACGGCAGTACGGCATCCGCGTGCAGGCGGCGGTGAGCCCCCTCCTCCCCCACGAGCCCGAACGCTTCGCGGCCCTCCTGGAAGGCGTCGCCGACCGCGTGATCGTCGACACGTTCTTCGGCGACGGCTCGGACGGCGCCCGCACCCGCCGCCGTCCGCTGCCGCGCCGCTACGAGGAGCTGGGCTGGGGCGACTGGCGGGACACGACGGCCGCGGAGCATCTGCACGGTCTGCTCGGCGCGCGCTTCGGCGAGCGGGCGGGCTGGTCCCGCGACGGTTTCAACGCGCTGGCGATGGCGGAGGTGGCCGGCCGCGACCGCGGATGCGCACCGCTCGTCGCCCCCGCGCGAGAGGAGGCGATCTCATGAAGTGGGTGACGCGCGAACGTCCCCGGGTCGACCGCGTGGCCTGCCCGTGGCTGATTAGGAAATTCGTCGACGCGGAGGCCGAGTTCATCTACTCCCCCGCCGCCGAGGTGATGGCCGTGGCGGCGCGCGAGGGCGCCACAGCCTACGACGTGCCGGATGTGGAGCTGGGGCATCACGGCGCCGAGTGCAGCTTCGACGCCATCATCCGGAAGTACAACCTGACCGACCCGGCCCTCCGGCGGATGGCCCTCATCGTCCGGGGGGCCGACACCGGCGCGAAAGACCTGACGCCGGAGTCGCGCGGGCTGGAGGCGATCGCCGCCGGCTTCCAGGCGAACTATCGCGACGATCTGCGGCAGCTCGCGGATGAGTTACCGGTCTACGACGCGCTCTACGCCTACTGCCAGGCGCAACTGAAGTCCGGCGCTTGATGCCTCTTTCAGGCAGAGACCCCTCGCGCGAGCTGGCTGAACGCTGACGGTGGAGGCCCGTCCGCGAGGCGGCGGCGGATCGCCTCCGCGCAGTCCTGCGGGCTGAGTAGCGACGTATCGACCTCCAGGTCGTAGATGCCCGGCTTGTGGACCTCCTCCTGCCAGAGGAGCACGGGCGGCGGGACCGGCTGGTCGGGCGTGCCCCCGGCGTATCCGCGCCCGGGACCGGCTTCGTTGCGGCGACGCATGATCTCATCGATCGGGCAGCGCACGCCGACGAACAGCACCGGCAGCCCCGCGAGACGTCGCGCGCAGTCGCCCAGCACCTCCGGATGGATGGCGCCATGGTGCCCGAAGTCGGCGACGACGTTGAGGCCGAGCCGGCTGTGCGCCGCGATCGACTCGTACAGGGCGGCGTACATCGTGGGGACGAGCGGCTCCAGCTCGGGTTTGTCGCCGCCGCGCTGAGGGCCCGGCCCCGGCCGCAGCCCGATGCCGGGCTGGTAGCGGCGGGGCGTCACGCCCCTCGCGAACACGTCCACGCCCAGGTTCATCCAGACGCCCTCGAACGTGTCCTGGACGACGGCCACGATGCTGGACTTCCCCGACCGCGGCGCGCCGTTCAAGATGATGATCTGCCCCGGCTTCGCCGCCTTTTCCATATCAGTCAAGGTGTGGAGCTCATCGGCGGTCCCACGCATCGGCGATCGTGGCAATCGCGGTCTCATAGTCAGCTCGACCGAAGGTGAACAGTCCGAACTCTGAATAGTCGCGTATTTCGAACGGCTGCTCGAAGTCGGTCCAGGCGACCGTCGTCCCGGCGACGACCACCCGCGCTAGGAATGGCCAGCATCCCCACTCGCCGCATTCGCAGCCGAGAAGTGGGATCTTTCCGTTCTCACTCAGGGGCGCCTTGCCGACTCCAAAGTAATACTCTTTGGCGCGGCCAACCTTGTGGAAGCGCGGGATCAATCCTCCGTACGAAACGGGGCACGTCTCCATGCCTTGGTCCAGCTCGAACTGATGAACGCGGTCGGTCAGTCTGACCCCATCCACGACCGGGATCACCTCAAGGAGGGTGGCATCGCCCAAATGTGGGCAGAGCGCGAACTGGATAGAAGAGAGCATCACCCTTTCTGCACACGGCTGGATGTAGCGCTTACGACAAGTATTCTAAGCGAGATGCCCAATACGTGGGGATCGGCACCGAGATCCGTCCCTCTGACTCTCCCTATATAATCGCGGCACCATGGCCACGTACGACTACGACCTGATCGTCGTCGGGGCGGGCTCCGCCGGGAGCGTGATCGCGGCGCGCGCGTCGGAGGACCCGCGCATCAAGGTGCTCTTGCTCGAATCGGGGCCCGACTACCCCAACCTGGAAGGCCTGCCCGAAGATCTCCGCAACGCCAACCGCGGCTCCTTCACCGACCACGACTGGAAGCTCCGCTACCAGCCCTCGCCGACGTCGCGGCCGGACCAGCCGTTCGCCCGCGGGCGCGTCACCGGCGGGTCGTCGGCGGTGAACACCGCCATCGCCCTGCGCGGCTCACCCGACGACTACGACGAGTGGGCGGCGCTAGGGAACCCCGCGTGGGCGTGGGAGAAGGTGCTCCCGTTCTTCATCAAGCTCGAGCACGACCAGGACTTCGACGCGCCGTACCACGGCCAGACCGGCCCCATCCCCATTCGCCGCCACCCGCTCGAGGAGCTGGTGCCGTACCAGGCGGCGTACCTCGACGCCTGCCGGGAGCTGGGCTACCCCGACTGCCCCGACCACAACGACCCGGCCTCGACCGGCGCCGGCGCCCACCCGATGAACAAGCGGGGCACGCTGCGCGTGAGCACGGCGATCGCCTATCTGCAGCCGGCCCGCGAGCGCCCGAACCTGCACATCCGCGGGAACAGCGACGTGGTCCGCGTGGTGTTCGAGCGGCACGAGGCGGTCGGCGTGGAGGCGCGGATCGACGGCATGACGACGAACGTCGCGGCGCGGCAGGTTGTGCTGTGCGGCGGCGCGGTCCACTCACCCGCGCTCCTCGTCCGCTCGGGGATCGGGCCGCGCGGCGTGCTCGAGAGACTGGGGATCGCCGTCCGGAAGGACGCGCCGGGCGTCGGCGAGAACCTGATGGACCATCCGGCCGTGGGGCCCACGCTGGTGCCGAAGGACGGCGTCGCGAGCTTCGACCAGCCGGTGATCCAGACGACGCTGCGCTACACCGCGACCGGCAGCAGCGACGTCAACGACATGCAGCTGGAGCCGCTCTCGTTCATGCACATCCCCGGGCGGCGGCTGCTGATGGGGCTGGCGGCGTGCGTCTTCAAGTCGTACTCGACGGGGCGGCTGGCCTTCGAGAGCGCCGACAGGGGCGCGGCCCCGCGCATCGAGATGGACTACCTCTCGGACGAGCGCGACTACGACAAGCTGATCGATGGGCTTCGCCGGGCGATGGATCTGGTGCACACCCGGGCCGTCTCGGCCCTCCACGAGGGTGTCCGCCGTCCCACGGACGCGGAGCTGGCCGACCCGGCGGTACTGGAGGCATGGGTGCGGCGGAACGTCTCGACCGGGGCGCACCCCTCCTGCACGGCGAAGATGGGTCCGGCCGGCGACCCAATGGCGGTGGTGGACGAGCGGGGCTTCGTGCACGGGGTGCTGAACCTGCGGGTCGCCGACGCGTCGATCATGCCCGTGGTGCCGCGGGCGAACACGAACATCCCGACGATCATGGTGGGGGAGCGGATCGCGGAGTGGGTGCGGGAGGACCTGGCCCCGGCGTAGACAAAGACTTCAGGCAGCGAGCCATCCCCGCTGGTCCTTCCAGCCTCTAACCTCCAACTTCCAGTGCCCTTGCCCGGCCGGTAGCCCGTGGTGGCGGCGGGGGTTATACTCACGCCACTTTCATGACGGGCGTGGTCGCCCCTGGGCGGGGGAGGGGTCTCGGATGGACATCTCATCGTTTCCGAAGTGCCAGAAGTGCCAGCAGGGCGACCTGGTGCCGCTGTCGGACTTCGGCAGTCAGGGCGCGGCTATTCACTTCAAGGCGTGGGCGTGCACGAACCCGGAGTGCGGATTCAACATCAAGATCCGCAACGGCGACCTGTACATCGACGAGCCCATCGCCAGCGGCGCGATGCACAGCCCCCGCGCGCGCTGACGCGCATACGCTAGACTGATGCATCCCACGCCACTCGAGCACCCCTCAGGGGTGCTTTCACCCTGCCATCCGCGGGAGGTCTTCTGTGTCTGACCAGAGCGAACTCGAACTGGCCGAGCGTGCCTGCGCCGGGATGAGCGCCGCCGGCGCGCGCCCCTTCCCCCTCGCCGGGGACACCGCGCACTACGCACGTGACCTCATCGTCGACGTGCGGCACATCAAGCTCGAGATCCGCATCGACCCGAAGGAGCGGTCGATCGCGGGGACCGCGACCCACACGGTGAGCGCCATCAACGACGGCGTGCGCGCGATCGAGTTCGACGCGGCGGAGATGACGATCTCGCGGGTGACCGCGGGCGGCAAGGCCGCGCGCTTCGACTACCAGGATCCGGTGCTCCGGGTCGAGCTGCCCCGGGCCCTGAAGGCGGGCGCCACCACCGAGATCGCCATGCGGTACGCCGCCCGCCCGCGACGAGGCCTCTACTTCACGGCGCCGGACAAGGACTACCCCAGGAAGCCGCTGCAGGCGTGGACGCAGGGGCAGGACGAAGACTCCCGGCACTGGTACCCCTGCATCGACTTCCCGAACCACCAGCAGACCAGCGAGGTCATCGTCACCGTGCCGGCGAAGATGATCAGCATCGGCAATGGGGAGCTGCGCAGCGTGAAGCACGACCGGCGCAACGGTACCAGCACCTACCACTGGTACCAGGCGACGCCCCACGTCACGTACCTGCTGAGCCAGATCGTCGGGGAGTTCGCAGAGATCGTGCACCGCGTGGATGGCACGATCGTGCAGTACTACGGGCCGAAGGGCCGCGAGGCCGATCTGGAGCGCACGCTCTCGAAGACACCGGCGATGCTCCGTTTCTTCAACGATGCCACCGGCGTGAAGTACCCGTACCCGCGCTACGCGCAGACCTTCGTGGCGGACTTCATCTTCGGCGGGATGGAAAACATCACCGCCACCACGCTCACCGATACGTCGCTGCTGGACAAGCGCTCATCGCTGGACAGCGACGCGGACGGGCTGCTGGCGCACGAACTGGCGCACCAGTGGTTCGGGGATCTGCTGACCTGCCGCGACTGGTCGCACGGGTGGCTCAACGAGGGCTTCGCGACGTACTTCGAGGCGCTGTTCACGGAGCATGCCAAGGGCGTCGACGAGTTCCGCTACGAGCTGTACCAGAACGCGCAGATCTACTTCGGCGAGGACTCCGGGCGCTACCGGCGGCCGATCGTCCACAACGTCTACCACGAGCCCATCGACCTGTTCGACCGGCACCTGTACGAAAAAGGCTCGCTGGTGCTCCATATGGTGCGGACGGTGCTCGGCGACGAGCTGTGGCGCAAGGCCATCCACCACTACGTCGCGAAGCACCGCAGCACGAACGTCACGACGCCGGACCTGCAGCGCGCCATCGAGGCGGCGACCGGGCGCAACCTGGACTGGCTGTTCGACGAGTTCGTCTACCGGGGCGGCCACCCCGCTTTCAAGCTCTCGTACGAGTGGGACGAGGAGGCGAAGCAGGCGAAGCTCGGTGTCGCGCAGACGCAGGACGCGAACGAATCGTCGGTCTTCCGCCTGCCCGTCGCGGTCGACTTCATGGTCGACGACCGGCGGCACGCCTTCAACGTGCAGATCAGCGAGAAGGACCACAACTTCTTCTTCGCGCTGCCGTCGCGGCCGCAGATGGTGCGCTTCGACCCGGGGCACAACTTCGTGAAGACGGTGGAGTTCAAGCGCGGCAAGGAGCTGCTCCTTCACCAGCTTCAGCACGACGATGACGTCGCCGGCCGCATCGATGCGGCGAAGGAGCTGGCGAAGCTGGGGACGCGCCAGGCTGTCGAGGCGCTGAAGAAGGCGGTCCTGCGCGACACGTTCTGGGGCGTGCAGCTGGAGGCGGCGCGGGCGCTTGGCACGATGAAGTCGTCGATCGCCCGGGACGCGCTGCTGGCCTGCGTGAAGGTGCGCCATCCGAAGGCCCGCCGCGGCGTGATGTCGGCGCTGGGGCAGTTCCGCGACGAAGAAGCCGCATCCGCGCTCGAGGGTGTGGTGCGAAACGGCGACGCCAGCTACTACGTCGAGGCGGCGGCGGCGCACGCGCTGGGGAGCACACGGTCGGGCCGCGCGTTCAAGGCCCTCGCCGACGTGGCGATGAAGAAGGAGTCCCAGAACGACGTCATCCGCGCGGGCGCCCTGCAGGGGCTCACGGAACTGAAGGACGAGCGCGCGCTGCCGATCGCGTTGGCGTGGACGCAGCGAGGGAAATCGAACCCGGTGCGCGGCGTGGCGACGGCGTCGCTGGGGCGGCTGGCGCGGATCAACGACACGGTGAAGGACCGCGCGTACGACCGGCTGGTGGAGCTGCTGCACGACGAGTGGCTGCGGGTGCGGCTCAACGCCTGCGCGGCGCTGGCCGAGATGAAGGAGACGAAGGCCATCGCGGAGCTGGACCGCGTGGTCGCGCGCGACCTGGACGGCCGCGTCATCCGCGCCGCGCGCGAGGCGATGGTGCGCATCCGGCAGGGCGCCGACAAGGGCGAGGAGGTCCGCAAGCTGCGCGAAGACCTCGACCGGGTGCTGGAGGAGAATCGTGGTCTGCGGGACCGGCTGGACAAGATCGAGGCAAAGGTCGGCGGCGGGACGAGGGCGCGGGCGAACGGCGCGAAGCCCACGCCGCTGCCGAAGCGCCGCGTGCCGGCGAAGGCCGCGGCGGCACGCTCCCGGAACGGCGCGCGGCCGGCACGCCGGACGGGCGCGCGCCCACGGCGCTAATCATCCGTCTCTCTGCGTAGATGTTCGTTCCGGTCGAGAGCTGTCCGGCTGAGATCAGATGTCCGGAGGGCGGCTCTTGTCCGGATCCCGCGGGCTGTGCAGGCCGACGATGTTGCCGTCCGGGTCGTCCACGATGGCGTAGCGGGAGCCCCAGAAGGCGTCGATCGGCGCCAGGTGGCCGCGATAGCCGGCGGCGGTGAGGTCGTCGTACACGTCGTCGACCGCCTCGCGCGACGCCAGCGAGAAATTGAGCGTGTTCGTGCTCGGCCCGTTCGGCTCGCGCCAGCCCGGGTCGTAGCTCCGCGTCAACTCCGCCGTCCCGAACTCGATGCTGCCGCCGCCGGGCAGCGCGGCTCGCGCGAAGTTGCCGCCCACGGACTCGACGTTGAGGCCGAGGCGGCGATAGAAGGCGAGCGTCGCCTCCATGTCTCGCACGAAGAGGTAGAGGCCGGTGAACGCAAGCTGTTCGGCCATGCTCGAGTCGTCGGCTCCCTGCGTGTTACGCCGGTACGGCGGCCGTGGTGAGCGCGGAGATCGGGATCATGCCGTCGAGGACGCGCTCCAGCGCCATCGTGTGGGCGCAGGAGCCCCATCCCGCGAAGAAGTCGCAGCTGCAGCGCCAGTCGTCGCCCTCCAGCGCCACCTGGTGCGTATCGTTCTCACCGTGAAAGTCGACATGGATGCCGGTCACGTGCATGCGGTGACGCTCCTGTGCGTAGCGCTTCGCCTTGTCGATCTTCCCGATGAGGCCGGAGTTCATGGTGGCGGTCCTTTCCCTCGGCTGCCCTCGACTCTGATGCCAAAACACCACGCGCGCGCACGTGGTGTCATCGTGTTCGATGAGTCTGGCGGTTGAACATGTCCAAGGCGGGGCCTCCTTCGACAGATCCACGATATAACGGCCCCTCAGAGGCCGTCAAGACGAAAGATCGTCCTGGGAGATGACGATTGCGTATCGGGGCGCGCGCACCCAGATTCGCCCCCCGTTCGGCCCTCTCCTACACTGCCCGCGATGCCCTCCCGAGAGCGTTCGAAGCGGATCTTCGAGCTGGCGCAGCGGTACATCCCGGGCGGCGTGAACTCGCCGGTGCGCGCGTTCCGGGCGGTCGGCGGCGACCCCGTCGTTATCGCCTACGGGAAGGGCGCCCATATCTGGGACGCCGACGGCAACGAGTACATCGATTACGTCGCGTCGTGGGGCCCGCTCATCCTCGGGCACGCACACCCGGCAGTGGTGGACGTCCTCCAGAAGGCGGCGGAGCGGGGCACCAGCTTCGGCGCACTGACGGAGCTGGAGGTGGAGCTGGCGCGCCTGGTCTGCGACGCCGTCCCCTCCTGCGAGCGCGTACGCTTCGTGAACTCCGGCACCGAGGCGACGATGTCGGCGCTGCGGCTGGCCCGCGCGTTCACCGGCCGCGACAAGATCGTGAAGTTCGAGGGCTGCTACCACGGCCACGCCGATGGGCTGCTCGCGAAGGCGGGGTCGGGCGTGGCGACGCTGGGGCTGCCGGACAGTGCCGGCGTGCCGGCAGCGTACGCCGGCGAGACGCTCGTCGTGCCCTACAACGACGCCCCGGCGCTGGAGGCGATCTTCGAGCGCCACGGCGCGGAGATCGCGGCGGTGATCGTCGAGCCGGTCGCGGCGAACATGGGGCTGGTGCCGCCGCGCGAGGGGTTCCTGCGGGCGCTTCGGGAGATCACATCGCGGGCCGGCGCGCTCCTCATCTTCGACGAAGTGGTGACGGGCTTTCGGCTGGGTCCGGGCGGTGCGCAGATGCACTACGGCGTGGTGCCGGACCTGACCTGCCTGGGGAAGGTCGTCGGCGGCGGCCTGCCGGTCGGAGCATACGGCGGGCGGGAGGAGATCATGTCGATGATGGCTCCATCGGGGCCTGTGTACCAGGCCGGCACGCTCTCCGGAAACCCGATGGCGATGGCGGCCGGGATCGTCACGCTGCGTCTGCTCGCGAACGACGGCGTGTACCGCGGCCTCGACCAGCTGGGCGCGTCGCTGGCCGAGGGGCTGCGCGATACGGCGCGTTCCGCGGAGTGCGACGTGACAGTGGCGCAGCTGGGCTCGATGCTGACCGTGTTCTTCTCGGCCGGCGCCCCAACGGACTACGCCTCGGCGAAGCGCGCGGACGCCGAGCGCTACGGCCGCTTCTTCCGGGCGATGCTGGACGCGGGTGTGTATCTCCCGCCGTCGCAGTATGAGGTGATGTTCGTCTCGCTCGCCCACCAGCAACGTGACCTCGACGCGACGGTCGAGGCGGCCCGCTCAGCCTTCGCGGCTGCGCGGTAGCGATGGAGCTGCGGGAAGCCCGCCCCGATGACGTCGCCGCGATCGCACGGCTCCACGCCGAGAGCTGGCGCACCGCCTATCGCGGCATCTATCGCGACGCGTACCTCGATGGCGACGTCTTCGAGGACCGCATGAAAGTGTGGACCGAGCGCTTCGCCGCTCCCGCGGAGAATCAGTTCCTCCTTCTCGCGACGGAGGGCGACGACCTGCTGGGATTCGCCTGTTCGTACGGCGCCCACGACGAGCGGTGGGGCACGCTCGTCGACAACCTGCACGTCCGCCCCGGCCTGCACCGCCGGGGGATCGGGCGCCGGCTGCTCGCGGCCAGCGCCGCCTGGAGTCGTGAGCGCTATCCGGACGCCCCGCTGCATCTCTGGGTCCTCGAGAAGAACACGAACGCCCGCGCCTTCTACGAGCGCCTCGGCGGCCAGCCGCACGAAGCGGTGACCAGCGAGCCTCCCGGCGGCGGCAGCATCGTCGGCTGGCGCTACGTCTGGCCGTCCCTCGACCCGCTGCTCGACCGCACGAATCGCTAGCGATTGGTCGGACCGATGTGCTCGCGATGGCCGATCGTGATCTCTTCGCCCGCGCGGATCATCTTCCAGGCGAACACCTTGACGCCGCTTCGCATCGCATTGGGGTCGCAGGAGTGATTGAGGTAGCAGCCCGGAGGAAGGAGCACGGCGAAGCGGTCCCAGTCCAGCTCGCACAGGTGCATCCGGTCTTCAGGAGACAGCGTCATGATGGCATCCGAGTCGACCACGCGGCCATGCCGCCGCCGAAAGATGAACTCTCCCCTGGCGATGCGTCGTCGAGCGAAGACACCCCTGCCCTTGGATCCGGCCTCGCGCACCTCCACGTCGGCAATCATGTGTGGCACTCCAATGAATCTCGAACCGGTGCAGATCGGCGGGCGTCCGGCCGCCCCATGACCCGTCCCCGATATACTGAGGGAAGACACTGCGAGAGGACACCTCATGCTTGGACGGCTCATCGGCACAGTGCAGCGAAACCACGCGCTCGAACACGCGACGATCACGGTGCTGCTGGGGCGCATCGGCCGGGACATCCGCATGGTCGGGCGGGCGACGCGCGACGGCTACTACCTCTACGCCGACGTACCCACGGACCTCCTCGAGGACTGCACGCACGAGGCCCTGCGCCGCCTGAAGTCCGGCGAAGGCCACCTCGCCGTGACGCCGCTCTGCGGCACGAACATCGCCGTGGCCGGCGCGCTCACCGCGCTGGCGTCGACGCTGGCGCTGGGGAACGGCCCCCGGCGCGCGGAGAAGCTCCCGAACGCCATCCTGGCGTCGATGCTGGCGGTGATCGCGGCGCAACCTGTGGGGCGGCTCGTGCAGAAGTACCTGACCACCAGCCCGGACCTGGCGGACACGGAGATCGTCGGCATCCGGGAAGGCGGGCGGGGCGGTGCCAGATTCCACAAGGTGCAGACGAGCCGCGCGCGGTCCTTGATCGATACCTAGGCGATCGCGTCGCGCAAGTTCACCCAGCCCTCGGTGCCCGTTAGATGCGCGATGTCGCTCAGCCGCTCGAGCATGTGTTCGCGGGCGGCGTCGCCGTAACTGCGCAGCACCGTAATGCCCGTCGGCAGCGACGCGAAGTGCGCGTAGTCGAGTGCGTCTTCGGTGAAGCCCAGCCATGCGGCGACGAGCATGCGAATGGTGCCGCCGTGCGTGACGAGGATAGGTAACGCGCTGCTGTCATCGAGCTCTTCGAGAAACGAGCGCGCCCGCTTGTAGAACTGCGCGCCGGTTTCGGCGCCGGGCAGCATCTGCGTGTGCATGCGCATGTCGCGGGCATCGGGGAAGCGCTCGCGGGCTGCGGCCATGGTCATGTTGGCGGAATCGCCATTGTTGTGCTCACGCAGGCGTCCGTCCGGCTGCACGTCCACACCCAGTGCGGCTGCGATGTGCGATGCGGTCTGGGCCGCGCGCATGAGGTCGCTTGCGAAGACGTGGACGGGCGTCGACGGCAGTTCCGCGAGCAGACGTGCGGCGACGAGGCGAGCTTGTTCGTGGCCGAGGGCGGTGAGGGGCGTGTCCGTCCAGCCGCCGGTGAGGCCGCGGACGTGGTGCTCGGACTGGCCGTGGCGGACGATGATGATGGCGGGTGGCGGTGGCATGTGGCGCTCCTGCCAGGGCCGGGCGGTACAGACAAGAGGAGCGGGTTAGGGCTTCCGCAGCTTCTTGAAGAACAGGTAGACGATGTAGTCGTTGCTGCCGAGCGTGATGCCGGCCTGTGAGAGCAGCGTCGAGATATCGCCGTGGTGGCCGCGCTCGTGGAGGAGCATGTGCAGGATCAACTCCGCAGCAGTCGTGCGCGTGCCGTCCGGACGATCCGGCCACGGCGTTTCCGCCTTCTCGAAGAGGTCGGTGTCGTTGCCGTCGAGAATGCGGCGCATCCAGGCGCGGGTCTGCGCGCGCATCGCCTGAACCTCGTTCCACGTCTTGATCGCGTCGATGTCGAACTCGAAGGAGGCTTCGCCGGCGTGCTGGGACAGCCAGCTGTCCCAGGCGCCCGCGAGGTGCACCAGCGGTTCGAGGAGCGAGCTCCAGCCTGAGTTCTCGAGCGGGCGCCTCAACTCCTCCGGGGCGAGCGGCTTCACGGCGCGTGCGTATGTCTCCCACGTGAAGGTGGTGTAGTCGTAGAGTTCGTTCAGGGCTTCGCGGTTCATCGCTGACATATCCTCGTGATTGACCGAGTGTTGCGGCCGGACAGGGCGCAGGGCCGTGCGCCCCTACGGCTCTTCCTCGCGGCGACCTTGCGCTAGGGCGCGGCGAAGGCGTGGCTCTCTTCTATGAGGCGCTCGCCACATCCTCCAACCTCCAGCATCTAACATCAAGCATCGGCGACATCACCGGCCACCATCTCCGGGATAAGGCTCTGTCTCTCGCGATGCCAGCCCGGCGGCAACTTCCTCGCCACCAGCGACGAGGTGGCGGTGGCATGTGGCGCGCTTCGGCTAGTTGTGCAGGAGGCTCCTGCGGCGGGCAGGATACCTGCTAGAGTTCTGGTCGAAAGCGGCATGAGCCCCCGTAGCTCAGAGGACAGAGCACCGGACTTCTAATCCGACGGTCGCAGGTTCGAATCCTGCCGGGGGTGCCATTTCTACGATGTAGGTACACGAAGGGTGACGGTGCCGGTGTATGACGATATCGTCGCGCCGTCGCACCTGTGAGCAGATTGCGCCACAGAAAGCACGTAGGGTGAGCAGGGTGAGACCGAGCCGATCCGCGAAGCACGGGCATCCGTCCTGGGCGATGAAGCGTGCCGCAGGTGCGTGACGAAGCATCGCCGCCGCCCTCCGTCGCGCATCTCGATGCAGCGCAGGTCGAGGAGGCGGCGGACCTGCTGACGCGCGCGTTCTTCGACTGTCCCGTCTGGACGTGGGTGGTGCCGGACGAAACGCAGCGCCGTGCGTCGATGGCGTGGTTCATGAGCGCGTCGGTGCGCTACGGCATGCTCGGCGGTGAGGCGTACGGTGCGGGCGCGCCGCTGCGGGGCGTGGCGATCTGGGATCGACCATCTGACGGCATCGACGTGGACCCCGACGGGACGAAGAGCGGCTTCCACGAGATCTCGGCGCGCATGGGCGAGTACGTGATGGCGCGGTTCGCGGCGATGGCCGTCTCCCAGCGCGTCCGCGAACAAGCGATGGGCGGGCGGCCGCACTGGTACCTGTCGTTGCTCGCGGCCGACCCGGCATCGCAGCGGACTGGCGCCGGGACGGCGTTGCTCACCGCCATGTTCACGAGGCTCGATGCGGCGGGCCTGCCGTGCTGCACAGAGACGTCGAACGAAATAAACGTCGGGTACTACGAGCGTCACGGCTTCGTCGTCGTGGGCGAAGGGACATTCCCGCTCGACGGCCCGCGGTTCTGGGCGATGCGGCGCGATGCGCGCGAGATCAGATCGAGACCGTAGCGACTTGGCGACGACCCCAACTAGCCGCAGTCGAGTTCGCAGAGACCGTTGCGTTGATGGTGAACTAATCCGACGGTCGCAGGTCTCCACTGAGCTGATCACACCGGGCACTCCAGGTGGATGTCTTCCGGCTCCAGCGCGAACAGCTCCGGGTCAGGCACTGCGAGCACCGTCGCACCGCATCCCTGGTAGAAGCGGACCGTGTTCTCCGACGGTGTCGCCGAGATGTACAGCCCCCGCGCACCAAGCTCTCGCGCCGCGGCGCGCGCCTGCTCCAACAGTCGCGAGCCGAGCCCCTGACCGCGGTAATCGCGGCCGACGTGCAGCAGCTCGAGCTGAAGGAGGTCACCGCGCTCGCCGCGCGGCAGCGTGTCGAGCACCGACACGCCCGCAAGCTGCTCGCCATCGAACGAGGCGAAGAATCGGGCGCCGCGGTCGAACATCTCGTACAGCAGCGGCGTCGTCTTCGCGACGTTATCGGGATGCCAGCCGGGCACGTCGAAGTCGTGCGCTTCCAGCTGCAGCCCCCCGTCGACGAGCCGATAGATGTTTGCGATGTGTTCGCGCCGATCGATCGTCCAGATGCGGTCGATCTCGGCGCGCTTGAGTTCGCTGAACTCCAAGCGCCTTGTCGATGTCGTCATCACCGACAGAATCTATCATGCGCGGGCGCGCTTCTCTACGACGCCGCGGCTACATATCAGAGGCGGTCAATGTGATGCTCAGGTTTATGTTCGAAGTGCAGCTCAAAGAGTCGGCGTACGCCTCCTGCGCGGCCGCTAATCGCGCCTCGGCTGGCGTGTTGGAGCAAGCTGGTATGAAACTCGTCGAACGATGGATGCATCGCGATGAACACGTTGACATCGAGGAAGAATACCTTCGCTACCGGCTGGAACGAAGCGAGTGGCGTGTGTAGGAAAGCGCCCCAACCCTGTATGTGCAACTACGCGGTGCGGCTATCGGAACTTCGCTGTGGGCGAGCAGTTTGATACTTGCGGTTGGCCGCCCAACCATGATCTAATCCGATGGTCGAGCCTGCTAGTATCGAGACCACAGGAATCAGTTGAGTCTGCACCTGGCGAGGGTAACGCGAAGATGGAAGCATCAGATGCTCGTCGTGCGGTGGCCGCGGCGATGTCGAGTGCCGCCGCGCTCGGCCTGACGGCCGACGACGCGATCGTTCTTAACGACTCGAACCGGCTTGTCCTCCGCCTGATGCCTTGCAATGTCGTTGCCCGGGTCGCGCCCATGGCGTGGCAGGACGCACGGCTCGAAGTCGAGCTTGCGCAACGGCTCGCCGAAACCGAGAGCCCTGTGGGTGCTCCTGAGCCTCGCGTGGAGCCACGCGTCTACGGGCGTGACGGCTTCGCGGTCACGCTGTGGAGCTACTACGAACCTGGGCCGTCTCGAGCGCTCTCCCCAGCCGGCTACGCGCACGCGCTCGAGCGCCTGCATGCCGGCATGCGGCAGATCGATGTCACGACGCGGCACTTCATGGATCGAGTCGCGGACACGCAACAAGACGTAGCGAACCGCGACATCACGCCGGAGCTCGCCGACGCGGATCGGGAGCTCCTCGCCAGCACGCTGCGAAGCTTGAGGCGGTCGATCGGCGACCGCGGCGCCGCCGAGCAGCTGCTGCACGGCGAGCCGCACCCGTGGAACGTGCTCAGCACGAAGAACGGGCCGCTGTTCATCGACTTCGAGAACGCTGTTCGCGGGCCTGTCGAGTACGACCTTGCCTGGGTGCCCGAAGAGGTCAGCGAGCGCTATCCGGGCGCTGATCAAGAACTGGTCGCCGAATGCCGTGGCCTCATGCTGGCGATAATCGCAGTGTGGCGCTGGCGTCGAGACGACCAACACCCGAGCCGTCCACAAAGGGCAGAATGGCTCGGCGCCTTTCGCCAGGGTCCGCCGTGGCCGGCGGTCGACGTCGTGTAGCCCCGGCGTGTGTAGCGTCCAGTTGTTGATTGAGCGGTTTGTTGAAGCCTGCGATTACGAAGTTTCCGTTGCGAGAATGATCGATCACACGACTACGCAGCGATCGATAGCTTCGATTGGATGTCTCGCGGTCACGTTCGTATGGTCCCCTCGTCAGATGCCCTGCGGGCATGAGCACCGGATGAGTTGGTGCTGCGCGCAGCGTTCGACCTTCCTCAGATTCAGACGTTGTCTGACAGACCCCAAAATGGCCGAGCGGACTTCTAATCCGACGGTCGCAGGTTCGAATCCTGCCGGGGGTGCCACGACCCCCCGGTCCGAATCTAACGAGACATGCGCGAGCGTTGGATTCCTCCGAAAGCATCTCACCATCGGCGTCGACTCGTCTCACTGAGTCCGCCTAGCTCCGTAGTCCGCGCGCGATCCGATAGGCCGATGACGAGTCCAGGTATGGCTTCGACGAGATCGGTTGGATTGCTAGACTCAGCTGCATGACCATACTCGACTGGCTGCTCGACTCGGATCCCGCTCTCCGCTGGCAGGCGTTGCGCGACCTTGTCCATGCGTCCGCCGAGGTCGTTGTAGAGGAGCGCGCGCGGGTGGCCACCGAGGGCTGGGGTGCGAGACTACTGGCGTTGCAGGGCGATGACGGCCAGTGGGCGGGAGGCGCGTGCTTTCCGGAGCAGAACCTCAACTGGCGCGCTGAGAACCAGGGCCAGCCGTGGACCGCCACGCTGCCGACGCTCCAGCTGCTGCATGATTTCGGGGTCGACCCCTGCTCGCACCGGGTCCGCCGCGCCGTGGCTGCGGCCAGGGACCACTGTCGTTGGGAGCACGCCGGCCAGCCGTTCTTCAGCGGGGAGGTCGAGCCATGCATCAATGGCAGGACGGTCACATTGGGCACCTACTTCGATCAGGATGTGAGTGGCGTGGTCGAACGCCTCCTTGGCGAGCAGCTGGAAGACGGCGGATGGAACTGCGAGGCGGAGAACGGATCGGTCCGCTCGTCGTTCGCGACCACGATCAACGTCCTGGAAGGCTTGTTGGCGCACGAACGCGCAACCGGCGGCTCCGCGGAATCGATTGCAGCTCGCCGCCGGGGCGAGGAGTACCTCCTCGAACGAAGGCTGTTTCGGCGCAAGAGCACCGGGGAAGTCGTCAACCCGGCCTGGTTACGGTTCTCGTTTCCACTCCGCTGGCACTACGACGCGCTACGTGCCCTCGAATACTTCCGCGCGGCCGGGGACGTGCCCGACACGCGGATGGACGAAGCGATAGCTTTGCTCCGATCCAAGCAGCAGCCCGATGGCACCTGGCTGCTGGAAAACACGCATCCTGGCAAGGTCCACTTCTCGCTCGAGGACGGCGACGGGCGACCCAGCCGATGGAACACGCTGCGCGCCCTGCGTGTTCTCAGGTGGTACGACGAGTCTGCCACGTGAGCCGCCGTTTCGTTTATTAGCCGATCGACCATGCGCTTGGCGCATCCGAATGCGCGAATCGCACTTGGCAGAACCCAATATGATGTCGAAGATCAGAGCACGGGATTGGTTCGCGAGCACCGGATTCGTCTGGAAGTGCACGACGATCCGGGTTTCAGGGTTGGCTGCCTGATCCTGGCCAGACAACGCCGACTGCCTTCTGCGGCGCTCTGTTGACGAGCGGATTACCAGTCCGGTCGCCTCGTTTGAATCTTCCGCGGGCGCCGTCAATCCGTTCGCGGCTGAGGTTGCCTGCCACGACATGCGTCCAATTCGCCTGCCAACGCTCGATGCTGGATAATCGCCCCATGGCTGAGCGCGAGATCCGGTACTGCACTGCGGACGATGGCGTTCGTATCGCCCCACGTGAATACTGGAGACGGGCCCGTGGCGCAAAGACAGATAGCAAGGAGTAACGGCATGGACACGGCAGCGACACCAGACCGCGCCGCCATCCGCGCGGAGATCGAGGCGATGTCTCCCGAATTCGCGACGCTGGTGGGGGCGATTGGCGACGAGAGATGGAAGACGAAGAGCGGAATCCCAGCGTATACCTGCGGTCAACTCGCGTGGCACGTGGCGTCGGCCGCTGGGTTCCTCGCCGGTGAGACGGCAAAGGCGAAGGACGGAAAGGCACTTAATCCGCCTGCCTTCCTGCGACCGGTCCTGTACAAGCTGGGCGAGTGGCGGGTCCGCGTCGCATCGCGGAAGGCGACGCCCGCGTCCGTGCTCGCCGACTTTGACAGCGGCGCGCGCAAGCTCCTGGCAGTGCTGGAGTCGTTCGACGACGAAACGCTGAGATTGTCCGCTACGCGGATGGGAGAGACACTGACGATCGCTGCCCTCTTTCACAAGCCCGTGGAGCACCTGGCCGAGCATGCCGCACAGATCCGCGCCGGCCTGCAGGACGCGTAGCCTCCTGCGCGGGCGTCCACGGCGAGTTCGTCCCCAAAGGGTTCGACGCGGGTGTGCGGCCGTGGGATGTCCTGCGGACAGAGTCATCGATCACGCCACAACGGACCGATCGATAGCTTCGATTGGATGCCTCGCGGTCACTGTTCTAATCCCCTCGTCAGATGCCCTGCGGGCATGAGCACCGGCTCAGTTCGTGCTGCACGCAGCGTTCGACCTTCCGCAGATTCAGGCAACGCCTGACGCACCCCAGAATGGCCGAACGCTCTGTGAGGCCCGCTGTATAGTGACCGAATGAGCAGGTCGTTGCTCGACGATGCGTTTGCCCATCATGTGTGGGCGACACTGCGGCTGATCGATGCGTGCCTCGCGCTCAGTCCTGCCCAGTTGGACGCCGCAGTCCCTGCGACCGACCGCTCGATTCTCGCGACGATGCGCCACGTCATAGGGAGCGACTCCTTCGACCTCTTCGTCGCGAGTGGTGAGCGTGGCTCCTTCATCAGGGCAGACCGGATGGGGCTTGCGGAGCTCAGGGCTGCGATGGAGGACATCGGCACCGGATGGTCGCGACTTCTCCACGAGAGCATCGATGCGGACGCCGTGCTTCGTGAGGTCGACCCTGACGACGGGTACCAGAGGCACGCTCCGATGGGCATCCGTCTGGCGCAGGCGCTGCACCACGGGACCGACCATCGGAGCCAGATCTGCACCGCGCTCACGACGCTCGGTGTGGAACCGCCGGCCGTGGACGTGTTTAGCTTCGGCCTGCAGGATGGCCGCGTTGTGGAGGTGCCAGCGCCATCGTGACCACGTCCCCGTTATCGCGCGACAGAGAACAATCTGTTCGGCGGGGCAGTGAACATCGCCGCAGGGATCTGCGGACTGTCGGCGCCGGGCGAGATCCTGGTGTCAGACGTGGTACGCGGGATGGCGCGCCCATCCACGGCGACGCGCTCGAAGCCCGCGGCCTGCCAGTGCCGATGACGGCATCCGTCGCGCAGGCCGCGGAGCTCCCAGCGCTCGCCTGACGCGTCGCTACCCGGGCCGCGGAATCGAAGCAGCCCATGAGAGCGCGTCGATCCACGGATGCTCCGGGTACGCGAGCGCGAGCGCATCCCGCAGCCACGCGATCTGATGTGCATCGAGCCGCGGCAGCACGGCGACGAAGTCACGCCAGTCGCGCCGCCGTGGCACGGCGGCCTTGAAAAACAGCAGCGCCTCCGGCGTCGTGGCCGGCACGCCCCACGGCGATTGCCGGATCGCGTCGCGCAGCCGTAGCGTGATGCGCGGCTCTCGCTTCACAACCCATACATGGCCGTCACCCTCATCGATCTGGATGTCGAGCCACCAACCCATCGCCGGGTGGCAGACGCCATCCTCCGGGAGCGGGCCCGCATCCGCGGGCGATCGGGCGTGGATGTGCGACGGCACGGGGAGCCGACGACCGTCCCACAGCCCGGTCGAACCGTCGTCGACGACGGAGTTGTGTGCGATCAGCTGCCAACCGGCAAGATGATCAACGAGCTGCTGGTGGTCGGCGTCGAACACCGAGAGGTCGACGTCGCCGTGGTCGCGCGAGATCCGGCCGAGCCACGCATCGACGGCCCAGCCGCCGCAGACCGACCACGGGGCCGGATACGAAGACATCAGCTCAGCGAGGCGCGTGATTGGTTCGGGGACGGCTGTCCCCTCCGTTGAAATAGACGTAGACAAGAGAACGCTCCTTGAAGCAGCACGCTTTACCGTCGCCGAACGTGGCGCGGCAGCGCGATATATCAAACGACGATCGGGAAAGGAGCGCACCCGATGCCGAGCGGAGACTGCTTGTGGCTAGTTCGCCCGGACCTCGGCGCGCACCAAGAGCACAGTTGTCTGCATGTCGTCGCCTCCTCGATGCATGATGGTTGCGCCGCGCCGACTATACCACGCCGGACGCGGCTGGTGGCATAGCCAGGCGGACTTTGAGAGTCACTGGGCCAGAGGTGCCGCCCCCCGCTGACTATGAGTTCCGGCAACGAGAGCGAGACTGGTTGTCGCCTCAAGAGCTACAGTGGGGGTGACATGGTGCAAGATCAGCCACTTTGCGTTTGCGTCCGACACCTTGCGCAGTGTGCTTTCACATCTGGAACTTCTAGGATGAGAACATGAAGAAGCCGGGCGCGAGCCAGGGCCAGTCGGCATCGGAGCTCATCTCGAACAGAATCGCCGAACTCGGGGACTGGCGCGGGGAAACCCTCAGCAGAATGCGCAAACTCATCAAGGAAGCAGACCCGGACGTCGTCGAGGAGTGGAAGTGGATGGGCACTCCGATTTGGTCGCACGACGGCATCATCTGCACTGGCGAATCCTACAAGAATGTCGTGAAGCTTACCT
>JBBDXE010000016.1:0-4205 GCA_040902505.1 Dehalococcoidia bacterium | reverse complement strand
TGAACGCCACGAACGGCAAGATCCTGCGGCTGCTCGTCGACGACGAGCCGTTCGACGTGCGGTACGGCGAGCTCCTGCGCCACGAGCGCGTTCTCGACATGCGCGAGGGAGTGCTCGTCCGAGATCTCGAGTGGCGATCACCGGCGGGCGCGGTCGTCCAGGTGCGCTCGACGCGTCTCGTCTCGTTCTCACACCGGTCCGTCGCGGCGATCCTCTACGAGGTCCGCCCCGTCGATCGCACGACGCGCATCGTCGTGCAGTCGGAGCTGGTGGCGAACGAGCCGGTCTCCGAGGGCGCGGACGACCCCCGCAGCGGTGCCTCGCTGCGCTCACCCCTGGTCGGTGAGCTCCACGGGCACGGAGACCTTCACGCGGTGCTGGTGCACGTGACGAAGCAGAGCGCACTGCGCCTCGCCGCCGCGATGGACCACGTCGTCGACGGCCCGGAGGCCACCGTCACGCACGGGGACAGCGACCCCGATCTCGCGCGCGTGACGGTGACGACGCAGCTCGAGCCCGGCCAGCAGCTGCGCATCGTCAAGCTCGTCGCATACGGCTGGTCGAGCCGCCGATCCCTCCCCGCCATGCGCGATCAGGTCGAAGCCGCTCTTGCGAGCGCGAAGCGCACCGGCTGGGAGGGCCTGCGCAAGGCGCAGCGCGATCATCTCGACGAGTTCTGGAGGCACGCCGACGTCGAGCTGGACGGCGATCCGGCCATGCAGCAGGCGGTCCGGTTCGCGCTCTTCCATGTCCTGCAGTCCGCCGCGCGCACCGAGCAGCGGGCCGTGCCCGCGAAGGGGCTGACCGGGCGCGGTTACGACGGCCACACCTTCTGGGACATGGACGCTTACCTGCTCCGCGTGCTCACCTACACCGCCCCCGACGCGGCCCGGGACGCCCTGCTCTGGCGCCACGCGACGCTCGGCCTCGCGGAGGAGCGCGCACGGGCCCTCGGGCTGGCCGGAGCGGCCTTCCCGTGGCGGACGATCCGCGGGACCGAGAATTCCGGCTACTGGCCCGCGGCCACAGCCGCCTTCCACATCAACGCCGCGATCGCCGATGCGGTCCGTCGCTACGTGCGGGCTACCGGCGACAGCGACTTCGAGGAGCGGGCGGGTGTCGAGCTGGTCGTCGCGACGGCGCGGCTGTGGCGCTCGCTCGGCCACCACGACGCGACGGGCGCTTTTCGCATCGACGGCGTGACCGGTCCGGACGAGTACAGCGCCCTCGCGGACAACAACGTGTACACGAACCTCATGGCCGCGCGCAATCTGCGCGAGGCGGCCGACATCGCCGCCCGCTATCCCTCGGCCGCCGCGGCGCTGGGAGTCAACGAGGAGGAGACCGCGAGCTGGCGCAGGGCGGCAGAGGCCATGACCATCCCATTCGACGAGAAGCTCGGGGTCCATCCTCAGTCCGAGTCCTTCACGCGCTACCGGCATTGGGACTTCGCCGGCACGCGCGAGGAGCAGTACCCGCTCCTGCTGCACTTCCACAACTACCTGCTCTACAGCAGCCAGGTGATAAAGCAGGCCGACCTCGTCTTCGCGCTCTACGCGTGCGGCGACGCCTTCGACGCCGCACAGAAGGCGCGCGACTTCGCGTACTACGAACGGCTGACGGTGCGTGACTCTTCGCTGTCCGCGCCGATCCAGGCGATCATCGCGTGCGAGGTCGGATACCTGGACCTCGCGTACGCATACCTCGAAGAGACGGCGTTCATCGACCTGCTCGATCTCGCTCACAACACCGACGAGGGCGTGCATCTCGCCGCGCTGTCGGGCGCCTGGCTTGTGGCCGTCGCTGGGTTCGGCGGGATGAGGGACGACGGGGAAGTGCTGTCCTTCGCTCCACGCCTGCCGCCTCGCCTCCGGCGCATGGTGTTCCGGCTCCTCTATCGCGGTCGCCTCTTACGTGTCGAGGTGAGCGCGGAGGGCGCGCGCTACGAGCTCCTGGAGGGCGAGGGCCTCGAGATCCTTCACCACGGGGAGCGGGTGGCGATCCCTTCCGGCGGATCGGAGACGCGTCCGGTGCCGGGCGTGCCCACGCTTCCACCGATCGAGCACCCAGCCGGGCGGAAGCCCCCTCGCGGGCACGTCGAGGCTGGCGACAAGCGTCCCGCAGGGAAGGGATGACCTGCCACGTGATCCGCCGTCGCGTTTGACACCCCCTCTGACGGGGGCTGGAATGGACGCGTAGTGGCAAGCCTCGAAGGCGCAATTCCCGTCCAGCGCACCCGTTACAGCGGGCTCCTCGAGTGGATCGCCACCGTGGACCACAAGAAGATCGGGATCCTCTACCTCGGTACGACGTTCTTCTTCTTCCTGACGGGTGGCCTGCTGGCACTAGGGCTCCGCACTCAGCTGGCGACGTCGGACGGGACCTTCCTCACGGCGCAGCAGTACAACGCGGCGTTCACGATGCACGGGACGACCATGATCTTCCTCGCGGTCGTCCCGCTGTTCACCGGCTTCGCGAACTACATCATTCCGCTTCAGCTCGGGGCGAGGGACATGGCCTTCCCGCGCCTGAACGCGCTCTCGTACTGGCTGCTGCTGAGCGGCGGCATCCTCCTCTACTCGAGCTTCATCGTCGGACCGCCCGCCGCCGGCTGGACCTCCTACGTCCCGCTATCGACGAAGGAGTTCTCGCCGCAGCTCGGCCAGGACCTCTGGCTCATCGGCCTCACGGTCCTCGGTTTCTCGTCGATCTTCGGCGCGCTGAACATGATCGTGACGATCTTCGCGCTGCGAGCGCCGGGCATGACGTTCCACCGCCTGACCCTGTTCACCTGGAGCGTGCTCGTGACGAGCTTCCTGCTCGTGCTGGCGATGCCGTTCCTGACGGTGGCCGGGATCATCCTGCTGTTCGACCGCATCGCCGGCACCGCGTTCTTCACTGTGAGCGAGGGCGCCGATCCTCTGCTGTGGCAGTTCCTCTTCTGGTTCTTCGGGCACCCAGAGGTGTACATCATGGTGCTGCCGGGGTTTGGGATCGTCTCCGAGGTCCTTCCTGTCTTCTCGCGCAAGCCGATCTTCGGCTACAAGATGATCGCGTACTCGTCCGTCGCGATCGGGTTCCTCTCGTTCTCGGTCTTCGTGCACCACATGTTCGTCGCCGGCATCGACATGCCGCTCCAGACCTTCTTCATGGCCTCGACCATGCTCATCGCGGTCCCGACGGGAGTGAAGATCTTCAGCTGGCTCGGCACGCTCTGGGCGGGATCGCTCCGATTCAACACGCCGATGCTCTTCGCGATGGGATTCCTCGCGACATTCACCATCGGTGGCATCTCCGGCGTGTTCCTCGGCTCGGTCCCCGTGGACTTCCAACTGTCCGACACCTACTACGTCGTAGCGCACATCCACTACGTTCTGATGGGCGGTGCGATGTTCACGGTCTTCGCGGGCCTCTACTACTGGATGCCGAAGTTCAGCGGCCGGATGCTCTCGGAGCGTCTCGGGCAGATCCACTTCTTCTTGCTCTTCATCGGGTTCAACATGACGTTCTTCGTCCAGCACCAGCTCGGCCTCATGGGAATGCCGCGGCGGATCTACCAGTACCCGCAGTCGCCGGAGTGGACGACGCTGAACCTCGTCTCGACGATCGGGTCCTACCTCATCGCCATCGCGGTCATGTTCTTCCTCTGGAACTTCCTCTACTCGATCGTCTTCAAGCAGGGGAAGATCGCCGGCGACGATCCGTGGCAGGGCGACACGCTCGAGTGGGCGACCGCCTCGCCGCCGCCGCCCTACAACTTCGCGCGCATCCCGGCCGTCCACAGCGCCCGGCCACTTAAAGAAGACGTCGCTCCCCACTAGGGGCGCGGCGCCTTCCGGCGCTTACCGCTCCCTTGTAGCGGGCACGCTCTTCGCGACGCTCCTCGTCGTGATCTGGGGCGGCATCGTGCGCGTGACCGGATCGGGGCTCGGCTGCCCCGATTGGCCTCTCTGCCACGGCCAGTTCCTCCCGTCGCTCGATCTCGCCACGCGTATCGAGTGGACCCACCGGCTGCTGGCGCTGCTCTCGGGCATCGGCGTGGCGGCCGTCGCCGTCTGGACGCTGGCCCGCCACCGGGACCGCCGCGCGCTCGCCGGGCTATCGGTCCTCGCCGGAGTGCTGTTCCTGCTGCAGGCCGTCATCGGTGCGGTCGTCGTGCTGCTCGACCTGCCGCACACGTGGGTGACCGCGCATCTCGCCAATGC
>JBBDXE010000015.1:0-4354 GCA_040902505.1 Dehalococcoidia bacterium | reverse complement strand
GGGCCGCGCGTCCGTGGATCCTCGTGTTCCTCATCGCGTTCCTGCTCAGCTTCGTCGTGACGGCGATCGGATCCGGCCTGATCGAGGAGAAGGCGGTCTTCGGGACGCGGGAGTCCGCGGCAGCCCGCAGTTACATGATCAGTCTCCTCGAGAACGAGCCGCACACCCTCATCGCGCTGACGCCCCGGACGGACGTGGTCAACCGGGCCATGCAGTTCGCCCAGGCCGAGGTCGCACAGGGCCAGATCACGGTCAACTCGCTGACATACCTCGGCGGTCGCAACGCGGGTGCGCTGAGCGTGCACTCCTACGCCCTGGAGCTGCGGAGCCCGGACGGCCAGCTCCAGTTCTTCTCTCTGGCGCTGACCATGATCGAAGGCAAGGTCATCCGTCGTGAGTAGGGCGACGGGCTTCCTCTGGCTATTCGTGTTCGCTATCGGTCTGACACTCGGCGCCGTGGCCGCCCAGTTCGCCAACCCGGCGCCTCCGGAAAGCCCCTGGAACGTGCTGCCTCCCGTGTCCGAGCCGGCCGTGTCGGCGCAGGTCGCCGCGATGCTCGTATCGGACAACGCACAGGCACTAGCGGACGCGCTCGAGCTCCAGCTCCTCCAGCGTCTGGCTCAGGCGATCGAGCCGCTCCAGGACATCGATGAGGTCTCTTTCACAGGGGCCACGGCAAGGGGAGGGGATATCCTTTCGGCGTACGTGGCCTCCGGCCGTGACGGCTCGGGCCAGCACTTCATCGTCGGGGTCGTCTTCCGTGTCCGCGATGGGAAAGTGATGGGTGTGAATTGAGCCAGACAGTCGCTCCGGTCCCTCAGGGCGGAGCTCCCGTCGACACGGTGCTCGATCACGGCGCCTACATGTGGGAGCGGAACCGCCGCCGCCTGCTGATCCTCCTGATCATCCTGACCGCGGCGGTCGTCCTGTTCGGCGTCCGGGGCCTGATCGAAGGGCTGATCGGCCTCATCGGGTCCGCCCCGGGAATGGTCGTCCTGCTCCTCTTCTACGCCTTCGCGATGATCGCCCAATTCGGCGTGCTCATGTGGTTCCTCTCGCGTCCGCGCATGTACACGGTGACGCCGGACAGCCCTCAGATCGGCCTGTCGTTCGACAACTACCGCGGCCAGCCGGACCTGCTCGATCACGCCAAGAGCACGGTGCGGATCCTCACGGGGGTCAAGAAGTTCCGGGACATGGGCGGCGACATCCCGCGCGGGATGCTGCTTTCAGGAGCGCCCGGCACCGGGAAGAGCTTCCTCGCGGGCATCATGGCCGCCGAGGCGAACCTGCCCTTCATGTACGTCGACGCGAGCTCGCTGACGAGCATGTGGTTCGGCATGGACGCCCTGATCGTGGTGTCGCTGTTCCGCAAAGCTCGTGGCCTCGCGCGCAAGTACGCGAAGCCCGGCGAGCCCGGCGCGTGCATCCTCTTCATCGACGAGCTGGACTCCGTCGGCATGTCGCGCGGCGGCGTGCAGGGCGGCCAGCAGCAGGGTGGCATGGGCCCCATGGGCATGATGGGCATGCGCGGCATGGCCCTGAACACGATGCTGAACCAGATGGACTCGCTGGGTCAGCACGTCGAGGACCGCATGAAGTACAAGTTCCTCCGGTGGCTCGGCGTCGTTCGTGGCCCAGTGCCGCAGAAGCCCGCCGTGTTCGTCATCGGCGCGACCAACCGTCCCGACGTGCTCGACGCCGCGCTCACGCGGCCGGGCCGGCTCGACCGCAAGCTCAACGTGTACGTCCCTGACGGCCAGGGCCGCCGCGACATCATCGAGTACTACCTCGGGCTGAAGGCGCACGACCGCAGCATGGACATGGAGCTGCTGATCGCCGACTCCGTCGGCTGGACGCCCGTCGAGATCAAGACGATCATCAACGAGGCGCTGATCATCGCCCACGACAACGGTCGCGACTTCCTCAACTACCGCGACTGGCTGGCCGCGCGCGACATGCGCCAGCTCGGACTGAAGCAGCCCATCACGCGCATGAGCGCCGAGGACAAGCGCCTCATCGCCTACCACGAGGCGGGCCACGCTGTCGTCGCCCACTACGTGCGCGCCGAGCACCGCATCCTCAAGGCGTCGATCATCCGTATGGGTGACGCCTTGGGTGTCGTTCAGCGGTCCGAGAAAGAGGAGCGGTACACGCGGCAGGCCCGGGAGATCGAGGCCGACATCATGATCGCGGTCGGATCACGCGCGGTAGAGGAGGAGTTCTTCAACACCAAGATGACCGGCGCGGACTCCGACATGCAGACCGCCACGTACCTGGCGATGGCGTACTGCGGCCAGCACGGCATGGGGCCCAGCCTCCTGGCGCTCCAGCCCAACATGATGGGCGGGATGCCCGAGCCGGTGCTGCGCGTCGCGGACCACCTGCTCGACCAGCTCTACGCGGACACACGGCGTCTCGTCCGTGAAAAGGCGCACGCCGTGCACGCCGTCGCCAATGGCCTGCTCGAGCACGGCGAGCTGATCGGCGAGGAGCTCGACCAGATCTACGCGATGGTCGAGGACGCGCATCCGGAGATGACCGAGCCGTTCGTCCGCAAGCCGATCGTGCTCACGAAGCCGTTCGACGAGAAGTGGCGCCGCTCGGACCCCATCCCGATCCCGGCCGAGATCGCCGCGTCGGGAGGCCCCGCGAAGCCGGCCTAGCCGACCTTGGCGCGCACCCAGTCCGCTGGCACGTTCACGAACTCGGGTCCGAGCTCGCGGGTAGACGCGCAGCCGAGCAGCTTCAGCGTGCGGATCACTTCAGTGCGGAGGATCTCGATGGCGCGCGCCACGCCAGCCCCGCCGGCCGCGCCGAGACCGTAGACGTGCGCGCGACCGACGAGCACAGCCTTCGCTCCGAGGCAGAGCGCCTTCACGACATCGCTGCCGCGACGGATCCCTCCGTCCATCAGCACCTCGATGCGCCCGTCGACGGCGGCGACGATCTCGGGCAGCAGCCTGAACGTCGCGGGCACGCCGTCGAGCTGCCGGCCACCGTGGTTCGAGACGACGATGGCGTCGACCCCTTCTTCGACCGCGCGGACGGCATCCTCGGCCGTCTGGACGCCTTTCATGACGATCGGGCCGTCCCAGACGTCGCGGATCCAGGCCAGGTCATCCCACCTCACCGCCGCCCGCTCGAGCGCGCCCGTGACGTCGACGTAGCGCATCGGCCCGTCGGCGAGCACGACGTTGGGGAATCGCATCAGGCCGCCATCCAGGAGGAAGGACACGAGCCATGACGGCCGCAGCAGGAACTGCGGACCGAACCGCAGCTTCTCCAGGAGACCGCCATCGACCAGCTGGGGGATGCCGTTGCGGAAGTCACGCTCGCGGAGGCCCGCCACCGCGGTGTCCATCGTGACGAGAAGCGCGGAATAGCCGGCGGCACGCGCTCGCGCGATACCCATGCGCGCGACATCCCGTCCGCCGGCCAGGTAGAGCTGGTACCAGAGCGGACCATCCGAAGCGGCGCGGACGTCCTCGGCGCTGGAGCCCGCGAACGTCGACAGCGAGTACGCGGTCCCTGCCGCGGCGGCCTCCTTCGCGGCGACCACCTCCCCGCGCGGCCAGAAGAGACGCGTGCTTCCGACGGGCGCCAGCGCGAAGGGGAGCCGGAGCCGCGATCCCAAGACCGTCGTGGTCAGATCGCACTCCGCGATCTCGATGGCCCCGCGTGGCCGCAGCGTGACCTGCTCGAAGGCCCGCACGTTGTCGTGCATCGTGACCTCGTCCTCCGCGCCCCCGTCGATGTAGTCGAAGACCGCGCGAGGTAGGCGCCGCTTGGCGAGGCGCCGAAGATCGGCGATGTTCAGTACGTCGGTCCGCCCGTATGACGTCACGTCGCGCGTAGTGTGCGCGCCCTCAGACGAGCGGCCGGATGTACGCGAGGACGAGGATGGCCAGCAGGATGATGGAGATCCAGAGGACCATGCTCCCGGTCGGCCACGTGCGCGAGAGCCGGCCCTCGACCCCGTGACGCTCGACCCAGCTCATCGCCCGGTCCCTGGCACCCAGGCCGCCGCCGGCGACGACCGCGACGGCGCCTTGCCCCGCCCGGAGCAGGGCGAGCATCAGGTCCGTCCCCGGCCGCCGGTACAGCCAGTCGAGATCGAGCGTGATGGTCGGCGTGCGCTTCATGAGGGGGAGGAGCGCGAAGAAGGCGAGGCCCGCGAAGAGCAGGAGCTGCAGGTACGAGAGGACGTGCTCGGGCGTGTACGACGCGTACTCCACCGGATACGGGAGCATCGCGTAGAGCGGACCTGGGAACACCCCCAGTGCGATGCACAGGAAGGCGAACAGGCCCATCGCGTATCGCATGTTGAGTGGAGCTTCGGGCGGGCGCAGGC
>JBBDXE010000014.1:0-34449 GCA_040902505.1 Dehalococcoidia bacterium | reverse complement strand
GACCGCTGACCCGCTGACCGCTGACCGCTGACCCGCTGACCGCTGACCGCTGACCCGCTGACCGCTGACCGCTGACCGCTGACCCCCTCACGGCTCACGGCCCACAGCTCGACGCTCACAGCTAACGCCTCCCGACGCTACACTGCGCCAAAATCGGAGGACTCCACGTGCTCAAGACCCGCTACTGCGGCGAGCTTCGCGCCAGCGACGAGGGCCGCGACGTCGTCCTCGCCGGATGGGTGCACCGCCGCCGCGACCACGGCGGCCTCATCTTCCTCGACCTCCGCGACAGCTCCGGCCTCGTCCAGGTCGTCGCCAACCCCGATACCCCCGGGGCCCACGCCGTCGCCTCCGAGGCCCGCAACGAATACGTCCTCCAGGTCGAAGGCCGCGTCGAGCGCCGCCGCCCCGGCACCGAAAACGACCGCCTCCCCACCGGCCAGGTCGAAGTCCGCGCCCGCGCCGCCACCATCCTCAACCCCTCCAGGACCCCGCCCTTCTACATCAACGAGGAGCAGGAGCCCGGCGACGTTAACCGCCTCCGCTACCGCTACCTGGACCTCCGCCGCGAGCGCATCCACGGCAACATCGTCCTGCGCCACCGCATCGTCCACGCCATCCGCAACTTCCTCACCGCCCGCGGCTTCATCGAGATCGAGACGCCCGTCCTCGCCAACCCCACCCCCGAGGGCGCGCGCGACTACCTCGTGCCCAGCCGCATCTACCCCGGCAACTTCTACGCCCTCCCCCAGTCGCCCCAGCAGTTCAAGCAGCTCCTGATGGTCGCCGGCTTCGAGCGCTACTTCCAGATCGCCCGCTGCTACCGCGACGAGGACCTCCGCTCCGACCGCCAGCCCGAGTTCACCCAGCTCGACCTCGAGATGTCCTTCGTCGAGCAGGAGGACGTGCTCGCCCTCGCCGAGGCGCTCTTCCTCGCCCTCGCCGAGGAGGTCCGCCCCGACCTCAAGGTGCAGAAGACCTTCCCCCGCCTCACCTGGGAGGAGTGCATGCGCCGCTTCGGGACAGACAAGCCCGACCTGCGCTACGGCCTTGAGCTGATGGACTACTCCAACGTCGTGCGCGGCACCGAGTTCGCCGTCTTCCGCACCGCCGTCGAGAGCGGCGGCGTCGTCGAGGGCATCTGCGTCCCCGGCGGGGCCGGCTTCGGCCGCAAGGAGATCGACGCCCTCACCGAGACCGTGAAGACCGTCGGAGCGAAGGGCCTCGTCTCGATGGCCTTCCTCGCCGATGTCGAGACGGCCACCGGGGAGCAGGTCCGCTGCCCCGTCCTGAAGTTCCTCGGCCTCGACATGGCCCGCTCGATGGGACGCCAGGCCGGCGCGAATGCCGGAGACCTCCTCTTGCTCGTCGCCGGAATGGGCGGGGTCCCCGCCGCGGAGGCCGGCTCCGCCGCGAAAGTGAAGCCCGCCCTCGACCTCCTCCGCCGTACCGTCGCCGCCAAGCAGAGCCTCGCCGATCCCGGCGAGCTGGCCTTCCTCTTCGTCGTCGACTTCCCCCTCGTCGAGTGGAACGAAGACGAAGAGCGCTGGGACGCGACGCATCATCTCTTCACGTCCGTCCGGACGGAGGACGCCGATCTGGTCGACACCGACCCCGCCCGCGTCCGCAGCAACGCCTACGACCTCGTCTGCAACGGTTTCGAGCTCGCCAGCGGCAGCATCCGGATCCACCGCCGCGGCGACCAGGAGCGCGTCATGCGACTCCTCGGCCTCAGCGACGCCGACGCCCGCGAGCGTTTCGGCCACATGCTCGAGGCATTCGAGTACGGCGCCCCGCCCCACGGCGGTATCGCCCCCGGCATCGACCGCACCGTCGCCCTCTTCGCCCAGGAGACCGACATCCGCGAGACCATCGCCTTCCCCAAGACCAAGAGCGGCTCCGACCTGATGACCGGCGCCCCCCTCCCCGTCGACGCCGCCCAGCTCGACACACTCGGCCTCCAGCTGAAAGCCCCACCCACCACCCACCCCCCCGACGACGCCTAGCCGCGTTGCCCAGCCGCCCACAGCGGCGCACCCGTGGCGCGGGCTTTCAGCCCGCGAGGGGCCGTTGATGCGCGTTGCCACTTGCCGGCCCATCGTATGAGCCACCGCTCTAATCAGGTTTGGTAGACTGGCGATATCTCGCTCCCCCGCCAGGTGATCGAGATCCACAAGGTGTGCGATGGCCACAAAAGCGCAGAAGGCGCGCAATCCGAAGAGGCGCCACAACCGGAGCGATGGCCGCGGCCAAACGCCGGCCAGTGCGGATGAGAGTCCGCAAAGCCCGGGTCCCCTCGGCTTTGAGAAGGCGAACAAGGCCCTGAAGAAGCTGGTGCATGAGAATGCCGAATGGCTGAAGGAGATGGCAAAGAGGTAGGGCTGTGGTTGGATCAGCTCGAGGAGAATCGCAGCTGGCACGACAGGACGGATAACGCCGCTTGATCTTCCTCTACAGCGACCTCATCGACAAAGACTTCGCCCTCTTCCTCACCCTCATCGCCTCCACCCTCTTCGCCCTCCTCGTCGGCGTCGGCTTCCACGAGTTCTGTCACGCCTACGCCGCCGACTCCCTCGGCGACACCCTCCCCGCCCGCCAGGGGCGCGTCACCCTCAACCCCCTCGCCCACCTCGACCCCGCCGGCACCCTGATGATGCTCTTCGTCGGCTTCGGCTGGGGAAAGCCGGTGCAGTTCAACCCCTTCGACCTCCGCGTCTCCCCCAAGACGGCCACCCTCCTCGTCTCCCTCGCCGGCCCCCTCTCGAACTTCGTCGCCGCCGGCCTGCTCGCCATCCCCATCCGCATGGGCTGGGCGCCCTACATCAACCCCCTTGGCGGCATTCCCGCGACGCTCCTCAGCCTGCGCGTTCAGTCCTTCGACGATTACGTCGGACTCTTCCTCACCGGCGCCGTCTTCCTCAACGTCATCCTCGGCGTCTTCAACCTCATCCCCATCCACCCTCTCGACGGCTTCAAGGTCGCCGTCGGCCTCCTCCCCGACGACCTCTCCCGCGAGTTCTCGAAGCTCGCCCAGTACGGCCCCGGCCTCCTCATGCTGCTCATCCTCTTCCCCTTCGTCACCGGCTACAGCCCCCTCCGCGAGATCTTCGAGCCGACGGTCTACCCGCTCGTCCGGCTCTTCACCGGGGTCGGCTGATGCTCCGCCGCATACTGCGCCGCATCCGCCACCGCGTCCGCCAGTTCGCCGGCGCCCTCCGCCCCCGCCTCGATGACGCCGCCCGCGCCGAGGCCGACGCCTGCCTCGAGGCCCCCCAGCGCGCCCTATTCGAAGCCATGATGCTTCGCGACCAGCAGCACGGCATCGAGGTGCTCCGCCGCGTCCGTGCCGCCGCCCCCGCCCCCGACCCGCCCCTCTTCGTCGCCGCCCTCCTCCACGATTGCGGCAAGGGCCGTGTACAGTTGTGGCAGCGGGTGGCCTTCGTCCTGCTCGAAGTCGCCGCGCCGTGGCTCCTCCGTCGCATCGCCGTCGAGCATGGCGCGGAGTGGCGGCGGCCGTTCTGGCGCTTGCTGCACCACCCCGAGCTGGGCGCGCGCCTCGCCGCCGAAGCTGGCGCCGGCGCCGACACGGTGCGTATGGTGCGCGAGCAGGACGCGAAGCATCCGGACCACAGACTCGCCCTGCTGCAGGCCGCGGACGACGCATGATGGGAAACAACGACAAGAACAAGGACAAAGACGCGCCGAAGATGGTCCGCATCGCCATCATCGGGCTGGGCCTGATCGGCGGCTCGCTCGGCATGGCCGTCCGCCGCGCCCTCAAGGACGTCCAGGTCGCCGGCTTCTCCCGCACCGTCACCACCGCCCGCAAGGCGAAGTCCGCCGGCGCCATCGATATCGACGCGCCCACCGCCGCCGATGCCGTCCGCGACGCCCGCCTCGTCGTCCTCGCCGCCCCCGTCATGACCTTCCCCGCCATCCTCGAAGAGATCGCCCCCGCCCTCATGCCCGGCGCCGTCGTCACCGACGTCGGTAGCACCAAGGCGCAGGTCGCCCGCTGGGCGCAGCAGATCCTCCCCGACACCGTCGCGTTCGTCGGCGGCCACCCCATGGCCGGCAAGGAACAGTCCGGCATCGACGCCGCCGACCCCGAGCTCTTCCGCGGCAAGCCCTGGGCCATCGCCCCCGGCTCCCACGCCCCCGAGGCCGCCGTTCGCACCGTCATCAGCCTCGCCCAGCTGGTCGGCGCCGAGCCCCTCTTCGTCGACGCCGAGGAGCACGATAGTTACGTCGCCGCCATCAGCCACCTGCCCCTCCTCGTCGCCACCGCCCTCTTCTCGACGGCGAACGGCAGCGCCGCTTGGCCCGAACTGGCACAGCTCGCCTCCAGCGGCTTCCGCGACACCACCCGCCTCGCCTCCGGCTCCCCACAGATGGCGCACGACATCATGGCCTCCAACCGCGACAACGCCCTGCACTGGCTCGACCGCTTCACCGCCGATCTCGCCCGCCTCCGCGCCCTCATCGCCGACGACGACACGAAGCCCCTCCTCGAGGCCTTCGCCCGCGCCGAACTCGAGCGCGACAACTTCATGATCAACGGCCCGCCCCGCCGCGAGATGGAGCGCGCCCCGATCGAGAAGATCGGCATAAGCGACATGCTGCTCGGCTCCCGCCTCGCTGACCTCATGCGCGGTGGCGAGCAGACACTCCGCCGCATGGAAGGGCCCGACACCGGCAGGAAGAAGTGATGCGCCGCCGCACCATCCATCCCGCCCGGCGCCTTCGCGGCACCATCGCCGTCCCCGGCGACAAGTCCATCTCCCACCGCGCCGCCATCCTCAACGCCCTCGCGGAGGGCGAGGCCGTCGTCCGCAACTTCCTCCCCGGCGACGACTGCCGGTCCACCCTCGACGTCCTCCGCGCCCTCGGCGTCGCCTGCACCCTCGACGAGTCCGGCGACACGCCCGTCCTCCGCCTCACCGGCGCCGGCTTGCGCGGCCTGCGCGAGCCCGCCGGCGTGCTCGATTGCGGCAACTCCGGAACCACCATGCGCCTCATGTCCGGCGTCCTCGCCGGCCAGCCCTTCCTCTCCGTCCTCACCGGCGACGACTCCCTGCGCTCCCGTCCCATGGACCGCATCGCCACGCCCCTCCGCCAGATGGGCGCGCAGGTCGACGGCCGCGACGCCGGACGTCTCGCCCCCCTCGCCATCCGCGGCGGCGGCCTCCGTGGCATCCGCTACAAGATGCCCATGGCCAGCGCCCAGGTGAAGTCCGCGATACTGCTCGCCGGCCTATTCGCCGAAGGCGAGACCGTCGTCGAGGAGCCCGCCCCCTCCCGCGACCACACCGAGCGCATGCTCTCCGCCATGGGCGCCCGCGTCACCCGCGACGGCCCCGCCGTCCGCCTCGCCCCCGGCGCACCCCTCCACGCCCTCTCCCTGCGCGTCCCCAACGACATCTCCGCCGCCGCCTTCTGGATGGTCGCCGCCGCCGTCCACCCCGACGCCGAGCTGCGGCTCACCGGCGTTGGCGTGAACCCCACCCGCGGCGGCATCATCGACGTCCTCCGCGCCATGGGCGCCGACCTCTCCGTCGAAGAGGAGCGCGAGGTCGGCGGCGAGCCCGTCGCCGATATCGTCGTCCGCTCCTCCCGCCTCGAAGGCACAGTGATCGAAGGGTCGATGATCCCCCGCCTCCTCGACGAGATCCCGGTGCTCGCCGTTGCCGCCGCCTCCGCCCACGGCGCGACCATCATCCGCGACGCCCAGGAACTCGTCGTGAAGGAGACCGACCGCATCGGCAGCGTCGCCTCGCAGCTCGCCCTCATGGGCGCCGCCGTCACCCCCCGCCCGGACGGCATGGTGATCGAAGGCGGCGCCCCCCTCCACGGCGCGCACGTGCAATCCTTCGGCGACCACCGCCTCGCGATGGCCCTCGCCGTCGCCGGCCTCGTCGCGCAGTCCGGCGAGACATCCATCGACGATGCCGAGGCCGTCGCCGTCTCCTACCCGCTGTTCTGGGAGCACCTCGAGCGGCTGACAGCGGACAGCGGCGGCGGATGAGCGGCAGCCCCCCCGCGCCCTCCCGCGCACCCCTGCTCGTCGTCCTCTCCGGCCCCTCCGGCGTCGGCAAGGACGCTGTCCTCGACGAACTGGCCCGCCGTGGCCACCGCTTCCACCGCGTCGTCACCTGCACGACGCGCCCCCGCCGCGACAACGAGACCGCCGGCGTCGACTACCACTTCGTGACCGACGCGGACTTCGACAGCCTCATCGCCACCGGCGGCCTGCTCGAGCACGCCGAGATCTACGGCCACCGCTCCGGCGTCCCGAAAGCGCAGGTCGCCGAAAAGCTGCGCGAGGGCCTCGACGTCTACGTTCGCACCGACGTCCAGGGCGCCGCGTCGATCAAGCGCATCGCCCCCGCCGCCGTCACCGTCTTCATCGCCCCGTCATCGCTCGAAGAGCTGGAAGAGCGCATCCGCGCCCGCCGCTCCGACGACGACGGCCGCATCGCCCGCCGCCTCGCCGCCGCCCGCGCCGAAATGGCCCGCCGCGCCGAGTTCGACTACACCATCACCAACGAGCCCGGCCGCCTCGATGCCACCGCCACCCGCCTCACCGAAATCCTCGAAGCCGAACGCCTCCACCCCCACAACTACACCCCCCTCCTCGCGTGACCCACGGCCCGCCAGCCCACCCACCAGGACGTAGGGACGGACCTTCAGCAGGAATTATCCGGTTGGCACACCCCATCCTTGCCTAGATACGTTGCGAAGGCATTGCGAACGGGGCGGGTTTCTCAGAGGACATTGACTAGGGGGTGCGCTTGTACGTACTGTAAGACGACAATAGTACTGGCGGGTGGTATTATGTCTCCCCGCGCCTAGGAGGCTCCCCCGGATGGCGATCTTTAGACGAGGCTCAAAGTCGAAAGCGAAAAAGGCTCAGACTCTTTTCGTGCGCTCGGCTGCGAAGCAGACGGCGCTACGCGAGGATCGGCATGCCTCTCCCACGGCGGCCCCTATGGGGTTCCGGCCTAATCGTGAATCTCAGGGAAAGACACATCCCAAGTCACGGTGATCTTCGTGGCGAATCTCCTAAGTCGTATTTCTGTCGCTCGACCCTGCGTGTAGTGGCCGACGGTCGGAGGGTTGTCGCCCTCTAGCAACGTGCGCGCTAACGATCCCGTTTGCTCCGCGCCGGTGCGGGCGAAATTCTCAGTTGTTCCGAGAATACATGGTGCAAACATCGCACCCTTCCGCCTCGCGCTCAAAAGGCGATGAAATCCGTTGGTAAGATAGCAGCGCCCGCCGAAGCGAATCACCTGAACAAACGGTGTCGCTGATCCGATGAACGCACCCACGAAAAACTGATCTTGGTCGGCTTGCGGCTGATAGCCGCCTCGGAGGAACAAAAGGTTCCGCGTCGGTGCTTCGAGCGAGATACTGTGATCCGTTTCGGTGGGGTGGATTTCGATTCGCTCGGCCCTATCGGGGAGGCATCGCGGCATGAGGTGATTCACGCCACAGTCGGCGGGTAGCGCCATTCCGAGAGCTTCCGATCGCGCTCCCTCGATGTGAATCTGGAACGCCAGCAAGGGATCAATCTCAACGAGCTTGAAGTCCCAGCTGATACTCTTGACCGTGTCCTGAAACCGCTCAGTCTTCGTGACCCGCTGGAGGTGGTTCTTGTAACCTTTCGGGATATCACGAATCTCGGGCTTTCCCGCCCTGGCGATCCGCTCCCCGAGCCGCCCTTGCGCATCGAGCCACATTTGCCGCCGGTCGGTGCCGTCCTCAAGGATGCAGTACGTATCCACGTATTGCATCGCCTCCGCCTCTTCGAGGAACCCAAACAGCGACAAATCCTGACCCGGCATCGCGCCTCCGTCTCTCGGACCACTGCACAGGGGTCCGGCTTGACAAGTTTACTCGTGGCCTTTACCGTGGTCAAGTAAAGTCCCTTACGCGAGTGCGGTAAGGCGAGGGAGTAAGAATGATGAAAGCCAGGAAGATCCAGCCGAAGGGTATCCCTTCAGCCGAAAAGATGGGAGCGCCCCGCGTAGTCTCCGGCACTCGATTTCCGGTTTACGATCTGGACGACTCTGTTAAGGTGGCCAAACTGATTCATGAGCGCGGCGGTGGATCGGCTACCGATGACGAATTGGCAGCATTCCTCGGCTACAAGTCACCGCGAAATGGGGCGTATCTAGGACGAGTGGGTGCGGCGAAGCTCTTTGGGCTCATTGAAGGCAACGCTAGGCAGTACAAGCTTTCAGCCCTCGCTCAAAAGATTTTGATGCCAGTCGCCAAGTCGGATAAAACCGAGGGTTTGGCGGAGGCTTTTCTCAATGCCCCACTCTTCAAGGGCGTGTATGAGGAATACAAGGGCAAGGAGCTTCCGCCCGAGGTTGGTCTAAAGAATTTGCTTCGGGTGAAATTTCAGATCATTCCGGCACGCCTAGGTAACGCATACCGCGCGCTCATGGACTCGGCAGAAACCGCGGGGTTTTATGCGACTCGAAGCGGTGCGCGGACGCATCTAATCGTACCCACGACTCACCGGGAGAGTGACGGAAAAAGAGGCAACGAAGATGGGGGGCGTGGTGCTGGTGATGATGGCGGAGGGAATGGCGTTGACGACGTTGGAGACGATCCGCCACCCTCTCCGCCAGCGACGTCAGCGACGCCTAAGACTCGCGAGGACCTACAGAACGAATATGTATTGACGCTCATCGAGATGTTGAGAGAGAAGGCTCGCACCGGTGATGCGGATACCGACCTGATGAGCCGGATCGAGAAGCTACTGGCCCTGACGGTGTAAGTAAGGACGGTAACTATCCCTTGACTGCCGAAGTCGTATCTGCGACAATGGAGGCATAGGAGAGCAGCCATGCCACCAGTCAACCGCAAGCAGCCAGCCCGAGCCGAGTCCTCCGAGTCCACCTACACGCTTATGGACTTCATGCGCTCGTACCCCGATGACGAGGCGTGCCTTCAGGCGCTCTGGCGCAAGCGGTATGCGCCGGACGGTGAGCACGCGCATTGCCCGTCGTGCGGCGTCGTGCGCTCGTTCAAGCGGTACGAGTCGGCCCAACAGCGGCAGGCGTGGAACTGCACGGCGTGCGGCCACTACCTGTACCCCACGGCCGGGACGATCTTTCACAAGTCGTCCACGTCCCTCCATCTGTGGTTCTACGCGATGTACCTCATGGCGAGCACCCGCTGCGGCATCTCCGCGAAGCAACTGGAGCGCGAATTGGGCGTGACGTACAAGACCGCGTGGCGCATGGCGCACCTGATCCGGCATGAGCTGATGGAACAGGGCGACGAGCCCATGTCTGGCACCGTCGAGATGGACGAGACGTGGGTGGGCGGTCGGCCGCGCTACCGCCGCGGCGAGCGCCCGAAGGATGACCTCGGCCGCACCAAGAAGGGGCCGCGTCCGGCGACGCATCGGCGACAGAAGCAGCCGGTGTTCGGCATGGTGGAGCGCGGCGGGCGCGTCATGGCCGTCACCGTCCCGAGCGTCCGCAAGTCCACGCTGCTCCCCCATGTTGAGGAGCGCGTGTTGCCCGCCACGACGGTCTATACCGACGAGCTGCTGTCCTACACTGGATTGAAGGCGAAGGGTTATCACCACCGGCGGATCGCCCACAAGGAGCGGGTCTACGTGAGCGGGGACGTGCACACCAACACGATCGAGGGGTTCTGGTCGCTCACGAAGCGCGGCATCGGCGGCGTCTACCACTCGGTGTCCGCTAAGCATCTTCAGGGCTACCTGAACGAGTATGCGTGGCGCTACAACCACCGGAAGGATCGGCGGCCGATGTTCGAGACGCTACTTCGCCGGGCGGCGACGACTCGGACGGCGTGAAGTGGCCTTCGAATCTGGAGCCGGGTTCGCGGCCTTCCTCAGCACGCGCTCGAAGTCGGCCCGCTTCGGGATCGGAATCTCGTAGCCCTTCGGGGTTTTCTGTGTCCTTGACGATTCTCGTCGGGAGGTACGGGGCATGCACCCATTCTACGGCCTTCACATCCGTCTTCATAGAGCCTACGAACACTTTGAGAGCCTCAATCTGGAGTCCGAATCCTTCCTTCGCAAACACCCATGCACCCTGTGGCGCGAGGACAATGCGGAAGAGGGAAGCGTAGTCTTCTACGTGAAGGTCTTTGACGAACCGCCGCTTCGCCTCTCGCTGCTCATCGCAGATTGCGTGAACAACCTTCGTGCTGCGCTCGACAATCTCATGTGGCAGTTGGCGTGTAGGTACGGTTCCGGCTCGCCAAGCACCCGTACCCAGTACCCCATCTGCAATGATGTAGCCGCTTGGGAGAGAATCCAGGGGAGCCTCAGCTACCTGCCCGCGGACGTGCTGGAGTGCATTCGCCTGACGCAACCATATGCCCGCGTCGAGCGCGGCGAACTGCCTGATGTCACCCATCATCAGCTCTGGCTCTTGAATGATCTCTGGAACAAAGACAAGCACCGGGAACTGACCGAGCTGTGCTACTTGCTCGTGAACATCGACTTTCCCGGCGGAGACGACTACCGGTTTAGCGTTGCCGACGTTGTTACGCACGACGGCATGGAATTCAGTCGAGCGACCCCGCGCGTCACCGAACCGAACATGAAGTTCGATGTACACTTCGGCGTTGATATAGCGCTGCGTCCACGTACCAAAGTCCGCGCTACGCCTGTCCGCCAACTGCTCGCCACGATATACGAGTCCCTTGACGGCGCCGTATTCCCAACGTTCAGCCGTTTCCTGCTTCCGTAGAGCCCCTAGCCTTCCAAGCGATGGCATGATCCTATATCCTTGCTTCGGCAGTCAAGGGATAGTTACCGTAAGGACCCCCGACTAGGCGAGAATCAGTTGGTCGCTGGCGTGCCTAGTCGGGGTCGAAAAAGGGACTGCGGTGTGCACGCCCAAATAATCTAAGGCGGAGGCCCCTTCGGGGGCTTTTCGCCGTTATAGGTGTAGACGCCATGGCCAACGGAAAGCACCCTCGGGTTGACCCCTATTTTCCCGTGCTCGTATGAACATCGAAGAAGCCTTGAAGAAGGCCGTGGACGCTGGTTCCTACCCAAGCCATGCACCTAGGCCAGCTTCCAAAGAAGAAGGCTTCGCGTTCCGGTCGGCATACCAGTAGCCGCCCCTCGACGTTCCTCAAGAGCGAAGTGAACCGCTCGCCGTCCTTTATCTTCGGGCTGTTGTGGCGGAACGAGAATTTGTTGACGTGCTGGCCGAGGTAGGCCGCGTCCACGTGATGGTACGTGCCAGGCCTGGTTCTTTCCGACGCAACCACACAATCCGCCGCCGCCGCTCACACCCCCGGCCGGCGCACGATCCGCACCGGCGACCACTCCCCCACCAACCCTTGCCCGTGACACGACACACTCCGCCCCTCCACGATGTCCTTCTCCGTCATCAGCCCCAGCGCCACGATGAACGACTCCATCCGCGGCGCCCCGACCTCCCGGTTCACCAGCACCCCCTCCACGAAGAACTCCAGCGTCCCCGCCCCCTGGTCGTAGTCGATCCGGTAGCGGTGCGTCTGCTTCTCCCCCTTCGGCAACGGCTGCTCCTTGAACAGCCCGAAGTACTTCGTCGCCCCGTCGTCGGGCGCCGCCGCCCCCGGGAACGGCAGCCGCGCGTACACCGTCGCGAACGCCTCGTTCGACACGAAGAAGTCGATCGCGACCCCCGTCGACAGGTCCAGCAGGTTCACCGACACGAACCCGTCGTAGAAGTCCCCCGCCACCCCGTTGACCTTCTGCGCCCGGATGTCCAACTCCACCGACACCGCCCCGCCCGCCGGCACCGCGAAGCTCTCCCGCGAGAAGTACATGTGCTTGGCGTTGTCGAAGAACTGCACCGCATCGTGCCCGCGCGTCAGCGGCGCCACCGCCACCCGCAGATTGCCGTTCTGCGAGATCACCACAGCGTCCGGCTCCCGGAACTCCCAGGGCCCGAACCCCCCGATGGTCCACTTCCCGTCAGGCTTCAGGATGTCCGCGTAGTCGCCGTAGACGATCGTCTCCGCCGGCGACCCCGCCTCAGTCGTCATCGTCGTCCATCTCGCCCGCCGACGCCGCCGGCGACCCCGCCTCAGTCGTCATCGTCGTCCATCTCGCCCGCCGACGCCGCCATCGGCACCAGCGGCGTCGGACGCTCGTCGTCCTTGCGGCGCGCCCGCGCCGGCAGCCCGTCGATCGTCTGCCGCAGCTTTTCCACCCCCTCCGCCCCCTCGACCGCCACGATCGACACGTTCGCGTCCCGAAGCGCCCGCAGCTGCCCCGCCGGGATGTCCGCCGGCACCGCCGCCATCAGCGGCTTACGCGTCAGCGCGTACAGCCGCTGCAGGTCGATCTGCCGCCGCACCGTCAGCACCCCCTCGATCTTGCCCACGTGGATCGCGTCCAGGTGGAAGCCCTCCAGCGCCCGTATCTCCATGTCGCTCAGGTCGTCCGGCAGCCGCAGCACGTAGCCGATGCCTTCCTCCAGCACCGACGTCGCCGAAGCCTTGTTCGGGTCGAACACCACGAAGTCGTACCCCGCCTCCCGGTACTGCTTCCCCTCGTCGTCACCCTTCCCCGCGATCCACGCCCCCGGCACCGCCCCGATCTCCCCCACCGCATCTCCGATCGAAGCCGCAGACTCCCGCGACCCCACGATCACCACGTCCGCCCCCCGGCGCGCCACCTCCGCCGCTGCCTTCGCGTCCTTCGCCACCCCCGCCAGCACGATCGTCGCCGCCCCGTCCGCCCGCGACGATACGAACCCCAGCCCCTGCGATTGCAGGCGCGTCGCCCGGCGGATCTTCTCTGCAAGCTTGCTCAAACAACGCCCTCCGGCCCACCGATGATAGGTGCGCGCCGGAGGAGCGACAAGGCAGGATAATTCGCCCTGAGACCCCTCCACCCTCAGTGCGAAGGGTTCGCCGCTGCCGTCACGGCCTCCGAAACAGCCTCATCGTCCTCGTCGTCGATGCCGCCCGGCTCCCGCACCGTCAGCCACACCAGCACCCCCACGCACATCAGCATCGCCCCCACGATCGGGAAACCCGCGTGGATGCCCAGCTGCGCCGCCGTCAGCCCGCCCAGCAGCGGCGCCACCGCGAAGCTCAGCGCCTGCGCGCTCCCCACCAGCCCGAACGCCGAGCCCTGCTTCCCCGCCGGCGCTCTCGCGCCGATCAGCGCGTTCACCAACGGGATCATCGCCCCGCTGAACACCCCCACCAGCGCCATCAGCAGCAGCAACGGCACCAGCTCGTCCGCGATCGCCACCGCCACGTACGCTGCCCCCGCCCCCAGCGTCGCCACCACCAGCGCGTTCCGATACCCCGTCCGCCCCGCCAGCCGCCCCGACACCACCGCCGCGATCGCGCTCGTCAGCGCCACCGCCGCGAACACGAATCCGGACTTCGACTCCACGTTCGCGTCCGTGAACCCCTCCACCACCAGGGGGATCACCGGCCGCACGAACACCGCCGCCGAACTCACCAGGAACATCACCGTCACCAGCAGCCACATCGAGGGCACCCGGGTCACCGCACGCATGTTGCTTACGAAGCTCGAACGGCTGCCCGGCGCCGGCCGCACGAACTCCTCCTTCACGAAGAACAGGCACAGGAAGAACGGCACCACGTACAACAGCCCGCCCAGCGCGAACGTCGTCCGGAACCCCACCACCTCCGCCAGCGCCCCGCCCGCCACCGGCCCCACCGTCTGCGACGTGAAGACCGCCATCTGCACCAGCCCCAGCGCGTACGCCAGCCGCCGCTGCGGAGTCCCCGCCGCCACCAGCGCCGTCGCCGCCGGGATCGTCCCCACGAACGCCCCCTGGACCGCCCGTAGTGCAAGCAACTGCCACACGTTCTGCACCACCGCTTGCAGCGTGATCGTGACCGTCGCCCCGGCGTACGCCCGCAGCAGCATCCGCTTCCGCCCGAAGCGGTCCGCCAGCGATCCCCACAGCGGTGACGAGATGAACAGCGTCGTGCCCGTCGCCGTCGCCAGCACTCCCGACCACAGCGCCGCGTCCGAGTCAGACTCCACGCCCAGGTCTTTGACGAAGAACGGGATGAAGGGGAACACCAGGTTGGCGCCCATCAGCGCCAGGAACTGCGAGACCCAGACGGCGTAGAGGTTGCGCTCCCAGGCCTCGAGCTTCAACGGGCGTCCCTTAGACTCGCGATCGGGTGGGGTCGAGAGATGGGCAAGTATAGCGACGGACAAGAAGACGCCCCCGCGAATCGCGAGGGCGTCAGTCGTGCGGCTTCGTCGGCCCCGCCAGGCGTCAGGCCGCCTTTGTGCGCTCCACCTTCCGCGGCGCCGCTTCGCCCAGCACCCGGGCGCGTACCCGGTCGACCGCCTCCTGCGAGGGCGTCGTCTTGATGTGGGCGCGGGCCTGCGCCAGCGTCCGGGCCAGCCACTTCTCCGTGGCGGCGTCTTCGATGTCCGTAACGGCGGCGGTGGCGGGCTTTTCGGTCATGGCGTTCACACCTTCAACATCGGCGCCCGGGCTGGAATCTGTGACCATGGCTGCACCCTTCCGGATGGAGGGGAGGCGGGTGGGCGTACCCCTCCGCACTAAGCCCTAACGCATCACACCGCCCGGACGTTACACCCGCGGCGCTCCAATTTGGGCACTCCTTCCGGGGCCTGCCGAACGGACGTTCGCACCGGACTCACGCCGCCCGCCGCACCGGCACGGCCCCGGGCAGCCGCACCTCCCCCGGCGACAGCCCCTCCCACCACAGATACCGCTCGATGAGCCCCGGATCGACGGGTTCCGCGCTCCCCTCACCGTAGAGCGCCAGCACCGCCTGCCAGCGCGCGGCGAGGTCCGCCAGATCTTCTCCCCCCGCCGTCATCTCCCAGACTTCCGATCCCGTGCGCGTCATCGTTCCTCCCCGCTCTCCGTGCTCGACGATCGCAGCCTAGGCGAGGAGCGATGCCGGGGGGTTAAGGGGTCGTGAACCCTCGGTTAATGCCCCGATCAAGCCGATACTTCCCTGACAGAAGACCGTGAATCCTCAGCCGGGATGTTGCGGAAGTGTTGTCCGGACGCCTGCTTTACACCCGGTTAACACTCCTCTAGCAGTCGCTTCACACCACGCCTCTAGCGTGGGTGCGAGGGCGGACCGCTTGTACGTCTAATCAGGCGTAGGGTGTGACTAACTTGAGGCAGGGAGTGAGCAAGCGGTCCGCCCGCATCCTTCTTCTATACTGACACCCGGCTGAGCCAGAAGGCGGTACCCCATGCCGGGAACCATCCTCGTCGTCGATGACGAGAAGAACATCGTCCAGCTCGCACGACTCTACCTCAACAACGAGGGCTTCCGCGTCGAAACCGCCTACGACGGCAAGCAGGCCCTCGAAAAGGCCCGCACCGTCCGCCCGGACCTCATCGTCCTCGACATCATGATGCCCGAGATGGACGGCCTCGAGGTCTGCAAAGAGCTCCGCAAGACCACCAACGTCCCCGTCATCATCCTCACCGCCCGCGGCGACGACGTCGACCGCATCGTCGGCCTCGAGATCGGCGCCGACGACTACATGGCCAAGCCCTTCAACCCCCGCGAGCTGGTCGCCCGCGTGAAGGCCGTCCTCCGCCGCTCCCAGGGCGAGCGAGACGTGCCCGAAGTGATCGAAGTCGACGGCCTCCGCATCGACGCCGCCAGCCGCGAAGTCACCCTCGACGGCCAGCCCATCCAGCTCCGCGCCAAGGAGTTCGAGCTGCTCTCCGCCTTCGCCCAGCACAAAGGCACCGTCCTCGATCGCGAGCGCCTCCTCCGCCTCGTCTGGGGCGCCGACTACTACGGCGACTCCCGCACCATTGACGTCCACGTCGCCTGGCTGCGCGACAAGCTCGGCGACTCCCACGTGAAGATCCAGACCGTCTGGGGCGTCGGATACAAGCTGGTGGTCGAACAGGATGCTGTGGAGCCTTAGGGCCCGTCTCATCGTCTCGTTCGCGCTGGTCGTCGCGCTGGCCGTGTTCCTCGCTGGCGCCGGCGCCCTCTTCCTCCTGCGCGATCAGGAGGAGGAAAGCGCCCGCGAGCGCTACGGCCGCTACGCCGAGCCCGTCAACCGCGAAGTGGACCTTCGCCTCCGAGCCGGCGACACCCTGTCCAGCCTCCGCCAGGTCCTGCGCGACAACGCTGACCAGCTCGAAGCGCGGATGCTCTTGCTCGACAAGGACCTGCAGGTTGTCTTCGACACCGAGAGCAGCCTCCAGGGCGAATACGTCCTCGCCTTCGAGAACCCCAGCCTCCAGCTCGTGGAGTCCGGCGGCTCCCGCTACAAGTGGACCACGTTCCACGACGCCGGCCCCGGCCTCACCCTCTTCGCTCCCCCCGCGGAAGCCACCGATGGCCCCCCGCCCAACTTCGCCACCCCCGACTACGATGTGCTCATCGCCATACCCGACAGCGAGCTGGCCTCCGCCTGGCTGGACCTCGCCCCCCGGCTCGCCATCGCCGGCGGCATCGCCCTCGCCGTGTCCTTCATCGTCTCTTTCTTCATCTCTCGTTCCATCTCCGGCCCGCTCGCCCGCATCACCCAGGCCTCCGTACAGATGGCGCAGGGCGACTACGACGTCTACATCCCCATCCGCGGCCAGGACGAGGTGGGCCGCCTCTCCGAGGCGTTCAACGGCATGGCCCGCGAGGTGAGCCGCTCCCAGCGCGCGATGAAGGACCTGCTGGCGAACGTCTCCCACGAACTGAAGACGCCCCTCACCTCCATCCAGGGCTTCTCCCAGGCCATGCTCGAAGGCGCCATCAGCCGCGAAGAGGAGTTCCGCGAATCCAGCCGCATCATCTACGCCGAGGCCAGCCGCATGCGCGAGCTCGTCGACGACCTGCTGCTGCTCTCGCAGATCGAGACCGGGCAGATGCAGATGCAACACGCGCAGGTCGATCTCTCAGCGCTCCTGGACCGCACGCTCGAGCGTTTCCAGTGGGCCTTCCGCGAGCAGGGCACCTCGGCCCGCCTCGCCGTCGACCGCCTCCCCTCCGTCCACGGCGATGAACGCCGTCTCGAGCAGGTCTTCTCCAACCTGATCGAGAACGCCCTCCGCCACACCCCCCGCGGCGGCGTCGTCACCGTCAGCGGCGTCGCGCTGCGCAGCAACCAGGTCACCGTCGGCGTCCACAACACCGGATCGTTCATCCCGCCCGACGATCTGCCCCGCGTCTTCGAACGCTTCTTTCAGGTCGACCGCGCCCGCGCCGGCGGCAGCAGCGGCCTCGGCCTCGCCATCGTCTCCGAGATCGTCGAGGCGCACGGAGGCAACGTACGTGCCATCAGCAACGCCACCAACGGCACGGAGTTCATCGTCACCCTGCCGACGACAGCGCCGCAGGAAGCCCGCAACGGCCGCGCCGCAGCCCCTCTCGACGAAGCTGCAGCGCGCCGTGCCTCGAAGAAGCGCGAAGCCCCCGCCTGACCCGCATCACGGTCCCCATAGCGGGACAGCCGCCCCCCGGCTGTCCGCTATGATCGCGAGATGATCGAGGGAGACCCCGCCGAGGCCCCGTGGGCCGCCCCTTCGCTTGCCGAGCTGCCCGCGCTCTTCGAGGGCTTCGGTGCGGCCTGGTGGGTCGCCGGCGGCTGGGCCATCGACCTGCATCTCGGACGCCAGACCCGCCCACACGGCGACCTCGACACCGCCCTCCTGCGCCGCGACCAGCCCGCGCTGCGCACGCAGTTCTCGTCCTGGGACATCCACGTCGCACATGACGGGCGGCTCACACCGTGGGACGGCGACCCACTCGAGCATCCCCGCCATCAGTTCTGGGCCCGCCCTCATCCCGGCGCCCCATGGTCGCTCGAGTTCCTCCTCGAAGACGTAGACGTAGGCGGCCACGACTGGCTGTTCCGCCGCGACCATCGCGTCACCATGCCTCTCTCGCGCTTCGGGCGCGTCTCATCCGATGGCCTCCCGTACGTGTGTCCGGAAGTGGCGCTGCTCTACAAGGCGAAGGGACACGACATCGAGCGCAACGCCCGCGACTTCGCCGCCGCCCTGCCGTCGCTCGATGCCGGTGCACGTGCGTGGCTGCGCGACGCGCTCACAACGCAGCAGGCCGGCCACCCGTGGCTCGCCCGGCTCCAGCCCGCGCCGCCTGCCGCCTGAGGTAGCCCGCCGCACCGGCGCACCCGTCGTTCGCCGCGGGTGCCTCGGTATACTCGCCGCGTGTTAGCTGTCATCCTCGCCGGGGGAGCCGGCACCCGCCTCCGTCCCCTCACCTACGCCCGGCGCAAGGAACTGGTGCCGGTGCTCAACCGCCCCCTCCTGGAGCACCGCCTCCGCAACCTGCGCGACCACGGCATCACGGACGTCGTCATCGCCTGCGCCGCCGATGCCCGCGACATCGAAGCTCACTTCGCCGGCGGGTCCGCCCTCGGCGTCCGCCTCCGCTACGCCTACGAGGAGCGGCCCCTCGGCTCCGGCCGCGCCGTGAAGGAGGCCGCCCGCTCGGTCGGTGCCCAGGATCAGACCATCGTCGTCTGCAACGGCGACATCATCACGGACCTCGACATCACCGCCATGGTCGCCCGGCACCGCGAGACCGGCGCCACCCTCAGCATGTCCCTCGCGTCCGTCGACGACCCGTGGCTTTACGGCGTCGCCGAGGTCGATGACGCGCTCGCCATCACCAGCTTCGTCGAGAAGCCGCCGCCCGGCAGCGAGCCGAGCAACCTCATCAACGCCGGCACCTGGATCTTCGACCCCGAGGTCCTCCGCCGCGTCCCGGATGACGGATCCGCCGTCCGCGACGGATTCGCCGAGCGGGTGCTCTTCCCCGGCCTGATCGCCGATGGCCTCCGCGTACAGGGCTTTCGTGAGGATCTCTGGATGGATCTGGGCTCGCCCGAGCGCTACCTGCTCGGCACCCGCCTCCTCCTTGAGCGCGAGACCGCCCGCATCGGCGCGGAGGTCATCGGCCGCGAGGGCGGCCGCATCGCCGAGGGCGCCGTCCTCGAAGGCATGGTCTGCCTCGGCGACGCCGTGGCCGTGTGCGCCGGGGCCCGGATCACCGGCCCCACCGTCCTTGGCGCCCGCGTCCGCGTAGATGCCGGCGCCACCGTCGAGGCCAGCGTGATCTGGGAGGACGCCCGCATCGGCGCTGGGGCTTCCGTCACCCGCAGCATCGTCGGCGGAGGCGTGCGTATCGGCGAGCGCGCGTCCCTTGTCGATGCCGTCATCGCCGACGGCGCCGCGATCGCCCCCGGCGTGAAGCTGGAGCCCGGCGCGCGCATCATGCCGGGCGATCAGGTGAGAGCATGACGCCCGGACGAAAGATCCCGGATGCTCGCGACGCTGTGCGCGCCATCCTCGACGACGTCATCGCGACGCGCCGCGACCTTCACCGCCACCCCGAACTCTCGACGGAGGAGCACCGCACCCAGCGCTGCATCATCGACCGCCTGCACGCCCTCGGTCTCGACGACGTCCGTGAGATCGCCGATACCGGCGTCACCGGCGTCGTGCGGGGCGGAGCGCCCGGCCCAAGCCTGCTCTGGCGCGCCGACATCGACGGCCTTCCCCTGCAGGAAGAGACCGGCCTCCCCTTCGCGTCCGAGACGGCCGGCGTCATGCACGCCTGCGGCCACGATGGCCACACCGCCATCGCCCTCGGCCTCGCGTCACTCCTGCACGCGCAGCGTGACCGGCTTCGCGGCGGCGTCCGGTTCGCCTTCCAGCCCGCCGAGGAACGCATCGGCGGCGCCCGCCGCATGATCGATCAGGGCGCCCTCGACGGCGTCGACCGCGTCTTCGGCCTCCACATCTGGGCCACCGACCCCACCGGGGAGGTCCGCGTCGCCCCCGGCCCCATCTTCGCCGCCGCCACCCACTTCCGCATCATCGTCCGCGGCCACGGCGGCCACGCCTCCGCCCCCCACGAGACCATCGACCCCATCGTCGTCGCCGCCCACATCGTCGTCGCCCTGCAGACCGTCGTCAGCCGCTCCGTCCCCGCGCACGAGACCGCCGTCCTCACCGTCGGCCGCCTCGAAGCGGGCGTCCGCGGCAACATCATCCCCGACGAGGCCATGATGTCCGGCACCATCCGCACCTACGAGCCACCCGTCCTCTCCCGCATGCTCGACCGCATGCAGGAAGTGGTCGCCGGTGTGTCCTCCGCCTTCGGCGCGTCCTGCCTCTTCGACCACTCCACCCTGCCCGCCGTCGTGAACGACCCCGCCTGCGCCCGCATAGTGGAAGATGCCGCGACGGCCCTCCTCGGCCGCGAACACGTCGCCCCCGCCCGCACCACCGGCGCCGACGACATGGCGTACTTCTTGGAGCGCGCCCACGGCGCCTACTTCATGCTCGGCGGCCGCCCCCCCGATGGCCGTGCCTTCCCTCACCACCACCCGAAGTTCGACTTCGACGAGCGCTGCCTCCCCCTCGGCATCGAGCTGGGCCTGCGCATCATCGAGAACGCGACGGAGTCGCAGCTGACGTGAGCGGACGGCCGCATAAGACGATCACCATCGCTGACTACGACGCCGCGTGGCCGGCGCGGTTCGAGCGCGAGCGCGCCCTCATCCTCGACGCCTGCGGCCCCGGCGTCTTCGAAGCGATCGAGCACATCGGCAGCACCTCCGTCCCGGGCCTTGCCGCCAAGCCCATCATCGACATCATGCCCGGCGTACGCTCCCTCGCCGCCATCACGCCGGCCGTCATCGTACGCCTCGAAGGCATCGGACACCGCTATGTACCGGAGTACGAGCAGTCGGACCCCACCTGGGGTGAGGGTGCCCTCGATCGGCGCTACTTCCGCAAGGACCGGGACGGCCGTCGCGCGTTCCACATGCACGTCGTGGAACTCGGCAGCGAGTTCTGGGAGCGCCAGCTGCTCTTCCGGGACTACCTGCGCACCCACCCGGACGATGCCGCCGCCTACGCCGCCCTCAAGCGCGAGATCGCGCGGGAGTTCAACGCTCTGCCTCCCGGCGAGCGAAACGCCCACTTCGGCTACACGGAGCGCAAGACCGCGTTCGTCGAGGCGACGCTCGCCAAAGCCCGGCTCCGGCGCTCCGTCTAACACCGGCAAGAGCCCGCTCAGTATGCCCGTGAGGCGGACCAGACTCTCGCGCACCGCGAGACAACGGCTTCGTGCGGGAGTAAGATAGGATTCTGGGCTCCGGCGAGCATCCGCCGGGATGGACACCGCGTACAGTTGAAGACCGCAGGATTGCTGGCTGCCTGAGGGCACGCGTTGCAGGCGCGTAGGCGGAAAGGAGTCCGCATGACAGCAGACGGAAGCGGTGCGGGAGTGCCGGCCCTCGAGGCGTTCGTGCGTCTGCTCGACGCGCGAGACTTCGACGGGATCGAAGCGCTCTTCGCGCCCGAGATCTGTTTCCGCGCCCTGACGCCGCAGGGCCTCCGCGAAGCCTCCTGCGCAAAGGAGGCTACAGGTTGGTTCCGCACCTGGTTCGAAGGCGCCGACCGCCTCGCGGTCGAGAACCCGCGGGTCGAACCGGTGGGCGAGCGCGCCCGCATGGAGTATCGCGTGCGGCTCCTCCGGCGCGGCGTGTGGTCGATGGTCAATGAGCAGGCGTACTGCGACGTCGACCCGGCCGGCCGCGTGACGTCGATGGATCTGCTGTGTTCGGGACTCTGGCCGCTCGAACCGCCGGCGAGCGTCCCGTCTGACGCCGCGGGGCCATGACGTGCCGCGGCGCCCTGCCTACTGGTTGAACCGCAGCTCTCGCTTCTCGATGGCGCTCTTGAACCCCTGCACGCCGGCGCCCGAGCAGAAGCCCCGTCCCGCCCCGGCGATTCACGATCGCGCCCACGCCCTCGTCCTCGTTGCACCGCTCGATGGCGTCCGCGATCTTGCCGCCCGTCTGCCACGTCCAGGCGTTCAGAATCGTGATATCATCGCGCCCTGACCGCTGACCGACAGAGGGCCGTATGTCCCCAGCACCCGTGCCCGACCCGGCCGACGCGACGATCAACGCCGCACCGCTCGCGCCACGCACCTTCGCGTCCGGCCGCTACGTCGTCAGACGCCTCCTCCCCGAAGGCGGCCAGAAGACGGTCTATCTCGTCCACGACACGGCGCTCGACCGGGACTGCGCCCTGGCGCTGATCAGGGCCGACCGTGCCGACGCCGCTGACCTCGAACGCCTCCGGCGGGAGGCGCGGGCCATGGGACGGCTGGGAGCGCAGTCCAACATCGTCGCCGTCTACGACATCGCCGATGAGGACGGCAGCCCGTATCTCATCTCCGAGTACATCGCCGGCGGCGACCTGCGCCAGGAGCTCACGCAGGCGGACGGGGCGCTTCCGTTGGCGCGTGCCATCGCCATCGCCGCGGACGTAGCCCGGGGGTTGGCTGCTGCGCACGGGCGCGGCATCATCCACCGGGACATCAAGCCCGGCAATATCCTGCTGACCGAGGACGGGACGGCGAAGCTCGGAGACTTCGGGCTGGCGCTCGCCATCGACCGTTCGCACCTGACGTCCGCCGGGACGGTCATGGGCACCGCCGCGTACATGCCTCCCGAACAGTCGATGGGGCAGCCGGCCGACGCGCGCAGCGACCTCTATGCCCTGGGGTGCGCGCTCTACGAGATGGTGACCGGCCGGCCGCCATTCCTGGGCGATGACGCGCTCGCCGTCATCTCCCAGCACGTCAACACGCCGCCCGTCGCGCCCACGTGGCACAACCCGGAGGTGCCGCGGGCGCTCGAAGACTTGATCCTGCGACTCCTCGCGAAGGCGCCCGCGGAGCGGCCGCAGAGTGCCGCCCGGGTCGTGGAGGAGCTGGAAGGCATCAGGACGCAGGGCGCCGGCGACACGCGCGTACTGCGGGAGGCCACAGCGGACCTGCGAGGACTGGCCTGGGGCGGGTTCGTCGGCCGGCGCGCGGAGTTGGACCGGCTCAAGGCCGCGTTCGATGAGGCGCTCTCGGGCAAGGGGTCGCTGATGATGCTCGTCGGCGAGCCCGGCATCGGCAAGACGCGGCTCGCCGAGGAGTTCGGCGTGTACGCTGGCCTGCGCGGGGCGCAGGTGCTGCGGGGCCGCTGCTTCGAGGGCGAGTGGGCGCCCCCGTACGGCCCGTTCGCGGAGGCGATCGGGGCGTACGCGCGCGACGCCGGCGCGGAGGAGTTGCAGAGCGATCTCGGCTATGGCGCCGCGCCGATCGCCCGCCTCGTGCCGTCCCTGCGCGAACGGCTGCCCGACATCCCGGAGCCCGCGCCGCTGCAGCCCGACGAGGAACGCTTCCGGTTGCTCGACGCCGTGTCGCAGCTCCTCATCGCCGCCTCGCAGCGTGCGCCCGTCGTGCTCGTCCTCGACGACCTCCACTGGGCCGACGGCGGCACCGTCGCCATGCTGCGCCACGTCGCGCGCTTTACGCCGAAGCACCGCATCCTGCTGCTGGGCGCCTACCGCGACGTCGAGCTCGACCGGCAGCATCCGCTGGCGGCCACGCTCGGCGCGCTGCGCCGCGAGACCGCATACGAGCGCATCGTCCTGAGGGGTCTCGATGCGGCCGAGGTAGGGACGCTCCTGTCGGCGGTCGCTGAGCAGGAGGTGAACCCAGCGCTCGTCCAGGCGATCAGCGACGAGACCGAGGGCAACCCCTTCTTCATCCGCGAGGTGCTCGCCCATCTCGTCGAAGAGGGCAAGCTCTACCGGGAGGACGGGGCGTGGAAGAGCGCCGCGCGGTCGATCACCGAGCTGGGCATCCCGGAGGGTGTCCGGGATGTGATCACGCGCCGCCTCTCGCGGCTCTCCGAGGACGCCAACAAGCTCATGACCGCGGCGTCGGCGTTTAGTGGCGGCTTCCGCTTCGACATCGCCGGGCGCGCGTCGGGGCTCGACGAGCCGGCGGCACTCGACGCCATCGACGAAGCGCTCGCCGCGCAGCTCCTGCGCGCTGGCGGCGGGGCGGACAGCTACGAGTTCACCCACGCCCTGATCCGCCACACGCTCTACGGCGAGCTCAGCCCGTCACGCCAGGTGCGCCTGCACCGCCAGGTCGCCGAGGCGATGGAGCGCGCGTACGGCGACCGCGCAAGCGAGCACGCCGCCGAGCTGGCCTACCAGTACCACCGCAGCGCCGCCATCCCCGGCGCCGAACGGGGCGCCGAGTACGCGCTGGCAGCGGCGGACGCGGCCGAGGCGGAGTACGCGCATGAGGCGGCGGCGGCGTTTCTCCGCATGTCGCTCGACCTCCTGCCGGACTATGATCCGCGGCGGGCGAGGGTCATGGGCAGGCTTGGGATGGCGCTGATCGGGGCGCTGGCGTCCGACGAGGCCATCGCGGTACTGAGCGAGGCTGGCGAACTGATCGCGGCCACGGAAGGCGCCGATGCCGCGGCGGACTTCCTGGACGAGGCGGCGCGGGCCAGTGACCTCGCGGGCTCGTTGCGCGGTTGCTGGGCGCTCGCGGAACAAGGCATGCGCCACATCGGCAACCGGCGCGACGCGACCTGGGCGAGTCTGCTGATGTACTCGCGTATGGGGCAGGACGCTGTGAACCCGGAGAGCCCGGGAGTGATGTCCCCCATGGACGCCCCCGAGTACGCGGAGTGGCTCGGTGTAGTCGAGCAGCTGCCCGAGGATGCGTGGCCGTTGTTCGTCGAACCCTTTCGATCGAGGGACGACGTTATCGCGTACTGGAGCAGCGGCCCCCGAGACGCAATATTCGCGTTGATGATCCTGGCCGGCGAGTACCGGCGCTGTGTACCGCTCTGGCAAGAGTTCGTACTGGAACGGGAGCGACGGGGAGCGATCGCCGACATGGTGATCGGCCTTGCCGCGCTCGCGCGCTGCCACAATGCGCTCGGTGACTTCCGCGCGGCTCGGGAGGCGTATGAGCGCGGGGTCGCGCTCGCGGCCCGTCTCACCGAGTCGTCGACGGCCGCCCAGAATCTGCTCGGCACGCTGACGGAGATGCGTTACGCGTCCGGCGAGGAGCTCGATGAGTCGGTGGCGCTTGGCGAGTTCCTGCTGGGGCAGGACGCACCGGAGTTACGATGGGCACGCGCGATCGTGTGCGCCGCCGCCGCGCGGATCTTCGCGACGGCCGGGCGCAGCGACGACGCAATCGCGCTCCTGCCGAAGGTGCTGCCGGCCGTCGACCGTGCCCCGGCCTGGGAACCGAACTACCCCTTCATCGTCGGCGGCAGCGCCGCGGCATTGTGGGTCGCGGGACGGACCGATCACATCGAGGTGTTCGAGCGCGGCGTCCGCGAGAAAGTCATCGGCCCCGACTTCCGCTTCCCGATGCAGGATGGGCGCGCGGCGCTGGCGCGGCTCTGCGCTCTGCAGGGCCGCTACGACGAGGCGAGCCACTGGTTCGCGGAGGCGCGCAGGGTCACCGAAGAGCAGGGGGCGCGTCCCTGCCGAGCGATCATCGACTACGACGAGGCGCTGATGTACGGCCGCCGCGGCGCGGACGGCGACCGCGAACGTGCTCTGCCGCTGCTCGATGCGGCGCTGGCGCAGTTCCGCGAGATCGGCATGACCGGCTGGACGAAGCGCGGCGAGGAGCTACGTGCGACGCTGACCGACACACGTGGCGCGTAGGTCTGCGCATGACCGAGCCGATCCCGGAGTCGTCGCTCCTGGATCGGGGCAGGGTGAAGCCGTGTAACCTTTTCCGCTCCGCCCGCGTCTAATCAGGCAGAAGGGAGAAGAGCCGTGCAGGAGCGGCAGGCAGGCTCGGCGCTCGCTCTGCTCGAGCGAGCGAAGGCCGGCGATAAGGACGCCTTCGGCGCCCTCGCCGAGGAGCACCGTGACGCCCTCCAGCGCCTCTGCTACAAGATGACCGGTTCGATCGAGCAGGCCGAGGACCTGGTGCAGGACACGTTCTTGCGCGCCTACACCCACCTCGCCGAGTTCGAGCTGCGCGCCTCCCTGAAGACCTGGCTCTTTCGCATCGCCACCAACGCCTGCCTCGACCACCAGCGCAGCCGCAAGCCCTGGGATCTCGACCGCCGCTGGGAGTGGTTCCGCGAGAACGCAGAACTCGCACAGCAGATGGAGCAGACCCTCTTCCTCAGCCCAGAACGCGCCGCCGAGGTGAAGGAGGTCGCCGCCACCTGCATCAACTGCATCACCATGTCCCTCCCCGCGAAGCAGCGCGCCGCCATCGTCCTCTGCGATCAGGTCGGCCTCTCCCGCGAGGAAGCGGCGAAGGCCATCGGCGCCTCCGTCGCCTCCGTGAAGACCGAGCTGCACCGCGCCCGCAAGGTCATGACCGGCGTCTTCGAGACGCACTGCGCCCTCGTTGACCAGAAGAACGAGTGCAACGCCTGCACCTCTATGGGCAAGGCCCGGCAGCAGCGCCGCAAGAAGGAGCAGCCATGAACTGCAAGCAGGTCGAGCCCCTCCTGTCCGACCTCCTCGACGCCGAACTGTCGGACGATGCCCGCGACGCCGTCCTCGCCCACCTCGCCGCCTGCCAGTCCTGCGGCGGGGAGTATCGCCGCCTCAAGCGCACCGTCCGCTTCGTCCGCGCCAACGCCCGCACCCCCATCCGGTCCGGCACGCCCGGAGAGCTCCATGCCGACTTCGAGCGCGCCACCATGGACGATACGTTTGGCGTGGACCCGATCGACGTGTATCTGAAGGGCGCCCGCCGCGCCGCGAAGGGAGACTGACATGAAAACGGACGTTGTCGTCATCGGAGGGGGGATCGCCGGACTGGCGGCGGGGGCGCTGCTCGCCAAACGGGGACGCAGCGTCGTCGTCCTCGAGAAGGGCAACCGCCCCGGCGGACGCGCCTACACCTACGAAGACAAGGGCTTCACGCTGAACTACGGCCCTCACGCCATGTATCTGTTCCGCAAGGGTCCGCTCGGCGAGATCCTCAAGCGCCTCGACCGGCCTGAGATCCCCTGCGGTATCCCGAAGCCCGTTCGCTCGTACTTCGCCGACGGCGACCGCTTCGGTTCGCTCGGCACCATGCCCCACCAGGCCCTCACCACCCCCCTCTTCTCTCCGGCCACGAAGCTGCGTCTCGGCGCCTTCATGCTCGCCCTGCGCACCGCCAAACCTGCGCGCGCGAAGGGCATGACCTGGCGGGAGTGGGTCGAGCGCAAGACCTCCGACGCCGCCCTGCGACGCTTCGCCATCGCCCTCGCCACCATTAACAGCTACACCCGCCCCGGCGGCGATCTCAGCGCCACCTGGATGCTCTCCCACTTCCAGCACGCCCTCTTCGAGAAGGACTACGTCGGCTACATGAGCGGCGGCTGGCGCACGATGTACGACATCTTCATCGACGAGCTGCGCGCCAACGCCGGCGAGCTGCGCACCGGCGCCGCCGTCGAGCGCCTCGAGACCGCCGGCGGCCGCATCGTGGCCGCCGTCACGCCCGGCGCCCGCGTCGAGGCTGACGCCTTCGTCTGCGCCCTCCCCCCGGAAGCGATCGCGCAGCTCTCGCCGGACGACCCTGCCCTCCGCAGCGAGCTGTCCGGCTGGACCGGCCTCCAGGACGCCCGCGCGTACTGCATGGACCTCGGCTTCGACCGCCGCCTCCGCACCGACCTCAGCTTCATCTACGACATCGACCACGACCTCTACATGAGCCTCCACTCCGAGGTCACGCCCGATCTCGCGCCGAAGGACGGTCTGTTGCTGCACGCCATGGCCTACCTCTCGCCCGACGAAGCTGCCGACGCCCGCCTCCGCGAGGGGCGGAAGCAGGAGCTGCTCGCCGCCCTCGATCGCTTCTTCCCCGGCTGGCGCGATGCCCTCGTCGTCGAACGCATCCTTCCCGATGCGCTGGTGAACCCCGCGCGCCGCACCCTCGACCAGGAGGATCGGCTCGTCCCCCTGCGCTCGCGCGCCGCCGCCAATCTGTTCTTCGCCGGGGATGCCCGTGACATCGCCCTCGATCTGTCGCTGGTCTCGCTCACCTCCGCCCTGGAAGCCGCCGATGCCGTCGCCGCGCTCCCGCAGAGCATGAGCGAGCCGGCAACGGCCACGACATAACGTTCGCCCGGTGATCCCCTCGCCTTGACAGAACGATCACGCCCCCTTAACACCCGCATGTCAAGCTCCAAGCGTCCCTGAGGATGACGGGATGAAGCCGGCGCGCATGGCGCTGGCTTCGGGGGTGGTCGGGAGGACAGTCTCTCCTCTGTGCTGGCAGCCTTCGGGTGCCGGCGCCCTCAACGGCTGCAACCGCCGCTGACACGAAGTCATCAGGGCTATCCGGTCGATCCGCCATGATCGTCGCCCCCGCCCCCGGGCGGGCCGCGACACGCGAGGGGCGACGCGCCCTGCGCATCCACGGCGCACGGATCGATGGGATGGCCGCGCCTGTCGGGGGAGCTGTGGTGTGGGGTGGGGCATGCACGAGCCCGATCGCTCGAGGTACTACCGGTCGGTGGCGCGCGCCGTGGGCGTCCCGGACTTCTGGATCGAAGACGCCGTGCAGGACATGACGCTGGCCGCGTGGCGCTCCGGCCGAAGCGGCCCACTCGCCACCCGCCGCCGCGCCATCGACGCCGTTCGCCGCTACGGGCCCATCTCTCGCCGGGGCACCCAGCGCCCCGCCGCCCTCCCGCTCGACCCGGCGACCGCACCCCACGCCCCGGAGCCCGCGATCGAGCTGATCGACGCCCTGCGCGCCGCCTGGCACGCCCTTACTCCGCGCCAACGCCAGGCCCTGCGCCGCCGCCTCGCGTGCCAGCCCATGACCAATCGTGAGAGCGTCTGCGCGTCCGCCGCCCGCCGCCGCCTCCGCCGCGCCCTCCTGCCCGAGTGATGGTCTACGGCCGCGAGACGATGATGCTCGCGTTGTGCCCCAGCCCGAAGGCGTTCACCATCGCCTTCGTCCCGTGCAGCCGCCGCACGTCCCCCGTCACCACGTCCAGCTGCCCGCACGCCGGGTCCTGCTCCTCCAGGTTCGCCGTCGGCGGGATCAGCCCCGACTGCAGGCAGTACACCGCGCCGATCAGTGCCAGCGGCCCCGACGCCCCCAGCGCGTGCCCCAGCGCCCCTTTCGGCGCCGTCAGCCACAGCCTGTCCGTGTTCGGCCCCCACACCCGTCGGATCGCCTGCCCCTCCACCGCGTCCAGCGCGCCGCCCCCCGCCGTCCCGAAGATCACGTCGATCTCGCCCTGTAGCGTCAGGTCCCACTTCATCAGCGCCGCCTGCATCGCCCGCCCTGCGTCCTGCGCGTTCGCTGCCGCCTGCGCCACCGGCGACCGGCTGAACGACGTCCCGTACCCGTCGACGTACGCCAGGATCGTCGCCCCCCGCCGTACCGCCACCTCCTCGTCCTCCAGCACCACCATCCCCGCCCCCTCCGCCAGCGCGATCCCGTCCCGCGAGGCGTCATACGGCCGCACCGCCCGCCCCGGGTCGTCGTTCCTCTGCGTCAGCATGCCCAGCTCACCGAAGCGGCGCACCACCTCTTGCGTGATCGGCGCGTCCGCGCCCCCGGCCACCGCCACCGAGCAGTCCTCCCGCCGGATCCACTCCGCCGCCTCGCCGATCGCCATCAGCCCGCTCGCCGCCCCGTTCGCCAGCTGCGACACCGGCCCCGCCGCCGCCACCGTCCGCGCCACCTGCGCCGCCGTCGCCACGTGCCCCTCGACGATCTCGCTCCCCACCGCCACACCGATCTGCGGCACCGTCTCGGCCGTAATGGGGATCTCGCTCTGGATCAACGCCTGGATCGCCGCATCCGCCGCGAAGAGCGACCGCCGGTCCATCGCCGCCGCCGCCTCCGGGTCCATGTCCTCCCGCGGCGCGTAGTCGCGCACCTCCGCCGCGATGCGGCAGCCCAGCCCGCTCGCGTCGAACGACCGGATCGGCGCCACCGCGCTGATCCCCCCCGCGAGCCCGCTCCACAGCGCCGCCACGTTCCGCCCGAACGGCGACACCGCCCCGATCCCCGTGATGCACACGCGCTTAGCTTCAGCCATCGCTACCGAAGGTAGCGGCTGCATCCCGCGGACGCTACTGGACGTTGAGGCTAACCGCGCGTCTCGAGTCGTCCCAGCTCGATCAGGCTTTCGAGGTCGTCGCTGATCTCCGGCGCGTGCGACCGCACCGCCTCACGCACCCGCACCAGCACCTCGTCAGGGGCCAGCCCGAGCATGCGCGTCACGTCGGCCACGTCCTGCACCCGGCTGGCCAGCAGCTTCATCAGCACCAGGTAGTGCAGCGGAAGGACCGGGGCTCCTTCCTCGTCGCGGTTGGCGTCCGCCTCCGAGAGTGCGTCCGGCCACCACCCCTCCCGCCCCTCGATCACGTCGATGCGTACTCCCTCCGGCGTCCGCCACGTCGAACCGCCGATTGACAGCTCGCCCTCGTGGCGCAGCCCAGCCTCTGCAAGCCGCGCGCGCGCCTTGGACGCATCGCCGTGTAAGACCACAACTTCGAGATCCTGTGTGGCGCGCTCCGGCATGTACCGGCGCGTAGCGACGGCGCCCGCCACCGCCCACGGTAGCTCGCCGAACACCGGTCGCAGGTCTGGCCATGGCAAACGCGAGGCAGCTTCGTCCCTCGTCATGAGGCTACCCGAGCCAGGGCGCTGCCGCCGCCTCGCGATGTCGATGAGCGTCGAGCGGACGCGTCGCCCGCGGTCTGCAGCCTGCACGGCACCCCCGCTCAGCCCCGCGCCCGCGCCGCCGCCAGCTCGTCCGACCGCGCCGCCGGTGCGACGCCGGTGGTGCTCCACTCCAGCACCATCGATCCCCACGCCAGCCCGCCCCCGAAGCCGCACAGCACCACCCGGTCCCCCTCCCCCAGCCGCCCCGCTGCCGACGCCTCGCTGAGCGCGATCGGGATCGACGCCGATGATGTGTTGCCGTAGCGGTCGACGTTCACGACGACCTTCTCCGGCGGGATACCCGCCGCCTTCACCGTGCCCTGGATGATGCGCAGGTTCGCCTGGTGCGGCACGATCAGGTCCACGTCGTCGACCCCCAACCCCGCCCGCCCCAGCGCCTCCCGCACCGCGTGCGTCATCGCCTGCACCGCGAACTTGAAGATCGCCGGCCCGTCCATGTTGATGTGGCAGAGCGCGGCGTCCGGCGGGTTCCCGTCGGCGTCGCGCGGCCCGCACGGCCCCTCCGCGAACAACGCGCTCTTCTTCGACCCGTCCGAGTGCAGCACGAAGCTCAGCGGCCCCCCGAACGCCGACGCCTCCAGCACCACCGCCCCCGCCCCGTCGCCGAAGAGCACGCAGGTCGTCCGGTCCTCCCAGTTCACGATCCGCGAGAGCACCTCCGCCCCGCACACCAGCACCCGCTGGCAGCTCCCCGCCGCGATGAACTGCGATGCCGTCGCCAGCGCCGAGATGAACCCCATGCAGGCGGCGTTGATGTCGAACGCCCCCGCATTCGTTGCGCCGATCCGGTCCTGCACCAGCGATGCCGTCGAAGGGAACAGCCCGTCCGGTGTCGTCGTCGCGCAGATGACCAGATCGAGGTCTTCGGCGGCGATCCCCGCTCGCCCCAGCGCCGCCCGCGCGGCCTGCGCCGCCAGGCTGCTGGACGTCTCCTGCGGCGCGGCGATGTGCCGCTCGCGGATGCCCGTGCGCTCTTGGATCCACTGGTCGGACGTGTCGACCATGCGCTCCAGTTCGGCGTTCGTCAGGACACGTTCGGGGACGTAATGGCCGAGGCCTGCGATGCGGGAACCGATCAAGAGCGCTCCAATTTGGCCCCTCGTTGCGGGACGCTGGAGTATATCAACCGGCTGCCAGCCCTCCTGTCGCTCACCACGGCAACCCGCACAGGTCGACCGCCCCCGGCGGCCACCGCCCGCCCGCCAGCGCCAGCACCATCGTCAGCCGCGGATAGGTCTCCGTCCCCGCCGCCTGCGCAAACACCGTCGGCCCCGCCACGATCCGCCACCCCGCGCGTTGGTACACCGGCGCCACCTCCGCGCGGCAGAGCAGCAGCCCGAAGGGCGCACCGAACCGCTCCCGCATCTCCTCCTCCGCCCGCGCCAGCAGCGCCGAGGCCACGCCCTTCCCCCTCCGCTCCGGGCGCACGACCACCCCTCCCACGCCCCCCACCGGCACCGGCGTCCCGCCCGCCGTCACCGCCCGGACCAGCAGCCCCACATGCCCGACGATCGCCCCGTCGTCGTCGCGCGCCAGCAGCCGCCACGGCCGCGGCGCCCACTCGTACGGCAGATGCCCGAACTCCTCCCCCAGCCACCCGTCCAGCGCCTGCCGTTCCCCCTCCGCCATCTCGTCCTCATGTACCAGTTCGATGTCCACGCGAATCCTCCATCCTCCATCCTCCAGCCCCACCTTCAGCACCGGCCCTCTCCCAGCGACCAGACCGCCAGCGTCCAGGCGGTCATACCTTGACCCCCTGGAACGCCGGTTGATAGACTTATCCCGCGAGTTAGCACTCTCCCATCGAGAGTGCTAATCAGATACGAAATGACCCTTACCGAACGCCGCTCGCGGCTCCTCAGCCTCATCATCGCCGAATACGTCGATACCGCAACGCCGGTCGGCTCGGACAGCATTGTCCGCAAGTACGAGCTCCCCTTCTCTTCCGCCACCATCCGCAACGAGATGGCCCGCCTCGAAGAGGAAGGCTACATCAGCCACCCCCACACCTCCGCTGGCCGCATGCCCTCCGACAAGGGCTACCGCTACTACGTCGAGGCCCTCATGCAGGAGCGCGACCTCCCCCGCGAACTCAAGGAGACCATCCGCCATCAGTTCCACCAGGCCGGCCGCGACGAGGACGAGTGGGTCCATCTCGCCGCCGCCGTCCTCGCCCGCGCCGTCCAGAACGCTGCCGTCGTCACCGTCCCCCGCACGGCCGAGTCGCGCCTCAAGCGCATCGAACTCGTCGGCATCCAGGAGACCGCCGTGCTGCTCGTCATGGTGCTCCACCAGGCGCGCCTCAAGCAGCAGGTGCTCATCTTCCCCGAGGCGGTCGAGCAGGATCAGCTCACCACCATGTCCAACCGCCTGAACGAGCTGTTCAGCGGCCTCGCCGCCTCTGACCTCGCCCGCTCCCAGGCGCAACTCACGCAGCTCGAATGGCACGTGGTCAACGCCGTCCGCGAGATCATGGAAGCCGCCGACCGCGGCGGCTACGACGAGTCCTACCTGGAGGGCGTCCGTAACGTCCTCCGGAAGCCTGAATTCGCTTCCGGCGAGAAGGCCGTGGAGCTGCTGGAGATGCTCGAGCAGCGCAACCTCACCCGCCTCATCCCCTTCCGCCAGATCTCCCGCGACGGCATCACCGTCCGCATCGGCGCCGAGAACGATGAAGACGCCATGCGGGACTACAGCGTCATCGTCAGCCCCTACGGCCTGCCCGGCGGCGTCACCGGCGCCATGGCCGTCGTCGGCCCCACCCGCATGCGCTACCCGGAGACCATCTCTACCCTGCGCTTCATGGCCGACCTCATGAGCGAAATGCTCGGCGCCCACTACGGCGACGAACCGGAGGCCCACCCATGACGATCGGCACAACCGTCATGCTGGACGCGGCGAACCATCTGGTGATCGAAGCAGTGGAATCTCCCCCTCATCCCGACCGCAGCGAACGATCCTCGCGCGCCACGCGTGACCAACGTGCGTACTCTCACCCCTTCCCTTCAGGGAAGGGGCAGGGGTTAGGTCCGGCCCCCCGCATGATCATCGTCACCCGCTGTCACGCTGAACGAAGCGAGGGATCCTCGTGCGCCACTCCGCACGAATGTGCATCGCCACTCCAGCCGCCACAGGCGCGCGCAGCCGCAAGAGCGGGTGCAGCCCGCAGGGCTGCCGGGGGAGTGGGGGTGTCCCCCACCCTCCCCATACTCACAAGCGGAGCAGCCTGAAAGGATGCGCAGCGCCATGACCACCGAACGTGAAGAGGAAGCCGCCGCCCCCGGGCAACCCCGCCCGCCCGCGGCCGACCCCTCCGACCCCGAGCGCCTGAAGGCCCTCCTCGACGAGGAGCGCGAGCGCGCCCAGTCCTACCACCGCAACTGGCAGCGCGCCGCCGCCGACTACCAGAACTTCAAGCGCCGCGTCGAGGAAGAGCGCACCGAGACCGCCCGTCTTGCCAACGCCGCCCTCATCATCAACCTCCTCCCCATGATCGACGACCTCGAGCGCGCCCTCATGAACGTCGACGCGCACCTCGCCGGCCTGACGTGGCTCGACGGCATCCGCCTCATCCACCGCAAGTTCCAGGCGGTGCTCGAGATGGCCGGCGTCGAAGAGATCCCCGCCGACGGCGAACCCTTCGACCCCGCCCTCCACGAGGCGATCGGCCAGGCCCCCGGCGAGGAAGGCAAAGTCATCTCCGTCGTCCAGAAGGGCTACCGCCTCGGCGACCGCGTCGTCCGCCCCGCCATGGTCATCGTCGGCCACGGCGAAGGCCAACCCGGGGAGCGCGAAGCATGACGACCGCACCTTCACGCTGCGTCGTTGTCGCGCCCGCGCTTCATCGATCTGCGAACCGCTGCGTCACTCGGCGCCGAGAAGCGGGTGCAGCCCGCAGGGCTGCCGGGGGCG
>JBBDXE010000013.1:381449-418411 GCA_040902505.1 Dehalococcoidia bacterium | reverse complement strand
GGTCGGTAGGGTTCGCGGACCCGGAGATCGGGATGGCGTTCGGGCTGGTGCTGAACGCGCTGGAGGCGGACCTGGTGGGGGCGGGGAGGACGGCGGAGCTGGCGGATGCGGCGCGGGCGTGTGCGGAGGCGGCGGGGTAGCGCCGGAAGGCTATACTCTTGGTGATGTATGAAGCACGTATCGTCACCGACCCGAACATCCTCGTCGGGAAGCCAATCGTGCGGGGTACTCGCGTGCCAGTCGAGTTGGTCCTGAAGCGGCTCGCGCAGGATCTCGACGTGCGAGGCGTGCTCAAGGCTTATCCCCGTCTGACGGAAGATGACATCCGAGCCTGCATAGAGTATGCGCAGGTCGTAATCGAAGGCGAAGAAATCTTCCCCGCCGCGCCGTCCTCCCGGTAGCAGTCCGCACACCGTGAGATTTCTTCTGGATGAGAATGTCGACGCTGGCCTCGTCGACTGGCTGGAGACACGCGCGCACGACGTAACGGCCGTCGCCCGAGACTATCCTCAGGCGCTCGACGAGCGCGACATCCTCGCGATCGCCTACCGCGAGAGGCGAGTCCTAGTGACGAACGACCACGACTTCGGGGAACTCATCTTCCGTCGGAAGCTCCCACACGCGGGCGTGATCCTCTTTCGGCTGGACCTCGAAGCTCTCGCCATCAAGACCGGCTTGCTCGAAGGGCTATTCGCGCGCTTCGGGGAGCATTTGAGCCATTTCTTCGTCGTGACCGAAGCGCGCATACGCGTCCGGCGAACTTGAGCCCGAGGGGCGGGCGTGCTTTCCTGTGCTCGCCGCACGACACCTGTGCATCAAGGAGGACCTGGATATGGCCGGACAGATGGTGAAGTTCCCGAGCGACGGGCACGAGTGCGAGGGCTATCTGGCGCTGCCTGCGTCCGGGAAGGGGCCGGGAGTGTTGGTGATCCAGGAGTGGTGGGGGCTCGTCCCGAACATCACGAACATCGCCGACCGTTTGGCGGCGGAGGGATACGTGGCGCTGGCGCCGGACCTGTACCACGGCAAGACGGCGAAGGAGCCCGACGAAGCGGGCAAGCTCATGATGTCGATGAAGATGGACGAGGCGGCGAAGGACATGTCGGGCGGGGCCGACTACCTCAAGGGGCATGCCGCGTGCACCGGGAAGCTGGGAAGTGTCGGCTTTTGTCTCGGTGGCGGACTCTCCCTGTACATCGCGACGCTGCGGCCGATCGACGCTTGCGTGATCTACTACGGCGCGCTGCCCGGGGTGCAGCCGGACCTGTCGAAGGTGGCGGGAGCGGTGCTGGGGCACTACGCCGAGCACGACGAGTGGGCGAGCCCGGCGACGGCGCGGGCCCTGGAGCAGCAGCTGAAGGGCCTGGGGAAGCAGGTAGAGTTCCACATCTATCCGGGGACGCAGCACGGCTTCTTCAACGACACGCGTCCAGACGTGCATCACGCGGAGGCCTCGAGGCAGACGTGGGAGCGCACGCTGGCGTTCTACAAGCAGCACCTGTCCTGATGCCTGAGCAGTGGGAGCGCGGCGGCTACGTGGTGAGCACGGACCGCTCGCGGCTCGACATCGACGTGGTCCTGGGATTCCTGCGGGGGGCGTACTGGGCGGGGGAGCACCTGCCGCGCGAGGTGGTGGAGCGGGCGGTGGAGCACTCGCTGTGCTTCGGGTTGTACGGGGAGGGGTGGCAGGTGGGGTTCGCGCGGGCGGTCACGGACTATGCGACGTTCGCGTACATCGCGGACGTGTTCGTGCTGGAGGAGCATCGGGGGCGGGGGCTGGGGGTGTGGCTGATGGAGTGCGTGTCGGCGCACCCGGGGCTGCAGGGGTTGCGGCGGTGGATGCTGGGGACGCGGGACGCGCACGCGCTCTACGAGAAGACGGGCTTCACGCGGGTGAAGGCCGACGACGACCGCTGGATGGAGAAAGCGGACCCCGAGGTGTATGCACGCATGGCGAAAGGAACAGCATCATGAAGGCGGCCGTCTATTACGAGCCCGGAGCACCCGACGTCTTCCGATACGAGGAGGCGCCCGACCCGGCGCTGCAGCCGAAGGGGTTGCTGATCGAGGTGAAGGCGATCGGCGTCGAGGGCGGGGATGTGCTGAACCGGGCGGGCGGGGAGCTGGTGAAGCGGCCGCACATCGTGGGGTACAACTGCGCGGGGGTGGTGCGGGAGGTGGGTGGGGAGGTGACGGACCGGAGGCCAGGCGACCGGGTGACGGCGCTGATGGCGAACGGGTCGCACGCGGAGCTGGTTTCGGTGCCGGCGTCATCGACGTGGGTGGTGCCGGAGGGGGTGTCGTTCGAGCAGGCGGCGTGCGTGCCGGTGGCGTTCGGGACGGCGCACGACTGCATCCACGAGTTCGGGCGGACGCAGCGGGGGGAGACGGTGCTGGTGCAGGCGGGGACGTCGGGGGTGGGGATCGCGTGCGTGCAGTTCGCGAAGCGGGCGGGGGCGACGGTGATCGCGACGTCGTCGTCGGACGAGAAGCTGGAGCGGCTGCGGGCGTACGGGATGGACCACGGGGTGAACTACGCGGACGGGGACTTCGTGAAGCAGGTGCGGGAGATCACGGGCGGGAAGGGCGCGAACCTGGTGGTGGACTCGGTGGGGGGGAAGACGCTGGAGGGGAGCTTGCAGTGCGCGGCGTACCGGGGCCGGGTGATCACGGTGGGGAACGTGAGCCGGGGCGGCCGGGCGGTGGACGTATCGGCGCTGAGCGGGGCGAACGCGTCGCTGACGGGGGTGTTCTTCGGGCTGGAGACGGTGCTGGGGGCGGCGCGGGTGGTGCCGATGATGGACCAGATCCTGCGGGACATCGAGTCCGGGGCGCTGCAGGTGGCGGTGGACCGGACGTATCCGCTGTCGGAGGCGGGGGCGGCGCACGCGTACATCGAGAGCCGGCAGGCGTTCGGGCGGGTGGTGCTGATCCCGTAAGGCGGGTTGACAGCCAGCCCACACCACTGCTAGGATACTAGTATCCTAATTGGAGGTGGGCTTCCGTGCCCCGCTTACTGATCGCTTCTCCCCTGTTGCTCTGTCCCCGGCCTGACGGCCTGGGCGGAGCGCCCTGGCACCCGCTGGCGTCCGCGAGACGCTGGGTGCGGGGCATGCACGGCCATCACCTCCCGTCCGGCGAAGCACAGGAGGTTGGACCGTGACCGCAACTGACATGGAGAAGCAGCAGTTCAACGTGTATCTGCCGCGCGAGACCGTGCGGCGGATAAAGCATCGGGCGATCGACAGCGGCACGTCGCTGAGCCGCCTCGTCGAGGGGGTGTTCGAGAGCTTCCTGACCGCACCTGAAGGAGGTGAGAAGATGAGCACAAGCATCACGACGTACTACTACACAGAGGATCCTCAGCGGCTGCGCAGCTTCTACGAGCGCGCCCTCGGCGTGCAGGCCGTCGCCGAGAGCGTCGACTGGGCGGAGTTCGACGTGGGCGGCGCGCACCTGGCGGTCCACCGTCAACGGCCCGAGGACCCGCGGGACATGGCCGTCCCGCATGTGGACCTCAGCGTCGACGACATCGAGGGGGCGGTGGCGCGCTTCCGGGCAGCGGGCGCCGGCGTTGTGCGCGAGATCAGCGACGCGTCCTACGGCCGGACAGCGGTCCTGCGCGACCCCGACGGGCGGGAGATCACCCTCGTACAGGTGACCCTGCCCTAGCGGCCGGCTACGGGAGATCCCTGGGTTTGCCGCGCGCCCCTCTGTCCGTATACTGCCCGCACAGGCGAAGACGGAGACGAGTAGGCCGTCGCGGCGCCGCCGAGCGAATCCGGGCGTGGTGTGAGCCGGATGCGGGCGCAGCGGCCGAAGATCCCTCCCGAGCCGGCGCGCCGAACCGTCCGCAGTGCGGGGCAGTAGGGGCGCCCGGAGGCCCACCGTTTCCGGGGCAGGGCGTGATGGCGCCCGGAAGAGTGGTCGCCGTTGGCGACAACAGGGGTGGTACCGCGGGCTTCGCCCGTCCCTTCGTGGGGCGGGCGATTTTGTTTGGGGTGAAGGATGAGACCCGTATCGACGCGGCCGGACTTTGTGGCGATGGAGCGGGAGACGCTGGCGTGGTGGCGTGAGCGCGACATGATCGGGCGGTACCTCCGGCGGAATGAGGCGTCGGAGCGGCAGTGGTCGTTCATCGACGGCCCGATCACGGCGAACAACCCGATGGCGGTGCACCACGCGTGGGGGCGTACTTACAAGGACGTGTACCAGCGCTTCCACACGATGCTCGGGGAGAAGCAGCGGTACCAGAACGGCTTCGACTGCCAGGGGCTGTGGATCGAGGTGGAGGTGGAGAAGGAGCACGGGTTCGCGTCGAAGAAGGACATCCTGGGGTACGGCGTCGACAAGTTCGTGCAAGAGTGCAAGGACCGCGTGCAGCGCTTCGCGGCGCAGATCACGGAGCAGTCGATCCGGCTGGGCTACTGGTGCGACTGGGACAACTCGTACTTCACGAACTCCGACGAGAACAACTACACCATCTGGCTGTTCCTGAAGCGCTGCTGGGAGCGCGGGTGGGTGTACAAGGGCCACGACGTGATGCCGTGGTGCCCGCGCTGCGCCACCGGCATCTCGGAGCACGAGATCGTGACGGAGGGGTACAAGGAGCTGACGCACGCCAGCGTGTACGTGAAGTTCCCGATCGAGGGGCGGCCGGGCGAGTCGCTGCTGGTGTGGACGACGACGCCGTGGACGCTGGCGGGAAACGTCGCGGCGGCGGTGCACCCTGAGCTGACGTACGTGAAGGTGCAGCAGGGCGACGACGTGCTCTACGTCTCGAAGGGGGCGGCCAAGGCGGCGCTCTCGGGCGCGTACGAGACGCTGGCGGAGTTGAAGGGCGCGGAGCTGGTGGGGCTGGCGTACCGGGGGCCGTTCGACGAGCTGGACGCTCAGCGCGGCGTCGAGCACAGCGTGGTGGCGTGGGGGGAGGTGTCGGAGGAGGAGGGGACGGGCATCGTGCACATCGCGGCGGGGTGCGGCAAGGAAGACTTCGCGCTGAGCAAGGAGCATGGGCTGGCCGTCATCGCCCCGACGGACGAAGAGGGCGTGTACGTCGAGGGCTTCGGCTTCCTTACGGGCAACTACGTCTCCGATGACGCGACGCGGGCGGCGATCTTCGACAGCCTGCGCGAGAAGGGCGTGTTGTACCGAACGCACGACTACGCGCACCGCTATCCGGTGTGCTGGCGCTGCGGGACGGAGCTGATCTTCCGGCTGGTGGACGAATGGTTCATCTCGATGGATGAGCTACGGCACCAGATCGCGGAGGTCACGCGGCAGATCCGGTGGATCCCGGAGTTCGGGCTGGCGCGCGAGCTGGACTGGCTGAAGAACATGGACGACTGGATGATCTCGAAGAAGCGCTACTACGGGCTGGCGCTGCCCATCTACGAGTGCGGCGGTTGCGGCGCGTTCGAGGTCATCGGGAGCGAGGCGGAGTTGCGGGAGCGCGCCATCGAGGGGTGGGAGATCTTCGCAGGGCACTCGCCGCACAAGCCGTTCATCGACGCGGTGAAGATCGCCTGCCGGTCGTGCGGGGAGGCGGTCTCGCGGATCCCGGACGTGGGGAACCCGTGGCTCGACGCTGGCATCGTGCCGTTCTCGACGCTGCACTACCGGGACGACGCGTCGCACCGCGACGGGTCGTACTGGGAGCAGTGGTACCCGGCGGACTTCATCACGGAGTCGTTCCCGGGGCAGTTCCGCAACTGGTTCTACTCGCTGCTGACGATGGCGACGGTGCTGGAGGACCGGCCGTCGTTCAAGGCGGTGCTGGGGCACGCGCTGGTGCGGGACGAGCACGGCGAGGAGATGCACAAGAGCAAGGGCAATGCGATCTGGTTCGACGAGGCGGCCGACAGGATGGGCGCCGACGTGATGCGCTGGATGTTCATGCGGCACAACCCGTCGCACAACGTGAACTTCGGGTACGGGAGCGCCGACGAGATCCGGCGGGGGATGTTCCTGACGCTGTGGAACACCTACGCGTTCTTTGTGACGTATGCGCGGATCGACGGGTGGGCGCCGGGGGGCGCTCCGGCATCGCAGGCGGCGGAGATCGACCGGTGGGTGCTGTCGGAGCTGCACCAGCTCGTCGCGGGTGTGACGGATCGACTGGCGGACTTCGACGCGGCGGGGGCGACGAAGCTCATCGAGGCGTTCGTGGAGGACCTGTCGAACTGGTACGTCCGTCGCAGCCGTCGGCGCTTCTGGAAGTCGGAGGACGACGCGGACAAGGGCGCGGCGTACGCGACGCTGTACGAGTGCCTGGTGACGCTGGCGCGGCTGATGTCGCCGCTGGTGCCGTTCCTGTGCGAGGCGATCTACCAGAACCTCGTGCGGTCGCACGACGGATCGGCGGCGGAGAGCGTGCATCTGTGCGACTGGCCGCAGGCTGACGCCACGAAGATCGACCGGGCACTGATGGACGACACGCGGCTGGTGATGCGGGTAGCGTCGCTGGGGCGGGCGGCGCGGGCGAAGGCGCAGGTGCGGGTGCGGCAGCCGCTGGCGGAGCTGTTCGTGAAGCTGCCGTCGCGGGGGGAGGAGGAGGCGATCGAGCGGCTGGCGCCGCAGGTGCTGGACGAGCTGAACGTGAAGGCGCTGCGCGTCGTGCGGGACGAGTCGGACTTCCTGCGATTCGACGTGAAGCCGAATCTGAAGCTGCTGGGGCAGAAGTACGGCCGCGACGTGCAGGAGATCGCGAAGGCCCTGGCGTCCATGCCGGACGGCGACCGGGCGGCGCTCGTCGCGGAAGTGCAGGCGGGGCGAAGCGTGGAGGTGGCGGGGAAGACGCTGGCGCCGGAGGAGCTGCTGGTGACGGCGCACGAGCGGGAGGGGTTCGCGTCGGCGGAGGACGGCGGGGTGGTGGCGATCGTGTCGACTGAGCTGACGGCTGAACTGGAGCAGGAGGGGTTGGCGCGGGAGGTGGTGCACCGCATCCAGAACTTGCGGAAGGACGCGGGATTCGAGATCGCGGACCGGATCCGGACGCACTTCTCGGGGGACGAGGGGCTGCGAACGGCGATGGAGGGGTACGGCGACTACGTGCGGCAGGAGACGCTGTCGGTGGAGCTGGTGGAGGGGGAGGCGCCGGCGGGGGCGCACGGCGAGGCGGCGTCGATCGACGGGCGGGAAGTCACGCTGGCCGTCGCGCGGGTGTAGGGTGGCCGCGTGATGTCCGCGGCACCGATCTCCGGGCGCGAAGCCGGCGCGCTGGCCGCGATCGTGCTAGTCGCGCTCGTACTGCGCGGGTTGTGGCTGGCCGAGACGGACACCGAGATCCCGCCGCTGTCCGACCCGCAGTACTACCACGCGACGGCGCAGAACCTGTCGGACGGGCGCGGCTACAGCGTCGCGCTCGACGAGCGGGGCTTCGCGGCGGGGCCGGGCAGCGAGGCGACTGCCTTCTGGCCGCCGGGATATCCCCTCGCGCTGGCGCCGCTGTACGCGGTTTTCGGGCCGGATGAGCGGGCGGCGAAGGCGTTCAACGCGGTCGGCGGCGCGCTGACGGTCGTGCCGGTGTGGTTCGTCGCGAGGCGGCTGGCGCAACGCAGCGAGTCCGCCGCGGCGACGGGGCTGCTGGGGGCGGCGCTGTTCGCGCTGACGCCGTCGCTGACGTTCTGGAGTTCGTCGCTGTTCTCCGAGCCGCTGTTCACGCTCGGCGTGGCGTCGACGCTGGCGGTCGCGCTGTCGGCGGGGGAGCGCGGGACGCTGGGCGCGTACGGCGCGGCGGGGCTGACGCTCGCTGCGACGTCGTTCGTGCGTTCGCAGGGCGTGGTGCTCGTGGTGCCGGTGGCGGTGCTGCTCGTCCGGAGCTTCGACGCGCGGAGCGTGCTGCGGGCGATGGCGCCGGTTGCGGCGGCGTTCCTGTTGCTGGCCGTACCGTGGGCGGCCCGGAACGAGGTGGCGATGGGGCGTCCGTATCCGATCAGCGACAACCTGGGCTACAACCTGCGACTGGCGCACGCGCCGTACGCGACCGGGACATCGGTGGCGCCGCAGGACCTGTGGGACGAGCGGCCGGGGATCTCGTTCAAGGAGCGCGAGCTGCTCTTCGACGATTTGGGGCGGGAGCGGGCCTGGGCGTACGCGCGGGCGCATCCGGGCCGGGAGGTGGAGCTGGCGGCGAAGCGCGTGGGCTGGCTGGTACGGTCGGACGCAGCGGATGCGGTGCGCTGGGCGGAGAGCCTCGGGCGCACGCCGATCGACGGGTGGCGGCGGGACGCGTATGTGCTGGTTGGCGATGCGTACTACTACGCGCTGGCCGCTCTGGTGGCGGCATCGCTGCTGGGGGTGCGGCGAGGCCGCGCGTGGGTGGGGCTGTGGGCGGCGGTGACGGTGTGGGTGGGGTTGCACCTCGTGTTCGCAGGGGAGCCGCGTTATCACGTGCCGATGGTGCCGGTGTTGGCGGCGCTGGCGGCGGCGGTCATCGTGCGGGCGTGGGCGCGGGATGGGCGTGGTGCGTAACCGCGGTCTCGCAGGTGGGCACGGATTGACGGGGTGAGGTCCGACAGGTCTGTGCCCAAGGACCCTTCGCGTCGCTCAGGGTGACAAGCGGGGCGGGCACGGCGGCGCCGTGCCCCTACATGGTCGGGCTGGCGAATCTGTTTCGCGCGGCTTGAATGCCGGCGGCGGCGAAGAGGGCGGCGAGGGGGAGGAGGGGGGCGTGGAAGCGGGGGTCGGCGAAGAATGCGATGTGGACGAGGGTCCAGTAGGCGGCGAGCGAGAGCAGAAGCAGGCGTTCGGGGCGGCGCCACGAAGCCCATCGCGCGGCGCCGATGACGGCGAGGGCGAGGACGGCGTAGTAGTACACGTCGGAGAGGACGTTCAGGGCGTCGCGGGCGGGGGCGGAGAGGAAGGGGCGTTCGCCGTGCGCCTCGGTCCAGCGCAGGGCCTCGCGGTCGGTGTAGAACAGCCAGAAGAGCTTGCGGGCGGACAGCTCGACCTCTCGCAGAGGGTGCTTCGCGGCATACTCGAGGCCCTCGCGAAAGCCCTCGCGACTGATGCGGGCCTCGGCCTCGGCGGGCGGTAGCTCCGGGTAGCGGAAGACGAAGTCGTCGACTTTGCGGCCGCGACCGTCGGCACCGTCGGAGTGGCCGATGTAGAGGTCGACGCCGGCGTTGGAGGCGACGGGCACGAGCGCGTCCGACTCGATGTAGTTGCGGATCGTCCAGGGCAGCAGCGCGAGCGCGACCATGGCGCCGGTGATGGCGACGCGGACGGCGGTGGCGCGGAGGTCACGGGTGGCGGCGAGCCAGAACGGCGCGGCGACGAGGGGGAGGAGGGCGGCCTGCCCGCGCACCAGCGCCGCGAAGCCGATGATGGCGCCGGCGAGGACGAGCAGGCGAAGGTCGCGGCGGGCTTCGGTTTCGACGAGCAGCCAGACGCCGAGGAGCGCGCAGAAGGTGAACGCCGTCTCGGTGAGGGTCACGCCGGAGAGGAAGATGAGGCTGGGGAAGAGCGCTGTGATGCCGGCGCCGAGCAGCGCGGCACGCTCGTCGAAGGCGCGGCGGCCGATGGCGTAGACCAGCGCGACGGTGGCCGCGCCGAGGGCGGCGTTGAGGACGAGCGCCGCGGTGACCTCGTGGTCGCCAAAGGCGCGTTCCGGCCAGAGCTTGTAGACGGCGGTGAGGATGAACGGATAGCCGGGGGGCCAGAACATCGTCGTCGCGCCGTTGGGGTTGACGTAGCCGCCGCCCTCGGCGAGCGAGCGGCCGAGGAAGTCGTAGCGTCCGGCGTCATCGCTGAGCGTCGGCTGGAAGTCGGCCCAGGCGATCCAGACGAGGCGGATGGCGAAGGCGAAGAGGACGATGGCGGCGAGCGGCGTGAGACGGGGTCTGATCACGCTACTGCTTCGGCGGGCCGGCGCGGACGAGGGTGCGCATCGCGTCGAGGGGGCCGCGCCAGTCGGTCAGTGTCTCCAGCCACCATGTCGCGCCCGCCTGTTCGTACGCCGGCAGTGGTTCCTTCCACACTAACGGACCGTCGCCGGAGGACTCGCCGCTGAGGATGAGGTCGAAGGGTTCGGGGGAGGTGCGTCGCCTGCGCACGTAGGCGGCGACGTCCGCCACTTCGGCCGGCGACAGCGGCGTAATGTCGGTGTGGATGGGGAAGGCGCCATCCCAGCGGGCGGCGCGGCGGAAGGGAGCGCGGTGGGGCCACATGCCGGCGACCCAGACGGGGATGCGGGGAGTCTGCACCGGCGCCGGCGCGAAGGTCACGTCGCGGAGGCGGTAGCGGGTGCCGTTGTAGCGGAAGGGCTTCCCGGACCAGAGGCCGGCGATGACGGCGAGCCCCTCGTCGAGCTTCTGTGCGCGGGCACGCTCGCCGGCGTCCTCGCCGAAGGTGCTGTACTCCTCGGGCGGGTAGCCGAGGCCGACGCCGAGCGTGAGGCGGCCGTTCGAAAGGTGGTCTATGGTCACGGTCTGGCGCGCCAACACCCACGGGCGCCGCCGCGGTACTGGCGTGACCATCGTGCCGATGCGGATGCGCTCCGTGCTCAGGGCGATAGCGGCCAGGGCGACCCATGGGTCGCACATGGGGGAACCGGGGTCGCCGCCGCTCTGGATGTGGTCCCAGACGAAGAAGCCGTGCCAGCCGGCCGCCTCGGCGTCGTGGGCCAAATCGGCGGTGGCGCGGACGTCGGCGTAGGAGCCGAAGTTGGGGACGGTGATGCCGTACTTCATGTCGAGGCACAGCATATCGGGTGCTTGCTGATGGTTCTCCGGGCGGCGATAGTGGCGGTACGAGACAACGAACAACAGACAGCAGACAACAGCGCTGGGCTGAACTGCAGACCGGCTGACAGGACTCCTGAGACCATGAACGCGATGCGGGAGCTGAAGGGGAAAGCGGCGATCACCGGCCTCGGGATCTCCGAGATGGGGCGGGTGTACGGCCACGACACGGCGCACTTCGCCGCGGAGGCAGTGCAGCGGGCGGTCGCGGACGCGGGCTTGCGCAAAGAGGACATCGACGGGCTGCTGGTCAACCCCGGGGTGACGGCGATGGGGGCGATGGGCGGGGTGGGGCTGCAGAACTACCTGGGGCTGACGCACCTGGCTTTGCTTTCGAGCATGAACGTCGGCGGGGCGACGGCGTGCGTGATGGTGCAGTATGCGGCGATGGCGGTGACGCACGGGCTGGCGAACCACGTGGTGTGCGTGTTCGCCGACGCGCCGCTGCGGCAAGGCGGGAGCGGCGGGGCGGCGTACGCCGGCATGGGCCGGTCGGCCGCGCAGGGCCGCTCGACGCGGCCGACGGGGATGGGGGCGCTGTATCCGGCGTTCGGTGTGTTCGGGATCAACGCGCACTATGCGATCGCGGCGCGGCGGCACATGGCGCTCTACGGCACGACGAACGAGCATCTGGGCGCGATCGCGGTGGCGGAGCGGGCGTGGGCGGCGAAGAACCCGATCGCGGAGCACCGGGAGCCGCTGACGATTGAGGACTATCACGCGTCGCGGTGGGTGGTGGAGCCGCTGCACCTGCTGGACTGCTGCCTGGTGTCGAACGGCGGGGTGGCGGTGGTGGTCTCGCGGGGGGAGGAGGCGAAGGGCCTGCGCCAGCCACCGGCGTACATCTGGGGGATGGGGCAGGGGCATCCGGGCGACCTGCGCCGGAAGGGGTGGGACGTGGAGACGCAGACCGGGGCGCCATTGTCGAAGGAACGGGCGTTCGCGATGGCGAGCATCGACGTGACGGACATCGACGTTGTGCAGGCGTACGACTGCTACACGTACACCGTGCTCGTGACGCTCGAGGATTACGGCTTCTGCAAGAAGGGCGAGGGCGGGCCGTTCGTGGCGGACGGGAAGCTGGGGCCGGGCGGCAGCCTCCCGACGAACACCGGCGGCGGCCAGCTGAGCGCCTTCTATATGTGGGGCATGACGCCCCTCGCGGAGGGGGTCATCCAGGCGCGCGGGCAGGGCGGGGAGCGGCAGGCCGCGAAGCACGACGTGGTGTTGGTCACGGGAAACGGCGGGATCCTCGACCACCACAGCACGCTCGTGCTGTCGCCGCACGCGGCCTGACGGCCGACGATGTCAGTCCGCGCGATTACGCAGACCGATGACGGCCGGGAACTCGTCCCGGCGTCGGACGGCGAGTGGCGCGACTGGGTGTCAGCTTCGGCGACGCGCGCATTCCTGCTCGACGACCCTCTGCTCGACTGGCTGGAACTCTACGGCGAGGCGCACGGCTTCGCGCGGGACGATGCGCTGCCGGGCTACGACGAGCGCACCGACTTCATGCGGCTGCTGTTCCGCCAGGGCCACCTCTTCGAGGAGGCTGTGATGCGGCATCTCGCGTCGCAGTGGCCGGTGGTGCGGATCGCGCAGGAGCGCGCGGACTCGCGGTCGCTGGCGAAGGCGCAGGAGACGTTCGACGCGATGGCGTCGGGAGCGGAGATGATCGCGCAGGGGGTACTGTGGAACGCCGAGACGCGGACGTACGGGATGCCCGACCTACTGGTGCGCAGCGACGTGCTGGCAGCGCTGTTCCCGGACTGCATGACGCTGGACGAAGTGCGGACCGGCGCGCGAGGGCTGGGGCTGGGGGACTGGCACTATCGCGTGGTGGACATCAAGTTCTCCACGCTGCACCTGACGGCGAGGACGGCACACGCATCGAACGAGCACCTGAAGTACATGGGGCAGGTGTGGCTGTACAACGAGGCGCTCGGGCGGATCCAGGGCTTCGTGCCGCCGGCGGCGTTTCTGCTCGGGCGGCGCTGGCAGCAGGGGGAGTCCGAGCGCGGCACCGGCTGCATGGAACGGCTGGCGCCGGTGGGGCGCGACCACAACATCCGCAACAAGGGCGACCTGCGCGACCTCGCCGGGGCGGCGGTGGCGTGGGTGCGTCGCGTGCGGCGTGAGGGCGAGGGGTGGCGGACGCTGCCGGAGCCGTCGGTGGACGAACTGCGCCCGGATATGACGAATCAAGAGGACGGGCCATGGCACGAGGCGAAGCGCCGCATCGCCGAGGCGACGGAGGACCTGACGCAGCTGTGGTACGTCGGCGTGGCGGGGCGGCGGGCGGCGAACGCGCGCGGGATCACGCGCTGGACCGACCCGGCGTGCACGGCGGCAGCGATGAAGGTGACGGGAGCGTCACGGCCGGTGATCCTCGACGAGATCCTGGCGGTCAACCACTCGGTAGACGGCCCGCCGGTACGTCCGGAGCGCGTCCGCACGGCGGAAGACCGATGGCGCGCGCCAGCGCCGGCCGAGTTCTACGTGGACTTTGAGACGGTGACGGACCTGGCGGATGACTTCTCGCGCATCCCGGAGATCGGCGGGCAGCAGCTGATCTTCATCATCGGGTGCGGGCACCTCGAGGATGGGGTGTGGCGCTTCGAGACGTTCGTCGTCGACCACCTGACGGAGCCGGATGAGGCGCGCATGATCGACGAGTGGTGCGCGCATATGGCGTCGGTGCGGGAGCGGCTGGCACCGGGGGCAGACCCGCTGGTGATCCACTGGTCGCACGCCGAGCCGGTGAACTTCGAGCTGGCGTACAACGCGGCGCGGAAGCGGCACCCGGAGAAGGACTGGCCCGATATGAACTGGTTCGACTTCCTGATGCGGGTGGTGCGGCAGGAGCCGGTGGTGGTGCGGGGGGCGCTGGCGTTCGGGCTGAAGGTGATCGCGCGGGCGATGAGATCGCACGGGCTGATCGAGACGGAGTGGGGGGATGGGCCGGCGGACGGGCTGGGGGCGATGGTGGGGGCGTGGTGGTGCGAGGAGGAGGCGGGCCGCACGAGCGTCCGGCTGCCGGAGATCGACCTGATGCGGGAGATCATCGCGTACAACGAGGTGGACTGCCGGGTGATGATGGAGATCGTCCGTTATCTGCGGGCATCGCACTAACGCATTGACGCGCGAAGCGCCCTCGATTGACCCGCCTCCGGCGCGTACCTAGACTGGCCTCATGGCAGACGAGAAGCCGATGCCGGCCGAGCGAGGGGTGCCGTTCGAGACGTCGTCCGGGCGGCCGGTGGAGGCTGCCTACACGCCCGAGAGCCTGAACGGCTTCGACTATCTTGACGAGCTGGGCTTCCCGGGCGAGTACCCGTATACGCGCGGCGTGCAGCCGACGATGTACCGGGGCCGCTTCTGGACGGTGCGCCAGTACGCGGGCTTCTCCGACGCCGAGGAGTCGAACCGGCGGTACAAGTACCTGCTGTCGCAGGGGCAGACGGGGATCTCCGTCGCGTTCGACCTGCCGACGCAGATCGGCTACGACCCGGACCATCCGATGGCGGAGGGGGAGGTGGGGAAGGTCGGGGTGTCCATCGCCTCGATCGAGGACATGGAGGCGCTGTTCCGGGACATCCCCCTGGAGACGGTGACGACGTCGATGACGATCAACGCGACCGCGTCGGTCCTGCTGGCGCTGTACGTGGCTGTGGCGAAGAAGCAGGGCGCGGACCTGGCGAAGGTCGGCGGGACGACGCAGAACGACATCCTGAAGGAGTACATCGCGCGGGGGACGTATATCTACCCGCCACGGGAGTCGCTGCGGCTGATCACGGACGTGTTCGCGTGGTGCAGCGAGAACCTGCCGCAGTGGAACACGATCAGCATCAGCGGCTACCACATGCGCGAGGCGGGGTGCACGGCGGCGCAGGAGGTCGGGTTCACGATCGCGAACGCGATCGCGTACACGGAGGCGGCGCTGGCGCGGGGGCTGGCGATCGACGACTTCGCGCCACGGCTGGCGTTCTTCTTCGCGTGTCACAGCAACTTCCTGGAGGAGATCGCGAAGTTCCGGGCGGCGCGGCGGTTGTGGGCACGCACGGTGACCGAGCGTTTCGGGGCGAAGAAGGCTGACTCGATGAAGTTGCGCTTCCACACGCAGACGGGCGGGGCGACGCTGACGGCGCAGCAGCCGGTGAACAACCTGGTGCGCACGGCGCTGCAGGGGATGTCGGCGGTGCTGGGGGGGACGCAGTCTTTGCACACGAACAGCTACGACGAGGCGCTGTCGTTGCCCAGCCAGCACGCGGCGGAGCTGGCGCTGCGGACGCAGCAGATCATCGCGCACGAGACGGGGGTGGGGGACACGATCGACCCGGTGGCGGGGTCGTGGTACATCGAGCATCTCACGGATGAGGTGGAGCGGGACGCGGCGGACTACGTGCGGCGCATCGACGAGATGGGCGGGGCGCTGGCGGCGGTGGAGCGGGGCTTCCAGGCGCAGGAGGTGCACGAGAACGCCTTCCGCATCCAGCGGGACATCGAGGCGCACCGGAAGATCGTCGTCGGGGTGAACGAATATGTCGACGAGGAGGGGCCGCCGCAGTCGCTGCACCAGCACGACCCGACGGTGGGGAAGCGGCGGGTGGAGCAGATCCGCCGGCTGCGGGCGGAGCGCGACGCGGGCCGGGCCGAGGCGTCGCTGCGGAGGCTCGAAGAGGTGGCGCGCGGCAGCGAGAACACCGTGCCGGTGCTCATCGAGTGCGTCGAGAGCTATGTGACGCTGGGGGAGATCGCGTCGCGGCTGCGCGCGGTGTGGGGGGAGCAGCGCGAGCGGATGGCGCTGTAACGCCAGACCCCACCCCTGCCGGGTGTGCGGGAACCACACGTTTCACAGATGGGCACAGATTTCCTTGCTGGCGCACACGCCCAGGCTGGCGCGTGACTACGGGCGATTCTGCACTGCGCAAGGTGCGGAGCTTCGCGCGCGTGGGATCCGATGCTTCGCTCCGCGCGGCATGACAGTGCGGCCATCTGTGTACTCTGTGTGCATTCTGTGAACGACTTCGATGGAGGTGGCATATGGCGAAGCTGCGGCAGGGAGACCCGTGGATGCCGGGGTACCGCTACGGGGCGCTGCTGCCCCCGTTGTCGCTGAACCTGCTGGTGCGGGACACGGCGCGCTCGGCGGCGTTCTACCGCGAGGTGTTCGGGGCGGACGTGCACTACGTCGACGTCGACTTTGCGGCGACACGGGTAGGGCCGGCGGAGGTGATGCTGCACGCCGACCACACGCACGAGGACCATCCGTGGCACGCGCAGCTCATCGGCGGTGCGGCGCGGGGGGTGGGGGCGCAGGTGCGGCTGCTGGGTATCGACCCGGACGAGACGGAGCGGCGTGCGCGGGCGGCAGGGGCGGAGGTGGCGGTGGCGACGGTCGACAAGGGGCACGGGTGGCGGGAGGTGTGCGTGCGCGACCCGGACGGGTACGAGTGGTCGGTGGGGGTGCTGATCGGTCCAGCGGCGGAGACGGCCGGCGAGTCGGGCGGATAGAGGGCTGGAGGCTGGAGGCTGGAGTGAGAGGCGGGAGGCGGGAAACGGGGTTGAGGGAGGAGCGCCATGGGGCGATCGGCGCGCGAGGATTCCTCGCTTCGCTCGGAATGACACTGGTGGCGCGGCATGACAAGGATGAGCGGTCAGGATGACGGTGCGGGGTGAGCGGGGATGCAGCTGATTGAGGTCCTGGCGGGGCGGTTGTATCAGTCGGACGCGGAGCGGTCGGTGGGGGAGCGGCTGCGGGAGCGGGGGCTGCTGCCGGCGATGATCATCGACCTGCACGGGGGTGGGGCTTGGGAGGCGGCGTCGGGGGAGCTGGTGTACGTGCGCTGGCCGATTGACGACGCGACGGTGCCGCACGTGCCGACGCTGCTGGGGCTGGCGCAGACGGGTGCGGAGTTCATCGAGGCGGGCGGGGTGGTGGTGTCGATGTGCCAGATGGGGCGGAACCGCTCGGGGCTGCTGTCGGCGCTGATCGTGATGCGGTGCGAGGGGATGAGCGGGGCGGAGGCGGTGCGGTTCGTGCGGGAGAGGTGTCCGGAGGCGCTGGGGAATGATGCGTTCGTGGCGTTTCTGGTGGGGCGGTAGCGGTCGGAGGAGGTTGGGGTTGGAGGGTTATGAGTGATCGGCGCGCGAAGATTCCTCGCTGCGCTCGGAATGACAAGGGGGAGGAGCCGGACTTCTGATGACGACGACGCTCGCGCCCATGTGCCTGTGGTGCCGTTACCTCGAGCCGAGCGGCGGCTACACGTGCGCCGCCTATCCCGACGGCATCCCGGAGGTGATCATCGAATCGCGTGCTGACCATCGCAAGCCGCACGCCGGTGACCATGGCATCCGGTTCGAGCCGGTACGGGACGGCGATGATGAGCACGCTGCGCGGGCGTTCAAGAGGGCGCAGGAAGGATATGGCTGACGACCATCAAGCCGCGCTGCCGGCCGCTCGACCCCGCGGGCGTCCTCGTCGCGATGGACCGCGGCCTCCGGGACTTTCAGGCTGCCTACTCCGGCTCTCCCGTCCTTGTGCGAGGACGACGTGACGGCGGGTGATGTAAATCGCACAGTCGGCGGGGTAGGATCGGGGGGCGAGATGGTGCGGATACGACGACCACGCGGCAGGCCCCGGCATCCGGACGTGCTGACGCCGGCCGAGTGGCGCGTGCTGGACCTGGTGCGCGAGGGCAGGACCAACGGGGAGATCGCCGTCCGGCGCGGGATCAGCGTCAACACGGTGCGGACGCACGTCGCGAGCATTCTGTCGAAGCTGGGGGTGGGGGACCGGCGGGCGGCGGCAGCGTGGGAGGGTCGAGTCATGATATCGGGAGGGGCTGTGACGTATCGGTGTTCGTTCTGCGGGAAGGCCGACGAGCAGGTGGAGCTGATGCTGGCGGGCCCGAAGGGGCTGTACATCTGCGGGGCGTGTGTCGAGCGGTGCAATGCGATCATTGCGGAGCATCGGGCGGGGACGGGGTAGGGGCGGGCGCGGGCCGGTGAGTCCGTGCTGGTGGATCAGATCCTTCGCTGCGCTCAGGATGACGGCGGGGGTGCGCTCGGGATGACGGCGGGCTTCGCTCAGGATGACAGGGCTGGCGGCGAGGGTGACGTGAGGGCTTCGCCCGCCGCACAGCCGGGGGCGGCTGTGCCACATCGTCCTGCCGGAGCTGAAGCTCCTTCGCCACGGGTGGCGGCGGGGGGCCGGCCCAATCGCGGCTGAGGGGGGCGTCCGGTATACATCGGGCGTGAAGCTCGGGGGGAACTTCTTCGAGGATCTGGGGCCGGGGCAGGTGCTCCGGAACCCGGTGCCGCGGACGGTCACCGAGGGTGATGTCGCGCTGTACATTGCGCTGACGGGCGACCGGAACCCCAAGAGCTGTTCCGACGAGTTCGCCCGCAGCCTCGGCTTCCCGCGGGCGCCGGTGCACGACCTGCTGGTGTTCCACATCGTCTTCGGGAGGGCGGTCGGCGAGATCTCGCTGAACTCGCCGGGGAACCTGGGCTACGCCGACGTGCGGTTCATCCGCCCGGTGTTCCCCGGCGACACGCTGCGCGCCGAGACGCGGACGCTGGGCTGGCGGGAGACGTCGCGGGGGGACACGGGGGTGGTGTGGGTGCGGACGGAGGGGTCGAACCAGCGCGACGAGCCGGTGCTGTCGTTCAACCGCTGGGTGATGGTCAACAAGCGCGAGCCATCCGTGCCGACAGGGGCGGACGACGCGGCCACGAGGCCGGCGCCGGAGATGCCGGAGAGGGCGTCGCTGGAGCACGTCGACTTCCCGCGCGTGGCGGGCTTCGACGCGTCGGCGACGGGGGGCGACCGCTTCTGGGAGGACTACGCGCCGGGCGAGCGGATCGTCCACCCGCAGGGGATGACGCTGGAGGAGGCGGAGCACCAGCTGGCGACGCGGCTGTATCAGAACACGGCGCGGGTGCACTTCAACCAGCTCCAGCAGGCGGCGTCGCGGCAGGGGCGGCGGATCGTGTACGGCGGGCACGTGATCTCGGTCGTGCAGGCGCTGTCGTTCGACGGGCTGGAGAACGTGCTGGGGATCGCGGCGTGGAACGCCGGCTCGCACACCAACCCGACCTTCGCGGGGGACACGCTGTTCGCGTGGACGGAGGTGCTGGAGCGCGTGGAGCTGGGACGGGCGGATGTGGGCGGGCTGCGGCTGCGGCTCGCCGGCGTCAAGAACGCCGACCCGTCGTCGGAGGAGGTGCCGCTGCGGGTCCGCGACGAGGAGTCGGGGAGGGAGCGGTATCATCAGAACGTGGTGCTGGACCTGGACTATGTGGCGCTGATCCCGAAGCGTGCGGCTGTGGGGTGAGGGGGGACGGGAACCACAGATTGCACCGATTTCACAGATTCGGAATGGGAAGATGACGGCTGAAGCGATGGCGGGGGTGCTGGCGGGGGCACGGCGGCTGGCGGACGTGGCCGGCGAGCTGGCGCGATCGCTGACGGCGCGGGCGTCGGAGGTGACGGGCGGCGGGGCGCGCATCGATGAGCACCAGGTGCTGTGCGAGCGGCTGGCGGTGCTGGCGACGGAGTCCCGGGCGGCGGACGCGCTCGCGGGTTATGCAGAGCGGCTGGCGGCGTCGGGGCGGGCGGACGCGGTCTCGGAGGATGAGGCGCTGGCGTACGCGGCGGACGTCGTGCACCGGCTGCTGGGGGTGGCGGAGGCGCATCCGGGCGACTTCGCGCAGGCGCCGGACGCCGGCGACGACGTGCGGGCGCTGGTGCGGCGCGGGCTCGACGACGGGCTGGTCCGCGGCATCGGAGAGCGCGTGGTCGCGGGGCTGGGTGCGAACAACTGCGCGCTCGACGATGACGATGCGACGGGGACGCGGTCGTTCGCGCGGCAGTTCGCGAAGCAGGAAGTGCTGCGGGAGGAGGACGGCGTCGCGCTGGCGGACCGGATCCACCGCGATGACCTGCTGGTGCCGGAGTCGCTGATCAAGCAGTTCGCGGAGCTGGGATTCTTCGGCAGCTCGGTGCCTTCGGCGTACGGCGGGACGGAGATGGGCTACCTGACGATGATCGTGCTGACGGAGGAGCTGTCGGCGGCGTCGCTGATCGCGGGGAGCCTGCTGACGCGCTCGGAGATCCTGACGCGGGCGCTGCTGGAGGGCGGGACGGAGGCGCAGAAGCAGGAGTGGCTGCCGAAGCTGGCGTCCGGTGAGGTGCTGGTGGGGATCTCCGTCACGGAGCCGGACGTGGGGTCGGACGTGGCGTCGGTGCAGTGCAAAGCGTCGCCGGCGGACGTCGAGGGGCGGAAGGGATGGGCGATCAACGGCGCGAAGGCGTGGTGCACCTTTGCCGGGCGCGCGGACGTGCTGGCGCTGCTGGCGCGCACCGACCCGGACGTCGCGAAGGGGTATGCGGGGCTGTCGCTGTTCATCGTGCCGAAAGACGCGTTCGACGGGCACCAGTTCGAGTACCGGCAGCCGGAGGGCGGCGTCCTCACCGGCGAGGCGATCGCGACGCCGGGGTATCGCGGGATGCACTCGTACGTCCTGAACTTCGAGGACTTCTTCGTGCCGCACGAGAACCTCGTGGGGGAGGATGGGGGCGTCGGGCGGGGGTTCTACCTGACGCTGAGCGGGTTCGCGATCGGGCGGTTGCAGACGGGGGGGCGGGCGCTGGGCGTGGCGCAGGCGGCGCTCGAGAAGGCGTGCGCGTACGTGACGCAGCGGACACAATTCGGCCGGCCGATCGGCGAGTATCAGCTCACGCAGTACAAGATCGGTTCGATGGCGACGCGGATCGCGGCGGCGCGGCAGTTGACGTACGACGTGGCGCGGACGACGGACCATCGCGCGCGGGCGCCGCTGGGGCCGGCGATGGCGAAGCTGTTCGCGTCGGACGTGGCGGTGGCGGTGACGCAGGAGGCGCAGCTGCTGCATGGGGGGTGGGGGTACGCGGAGGAGGACCGGATCACGCGGTACGTGGCGGACGCGCAGGTGCTGCCGATCTTCGAGGGGGTGAAGGCGACGTTGGAGCTGAAGGTGATCGCGCGGGCGCTCGTCGCTTCCAGCTGACGATAACAGACGACAGACAACAGACAACAGGCAGGGAGAGACCGATGTACGTCCTACAGAAACTCGGGCGGTTCGTCATCCCGCGGACGGAGCTGACCTATCCGTGCCACACGCTGAAGATGAACCAGAACGCGGCGAAGGCGGCGGTCGACCACGTGATGCCTGACTTCGAGGACGCTTGCCCGTACGAGTTCAAGGGGGAGGCGAGCCGGGGGGTGCTAGTCGGGGCGCTGAACACGATCGATTTCGGGGCGAAGGTGATCGCGATCCGGCCGAACAACATCAAGTCCAAGTTCTTCCTCGGCGACATCGAAGCGATCATGCTCGGGGCGGTGGACAGGTTCCACGGGATCATCCTGCCGAAAACGGAGACGCCCGAGGACATCGTGCACCTGTCGCGGCTGCTCGATGCGCTCGAGGAGCAGGCCGGCTGGACGACGCACGTACAGATCGAGGCGCTGATCGAGACGCCGCTGGCGATCGTGAACGCGCACCGGATCGCGACGGCGTCGCCGCGGATGGCGGGGCTGATCTTCGGGATCGCCGACTTCAGCGCGTCGCTCGGCGTGCGGGAGATGATCGACAACCAGAACCGGAACTTCCACTACGCGAAGCAGGCGACGGTGGTGGCGGCGAAGGCGGCGGGGCTGCACGCGGTCGACAACGCGTACCTGCGGCTGGTGCGGCCGGACACGCCACCGGACGAGGCGGAGAAGATCCTCGCGGGGCTGCGGGAGAAGAGCGAGGGTTCGCGTGACCTGGGGATGGACGGGACGTGGGTGATCCATCCGCAGCAGGCGGAGATCGCGAACGCCGTGTTCGCGCCGGACGACGAGCAGATCGCCAAGACGAAGCGCTCGCTGGAGGTGTACCACCGGCTCGGGGGCGGGTCGATCGCGGACCCGGAGACGGGCGAATTCTACGACGAGGCGACGACGAAGGCGATGCTGATGGACCTGGCGAAGGCGGTGCAGGCGGGGAAGCTCGAAGCGTCGTGGCTGGAGGAGATGGCGGCGAAGTCAAAGGAAGTGTCGGGGTACGACATTCTGGAGGTGATGGGGCGAGTGGCGTGAGGGCTTGGAGGCGGGACGCGAGGAGACGGCCCGCGCCGCATGCTGAGGCCCTTCGAGTACCATATCAGCGGCTATGAAGCGCAGGCTGAACCTTCTTGCTGCGATTGCGGGAGTTGCCGTCGTGGCGGCGGCCGCCGGCTCGATCGTGGGGAGTATCCGGAGCGCGCTGGGGCTCCGGCGCCATGCGCCGCGCGATGAGGCGGCGGAGCGCCGCGAGCGTGTCCGCCGCGCGCTAGCGCCGATTACGGTAAAGCTCGATCTCAAGAAGTGGGGGCTCGACCCGCTTCCGGACGATTTCGACCTGACGGCATTCCGCGAGTCGATGCCCGTGCTCGATCCACCGTTGTCGCAGACAATCATCGACGAGCGCGAATCCTCCGACTACTGAGTTGTCCTTCTACTACGTCGATTCGAGCGCGCTGCTAAAGGCCTACGTCCGCGAGAAGGGCTCCGCCAGAGCGGAGGAGATCGTCCAGACCGGGGACGTCGCCATCTCGATGCTTACGGTCGTCGAGCTGGCCTCGGCACTTGCCCGCAGGTCGCGAGAAGGCACGGTCAAGCTCGACCAACGCCATCGACTGTTTGATACCTTCCTGGCCCATGCTGTGCGCTTCCAGGTGCTTCCGCTGCCTCGAGACGTCCTTGATGACGCCGCTGCGCTTCTGCTCAGGGAACCCGCTCGCGTGCCCCTTCGTACGCTCGACGCTATTCATCTTGCGACTGCCGAATGGTCATTCATACTGGCGCGGCAAGCGGGAGAAGCGGGCGTCTTTGTAAGCGCTGACAAGCGCCTGATCGCCGCTGCGACTGCGGCCGGGATGACCGTCGAGGATCCGGAGGAGCGGGCGTGAGGTTCTACGAGTACGAGGCGAAGGCGCTGCTGGCGAAGGGGGGCGTGCCCGTCTCGAAGGGAGGCGTGGCGACGACGGCCGGCGAGGCGGCGCGCATCGCGGGGGAGGTCGGTGGGGAGGTGGTGCTGAAGTCGCAGGTGCTCTCCGGCGGGCGGATGAAGGCGGGGGGCGTGAAGTTCGCGTCGACCGCCGAGGAGGCGCGGGGGGCGGCGGAGCAGATCCTGCGGTTGGAGATAAGCGGCCAGATGCCGCGCGGGGTGCTGGTCGAGTCGAAGTCGGCAGTGAAGAACGAGTACTACGCCGGCGTGATCTACGACGCGCTGGCGAAGCTGCCGGTGGCGATCTTCAGCGACATGGGGGGGATCGACATCGAGGAGGTGGCGGAGCGGCACCCGCAGCACGTGGCGCGGGCGCACTTCTCGACGTTCGCGCCGTTCCCGGAGTTCCGGATGAAGGAGCTGGTGTCGTCGCTGGGGATCAGCGGCGGCGAGGTGACGTCGCTGACGCGGATCCTGTCGCAGTTGGCGCAGACGTTCCTGCGGTACGGGCTGACGCTGGCGGAGATCAACCCGCTGGCGCAGCTGGAGGACGGGAGCTTCATCGCGCTGGACTCGCACATGGATATGGAGGAGGAAGCGCGCGACGGGCAGAAGGCGCTGCTGGCGGAGCTGGGCATCGGGCCGGACGAGACGCGGCTGGCGCGCCCGCCCACGGAGTTCGAGCTGCGGGGCGCGCAGGTCGACGCGGCGGACCACCGGGGCGTGGCGGGGCGCGTGGTGGAGTTCGGCGGGACGCTGGGCTGTGTGATCGGCGCGGGGGGCGGGAGCCTGACGATCTTCGACGCGATCCGGAAGTTCGGCGGCGATCCGGCGAACTACTGCGAGATCGGCGGCAACCCGAGCGTGGAGAAGGCGGCGAACCTGACGAAGCTCATCCTGAGCAAGCCGGGCGTGAAAAAGATCTGCGTGATCATGAACGTGGTGAGCAACACGCGGGTGGACATGGTCGCGCGGGGAGTGATCAAGGGGGTGGTGGAGTCAGGGTACGAGCCGTCGGAGAAGATCGCGATCTTCCGGATCCCGGGGTCGTGGGAGGAGGAGGGGTTCAGGATTCTGGAGAAGTACGGGGTGGAGTACTGCGACCGGACGGTGCCGATGTCGGAGGCGGCGCGGCGGGCCGTGGAGAAGATGAAGGCAGGTGAATGATGGCACAGACACAGCGCAGGCAGCGTAAGCGGCCTGCGGTCAAGGCCGCGCCCCCACGCCGGCCGAGCGCTCGCACATCGACGAAGCTTGCCGAAGCGCTGATCGTGCGGGCGGACCTGCAGAAGCGCATCGCGCAGCTCAAGGCGCGGCTCATCCAGAATGCGAAGGTGCAGGAGGGGGAGAAGCCCGCTGAGGAGCCCGCCCGATTGATTGCGGAGTTGGGCCGCGCGACCAGGGAGCTCTTGGATCTGATCCAGCGCATCAATCGGACGAACGTGGCGACCGAGATTTCGCGCGGAGTTTCGCTCTCCGACGCGATCGCACAGCGCGACATCCTGAAGCTCCAGCATTCGATCTACCGGGAGCTCGGGCAGGCAGCCGTTATCGAACAGAGCCGTTACTCGAAGTCGGAGGTCAAGTTCAAGGCAACGGTGGATGTGGCTGCGATCCAAAAGGAGGCAGACGATTTCGCGCGCCAGCACCGAGAGTTGGACGCGAAGATCCAGGCGGCGAACTGGCAGGCGGAGTTGAGGAAGTAGTCGCAGTTGGTAGCTGTCCGACGGAGGCGAGCACAATCCTGGCGGTGGGGTACACCGCACTGGTCGGCGCGGGGGCCGCGCCCGTGGGTTCGAGCCCCACGTTTCACCACGTATGCCCAGTACGACGTACAGGCGTACAAATCACAAAGCACAGTCACTACCAAGGTGCTGATCCGTCCGACGGTGAGGGTGGGACAGGGGACTTGCGACGAGAAGATGAAGGCGACGGCGTAGATGTCCATCCTGATCGACGAGAGCACGACGTACATCATCCAGGGGATCACCGGCCGCGAGGCGGTGAATATGGCGCGGGAGTGTCTCGACTACGGGGCGAAGCTCGTGGGCGGGGTGACGCCGGGGAGGGGCGGGCGCGACGTGCACGGTGTGCCGGTGTTCGACACGGTGCGCGAGATCACGTCGAAGCAGCGGGTCGACGGGTCGGTGATCTCGGTGCCGCCGCCGTTCGTCCGGGATGCGGCGTTCGAGGCGATCGCGAACGGGATCAAGCTCATCGTGATCGTGACGGAGCGGGTGCCGCGGCTGGAGGTGGCGCAGCTCATCGAGTCGGCGGGCCGGGAGGGGGCGCGGGTCATCGGACCGAACTGCCTGGGGATCATCTCGCCGGGAAAGTCGAAGATGGGGGGCGTGGGGGGCGCGGCGACGGCGCTGCGGAAGGCGTATCAGCCGGGGCCGATCGGGGTGATGTCGCGGTCGGGGGGGATGACGACGGAGATCTCGAACACGCTGACGGCGGCGGGGCTGGGGCAGAGCACCGCCGTGAGCATCGGCGGGGACGCCATCATCGGGTCGACGTATGCGGAGCTGATGCCGCTGTTCGAGGCGGACGCGGAGACGAAGGCGATCGTGATCTACTCCGAACCGGGGGGGCCGATGGAGGCGCAGCTGGCGGAGTACGTGAAGACGAACAGGTCGCGGCTGCCGGTGGTGGCGTTCATGGCGGGGAAGTTCATGGACGCGATGCCCGGGATGCGCTTCGGGCACGCGGGGACGATCGTGGAGGGGCGGGCGGATACGGCGGCGGAGAAGATCGCGCGGCTGCAGGACGCGGGGATCTCCGTGGCGGAGCAGATCCAGGACATCCCCGACCTGGTCAAAGCGCGGCTTTCTGATCGCTAGTCGCTGGTTGCTGGTTGCTGGGGGGCTTGGGTAACCACAGAGGCACGGAGACACAGAGATCAGAGGTGGGGGCCCCACACCACCGTGCCGGGTGGCGGGAACCGCAGATGAAGCAGATGTCCGCAGCTGTGACGAAAGGCGACGAGGCGCGATGGCGAAGGTGACGGGCGAGGGGATGTTCATCCGGGTGGAGGTGGACGACCCGGTGGCGGGCGACGCGTCGTTGGCGCAGAAGCTGGCGGGGGTGTGCCCGGTGGACATCTTCGCGGCGCACGCGGGCGGGGTGGACATCGTGGCGAAGAACGTCGACGAGTGCATCCTGTGCGGGCTGTGCCTTGACGTCGGGCCGCCGGGGGCGGTGCGTGTGGCGAAGCTGTACGACAACGGGGCGTTGTTGTCGCGGGGGTAGCGGCGCAGTCGGGGTAGGCGCTCACGGTTGGTGTCCGGCACACTTCGCACATGACGACAACCGAAGAACCTGCGGCCAAGGCGGAACCGGCTGAGCCGCCGGAGCGCATCCTCGCGCGGGCGAGCATTCGCGCGTACGGGATGCGAGCGCTTGGGGTGCTGTTCTTCCTCAACGCCATCGACGAGTTCGACCGCGCCGTGCTGGCCATCTCGCTCGACCGGATCCGCGACGACTTCGGGCTCTCCGACTTGCAGGTGGGGCTGCTGCCGCTGGCGGTGATCTTCATCACGGGGCTGTTGAGCCTGCCCGCCGGTACGCTCGCGGACCGGATGTCGCGGACGAAGATCCTCGCGTACGGGAGCATCGTGTGGGCGGCGGCGGGGTTGCTGGCGGCGGGCGCGCAGAGCTTCGTGCAACTGTTCTTCACGCGCGCGCTCCTCGGCGTCGGCCAGGGGACGATCAACCCGACGCACGCCAGCCTGCTGTCCGACTACTACCCGGTGAGCGTTCGTGGCCGCGTGCTGGGATATCATCGCGCGGCGAACCCGCTGGGGCAGGTGATCGGTGCGGTGATCGGCGGTGCGATCGTGGCGGCGGTGGGGTGGCGATGGGGGTTCGTCGCGGCGGCCGTGCCGGGGCTGCTGTTCGGCATGCTGGCGCTGACGCTGCGGGAGCCGCGCCGCGGCGAATCGGACCTAAACGCCGCGATCGACGCCAACCCGCTGCTGGCAGAGTTCCTCCACGAGCCATCCGATGCCTGGGGGTTCCGTCGCAGCCTGGGGACGATCTTCCGCATCCGGACGCTGCGCTACCTCATCCTGGCAAATGCGGCATTCGGGTTCACGCTCTTCGGCATCGTCTTCTGGCTGCCGGCGCTGTTCGAGCGCCGCTACGGCTTCTCGACGCAGGAGGCGGGCCTGGCGTTCGGCGCGCTGGCGCTGGCGGGGTTCGTGGGGACGTGGTTCGGCGGGCCGTTCGCGGACTGGGCGGTGCGGCGCGGCTTTACCTACGTCGCGCGGATCGGAGTGGCGGCGCTGGCGGTGCTCGTCGTCACGTGGACGGCGGGCTTCGCGATCCCCGTGGCGGGCGTGACGCTGGCGCTGATCGCGGGTGGCGGAGTGGTGGCGTCGCTGGCTGTGCCGGGGCTGAGCGCGCTCATCGCGGCATGCTCGCCGCCGAGGATCCGGTCACAGGCGTTCGCGGCGTTCGGGCTGGCACTGGCGGTGTGCGGGGCGGCGGCGGCGCCGCTGGCGGTGGGCGGGATCTCGGAGCTGTTCCAGCAGCGCTGGGGCGTCAATGAAGGTGACAGCCTGCGCTACGCGATGACCATCGCGGCGGCGTCGGTGACCTCGCTCGGCACGTGGCTGGTTGTCCAGGCGAGCCGTACGGCGGCCGCCGACGCGCGGCAGGTGATGGCGGCGTTTCTCTCGGAGCATGTGCGCCCGAGTGGCGGGCTGGAAGGTAGAAGCTGAAGGGTCATCGGGCAGGGAAACCTGACGCTCGCGTGAAGGGGAGGGGCTGTACTATGCTGTGCGGGCAATTCGGCCATGCAAGCGGCGAACGACGGTCGCCCCGGCGGCCGGGAGAAAGGGACGATCATGGAACTCCAGAACGTGGTGCTGGTCGACGGCGTGCGGTCGGCCTTCGGGCGGGGCGGGCGTGGCCTACTGGTCGCCACGCGACTCGACGAGGCCGCGGCGAAGGTGCTGCGGGCGCTGCTCGAGCGCAACCCGAAGGTGAACCCGTGGATGATCGAGGACGTGGGGCTGGGGAACGTGGGCGGCGCCGGCGAGCTGATCGGCATCGGCGGGAGCACCGTGGCGCGGCTGGCGGGGCTGCCGGCGGAGGTCTGCGGCTTCGACACGAACCGCCAGTGCGGATCCAGCATGGAGACGCTGCACCGGGTCGCGCAGTCGATCATGACCGGCGCGACCGAATGCGGGATCGCGCTGGGCATCGAGCGGATGGGGCGTACGCTGGGCGGCGGGGGCAACGGGCGCCCGAAGACGCGCGTGACGGAGCTGAACAAGCGGCTGTTCGCGCAGACGCCGGAGCAGCGGAACATGGCGCCGGACCACTCCGCGAACTTCTCGGTGCCGTTCCCGGACTACATCCTCGACGCGCCGCCGCTGATGTCGATGACGCAGACGGCGCAGAACGTCGCGGAGATATACGGCCTGACGCGCGAAGAGATGGATCAGTTCGCCGTCGAGAGCCACAAGAGAGTGGCGGCGGCGTACGAGAAGGGCATCTACAAGGACGAGATCGTGCCGCTGGAGGTGGAGCAGCCGGTCTTCGACGCCGAGGGTAACTGGGTGCCGGACCAGACCGGCAAGATGGTGATGTTCGACCGGGACGAGTGTCTGCGGCCGGGCACGAACATCGAGGCGCTGAGCCAGTTGCAGCCGGTGAAAGGGATCCAGAGCTACGGCGGGCAGGAGATCCGCATCACGGCGGGGAACTCCTGTCCGACGAACGACGGCGTCTCGGCGGCGCTGCTGATGAGCGAGAAGAAGGCGAAGGAGCTGGGGCTGGAGCCGCTGGCGCGCATCGTGGGGATGGGCGTCGCCGGGGTGAAGCCGCAGGTGATGGGACTGGGGCCGGTGCCGTCGACGAACAAGGCGCTCCGGCACGCGGGGATCACGTCCGACAAGATCGACCGTGTCGAGTTCAACGAGGCGTTCGCGGCGCAGGTGATCCCGTCGATCAAGGAGCTGGGGATCCCGATGGCGAATGTGAACGTGAACGGCGGGTCGATCGCGATCGGGCACCCGCTGGGCGCGACGGGGGCGCGGCTGGTGTCGACGGTGTCGCACGAGCTGCGGCGGTCGGGGAAGCGCTACGGGCTGGCGACGCAGTGCATCGGCGCGGGGATGGGGATCTCGACGATCGTCGAGGCGATGTAAGGCCACACGCGCAAGAAGTACGGAATGTGGAGGGGCACGGCGCGCTGTGCCCCTTCTGCTAGTACCGACGGGCGGGGCTGGAGTTGACTTGCGCGGGATAATGAGCATCTGCGCCCCAGGCCCCTTCGCTTCTCTCAGGGTGACAAGGTGGGTTAGATAAAAGCCTGGATGGGCTTGCGTTCGCGGTCGGCGACGCCGGTGGCGATGGCGGCGGCGGCCACGTCTTTCGCGACGTTCTTGAAGACAGTCGGGTGGAAGACGCTGGGGATGATGTACTCCGGGCCCAGCTCGTTCTTGCTGACGGCGGCGGCGATGGCCTGGGCGGCCGCGACCTTCATCTCCTCGTTGATCTGGCGGGCGCGGACGTCCAGGACGCCGCGGAAGAGGCCGGGGAAGCAAAGCACGTTGTTGATCTGGTTGGGGTAGTCGGAGCGGCCCGTGGCCATGACGCGAACGTGGGGTCCGGCGATCTCGGGCATGATCTCCGGCACTGGGTTCGCCATGGCCATGACGATGGGATCGCGGTTCATCTTCTTCACGTCGTCGATGGTGATCATGTTGGGGCCGGCGACGCCCAGGAAGAGGTCCGCGCTTTCCATGGCGTCGCTGACCGAGCCGCTGACGCCCTCGAGGTTCGTGTTGTCGGCGAACCACTCCTTCATGAAGTTCATGCCCTCGGCGCGGCCCTTATAGATGATGCCCGTGCGGTCGCAGCCGATGATGTTCTTCACGCCGACGGACATGAGGATCTTCGAGCAGGCGACGCCGGCGGCGCCGACGCCCAGGACGACGACCTTCAGGTCCTGCGGCTCCTTTTTGACGATGCGCAGCGCGTTCAGGAGCGCGGCGAGGACGACGACGGCGGTGCCGTGCTGGTCGTCGTGGAAGACGGGGATGTCCAGCTCCGCCTTGAGCCGCTCTTCGATGTAGAAGCAGCGCGGCGCCGAGATGTCCTCGAGGTTGATGCCGCCGAAGCCGGGGGCGATCTTCTTCACGATGTCGACGATCTCGTCCTGGTCCTTGGTGTCGAGGCAGATGGGCCAGGCGTCGACGCCGCCGAAGGTCTTGAAGAGCATCGCCTTGCCCTCCATGACGGGCATGGCGGCCTTCGGGCCGAGGTCACCCAGTCCGAGGATGGCGGTGCCGTCGGAGACGACGGCGACGGTGTTGGCCTTGATGGTGAGGGCCCAGGCGGCCTCCGGATCCTTGTCGATGGCGAGGCAGACGCGGGCGACGCCGGGCGTGTAGACAACGGACAGGTCGCGACGGGAGGTCACCGGCACCTTGTTGCGGATCTCAATCTTCCCCTGGCGGTGGCTGAGGAAGACGCGGTCGGCGACGCTCTTGATCGACACGCCCTTGACGTGCCGGACGCACTCGACGATATCGTGGGCGTGGTCGCTGTCACGAGCCTGGATGCTGAAATCCCGGATGATGGTGGTGCTGGTCGACCGAACCACGTCGATGTCGCCGATGTTCCCACCGCAGTCGCCGACGGCGGCGGCGATCTGGGCGAGCATGCCGGGCTTGTTGGGGTACTGGGCCTGGAAGCTGAAGGTGTAGGTGGCTGCCGGTAGATCCGACTTGCCGTTCCTGCGAGCCATAGAAGCGCCTCTCCCGAAAACCAGTCTAGATGCGGGTGGGGCTTATGGCTAGTTCACTTCGCGAATTGGCTAAGGCTGTTTCATGGCCATCCACATCATCACGCTCACGAAGCCGAGTATTCCTTGGACCATCGCGCCAGCGAATACGGGCAGGTCACCGCGCATCATGGAGACGATGACCACTCCGGCCATGACGAACGCGACCACCGCCATGCCCAGGCAAATGTGCTTAGGCAGGTTTCCCTTCAAGGGACGAGGTCGCTCCGGCTCTTCTGAGGCCACGCCGATCTCCAGGTACGGGTGTTCTTGACAAATTGAAGTCTAGAATCGCGGGCGGCACATGGCTAGTTGACTGCGCCGCGATCGGCACGGTTCACCAGCACCCGAATCGTCCGGTTGCACTCGCGTATCCAAGGCCGTACGGTCGAAGGACGTCGTAGTGCGAACGGAGGGTAGCCATGGCAGTGCCGGAGTCGGGGCGGGTGACCGTCGAGCGGGACGTGGTGTTCGGTACGGGAGGCGGGCGGGAGTTGCAGTGCAACGTTTACACACCGCCGCCGGGGACGTCGAACGGCGCGGGGGTGCTGCTGGTGCACGGGGGAGGCTGGAGGTCAGGTGACCGGAGCCAGTTGCATGGGTACGGCATCCTGTTGGGGCGCATCGGGTATCTGTGCGTGGCGTCGGAGTACCGGCTCTCGGGCGAGGCGAAGTGGCCCGCGCAGATCCACGACGTGAAGGCGGCGGTGCGCTGGATGCGGGCGCACGCCTCGGAGCTGAAGGTCGACCCGGAGAAGATCTGCATCTCCGGAAACTCGGCTGGCGCGCACCTGTCGCTGATGGCGGCGGGGACGGCGGGGCATGCGGCCTTCGAGGGCGAGGGGGGGAGTCCCGGCGTGCGCAGCGATGTCGCCGCGTGCATCGCGTTCTACGGACCGGCGCTGATTGGCGCGCGGGTGGCGGCTGCGGCCGGGGCGGAGCCGGTGCTTCCGGAGGTGGTGGCGCTGCTGATGGGCAAGGATGCGACGGACCAGCAGCTCCGCGATGCGAGCCCGGTGACGTGGGCGAAGAAGGAGTTCCCGCCAACGCTGCTCATGCACGGCAACCGCGACGAGCTGGTGCCTGTGGCGTCGGCGTTCCGGATGCACGAGGTGTTGTCGAAGGCGGGGGCGCCGGTGGAGCTGCACGTCTACAACAAGGCCCCGCACGCCTTCGACGCGGTGCCAGAGCTGGGGCGGCAGTGTGCGTCGATCATGGCGCTGTTCCTGGACCGGCATGTGGTGGCGCCGCGGGAGGTGATGGTGCCGGCGGCGGAAGCGCGGGCGGCCGCTGGCGGATAGCGGCGACTTACGGCGTTGAGCAAAGACGAAATGGCGGCGCGGGGTCGATTCCCGCGTCGCCCTGCGTATTGCCAGAACTCCCACGACCGCGGATCTCGTGACATCCGGACATCACCAGGGGTCCGTTTGCCAGTTCGCCGCGCCCTCTCGCGGGAGTACGATCGCCTCATCACATCAGAAGGAGGCAGATGATGGTGACGAATGGGAAGCAGCAGCTGACGGTACGGCGGACGCCGACGGCAGATCTGGATGACCTGCGCGAGGCGCTGCGCAGCGTGTTCGACATGCGCTGGCCGTTCGCATCGTTGCGGCCGGTGGCGATGGCCGAGGGACGGCCGCCCGCCGTCGACGTGTTCGAGCGCGACGGGAACGTGGTCGTCCAGGCCGAGATGCCGGGCATGAAGCCGGAGAAGATCGACGTCACGGTCGTGGAGGGCGAGCTTCGGATCAGCGGCGAGCGCTCGGAGGAGAAGGAGGTCCGTGAGGAGCACTACTACCGGAGCGAGCGCAGCTTTGGCCGGATCTATCGGGCGATCGCACTGCCCGAAGGGTGCGACACGGAGCACATCCGCGCGAACTCGAAGGACGGTGTGCTGGAGGTGGTGATCCCCAAGAAGCAGACGGCTACCCCGAAGAAGGTGGCGGTCACCGGTGCCTGATCCTCGGCGCGGAGAGCACCTGCGGCGGTGCCGCAGCGGGAGCGCTGTCGGCTGGTGGCGGCGGCTGAGATTCACAGGTTCATGAAGCGCTGGAGGCTGGAGGGTGGAGGCTGGAAGAGGTGGTGAGCGGCCCGCCGATCGTCTTTCGAGAAGCCCCCTAGCCCGAGTAGGTCCAGCCCAGGTCGTCGTCGCGGAGGGGCTTGCCGGCGTTGATCTGGCCGCCGTCGGTGATGCGGGCGACGACGAGGGTGTGGTCTCCGGTGGGGAGGCCGCCGTCGACTTCGCACTCGAACCAGGCGAGCGCATCCTTCAGGACCGGACAGCCGGTGGCCAGCGTCTTGTAGTCGACGCCGGCGAGCTTGTCGATCGCGGGGGCGCCGATGACGTTGCGTCCGCGCACCTTGTGGGGGTCCTGGGGCTGGAGGAATGAGGCGATGAGGTCGGCGGAGTCCTCGCCCATGACGTTCACGCTGAAGACGCGGGTGTCGCGGATGTTGGTGAGGGTACGGGCGTCGTTCTCCAGAGCGAGAGCGACCATCCGGGGCTTGAAGGAGACCTGCATGAGCCAGTGGGCGGCCATGACGTTCAGCCCGGCGGGCCCACGGGAGCCGACCACGTACATGCCGTAGTTCATCATGTCGAGGGCGGGTCGGGCGTTGTCTTCAGGCATAGCGGCTCCGGCGGGTGGATTCTATCGGTTGCACGCCCGCCACGCCCTCCCCGCTGCAGCGTTCGGTCCGCGCGGAGGCCGAATGCCTTCGCGGTTGCTTACGTCCGGCCCTGACGCCGGCGAGCAGCCGGTCCTATGCTCAACTCAAACGACAAGCCGGGAGGACGGACATGCCACGTACGAAAACGCGCGCAACCGATGGACGCCGCATCGAGTCGATGATTCGGGAGCTGGTCGAGTTCCACCATGATGAGGGCGTCCTCAGCGTGTACCTGGATATCGACCCGGCGACCGCCGGCCGCGAGGGGTACGAGGCGGCGCTGATCGAGCTGTGGAAGCCGCTGCACGCCAGACCGCACGATGCCTGGCTGGGGGGCAGGCTGGAGTACGAGATCGCGGCTGTCACGGAGGAGGTGCGGGCCTGGGAGGAGGCGCCCGGCCGCGCCGTGGCGATGTTCTTCAGCGGACCGGGCAGCCTGCGCGCCGTCCTGCCACTGCGCACGCCGGTGCGCCCGCTGGCGCGGTTCGAGCCGCGGCCCGTTCTTTCTCCGCTGATCGCGGCCATCGACGAGCATCGCCGCTACGGCATCGTCGTCTTCGACAAGGGCCGGGCGCGCATCTTGACGGTGTTCCTCGGCGAGGTGGAGGAGGAGGTGATGATCGAGGCGGACGGCCTCGGGCGGACGAGCGTCGGTGGCTGGGGCGGCTACCTGCAAGCGCGGTACGCCCGGCACCGCGAGCATCACCTGCACGAGCACGCCCGGCGCACGGCGGAACGGCTGTGGGCGATCGCGCAAGAGCGGCCGTTGCACACGCTCGTGCTCGGTGGTCCGGAAGAGGCGCTCGTGGCGCTCCGGGTGGTGCTGCCGCGGGCGCTGGCCGGGCTGGTCGTAGGCACGCTGCCCATCGAGATGTTCGCGGGCACGGCCGAGATCGTCGGCCGTGTGGCTGATGTGGAGGCGGCAGCCCGGCAGCAGGAAGACCGCGAGCTTGTCGAGGAGCTGACGGTGGGGGCAAGGAAGGGGGCGCACGCAGTACTGGGCTGGGACGATACGCTACAGGCCCTCGCGGAGGGCCGCGTCCACGTGCTCGTGCTGGCGGGCATGCCGGGCGGCGCGGGCGTAGAATGTCCGGAGGGGCACGTCCTTGCACGCGGCGACGAGCTCCAGGTCTGCCCCTTCTGCGGTGAAGGGTTGTGGCACGTGGATGACGTGGCGGAAGCGGCCGTGCGGGCGGCGCTGCACACGGACGCCCGCGTGCACGCCATCAGCGGCGGAAGCCAGGGGTTGGGCCGGCACGGGGCCGGGGCGATCCTGCGCTACTGAGGGCTTGACAGGGCGGGGCTCCGGAGATAGTTTTCGTATCAGCGAAATATTGGCCGAAGCGCAACGAATGGAGGCCATGATGGCCGAGACCGCAACGACCGAGCCGACCGCGCCGGGGCCGCTGGGCGACGGCTTCGATGTGCCCATCTTCCAGGGCGACCCCTTCCCGCTGTTCAAGATGCTCCGGGCGAACAGCCCGGTGGTGAAGATCGGGGAGCGGTTCTGGGGGGTGGCGAAGTACGACGACGTGCTGCGGGTGCTGCGCGACCCGGAGACCTTCTCGTCGCGGGTGTCGGCAGCGGATGAGCGGGGTGAGCCGCGGCCGCCGACGATCCTGTTCGACGACCCGCCGGTCCACACGCGGATGCGGGGGCTGCTGACGAAGGCGTTCACGCCGCGCATGGTCGAGTTGCAACGGGGCTTCATCCAGCAGAACTGCGACGAGCTGATCGACGCGATGCTGCGGAAGGAGGAGCCGGACTACGTGGCCGGGTTCTCCTACCCGCTGCCGGTCGGCGTGATCGCGAAGATGCTCGGGGTCGGGGACGGCGATCTGGCGACGTTCAAGCGGTGGTCGGACGCGATCATCGAGAGCATCGGGACGACGCTGTTCGACCCGGACAACGCGGACATGGAGTCGATCAACACCGAGTTCGACACGTACTTCAAGGGGTACATCGAGCGGTTGCGGGAGCACCCGCAGGACAACCTGCTGAGCGCGCTGGTGCACGCGGAGTCGGAAGAGGAAGGGCGGTTAAGCCTCGAAGACCTGCTGGTGGTGTCGCGGGTGCTGCTGGTGGCGGGGAACGAGACGACAACGGGGCTGCTCTTCAACATGGCGCGGGTGTTCGCGGACCTGCCGGAGGTGCTGGACCAGCTCCGGGCGAACCTGGACCTGGTGCCGAGCTTTATCGAGGAGGCGCTGCGGTACTATCCGCCTTTCCCGGCGACGATCCGGCGGACGACGCGCGACGTGGAACTGCGGGGGGTGACGATCCCGAAGGGCGACCGGCTGCTGGCGCTGCTGGGGTCGGCGAACCGGGACGAGGAGGCGTTCGAGCGGGCGGACGAGTTCATCATCGACCGGGAGCCGAACCGGCACCTGGGGTTCGGGATGGGGATCCACTACTGCCTGGGGGCGCCGCTGGCGCGGCTGGAAGGGGATATCGCCGCGCGCACACTGGCGCCCCGCATCAAGGGGCTGGAGATCGTCGACGCGGGTGAGGGCGGGGTGCTGCAGGTGGGCGGGGCGAAGTCGATGACGGTGCGGTTCGAGCTGGACCCGGCGTTCGCCGTGGGGTAGGGCTCGAGGGGCCTCGGAACCACAGGTTTCACCGATTGGGGTTGGTGGGAGGCCACCGGCCCTATGCTTGTCTCTTGCCCGGGTCGCGGGGGAGGTTCTGGCACAACGGATCGTGCTGTCCGCGAGATGCTTCGCGTCGCTCAGCATGACAGGGGAGGGGTGAGGGGGGTGTTGCAGGTGGGCGGGGCGAAGTCGATGGTGGTGCGGTTTGAGCTGGACCCGGCATTCGCCGTGGGCTAGGGCTCGAGTGGGCCACGCGATCCTTCGCGGATTCTGTTAGGGGGAGGCCACAGGCCTCCCCTTGTGTGTTTGCCACGCCAGCCCTGCACTTGTGTCGGATGATCGGCGCGCGAGGTAGTGGGTCAGTTTCAATCTAGAAGCCCAGCAATTTCTTCCAGCGACCAAACGTGATCCGTCACGCCTGCGGCCATCGCGGGAGTCTCGCCGTTGAGACTGATGTGCTTCCGGGCGAAATTGTAGTGCATGAAGTGAAGGCTGACACCAGCGGCTAGGTTTTCGACCTTCTTAGAGAAGGCGTTCGTCAGCCGAGTGAACCGCCGCATACCCATCCGCATCGTAAGGTTCTGGCGCTCTACGTAGCTGGTCGAAATGTGGCGCTGGTCGGGATCGCCCATGATCACTCGCCGGTCGGCGCTGAGGCACTTGGCGGGACTGTAGCGGGTCTCCGGTGCGGCTGGGTCTTTGCCGTATTCCTTGATGATCTGGGCGAAGTCCACGTTTGCGCCGAAAGCGATCTCGACTGCGTCGAGGTATGCCTTGAGGCCGTCTGTGCTGATCTGTACCCGCTGGTTCAGGCGGTCGGCCAGGTCGGACATGAACGAGATCGCGTCGTGCTGTGTGCGCTCGCCGACCAGCCAGCACGGGATCAGTTTGGAGTCCGCGCCTCCTCCCTCGCCCTCAAACTGACCCACTACCGCGCGCGAGGATTCCTCGCTTCGCTCGGAATGACCGGTTCGCCCGGAATGACCCGGCCTGCTCGAAATGACCGGCTTTGCTCGTAAAGACAGGTGGGCGGTCAGCGGGGGGCGAGGGCGCGGAGCATGTCGAGTGACTGCTGGGCGCGGCCGGCGGGGTCGAGGGCGGTGGGGAGGAAGTTGAGGACGGGGACGGGGGGGGGGGCGGGGGCGG